>NZ_JBSIBX010000001.1:0-645357 GCF_058245105.1 Chryseobacterium sp. UF-81 | reverse complement strand
TCCTTTTGTAAACACTTACAAATTTGCATCTTAATTTTTAATAAATTTTACTTGCTTTTTAACATAGAATGCGAGAGAAAAAACAAAAAGACTCTCGCAGATTTAGCAGGTAACGCAGATTTTATTTTAATGCTTTAAAGAGAGAGAGATGAGTTTTGATGGTTTAATACTTTCATATCTTAATAATTTAAATGTTTTATAAAACAAAAACTCCCCACAAATTGTGAGGAGCTGTTATTTAAAATTATTCAGGTTATCTCTGAACCGCTGATTTCATTTTAGCATCAGGACGTAAAATTCTGTAACGAACTTCAAGATCTTTCGGCACATAGAATACCAAAGGCAGCTTGCTGTTGTATCTTACAATCTCCGGTTGAAGGGTTACAAATTTCTTGGTCTTCTTCTGATCCTGGCAGGCCATTAATGTACCTCCTGCTTCACCATTCGATTCTACTTCATAATAGTTGTAGCCCCAACCCTGAAGGTCCTGCGTTTTCACTTCTCCCATCAGGAAATATTTGTTACAGTCCAGCATTTTTTCAGCACCTACAAAAAACTCCACTTTTAGGTCGTTTTCATTTTTTGCAACAGGCAGCTGAATATACACCTGCTTGAATCCTTCTTTAGCTTTTGGGAACATTTCAATCTGTAATTTTTCAAATTTTTCTGCTTTCTTTTGAGCGAAAGCATTTACTCCTGCCAACATTACCAATCCTGTAATTAACGTCTTTGAAAATTTCATTTTGTTTTTTTTTAAAATTTCTGTTGTACTTTCAAAAACCATTCCAAAATTAAACAAATGTTTAGTTTTATAAAATATTAATTCTCCTACCAGGTACGGAAACTTCCTTTGAAGTCTATAAACAAAAGAAAATTACATAGACACTATTGAGCTGAAGACAAAAAAAACTGCAGTAAGAGGCTACTACAGTTTTTTGTTTATTTTATAAATTACTCTGAAATTGTCACATTGGTTCCCTTTGTATGGGCATTCATCTGTGGAGCATAATAATTCTGCATGGTCGTAATACCATTGGAGAATTTCCCGGCCGCATTGGATACAAGATCATATTCGAAGACATATTTTCCTTTCGGCATATACTGAATATAGAAATTGGTAGAAGCATCCTTGGTAGACTGGTAATAGCCCAGGCTGTTTTTCCACTGGTATCCGGACAGCGCATCTGTGGGTTCAAATCCTGCTGCACGCATATCTTTAATATGAATAAATTCCATTGCCCTGTCTGTATTCAGGATCATTCTTACGGTTACTTTATCACCTACTTTTAAAGGGGTATCTGCTGAAATTTTCTGAAGCTCTTCGCCGTTAACTGTCTTCACTTTTTTGTAAAGTTCTTTGGTAATGGAAATGTAGTTTTCAGAAGATTTAATTTTATCTAAATCTTCATAATACTGCCAGAATAGTCCTCCCTGCACAATTCCCGGACCAGGTTTGGTAACGGTAACAGTTCCTAAATTCTTATCTACTGTATCTGTTTTCACCGTTGATTTTACATAGCCTGTAGCCTGAGTTTGCGGAGCCAGTTCTTTTCCGCCCCAGACAATCGTTGCTTTGTCGCTTTCGGCACTTGTCCAGGATTTCCCTGAATTCAAGATGGTAAAGATTACTTCCGAAGTTCCTCTTGAGCTTCCCCATGAGTTGACTTCTTTCTGTGTGATCAGCCAGATCTTCATATCTTCGATCATTTTCTGATCATTAGGCTTTAATGTATTGAATGCTTCTAAAGCTCCTGCATGATTCACCACTTTGGATCCGAACCAGCCCCAGTCATTAAGGTTCTGCTTCCAGTAAACGCCCTGAGTTTTTGTGTCGGTGGAAGTTTCTTTCAGGTAGTTCATTAATTTATCTGAAACGTCTTTTAATCCGTAATCATTCATCAGTAAGGCCGCACGGTGAAGTCCGAAGAAGGTAAAATCTGTGATCTTAGCCGTTTTTGCTTTCTGTTTTACCAGGGTTTTCAATGAAGCGCCTTTTCCTTTAAGAGGGTATTCTTTTTCCCAATAGTTTCGGGTGTCAAGGTAATCAATCGCCCAGTTGTTCCAGATATTATCCTTTACATTCCAGTATTTATCGATTTCATTATCTACATACTGAACGAGTTTTGTCACCAGTTCTTTCTGTTCTGTTCCCTGGTAATCTTTCGCATTGTCTTTTAACCATTTGTTGATCTTACCCAGATTTTTAAGGATGTACAGCGATGTTCCGTAAGAACTTGGATATCCGGAATACCAGGAGAAGCCTCCATCAGGATTCTGAAGCTTTCTAAGATCATCCCAATCCTGACTGATTGAATTTCTCATCGTATTGGCATCAAATAAAAGAGCCAGTTTCTGCATCTGCTCGCCTTCATTTTTACTTTCCAGCACCCAAGGGGTTTCCTCCAGTAAAAGCTGTTTCAGCTCCTGATTTTTTTCAAGATTTGAATTCAGTAATCCTTTATTCTGATATTCTTCAAAAACAGTCTTCATTTTAGGATTGGCCCTGAATATTTCAGAGGCCAGTACATCTGCAAACCATTTGTTGAAAATTACATCGGCGGAGCTGTTCTGATCATTCTTCAGGCTAGGTAATGCGAACATAATTTCCCAGATCGGATTCGTAGTCAGTTCCAGGGTATTGGAAACATTGGTGACCGTGGCAGAGTTTGTATTGGTAAGGTTATCCAGAATAAATGTCTTGGTTTCTCCTTCTTTCACAAACACAGGTACAGCATCTGTTACCAGCATTCTGTTCGGAAGCACGGCAACCGCCTGTTGCTCTCCGTCCGAATACGCTCCTGCTTTGGCTACCACTTTCAATATAATTGAAGATACGTTATTCGGAACTTTAAGTTTCCATGTTAATGCACTGTTTCCTTTTTCATTTAAATTAAAATTCTGCGTACCTGCATTGATGCCAAATTTAGATGAAATATTTTCATTTGTAAAGGCATCCAGAATCTGAAGCTCTGCAGAACCGCTTAGTTTTTTATCAGTAAGATTGGACAGTTTCGACTGAAGATTCAGCTCATCGCCTTCTCTTAAGAATCTTGGATAATTTGGGGTTACAGAGAATTCTTTCTGCGTCACCACCTGTTTTTCCAGTACTGCTGCTCTGGCATCTTTAGTGTGAGCCAGGAACATCAGTTTCCATTTGGTTAATGCTTCCGGAGAAGTAAACTCAAAGCTTACATTCCCATCGGCATCTGTTTTCAGATCAGGATAGAAGAATGCTGTTTCATTTAGGTTTTGGCGTACGGGAACTTTTTCCAGGTTTTCTTTTACAGCTACAATTTCATTTAAAGATACTGCTGAATCAGCCTGGGCTTCCATTGCTGCGCCTGAATTTACTCTTTTTGCTTTATATGATACAGCCTCGCTTGCCATTCGTGCTTCTGCAACAGGAGCTGGCATTGCCATATTTTCCACCTGCATTCCTGCTACTCTTCCTCTTAGTCCATAACTGTCAAAATCACCATCGAACCAGTTAAAGTTCGGTACCTCTACATATTTTCCATTGTAATATTTCAGCCTTTTCTGATAGTATTGCTGAAGGAGATACTGTCTGATATCGTAAGAAGTCACTATAGAATACGGGGTATACAAATTCTGCCAGCTGAATGTATTCACGGCAAACTGATCCAGTGACATATCGTACATATTCGCCAGTACTTCAGCATTTACTTTTTCTTTGTCGCTTCCTGAAACTTTTACCGTCCATTTTTCTTTTGAATTAGGTTCCAGCTTATCTCGGAAGGTAACGGTCTCAATTTTTACAGGCTGTTCCGTATCTTTTATTTTTAAAGTCACAGCCTGGGTCTGCACATCATTGAATGCTGCAATCTGGAACTGGATATTCAAGGATGACACGCTTTTATCTTTCGGGATATCTGTAGCGTATTCCAAAACTCCTTTTTTCATCTGGTGTAGTTCTGACACTGTTTTTCCGGAACCGTCCTGAACAAATACGTTGACAAGCGCATCCGGAACTGCGGAATACACATACACTTTAGCCTTCTCTCCTCTTGAGAATTCATTCTTAGGCTCAATAACGGTCAGGAAGGTTTTCTGTAAAGGTTTTAAAGAACCTTTGTCCCAGATACTGAAATTCTGAGAAGATTTTATGGTGTCTTTCCCTTCAATATTATACAGTTCAAGCTGATAATCGCCTGCTTCCAGTTTTCCTAAATCCAGTTCAGTTGTCGGCTGTTGCTGTCTTTCAGAAATTACCTTTTCTGCTTTGAGATTTTTGGTCTCTTCAGTTTTGTCAAATAAATCGTGTGGGAATTTACTGATGAATTCTTCTTTCGAATATTTAGGAAGGTCCTGAACTTCTGTCGCAAAATTATCTCTGAAAATCCTGTTCGGTACCGCCAGTTTTGACAGTTTTACGTTGTATGTTTTTTTAAGATCCTGCTCATTGTAATTCAGGGTTTCTACTTTCAGTTTTACATTTTCATCACTGAATGTATTCTTGATTCCGTCAGCTTTAATATAGTGAGAGACTGAAGCTATTTTCAGCTGGGTATTGGCAGACTGGGTTTCCCCATTGATATCCGTTACCGAAGCATTGATCTCATAATTATCGATCTGAATTCCTTCCAGCTTTTCATCTTTTTTAAGATCAAGACGGATCACAAATTCTCCTTTTTCATTGGTTTTAGCTTCGCCAAGGATTGAATTTTCATTGTCGTCACCACGCGGATACCACCAGAAGTATCTCCATCTGATGTTGTGTTTTTTGATCTCGTAATTAACGGTTGTGTTACTCAAAGCCACTCCGGAGAACATCATTGCTTTTCCTTTCAGCTCGATAGTCTGTCCGTATTTGTATTCCTCTTTTACAGGATCAAAAGTGACTTCAAACTTAGGTCTTTTATATTCTTCAACCCTGATGTCTTTATAGCCCTGGGATCCCTCATCTGTTTTCAGATAAAAAACTCCGTTCAGTTGACCTTTCGGAAGGATAAAGCTTCCATGGTAAGATCCGAATTCATTGGTTGAAAAGCTCTGAGAAGAAACTTCCTGACTGTTGGCATCCAGAAGTGTGATCTTCTGTTTTAAGCCTGAAATTACAGCTTCTGTTTCTTTATCTATTTTAGTATTGATTACTTTGAAATAAACGGTTTGTCCCGGTCTGTAGATCGCTCTGTCCGTAAAGATCTGGGCCAGGGTGCGCATCTGCTTATTTGGGTTGTAGTCTTCTGCATTCCCGTTATTTCCATATACCTGCATGATCTGGAAATCATTGGTCTTTGGCTGGCGGATCAGGAAAGTTCTGTAATATTCTTTGCTGTCTGTGGAAGGGAATTTAAAAACGCCGTTTGCATCAGTTTTTCCGTCAATTTTATTTAAGGTTTTATTAGCCACAAACTCGTAAAACGTAAGGCTTTCATTCACGGCAGGTTTACCGTTTTCACTATTGACCAGCTTCAGGGTATTGGAAAGCTGGTTTCTGTCTGTTTTGGTTTGATAAATCACTCTGTTTCCTGAAACAAGGAAGTAAAAATTCTGTCTGGAATCATTGTCTTTTACTTCGGATCCGGCAACGGCATATTCAACAACATAAATTCCGGAAGGCAGAGGCTTGATCTCCAGGGATGTTTTATGAACCTGATAATCTTTGGAATCACCAAGCTGGAAAGTTTCTTTTCTTACCAGATTTTTTTTAACCTTTCCAAAAGTATTGTTGTAAGCATTCTGCACATATTGCATGAGTGTTGTAAAATCTTCTTTTACCTCATAAATGTTCAGAGAAAATTCCGTCACATTCTTATGGTCCGCTACGAAATGGATCGGCAGGTTATTCTGGGTCTGCTGTTCGTATTTAATGGTAAGAAACGGATTGATGATCTGGTTTTCTTTATTTTTTATGTTCTCAATGAATGGAGATTTCGGATATTGACTCCTCGCCTGAGCTGCGATGGCCAAAGCTTCTTTCTCTTTCTTTTTGGCCAGAAGCTCATTCATGATATCCTCCATGATGATCACTTTGTAATCTCCTTCGGTATCAGATTTCAAAAGGTTCTGAAGCTGCTCAAGCTTATCTTTACACTGGCTGTAATTACAATTTTCCGTCAGCTTTTCTTTCATAAAATAAAGCTTTGGATTTCCACTGTTCTGTGCAATCAGCTCATCAAAAATAGCATTGATTTCTGTTCTGTTTTCCGTTAATTCATTTTTTGTAAAAAGACCATTCTGAGAAAGAAAACTGATCTTTTTCATAGAATACCATTCATATACAGTCGGAAAATAAACGATATCCTTGATTTCTGTAAAAATATCCTTGTACTTTGAGAGGGAAATTTTCTTCATCTCCTGCTCCTGCTGGTCGAGCTCCTGATAGCTTTTCTTCAGATAATTTTTAAAATCAAGCTTGCTCCAGGTTTCAATCTGGGAAAGGTCCTGTGAATTGATATTGGTTCTGCTTTCTATCTCCCACGAATTCTGATTATAATAATCCATAAAGAAACCATTCAGAAGAACATGATATACCAATTTTCCCTCACCCTTAAGTTGAGAATCTGTTTCCTGAAGTTTCTTAAAAAACCGGGACGCAGAATCATTTTTATCATCATCTACCGTTTGGTTGACAATGCTGAATTCTGCTTTCAGGGAACGGATGAGCTGTATGGTATTATTTTCTTTCATGGCATGGTTTTGTATGTCTAAAATGATGGGAAGATTAGATTTATAGGCACCTTTCATACTGTTGTCAGTCACTTTCTTCCACTGGTCGTCGTAGTATTTCTGTGCCGAAACAGCAGAAAAGCTCAGCATTAGAAGCAAAAGCATAAAAATCTTGGAAAATCTTTTCATATATGTTATTTTTGATAAATGAATTTCTTAAAAATACTGAAAAAAACTGTCATTGACAGTCAAATTTATGTCTCCGTTATGGGAACTTTATTTGCAGTGTTTTTCATGAAAGAGCAAAACACATTCCGTTTCCCCACCATACTGCTTATTTTCATCACTTATTTCAGCGGATATCTTTATACCAAATATCAATATACCAGGCACTTTTTGAAAATCCTGGTACTGAATGCTGCAGCAGGTATCGTCTGTGCCTTTCTGATCATTCACAATCATAATGAAATAAGACTTTTGAAATGGTTCATCATTGTGGTTCTGGGACTGCTTTACAACAGTTTTTTCCTGGATGTCTATATCCGGAAGATTCCGATGCTGAAAGTATTTTATGTAGGCCTGGTCTGGGCATTGGTTAACAGCTGGCTTACGCTTCCGGAATTCAGTATTCCCATTTTTCTGATCAGCTTCTTTTTTATAACGGCTCTTGTTCTGCCTTTCGACATCCGGGATATGAAAAGCGATACGGTACAGACTTTTCCCAAACTGGTCGGCGTACAGAATACAAAATACATTGCCTACCTGCTTGTCTTTATCAGCATGCTTATTGCTGAATTTTATCTAAAATCTGCTTATGGTATTGCATTTTTTCTATCAGGAATCATCACCTTTATCCTGATCTATTTCTCTGAAAATAAAAGAGATGACGCTTATTTTTCTTTCGGGATAGAAACCTGCTCTGCACTTCCTTTTTTATTTTTACTAATAATGGAGTATTTTTGACGAATGATTATCAAAAAGCTTTCCCTTTACAATTTCAAAAACCACTCGGAGAAGAAGTTTGAATTTTCTCCGCAGATCAACTGTTTTGTGGGAAACAACGGTGCCGGAAAGACCAATATCCTGGATGCGCTGCATTATTTATCCGTAGGGAAAAGTTTTTTAGGAAACACAGACTTTAACAATATCAAAAGGGATGAAGATTTTTTCACCATTGATGCTGAAGTCCAGAATGAAGACAGTGAAGACATCATTAAAATCTCCCAGCCCAAAGAAGCCAAAAAGATCATTAAAAAGAATGATAAAAGCTATGACAGGCTTGCGGACCATATCGGATATCTGCCGAGTGTGATGATTTCGCCTTATGACTCCAACCTGATTTCAGATTCGGGGGAAAGCCGGAGAAGATTTCTGGATTCCATGATATCCCAGACGGATTCGGAGTATCTCTTTGACCTGATACAGTATCAGAAAACGGTACAGCAAAGAAATGCATTGTTAAAATATTTCGCTAAAAACAGAACCTGGGACAAAGATTCTCTGGAGATTTATGATGCCCCGATCTCAAAATTCGGAACTAATATTTTTGAGAAAAGAAGCAATTTTGTTGAAAAGCTCGGCCCTATTGTCCAGAATTTTTACAGGATTATTTCCGGAGGAAAAGAAACGGTATCTGTTCAATATCAGTCCGATTTAAGTGATATTTTTGATTCCGCTCAGCCTGAGAGAGCTTTCCAGCAGCTTTTAACAGCAAGTCTTGAAAGAGACCGGATGCTTACCTATACTTCAAAAGGAATTCACAAAGATGATCTGCTTTTTGAGATGGATCATGTATTGATCAAGAAAGTAGGCTCGCAGGGACAGCAGAAATCTTTCCTTATCTCGTTAAAATTAGCACAGATGAGTCTTGTAAAAGAATTAACCAAGAAAACCCCGATCCTTCTTCTTGATGATATTTTTGATAAGCTTGATGATACGCGTGTTTCACAATTGATCGAACTGGTTAATCAGGAAAGCTTCGGACAGATCTTTATCACTGATACTCACAGAGAACGTACGGAAAGTGTTGTAAAGAAAATCAATGAAGAAAGTATAATTTTTGAAGTTTGATAATTTTTGAAGCGTGGATTTTGCGCTACGAGTTCCGAGTTTCGAGATCAATAGAGATCTAAAATATGAATTGCAGTTAATTTTATTAATTTCTAAATTACTAAATTTAGCCTAACACATCTGATTATGAGTTATAGGAATTTAGACATCTATAAAACCGCTTTGGAATTATTTTTAAAAACGCATAAGGCTACTTTTCTTCTTCCAAAATATGAGTTATTTGAATTAGCTAGTCAGTTAAGGAGATCATCTGATTCTGTCATCACCAATATTGTAGAGGGTTATGGAAGGTCATCTTATAAAAATGAATACATCCGCTTTCTGATATACAGTCACGCCAGCAACGATGAAACAATTAATCATTTAGAAAAAATTATAGCATTATATCCTGAGACTGCTTTAGAATTTGAAATCCTAAGAAATGAATATAATATACTTGGAGCAAAAATTAGCAACTATAAAAAATGGGCCAAAGAAAACTAGAACGAAAATAAAATTAAATAATCCAATCATCCTTAACTGCGACTCTAAAACCCGTCCCCCGAATCCCAAACCCCGAAACCGGCAGCATGAAAAAGAATAAAAAACGTGAATTTCAATCCTCAGAACTTGTAAAATCTTTTGCAAGAATCCATGGCTTCGAGCATAAACTAATTGCTTTTGAAATTAAAGATTTTTTGGAAGATTATCTGGATGAAAGCCTTTTTAAGGAAATTAAAAGCGTTAATATTGAAGACCAATGCATTATGATCTGTATCGATTCTCCTCTGCTCAAACATGATTTTCAGATGCGGAAAAGTTTTTATCTTAAAAAGTTCCAGGATAAGTTCGGAGAAAACAAATTCAATGATATCCGGATTTTATAAACGTTTCTCTTCCGAAGCGTTTTTTACTATACATTAAGCTATTAATGATCTTCAGATTTATTAGAAATGGTACTGCTCATCAGGTCATCCGCTTTTTTATCCAGTCCTGAGCTCAGGGGAATAAAAAATTTGAATGGATGCTTTATAAAATACCTGAAAATCTCCCTGTAAATTTCGCTCACCTGTCCAAAATTCATTTTTCTTGATCTGAATGCCAAAAACATAGACAGACTAAAGCTTACCAGAAAATTGAAGAATCCGATCAGGAAAACGGTAAAGAAGGATATCCAGAAGGTATAGGAATCCACTGAAAAGTCTTTTCCGTAAAGCCCTAAAGCAAAGTTTCCGGCAGCAAAAGTAATGTGCCTGATATCAAGGTCCAATCCAAAGAATAAACCTACCGGAGCTGTTGCTCCTAAAAATACCCCAAACCAGAAATTGGAAACGATTCCCGGCCAGTTTTTAGCATAATATTTAGATAAGCTCTTTGCAAATTTTTTCCCTAAAAAGCTTCTGATAGAAAGATTTTTGGCAATCCTTTCCGGAATCTGGTAGAACACGGAGTTGTTCCCGATGTTTCCTGAAATAATTCCTGAAATAAACAGGTAAAATCCTGCAATACTCGCATGGAGTATAGCTTTTGACTTGAACGGATCCAGGTCTTTTAACAGTTTATCTGATCTTTCTACTGCCAAATTCTGGGAGAAAAATACATCCAGCCCATAAATGATCGCCAATGCAATTGGAAAGGAAAGAAGCACATTTCCTACGAATGCAATAAACTGACTTCTGAAGAGCTTGGATACAAGGTGGGCAAATTCGGTATTGTTACGTTTGCTGTTGCCTTCTTCAGACAAAACTTTAGTCATCGTAGCCGCGGTCATGGCGGGCTGCTTGGTCGCAAGGGTAAAACCCATGAGATAGATCATAACGAACCCCATCGCATAGTTCATTGAATATAAAAATGCATGGGAGAAATCACTTCCGGGAATGTACCCGTAAAGCATTTTCAGAACACAAAGCGCCCCAACGATGATCCCTCCTCCACTGGCTTTATAAAACATGGTCATGTACTCCTTCCGGGTAGAGGTGATGTAATGGGTACCGGTTTCTGCCGTGTGGTTGGTAATAAGATGCGAGAGCAGACGTGTGCTGTCGTTGATCAGGTCTGCAATATTGTTTTTGTGGGATTTATAGTTAAGGATATTAAAGATCAGCTGTTTAGACTTTATGGTAATATCCTGTTCATTATCAATCACCAAAAGCTGTACGATCTCATAGATCCTTTCGGTCTGTTGGCGGATCTTAAGCAGTGACTGATTGATCTTGCCGGAAATTCCATATTTAGCAGAGTTTTTAAAAGCAATATTTACAAATTCATGACAGTGTTCTGTATAAATCTTAATCTGCTTGTAGCGGCTGTCTTTGGAGTGAAGCTGCAGTTCCGGATCATTTTTAAGATCTTCGGTAAGTGCTTCAAGCTCATTCTGAAGGGCCAGAAAGGGATTATCCAGGTTTCTGTATTGAGGGGCCATTCTTACCACTTCCACCTCCATAGCCATTCCTGTCACGCGCCAGGAAAGAATACTCATCGAGAAGATAAGCTCCTTTTTGACATTCGGCTTGATGATAAAATCTGTAGCCCCGAGAAGTTTTAAAAACTCATCTATTTCATTTTCCGGAAGGTTTTGAAGGTATTTCAGATCTGTTTTTGGCCTGAAGCTGACGTTATCGATCATGTACCACACCGTTTTCTCATTTTCTACGGGCGGCAGTATTTTATTTAAGATTCTCTTTTTAAGTTCCGGAAAGAAAGCATTTTCTGACAGAATATTGGCTTCTGTGAGGGAAAGGTTAAAAGGTCTTCCTTTGAAAATATTATGGATATAATGTTTGAAATTTTCAGCAAAATCCGGATTATTTCTAAGAAAATTAAGAACATCTGTAAAATCTGCCCTTTTGATGCTCTCTAAAAACTCAGCAAACGGTTCTAAAGAAATAGTTTGGTTCTTAAAAGAGAAGTATTTTTTAAGAACTGATTCAAAATTTGTGCTGGAATTAAAAAATTTCATTGGGACAAAGATACTATTTCAAACTCACATTCCTCATCTGTCTCATGATCCAATTGTGTTTCTTTCTTAAATAAGCAGACGGATTTTTAGGATCATATTTCTTGGGATTAGGCAGTACAGCAGCAATCCAGGCTGCGTCCGAAGCACTTAAATCCTTAGAAGATTTTCCAAAATAATACTGAGCTGCCGCTTCCACTCCGAACACCCCCTGCCCCATTTCAATGGAATTCAGGTATCTTTCCAGAATAATGTCCTTGCTCCACACTTTCTCGATAATGAAGGTGTAAACGGCTTCCAGTCCTTTTCTGAACCAGCTTCTGCCCTGCCAAAGGAAAATATTCTTTGCAGTCTGCTGGGAAATGGTGCTTCCGCCGCGGATCTTCTTTCCTTTCTCATTATTCTTCATTGCCTTCTCAATGGCTGTATAATCAAACCCGTTATGAGTAAAGAATTTCTGGTCTTCTGAAGCAATAACGGCTTTTTTAACATTATTTCCCATTTCATCATAGGAAATATAATCCCTGTGCAGCTTTCCAAATTCGAAAAGACCTCCAATCTGCGTAATGGTAACCGGCGGATTAAAGAATCTGCCCCAAATAATAAAAACTACATTCAGGACAAGAATAATAAAGACAGCCTGTTTAACTTTTTTCCACATAATTTTGTCTAAAAAGAACTGCAAAAATAAGCAATTCGCCCGAGTTATTGAAGCGCTTTCATATAGGTTAACTGATATTCCGGAAGAAGTTCGGGATGAAAGATCCTGATGTAATCTTTCAGAATAAGATCGGCCCGTACAGCACCGCTTTCGAAAAAGTCATTGGCTTTCAGTTTTTCTTTTCCGGCAACGGTATAGATCTTTCCTTTGTTGAATACCTCCAGCTTTCCGTAGAAAGGATTGCCGGCCAGCATTTCTTTTTTTGAAGTGTGATTTCCTGCATTTACCCAATACTGTACCTGGTGTGATTTGGCATACACTTCTTCAAAGCTCATCGTCAGAGCCTTTTCTTCTTTATTATCTTTCATGATGTAGGAAGCATTGGCATCTGTAATATAGTTGGCCAGAGACGTTTTTCCTCCCGGAAGATACCATACATCTCCATACATTTCATTGGCCAGCACCACAGGTTTTTCTTTGCCTTTCAGTGCCAGCTGCTTCAGGTCGTTATAATTTTTTTCAATTTTCTTATATTTATCTTCAGCCTCTTTCTCTTTTCCGAATAATTCCCCGAAAATTTTGATATACGCTGTTTTTTCTAACGGAAGCTGTTCCATATACTCATCCAGAAAGACCACCTGAATTCCGTTATTTTTCAGGAGCTGATAGGTATTGTCAAAACTTGCAATATAATTGGTGAAAACAGCATCCGGTTTCATGGAAACGATCTTTTCTACATCATATTTCTGCTCGCTTCCTACATTCTGTATCTTTCCTGCTTTTAAAAGGCTCTGGATTTTTTCTGAATAAATATATTCCGGACTGGAAACTCCTACAATCAGATTTTCGGCTCCCAGTTCAGAAACATATCCCGCCATGCTCGCATTTAAAAGGATAATTTTCTTAAACGGAGTCTGATTGGTCTTAAAATTATAAGTGAAATTTCCTGATTTGAGTTCCAGGATACCATCATGTTCTTTAAATTGGGTGCGGCCGGATATATTGGTCCAGTCCGAAGACGAAATTTTTTGTTCTCTTTTACAGGAGATTAGCGCTACAACTGCAAATAAAAGTAAAATTCTCTGTTTCATCTTTCAAAGAAAAGAAAAAAGTGCTATATTTGCAAACCTTAAAACATTAAGAAAACAACGGCCTCGTGGCGCAACTGAATAGCGCATCTGATTACGGCTCAGAAGGTTACAGGTTTGAATCCTGTCGAGGTCACAAAAACAACAGGTTAACAATTAGATCAAGCTCATTTCAACGTATGAAGTGTCGAGATTTAGGGGTTAACCTGTTTTCTTTTATCCCATTGTCATAAAGCCGTCACAACGATTCTGGTCATTTCTATTAATCTTAAAACAATTAAAATTATGACTCAAAACCGACCTTCATTCCTTGTCACAAAGCTTGTCACAAATACTAAATTTATGACAATTACCACACATTTTTATTTAAACAATTACAAAAGAAAAGATGGCAAATGCCAAATTTTTTATGATGTTTCCATAAATGGGGAACGAGATCGTATACCAACCGGTCTTTATATAGATCCTGATCGGTGGGACAATACCATTCGTAGAGTTAAAAAGAAGTTTGATACTGAAGACATCAATCTGTCTCTTGATAACATGGAATCAAAAACAACAGAAATCAAAACGCATTATCGCTTATCTCGTTCCGCTTATTTAGATGTAAAAGGATTCCGAAATGAATTTTTTAATAAAACACCAAAGTATGATTTCATTTCATTTGCAAAAAACCAAATAGAAAAGACCCCAACAAAAGAATCAACTAAACGTATGGAACGCAGTGTTATTGCAAAACTTGAAGCTTACGAAAGTACTATTTCATTCAACAAATTAACATTGGGATTCTTTGATGATTATAAAGGCTATTTATATAAAAAAGGAAATAAAACAACAACAATAGCAGGCAATATTAAAACATTAAAAAAATATATTAACATGGCCAAAAAACGTGGTTTATTCATCAATTTTGATATTGACGACCTTAAGGTTGGATCAATGAAGGGATCAAAAACAAATCTCACAATCCGAGAAGTCGAAATATTGAAGCAGTATTATTTTAGTGATAATATAAATAATGAACACATATTGACATTAGGATATTTTCTTTTCTCATGCTATACAAGCTTAAGAATTTCAGAAATTCAAAGGCTAAACAGAATAGATCTCCGAGGTGATGCCGTAACTTTTCATTCAGATAAAACGGAGAAAGCTCATACAATAGTCCTCAATAATACAGCAAAAGGTATTATACAGCGATATGAGCCATTATTTGTAACGAAAATAACCCCTGAATACATCAATAGGACACTAAAAAAAATAATGAAGCTACCTACAATCAATATAAAGAAAAACGTATCAATGCATACCGGCCGGCATACATTTGCCACCAACTTTCTTCGTAAGGGTGGCAATGTACGAGACCTACAACAAATCTTAAATCATTCAAGTATTCTAACGACTATGATTTATGTTCATATTATAGAAAAAGAATCAAATATGGCTTCTTTTATAATGGATTAGCTAATAGTTTCGGTGACAATATCTACTTGATAGGTATTGTCACCAACTTTATCTTTGTTTAGACTCACAATCAGATGAATGTTGTTATTACAAAAAATATGATCTTTAATATTAACCTGGCTAAAACGCTCGGCATTAACTTCTTTTTGCCATTGATACTGAACCCCTCTGGTTCTTTGACGTAACCATTGTAGGTAGTTTTTGTTAAAAAGTTCAGGATGCGAACAACCCGGTACATTCTTTGAATTATTCTGACCGTCAATTAGTCCTTCATAGAAAACCAATCCAATAACATCAGACGACTCTAATGCATCAATCGCTGTTGGAACAGAATTTTCTTTAGGTTTTGCAACAGGTAGTGGATATCCATTTATTTCAATCTCTGTAGTATTTTCATTTTTAAGACCATTCAACTTTACACCTTTATAATCATAATATACACTGTCCAATTTATAAGGTGCCGGCAGGTCCGGAAACTTAATCAAAAATGATCTCTTTTGGAGAAATGTCTTTTTTGGGTTTTTTATTGAAAATTCATTAAAATCCTGCACATTAGAAGGCTCATTCTTACCCAATCTGTTCATATAAATTTTAGTTCCAACAACATCCATGTCGTAATTAAACCAGTTCTTTATTCCATTTACATAATCACCAAAAGTCATTTCAGGTACGGCCCGGCTTAAATCTATCTCATTAAGATTATTAACCACTTTAGTATCTTCTTCGGTCGCGTTATCATCAGTTAGAACATCTGATGTCAACCTAAAGCTTATCACATCATAATCAGCCGCATCTTGGTTTAATGGAATATAATCTACAAAAAAAACAATTTTATTTGTGTTCAAATTTAATGGAACAGAAATATCGATAGGGAAAACTTTATCAAGAAAACCCTGACTATAATATACATTGTGTTCCCATATTACAGTATCATTAGCAGAAATTCTACAAATTATTCTGCCATAAAATGATTGAATTCGAAAAGAGCCCTGAACTTTGTAATTACCGGGCTTTAAATTATCAAAACTTCTATTATACAATCTCCTTCTTTTTTTCCATACAGTCCCATTTATCATCCCGTTCCACGGCTCATCATAATAGTAATCCATCTGCGTTGCTTTAGCTTCCAATCTAGTTTGAGATTTCATAGTAAAATAATCAGTTCCTGAGAAAACCCATCGATTCTGTAGATCAGGATCTGACAATATATCTCCCAATAAATCAAATCCCGCATCTCTAAAACCAACTTTTAGTAAATAGACCGGATGCGGGCAAGGATGCATAATATTTAGATTGAAAATATTTCCAGATCCATCAATATAATTTCTTTTCATTTTCGGAAGTTTATTCTCAACTGTACTATCATTATAATAACCATCAAAACTGTCCCAAATATCATCCGTGCCAAATTTCTTAGTATAAATTCTGGGGAAGTTATAGTTTGTTTGAGGCCACTTTTTTAATACTATTCCTTCGGCAAATGTATAGATATCTTCAACTTTAAATTTTTCATATGGAAGCTCGCTGAGCTTTTTGTCAAAATTTGGAATCTCCTCAAATCCATAATCTATCTGGCCAGTTAATACATAACCTTCAACGCTTTCAACCGTTAATGCAGCTTTATATGTTTTGTTCTCGTGAAAAAGATGTCCATCTATGATAACATCAATATCTTTACTTTCATCACTCAGATAGTCTCCAAAGGTTTGAAAAAAAATATCATCAACATTAATAGTGAAAGGAAAAAAGAATTTAGTAAAAATTCTGTCACCCATCATTGAATTTTGTTCTTGTGTACTAAATTTCAGATTAGACAAGTCAAGAACTCCTTTGTTGGTATAAAATTTTATTTCCATTATTCTAATAATAAAAAATCTAAATCAAACTGAATTAATTCTAAACTGCTATCCTTTGCTACAATTTTTTGCGTTATAACAAACCCCCTATAAATCTTATCATTAATCTCAAGATAGCATAATTTACTCATGATAATTTCTTCTATTATTTGTGTGCATTTTTCCAGAATAAAACCTGTATTTATGGTCCATATGGTTACTTTAGTCACATCATACTTTTCTTTAATAGATGAAAGAACATTTTGATCGTAAACATGACTGTATTCAGGAGTTTTCTTTAAATGTCCGGTAAAGCTGAAGGATTCCGGGCAAAGATTCTGATTTTCATACTGCAGGTTGATTACGTGAGGCCCATTATTCGGGATTGTATAATAGATAAGCTGCTTATCATCTGTGATTTGAAAAATCTTTTTCCTTGGGAAAATTATTTTATCTTCATCATCTTCTATTTTAACACGTGTAACTAATCCATCCGGTAAAACGTTCGGGGCTCCTATTCCTATTTTATTTGGTAAAATCAAGCCTTGGATATAAGTGAAAATGTATTTTGATCCTTCTACTCTTTGCTTTATCAAGTTATTGGAAAGCAAAGGAAACGCTGTGGGTTTTTTACCAGGGTAAAAATGTATTGCAGCAACATTTTCCGAGTGAACAACATTATAATCAACATCTAATTCTTCAACAAGAATTTTAACTTCCGCAGGATACATCCATATTTTATTATCGAATTTCCCCGGTTTTTTTTCTTCTTTAAGTATGCTTTTTTTCAATCTTAAAAAATATTGGTGAATTTTGCCGCCTAAATCAAAAGAAGCCCTTTCATTATAATAAGGAACCGTCAGCGGCACTACCATACTTACTGTTTCATCTTCACTTTGAAATTTGATAGATAATGTAGATCTTACATACCTGGAAGTTAATTCTCGTTTAATAAAATTTATTATTTTATTATCTAAGCAAAAATTATAAGTCTCCATTCCTGATAGAAAAATAAAACTGATCACTGATAAACTTACAGGGATGCTTATTGTTTTATCTTCATATTTTATCAAAATATTATCACTAATATCGCCTATTGGTAAGTTTGATGAATTTAAAGTTGATATAGTTATTTCTTCAGACTGAGATCCCGAATCCATCGAAAATTCAAGCCAGTATGGTCCTTCTATTGTAAAATTTTTGTTATACGGATTTATTATTTTTAACACTTCCTCTTTTACTTCACCTGCTGTTTGTAGCAAAGAAAAATTGAGATTTTTAGGAG
Source organism: Chryseobacterium sp. UF-81 (assembly GCF_058245105.1). NCBI lineage: Bacteria > Pseudomonadati > Bacteroidota > Flavobacteriia > Flavobacteriales > Weeksellaceae > Chryseobacterium > Chryseobacterium sp. UF-81. Next base: position 627,389 of record NZ_JBSIBX010000001.1, on the reverse strand, counting down.
TTATCATCATATCTCCATTAACCACAATTAAATTAATAAGGAACGATTTCACATTTACATAGGGCCCCCCAACAATTTTTTTAAAGATTGCAGAACTTATTTCATATTCACCCTCAAGAGGAAGATTAGAATTAGATATGAGAGGAGTTTTCTCTTCTAAAACCACTGAATTATTTATAATTGGATCTACATTTTTAAAGATTTCTAAATAATTGAAAAACCGTAGCGGGCTATCATTAACATTCCCACTGATATTTATATTTAAATCTCCTATAAGACTATTGTTTTGCCTATTAAAAATTAAAGTGTATTCATCCTTATCGGTTGTAATATTATCTGGTATTCCCTGAACATTTAAAGTAAAAAAAACAGACGCCTCATTTAAATAGGTAAGTCCATTATTACTAACACCATAATATGTGAAAAAAATCTCAACTGGATATGACCCGGCATCTAAAAGTTGTAGTTCTTTAAATTTAACAAATACGTTTTTGTTAAAATACCCACCTGTACTTATTAATTCATAAATTACTTCAGTTCCATCTGTAATTTCGATGGCATCTGTCACCGTATTATTAATATTACCGTATAAAACAATCTTATAAGAACTGTACATCCCTATACTTTGAGGTGATGCTGTTACATTTACTTTTACATCTGTCGGAAATGTATTTCCATGTTGCCAATTTACGGAAGTAGTAAGTGTAGATGCTTCTATATAATCAAAGGAATCCGGATTTTCTGGAAATTGTGCTGGCATATTAATGTCTGTTTTTAGTTAATAAATTTTCATATTCGTTTGTCATATCTGTAATATCTTTACCAGTACGGGCGGATTTTTCAAAAACGCCTCTGACACCATTATTTTTTAAGTAAAGCATTACCTCAGTATTATCTCTAATAATTTCCATTGCCTTAATTAGCATTTCATCATTACCGGAAGAAACAGCCTGTTTTGGAAGAAGTCCATTTTCAAAGCCCTCAACCCTTCTGATTTCTTCCATATACATATTTTGGATCTTAGGATCAATTTTTTTCATTGTTTTTCCCGAAACAACTAATTCAGGCATCATTGGTCCAGCCTCTCCGACCAACATCGTCGCTTCATCATAAATTCCTGTTTTAGAAGTCTTTTTTCTAGCATTAAACAATTTATTATCCTGCGACCTAATAACCGGATAAAAGCCATCTTCTGCTCCCGGAGCAGCAGGTAACGGTGTACTCATAATCGTTGCTAATTGTACCGCTCCCATTGCACCCGCCAGAACCGTCATTGCCAAACCCAAAGGAAAGAATGGCTGTGTCTGAGCAGCATTAATTACTGCCATCGCAACCCCGGAAATAGCTTGAGCAATCTGCAAATCTCGTTGACGTTTTGCAGCTTTATATTCAAGCTCAGCCTTTTTTCTGTCCAACTCTGCATCAAGAAGTTCAGTTTCTTTTTTATAGGTCTCCTGAGTTATTAATCCGGAATCCAACTGTGCTTTTAATTTCTTCTTTTTCCGATCACTGGAAACCTCCATTTTATGAAGCATCCTTTGTTCATTAGCTTGCACAAATCCAGAATAAGCACTAAACATATTCTGAGCAATCTGAGTTGCAGCACCGATTTTCTGGATTTTTTCAGAAAGATTATCTGTGTTGGTGAACATTGCCTTCCATTGATCTTGAGTAAGACCAAATAAATCGGCATTACCTGCGCCAAAGGAGGTGAGTTTTCCGCCAAGCTTTTGCTCATCGCCTTTTTTAATCTTAGCAATATCACCAATGATAGCTGCCAACTTATCTTTATATTGCTGAATTTGTTCAAGCTGCTCATCAGTCAGAAATTCGGGAGCCAATTCAGCAACCATTTCAAACATCGCAATTTGCTCCTGGAAGAATGTTACTTGTTCCTGTAAACTTTGCTTCTGATAATATTTTTCAATCGCAGCTTTCCCTTCTTCCCAATTAGTAATTAATTGTAAAGATTCTTCTGTGTAGCCTTTGGATGCAAGAAAATCTTTTTGCTGTCTAACTGAGACATTGGCGGATATAGTTTGATTTTGTTCTCTTGTTATTAAATTTAACCGCTTCTGTAGATCCTCCTCATCTTTTTTGAGTCCGATTTCCGTATACTTATCATCCAGGGTACGGAGCTTATAATTGGTCTTTTCTTTTTCAGCAATTTTAGTGTCTTCAACTAACTTATTTTCTTTCAGCCACTGCTCCTTAATTGCTATGAATTGTTTTTGAAGATCACCTTTTTCTCTTTTTATAATTTTGTCTATATCATCAAAGTCAGACTGTTTGTACTTCTGTTTTTCAAGCTCAGCCAGTCTTTTATCACGTTCTGAAATTAACAGCGCTTTTTCCTTTTCGTAACCTTCCTTCTGAAGTTCTGCATTGGCTTCTTGTTTTTGAGCTTCTAACTCCAGTTCTTTCTGATCATAATCTTCAGCATGATCAAGAATCTTCTTCCTCATAGCCTGATATGCATTTTCAGCTTTACGGGCTGCCTTTTCTTCATCAGTAAGTTTTTTCTTTTTTTCTTTATCGGGAAGAGGTGTATAATTTGATGTGACATCTGGTTTGTCCACTTTAGCATCTGCTATTTTCTTGACAATATCATCAATATTTCCATCGATTTCTTCAAGATCTTTATTTGTTTTTTCAACAAGACTATTCACTAATACAATGCCTCCCTTAGCACTCCCGTCAGGATTACGCATTGTTTTATCAGTTTTGTTTTTTTCTTGAGTAGTTTTGAAAATTTCCTGCTTACCAGCTAATTTTTCCCTTTTTTGATATTGTTCATCCAAAATAGCCTGTAGCGCCCTAACCTTTGCTGCAGCTTTTATTTTATCAATCAAAGACGAGTAAACTTTATCAAGTCTGGAAGTTGCAATAAATTCATCATCCAAAGTTCCTTTAAACTCCGGCGCAATCTTAATAAGTTCATCATATGCTTTCTTACGTTCCTTCAGCTGCGTATTTTTGTCTTTTAGAACACTAATAAGCGGTTCAACTTTAGTTTTGAGTTCTGCTGCAGATTTTGATTCTTCATCATTTATTCTTTTAGAAATATCACCTTGTAACTCTAATGCTCTGCTTTGCTTAGAACTAGCGGCCGCAGCCTCTTCTGCACTCGATTTAAATAACATGTAAGCTGTTACCACTGCCATCACAACTGCAACAACTGCTGCCCACGGATTTGCCGCTGTAACAAGATTTAATCTTTCCTGAGCAATAGTTTGAAGGTTGGTAGATCCTGTTAAACGAGCCAATGCAAGAGTACTGTAACCAATAGTCGCATTCCAAATATTTTGCAGAGTTGTACTTGCTTGATTTAATAAATTAGTTGCCTTCTGAACTATTGTATAAGCCAATAACCTTTCCTTAACTTTGGCAAGCGTTAATTCAGATAATGCTAAAGCTGTATTATATGAAAATATAGAAACTACGGCAATCGTAAGTATTTTAGTAAGAAATAGTAGTGATTCTCTAAAAAGAGTCACGCCTCCGGTACTATCTTCAACAACTCCTAAAAACTTACCAATAGTCTGAATTAACCAGTTTAAAACTTTTGCAACTTTTTCACTTGTGTAAATTTCTTTCCACTTTTTTTGTAGTTTTTCATAAATAGCAGCTGCATTATTATTTACTTTATTAAATTCATTTTGCAAGGAGGTAGCTTCACCCATAGCCTGACCTGAAAGCTCAATCGACTTTCTAAACTTGTCAGTATTTTCAGAAGCGGCGCCAATTACGGATATTACTTCACCACTATTTAATTTCAGCCCATCTAATATTTGAGCTAATTTTACAGGATCTAAGCCTTTTGCACCTTCAGAGAATTTTAGGAAAAATTCCAAAGGATCTTCATTTAAAAGCTTTTCAACTTCTTGCTGCGAAATATGCATTACTTTAGCAAACTCAGCAGTTTCTTTTCCAGCAGTACGTACAAAAGTCATGTACCCTGAAGAGGCTCTTTCTGCATCAATACCACTTTCTTCGAATGAAGCTCCTAAAGCTAATGTTTCAGCTATAGTTGGCTTCAATGCTTCAGGCAGCTGCCCCATTCTTAATGCAAAATCAGCAATATTCTCTTCTGATGCAGCACCCTCCGCGCCAAGTTCGTTTAAACCTGATCCGATTTCATTGATTGACTGCGCAATACCTAATTCTTTTGTTTCCTTGTATAGTCCTTTAATCTTACCTATTTTTTCCGCTACTTTTTCAACACCTCCTGCGAAGGAATCTCCTAAGGCAACATAAGCCTTGTCTACTTCTCTAGTGAAATCTTGGATTTCTGCTTTTGGAACACCCAAACGACCTCCAATCTCAGCTATTTTAAGAAGATCTATTTGATTGGTACGTGTATCGAAATCATTATAAGCGGCTGTTAGATCCTTTACTTCTTCAGTGGTCATACCTGTGGTTTTAGCCACCGCCGTCTGAGCATCTACCAATTTATTATTTACATCAACTACTTCCTGCATTTTCATTAAGAATCCAGCGACTGAAGCAACCGCCGCGACTATAACGCCTGTATACTGATTGAAGGTATCTAAGAAAGAGTCTTGTTCCGGTCCGGAATTTAATTCAGCTATTCTATTATTAATTTCATCAAGCTCAGCCCTTGTTTTATTAAGTGTGTCACCCTCAGTCATGTGCTTCATCGCATCCTTGAGATCTCTGGCTCTTCTAGTCAACTGGTCGGTCGTCATGTCCATGATCTTCATGGCGCCGATTTCATCATTAATCTTTGATCTATTATCTCCTAATGCTTCATTGGTAGCTTCAATCTCTTTTCGTAGGTTTTTGTATGCTGTATTAGCCTTATCGAAATTTTCCTGAAAAATAGTTTGTTGAGAGGTTAGACTATTGATCTCCTCGTTAATTGCTTTAGCAGCATCGCTGGCCTTCTGCTTAACCTTATCAATTTGAGCCTGAAGCTTTCCATATTCTTTTGAGCCCTGTTCATAAGCAGATTGCTTTTGGCGCAAGGCTTTTACTTCATTGATAACAAAAAGTTCACTTTCCTTAAGTTTGGTATTATACTTACTTATCTTGTCAGTGTTAGACTTCAAGATCTTCTCTTCAGCTTTACGCTGCTTATCTAACTCCTTTTCCTGCTGAATAAGATCCTTAAGCCTTACCGATAATACTTTGTTGGCCTGCTCAAGATCAAGCACCCTCTTCTGGGCCTCATTGCCATCGACAATGATCTTGAGCTTAAGTATCTCATCCGAAATCACATTTGCCATCTCTTTTTTTATGGGCAATGTTAGGCAGATGACCGTACAACCAACGTTACATCAAAACAGACAGGCTCCTAACTATCTATGTATGATGATGATAGGCATGCAACCTTACCAAAATCGTCAAATGTTGCAAAATCGGCCTTTCGGGGTATTTCACAGGGGTATTTTCTGCCCAATCAGCCATATTTCCAGCAATCTGGCCGATTGCAACGGCAAATTCGATTCTTGGCGGCGTCGGCCTCCCGCTGTTTCAACTTTATTTAATTTTTTTTGAAATAGGTTAGAATGTTGATTTTCAGAATATTGATAGAATCTATCAAATTTTCATTTCTCATTTTAGCCATTTTTTGATTCTAAAATCAGTTTTTTGCTAATTTTTATAATCTGATAAAAAACAGAAAATTGGCTTAAAAAATGAGAAAAGCAACTGCAATATAGTATTGCTAAAACACTATAAATGATATGATTGAAGTAGAATATTTTAAAATATTCTTAGGTTATTTTCGTGCAACAGCTCTAAATGTTGCAGAATACTATTTTTTAAAATCTTCTTTAAAAATTGAGTTGCTGGTATTGAAATTAATAAAATTGGGATTTCCAGTTTGGACAAAAAAAAACACTTCTACTGTGACGAGTAAAAGTGTTATAAATAATCATTATTGCTTTTGCAATCATGACTTCAACTTTTGCAAAAATACAAAATTATTTATGGCTGAAAATCATCATTTATTATCTTAATACAAATTAAGTGAATAAGGAATATTAAGCAGGTAGCATTTTTCTAAAATATTTATTTCTCTATCAATAATCCCTTTTACTTCGCAAAGAGCTTCTTTAAGACTTAAACCTTTTTTAATAGAACGAGAAAACATTGCATAATATTGAGCATCGCCTTGATATTGAAAAATCCTTGTATTAAATTGTTCTCTCCAATATTCTAGCCCTTCAGAAACAATGAATTGTTTATCCTCAATTTTTAATGCGATAAGCAGATACTTAAGAGATTGATAAGTTTCTTCATTATAATTAGCCTGAATTGCCATTTCTTTTTGATAATCATTCAGAAATATTGTTGCTGAAGCCGATAAAAATTTAAGACTTTTCATATCACGTAATTTTAAATCCATAATCACGAATTTACGAAATTATCAATTATCAGGCCCTGAAAAAGTTGATTTTTTATTTTGGTAGATTCTTAACCACGGACGTCTACATAATAGGTATTTAAGAGCATCTGATAAATTTGTAGAATACATCGGAAGCTTTTCCTTAGGAAGTTTCTCAGAAGATTTATCCTTGTAAATTCTGGAAATTCCTTTTGCATTTTTCTTCACGATCTGCTTAGCCACATTCATTGAAGAGATAAGCTGTCGGCATTGATATTTATCAATCAGTAAACGAGGCAGTTCACGGTAATTTTCATTCATTAAAGCCTTGACAAAATTAAATTCAAGCTGCTGCTCAATATTCCCTTGATTTCTTGACATCAGATTTACCGTCCAACCCGTAGAAGTTCCGTCCGGCCATGCCTCCAGAAATTTCTTCATTTCGTTTGCCCAGTCCCGCCCTACATCCTGGTAGGCGTTAGCGGATCTGTCAAAATAAAAATCAATGACTTTCTTTTTATGGTGCGCAAAGAACTTCAGAAAGCGTTCGCATATCTTTTCGGTTTTCTGACTTAGAGAATAGATATTCTTTAAAACCCTGATTGTTTTTCCCTGATGCTGAGCTACAACCATCGAAATCATATTTCCGAAATCGGCTCCTATTTCTAAAGGTTTATCTGCAATACAATATTTCAAATCTGTTGAAAATGTTTCAGCATCATCACCTGTGCGATAACGGTAGTAATTCTCCCTGATAATTCCATCATCGTAAATATGCCGATTATCAAATGCCAGATAGAACCTTTGTCCTGCCTCTACCATCGGAGCCTGTGAAAGTACGGCCGTATTAAATTCAATTTCTCCCAGAGCAGCTAACGCCGTTTTGAAATAATCAAGCCTTAAAATATTAACATTAACAAATGATGATGCTCTATAGAAAAATGTTGAATTTACACGCAGTCTTGTTTTCAGAACAGATAATTTCTTCATCTTATTCTGAAGCGTGGCTAATAATTTTTTGTTTCTTTTCTTCGCAGCCCGGATCGTACTGGCTAAAGTTTTATTAAGTTCAAGAGAAATTTGCAATAGATATTTAATCTGCTGCAGCTTCATCTCTTTTTCTTTATCCAATATCCAGTCATATTCTCCCGGCATTATAATGTTCGGATAATCGGTTGTAAAAGTTACTCCCAGGTAATAAGGAGATTTAGCAAACATGGTAGCATCACCACGGAGTGCCGGGAACAATCTGTCAATTCTATTTTTTTCCAGATATTTTGTTTCATCCCCAGCCAGATGCTGGTAAGAGTTACCGGCTCCGGAACTGGGAGTATCCATAGAAATATAATTGAAAAAATTACCGGTAAATGTAGAAATAGTGTGCTTATACTCGTAAGGGGTCTTGTACGGCTTTTTAAAGTGATCTGGTGGCGGTTGATCTACAACGTAGTGAATACCCTCTATCCACCCTTTACGATTCCAACCTTCAATAATAGCCGGAACAACGTTTTTTAAAAGATTGGTGTAAGTGTTACCCACCAATGCAATGTAGCTATGAGGCATCTCATAGCATATATTCATTAACCTTTCGGAAAGATAATCTGTCGTTTTTCCCGTTCCCCTTCCAAGTACCAGGAAAAGGTTCTGCGGCTCCATAAGATCGGTGATCATTTTAAGCCAGGTAGAATACCTGACTTCAACATCATCATAGACCGAAAGCGAATCAATTCGAACCGTCTGGTTTTTCATCATCAAATATTTTAATCGGCAGAATCATTGCTTCCTGCTTTATTCTATCAATAGCTTTAGGAGAAAGTTCTTTTGTATTTTCGTCTATCCAGTTTTCAATATCAGTAAGGTCTTCATTAACTACATCAAACTGCTTCATGTCCATGGTGTAAACTTTAAGAGGTTTTTCAAACATAGACTTAGGAAGTTCAGGCGGATCTTCTTGATCCAGCTGGCGAAATTTATAAGCTTTATCTGCAATTCTTGAAGCTTTTTCAAAATCAGAAGCATCTTTAGACACAGCTCTTGCCATTTCATAATCCTGATCAAGTTTTGCAGCATAAAACTTTCTCCAGGCTTTTTTTGATATCTTATCATCGGCATTAAAATACTCGAAAGACTCATTGTATACGTCAATTGCTTTAATTCTATTTCCCTTAAGAGATTCTTCAAAAGTAACCAAGTGTTTTACAATTGCTTCTTTGGACCCGTAGATATCTACCCGGTTCATCATCTGGTAAATTTTCTCCAAAAGATTTACATATTGAATAAACTCTTCCGGAGCAGATGTACTCTGTCCGGCTTCAATCCATTTATATAAATCACCTAAATTATAATCGGTCAATCTCTTCGCCATACATTATTCTTTTCCTTAATTCTTCAAGTTTCTGAGAATCTCTAAGTTTTGCTAATTGCTGTATTGCAGTAATACTTCCCGCAGATGCACTTTTTGAAAGCTCTATTCCAGCTTTCGCATCAACCAATAAAATCCCACGATCATAATGATAGCGTACCCATGAGTCTTCATGTAAGTACTCAGATTTCATTGTTTTTTTAGGAACATCAAAATACAGGGCGATCTTCTCAATGCAGTATCCTGCACCGGAAAGATCTTCCAACTCCTCAAGCTGTTCCTGCGAAAATCTTACCTCATAATCTCTCATTAATTCATATTTAATCCTTTATAAGAGAAGAAAGCCGGTCCCTTTTTAGGAACCGGTTTCTTTGCAGCGAATAAACTTTTAAGCATTTCCAGTGAAATATCAACCTGCAGATCATTTTCACAATCCGATCTATGTTCCAGAGATTTTTTCAACTCTTTTATGCTAAAAAACTTGTGCATCATAATTATTTTTTGGCTTTCAATGTTTTATCAACCAAAGCTTTTTCTTTTTTAAGTTTTTCAAGTCTGATCTTTGCAGCATCGACTTCTTCCGGATTCTTGCTGGTATTGATCACCTTATTTGCTTTTGAAATATAGGATTTAAGATTACTCCCGCGCGTAGCCAATTCTTCTGCAGTAAGCTTTGAAATTTCAAGCTCAAGATTATAATCATCAAAAATTTCATGCTTTCCAAGGATCTGGCCAGTATCTGCGTAATGCTGTAGTTCTGCATGAATCTCTCTGTTTAATTCAAAATCCTCCAGAACCTGATTGGCAATTTCAAAGATTTCATTATCGTCAAGTAATGGATCTGCCAGGGAAGCCACTTTAGTAAACAGTTCCTCGTGACCGGCTTTATAGTTTTCGAACGCTGTAATCGCATCACCAACTAAAATTTTATATTCTTTAGGGCAATCCGGAGAACGAAGGAAAGTATATTGACCGTAGAGCTTCATTCCTTTTTGCGCATCCTGAGAAATCTCAGATAGCAGCTCCTGTACCTTATCTCTGTTTTCTTCCATGAAACCTTCAAGCGTTCTTTCTTCAATAACCGGAGTGGTCTCTTCCTTATATTTTCGGATATCCTGATCTTTTATCCCAAAAGATTTTTTCAGATCATATTTTAGATTTTCTAAACCCTGTTTGGAATATCCTTTATTATTGTAGGATCTTACAGAGTTCCGGCTTGCGGGGTTCTGCATTAACAAAGCTAAGCCTTGATTATATTCTTCCTGCGGGGTAAGACCTTCAGCAGTTAGGTATTTCAATACATCTTTACTCATAATTATTTTTGTACAAATTTTGACAATTGCTTGCAATTGCTGTGTTACATTAAAAAAGCCTGTTAAAAAAACAGGCTTCATTTTTATGCATCTTTCAGTTTCCTGAGCAGATCAGGATGTTTGCACAATAATCTTAAAATTTTTCTGCTTGCAATATGAAATTCTGATCTCAGTATCTTTTCTTCCAGCGACAGATCTCCCGATTGTAAATTAGCATCTTCGAAAACATGAAAGATCATATCTTCCAATTCTTCCGGAGAATTTCCGATAATTAAATTTTGAAGTATTGAATAAACTTCATTTTCAGCAGGTTTTGTTAGTTCTTTTCTCATGATTTAAATCAAATTTTTGTGAGTAATAAGAACGTACAAGTTTAATATACGCTAAAGCAAAATTTCGCTGTATAGCATAATGTTCAGAACCAGATGGTAAAATTACAGACAATCTTACATCTCCCTTTTTTAAAACTTTATACCGGAAAGAACTGAGTTTATTTTTGCGAAAGAATTCGCATGGTGTATCTAATTTTTTAGGTTTATCAATAAAACCTTTGAAAGCCTCGACGCTGGCCAGACGGAAAACATCCATGTTCGATGGATTATCTTCTAAATTGATTGTGTGAGTCATACGACAATTATTTAAAAGTTTAAACAAAAAATACCCCCGGGGGAGTTGACTCACCGTTACGAGAACGCGTTAGGGTATTACTACTCCTATACTCCTGGGGGATTATTATATCGAAAAAATATTTGCTGGGTTTATTCCCGTAGCGATGAGTCGGTACAAATATAGAATGTTTTTTGATAAATACAAAATAATAATTATCTGTATTATTTTCTATTATTAAAAATCATAATATCTTCATACTTTGCATTAAGTGTTAAAGTAGTATTCACTGAAATAGTAGTTGAGCCTGCAAAAGGGTTTCTACAATAACCGTTAATTTCCATCCAATCACATAATTCAATAATCTGGCTTTTATTACTGGTAAAATAAAAATATGGACTGTCTTCAATTGTTTTTAATACATTCAAATAATCTGACAATTTCCAATAATCTGTACGAGTATAGGTACTAGAATCCGTTGATAGGTAAGGTGGATCAACTAAAAAAACTACATTCTCTTTATTTTTATATTCGACATGTAAATCTCTATAATCCTTTTTTACCCGATTAACTCCCTCAAGATATCCATCCACAACATAATCAGACAATCGAACTTTATTATAAAATGTCTCTTTTTGTAGTTGTTCAAAACTTGTTGCATAATTCATTGAAAAGAGCAAACTTGAGGATATTGTAACCCAATCTATGAATCCTTCTTCTTTTGAGATTCTCCCGATTATTTCTGAATGAAACAGATCATCCAACCGTTCTTTTCTTTTCTCAGATTTTACGCAAATTTTTCTTATGTCCGACAGCAAAGCATTTGTTTTGTCTACATTTTCCAAACGATGCGTATACCCATCAAAATCATTATAAATAACTTCTGAATTTGGATAAAACTGTTTTACAGTGTGGCTTAATAGTCCTGACCCCCCAAACAAATCCACATAGGTAGCATCTGCAGGAAAATCTTTTAGAGCTTCTCTAAATGTTTTTAAGAATTTTCTTTTTTGCCCCTGAAAAGGCAGTGGCGCCTGTACATAATTGTAAGTCATATTTAATTTATATTTAATAATTGTATATTTGCAGCTCCTACGGTATTAAGCAACAAGCCAGCAAAAGAAGATTTTTTGTCCTCCATTGCTGGCTTGTGCTAATTAAAAATACCGTAGGAAGTTTTTTAATTTTGGAGGACATTTTTTAGGTCCCCACTTTTTTATTTACCGTTCAAAAGATTATTTTCCTGAGCCATTTTTTCAAAGATTCCACGAATCTCATCCGTAAAACCGAACGATAACCTTTTCTGAATGTATCTTTTATGCCTGAAAATCGGCTTATTGTGAACCGGTAAGGATTTCTTTTTTACTTTTCCAGCTTTTCTTTTTTTCGTAGCAGGATTATATCCTTTTCGTGAAACTCTGGCTTTCATATCGAGAAATCTGAAATTAATATTATGAGTGTAGGTTAATGTATCCCCCGAAACATTCATACTTCTTTTGTTCCACCTGGCGGACCGAAAACCCTTCATTTCACGCTGAGTATCTGCAAGAATAGAGTCCGCCTGTTCCTGCAGTATTTTTGTTACAAATAAGCCTTCAATAATTCCGATATCAGCGGTTCTTCTTTCAGATAGTGACATATTATTCTGTTAAAATATCCATACTCCAGCCATTACACTGTGCTTTCTTCTTTACAGGATCAATCGTCATTGAGGTAACATCAATATTACTCAACATGGGATAGCATCCTTCTTCTATTTTTTCCAAAACAAAATTGCGAACCTTAAACATTATCCTCAAAGTCCTGTCATATAATGCAACATACTCATCATTATTAATCGCAGAATAATCTGTTTTTTCAACAATATCCAACTGGAATATAGGAAGTGTTTTGAACGCTCCAATTTTCCCCACATGCTCATAAGAAGGGATTACTCCTACCAAAACCATTTCAGAGGTCATCATTTCAGCAGCAAAATCTGAAAGGTCAGAATCGTCGATCAGACTTATAGTCTTGACAATTTCCGGGATTTCAGATTTTATTTCTGCAAGCATTTCCTTAAGCTCTATTGGTGTCATTGGTTTTATTTTTTTCTTTGTCGTCTAATTCTTTTTTCTTCAATTCATAGAGCCTTATTAGGACCACCCACAAATTTGTTCTCTCTACTCCCTTATAAGGACCGAAGACCTGGCTTTCCGCCATATCGGTAATTATGTTCCTAAAGCCGGTACCTGGAATCGTACTTTCGAAACCTCCTGTATCTGGTTGAAAAATAATAGATAAATCAATAGAGTTCCCCATTACCATAATTTCGCCTTGGAGTACAAATGACTGCATAGAGGAAAAGAATAAAAAGAAACCGTATAAATGACGGATATCAACATACCTGAAAATACCTTCAGCTCTTTTTTTCGATACGCGGTAATTATAATCTTCATTTTTTTTCAGATAAAAAATAGAAAAAAGCATTCGTAAAGATTTTATATCTCCCGTTTTTGAGTAATAAATATATTCATCAAGACCATCAATGTATTGACCAAAAGTAACATCACTAAAGCCGTCTTCCGGACCATAATAAGTGTAAAACAATTTGTATTTCGGAAGATAGTTTTTCGTGAATTCTAATTTTATTCCGGTAAAATTTCCGTCGTCATCCTTATCAAAAAAATTGTCTATATATTCAGAAAGCCTGATTATATTTTCATATTTTTCAGGACTCTTTTTTTTAGATTTCCTTAGGTTTAACAGTGGATAAACCGCCATATAACACAGCTGATCATAACTGATCTGCTTTTCCTGCGCCATCCATAGCAGTTTTGAAAAATCTGCATATTGTTTAGCATCACACTCCGCCAGGTTCTCCGGCAGATAGAGAAACTTTTTCTTCTGAGGTATTTCAATTGCTATCATGTTGATATAAAATTATCGTCAATATCAAAATCCAAATCAGGGAGTTTAAAATCATCCCCCAGAACCGTCACCCGAAATGAAGTCATTTCATTCTCTACTTTCTTAAGATATCGGTTACAATCTTTTTCGAAAACCAGCGCAAGATCTGTCGGTAACAACCCAGACTTTGATTTTGATTCGGAAGACACCGTACTTTTTAAAATCGATTTCGGAAACATCTGGATATCCAAGTGTTTCAATCCCCATTCTATAGAATAATAAACCGCTGCTTTCTGTAAATAATTATAGAGAACTTTTTTATCCTTCAATGCATTTCTATCATTATAAAGAGATCCCCCAATTCTTGACAGCATTTCAAGATCCTCAAATTCTCTTAACCCAGGTAAAAGATTCAGGTATAGAAAATAAGACTCGTTTAAACCATAATGCGCTTCAAACTCTGCCAATGTCGGCACTATGAGGCTGTTATGTTTGTACTTTTCAAGATTAATAATAAGGTTGTTCTTAACCATGAATTTAAAAAGGAGATTCATATGTTTATAAAAAAACCTCTCTAAAGACTCATCGTGATTGGAAATCTGCCATTCAAAGGCTCCAACCTCATATTCGTCACGTCTCATTGTTCTCCCCTTATTGGTCATTGCAAGATCTCCGGTAGGAGCATAATGCATATATGCTTTAAAGGCGATAGCAAACTTCACTAACTCATAAAATCTTTGCTGGTCTTCGGGAACTGATTCAACACTTATAGCAGAATAGTTATTTTCACCAATAATATCTACTATTTCATCTGTGGCAATCTCAAGCGATGGCCGCATTTTGTCCCAAGATAAATCTGTATCGATTATACCTATCACTTTTTTAAGTGCTGGGGGAAATCCTTCCTGCTTAAATAATAACTTCATTATCTTGGAACTTTTAAATTTCTTTCGTTTTTAGACATTTCTTCCTGTCTTTTCGTTTCATCGTGGTATAATCCCATTTTTAGATTTTTACCGGGAAAATTAGCCTTTATAGCAGCATTCATACACTCCATTATGACCATTTCCGGAAGATCGATGCCGGTTTGCAGATAATTGTTTAGTGCGTAATACTGCTCAGATCCACTATTACTTCCGGAATCAGAAACATTTCCTATGGCATTATGCACACCTACACCTGAAGCAGTAGACGTATCTGCTTTATTAGCAATGGAAATCTGAGCCGTTACAGTATCGCTCATCTTCTGGTCAATCACCTTTATTTCCCAGCCCATTTCAAGGACATTGGCTCCTTCTACCACAAGAACCTGCTCGGAATGCCAAAACTTCCCGGCATTCTCTAACCCGGATAAAACAACCTCTATAGATTTCAGCATTTTTTTCTTGAAGGACTTAAACATTGATTCTTTGTAATCAACACCTTTTGCCTCACATTCATCTTTGATTTCGTCTCTTTTCTGATCCCAATATTCTTTTGGTGAAGTGATATGATATTTTATATTTATTGAATTTTTACTCAAGGCAGCCAGAAACTTCGGAACATTCGTGGATTGTATAATCCATGGAATAGATCCTAAAATATGTGGTATACTAAAAAATGAAGATGCGAAAGTATAAAGGTTGGAATACTTCATACTCAGCGGGTATTTAAAAGGATCGTACTTATCAAAAAAAGGAAAGGCATCATATTTCTCCGGAAAATCTTCCTGAGCTAACAAAATATGAGTAGGAGTATTTTTCTTTCCCGCAACGATCGGTTTTCTATCCGGGGAAATATGCTCTAAAGATTTTATCATCGGAGCCCTTCCTATTCTCCAGGCTCTATTTTGGATTACCTTTGTAAAGCAGCTTTCGATATGCGAAAAATCTGTTGTACAACGTGCAATATAATTTTCATAATCCCAGGTATCCAACCATCGCTGAACTTCAGGATCGGTTTTATAAACCCTTTTAAGCTGACCTTCTTCATCAAATGTTTCTTCGTATAGTTTAGGGCCTTTTCCCCAATTCATACCTGTTTTCTTATTCAGAATGCCCGGGGCAATTGAATTAGAATATACAATATTTCTGATTTGTACCGGAAGATCGTTATTTTCACCATACGGAAAAACCCTCCAGTCTCCATGGACAGCCATAAAGGGAGAAGAGGAAAATACATCCATTGCAAAATAAGGGTCATTTTGCTGTCTCTTTTTGTCAATTACTTCAAATGTAAAAGCACTCTGCCCCCCGACTATGGCATCATCTCCTAAAAACTCTATCATGGCTGATTCGTAAATTATTATTAACTGTCATTAAAAGCGGAACCCAGAACTGCCTGTACTCTCCTGTCCTCAGGTTTTGATACGCTATAAGATTCTTAGCGTATTTTGATTTATTTTTAGGTAATCCCTTTGTTAAAATCGCCTCTTCCACGACCACCAAACCTTCTGATGATCTCTTCGACCTGTCACAGCTTATGAAACTAAAACTGAAAGGAAAATTTTCAGCCGAAAGTCTTCTCATTAATTTTAAAGCATCGTAAACATTTATTTGTTCCATAGAGCAAAAATATCCTGTACATGCTCACTTTATTGTTACATCAAAAAAGCCGCATTTTTAATGCGGCTTTTAAATATTAAAATAAATGCGAATTATTTTCTGGAAGCTTCAACCAAATAAGTTTTATCAGCTTTTACTACCCTCAGATTAATTACTGAATCCTTAAGCGCAATCCAATTCGTTGCTTCTTTTAAGAATACTGGAACAGCTCCCGCAGGAGTGTTTTTCAATACTAAAGGAGCAGTACCCCCACCACCGATTAAGGTAACAATCTGGTCATGATCAAAGTCGGAAGAAACAAATTCAATATCTGCAGTAACAGTTGCTGCTGCCAATTGATAAACAGGACCATCAGCTTTCGAAAGTGTTACATTTTCATCAGCTACAGCTTTTGGCTCTGTAAATGAAACATCACCAGTATAAAATTTGATAAAATCTCTGTTTATCTGTTCCTGCTCAAAAGTTAAAGTATTAGTGTTCCCGTCTTTATCATCTTTTCCTGATACAGAAAGAACCATAGGATGACATTCTGACCCCATTACCTTCATTTCTTCTTCACCACCACAACCTCCATAGATGATCACAAAGCCTTCTCCCGTGAATTTTTTTATAAAAGAAATAGCTTCTTTAGTTGTTCCCGGATGCTCACCAATATATTTATTCATAGCACCCTTTCCATCAGGATTCCCGGAAGACTCAAAAGTAGCAGCCTGAGTAGGAGCTGTCATATAAATTTTGAAAAAATTGGTTCCTGGTTTGAATCCGAAGTTTCCAATTAATGTAACACCATCGGCATCAACGGTCGGCCACGAAATAATATCTTCAACCAATGCTGCAATAGCATTAGCTTTCTTTGGCGTGGGAGTACCGGCATTATTTTTTGATTTTTTTAAATCTGTTCTCATATTAAAAATGCGATTAACCTATACTTCGCGAGGTTTTTGGTTATTATTATTTACCCTCTTTCAACCTCATTCCAAGTTCCGTTGATGAAAATTAAGTCAATCCATTTAGCATGACCTTCCATCACATAATCAGAATTTACATTAATATTTCCTGCATCTTTTACTGTTAAAGCAGAACCAGCAGCTTCTCCTCCAAAAATTCGGATTGTATTCCCTTCAGAACCTCCTTTGATTTCAGCTAAATCAACAGCAGAATCACCCTTGTATATAAATTTATCTGAGTCTGAATAATCAATAGTAGCATCGGTAAATTCTACCTGATTAGAAACAGTTTCCGGAGCTTCAGTTCTTGCGATTTCTTTCCAGGTAGCTCCAACTTTGATCAAAGTCAAGGTTCCGCCGGATTTCAAATCGAAATCTGATCCAAGAAGCAATTCGGCATTTTTCTTCACCAAGGTATTTCCTGCCATGGAAATATTTCCTCTGATGAAAAGATATCTGCCAACATTTCCTTTGATGGAAGTAATATTTGTGGTAAAGTCTGCTGTTGGTGCAATTCTGTTATGATTCGCATTCACTACTCCGTTTCCGAAGTCAAAAACAGGAATGAAAAAGTTCTTATCAAAAAGCGGCTCCGTGTTCGACCATACTGCCTGAAGTTCATATTTTAACGGATTATCATCCGCAGTTTCCAAACCAATATGATTGATACCGATTCCCAACTTATAGTCTGCAAAAGCATAAACATCTCGAAGGAATCTTTCAAATGTTAACTTTGATTTTTCTTCAGGTTTAAACTCCAGCGGCTTCACATTATCCTTGAATGTGATAAAGAAGAATTTAGACCCTTCCATTTGGACCACCGGAACAAATTCAATATTCGGATAGTCACGAGGATTTTTTACTAAACCGGTGTAGTCATTATTTCCACCATAGATCTCACGATCTCTCGTTTGGTATTTTCTGATCCAATATGGTGACCAGTCAAATTGCAAGTCCATATTTCTTACATCCGGAGGTAATGCTTGTATAGCCGCATCTACGTAGTCACAAACGTTCTGCTCAGTTAATTCCCCCAGGTAATACGGTCGGAATTTATGGGTGATATCTCTGGCATCAAACAACTGTTTGAAAACGCCATTATTTCTGATTAAATAGGTAACCGGCTTATCGTAATCCGCCGGCTTTTCAGAGAATACACCTCTTACAAGTACATCAGCATCTTCAGATCTTGCTTTCTCAAGATATTTAACGATCACGAACTCAATAAAGCTCATTTTATAAGCCTGTGAACCCTCTCTGTTGAACTGATGCATCCAGGAAGTTTCCAACGCCTGAAGCTTCCAGTAGTTAAACTGTAAATCGATTTGAGTAGGACGAACCTCCATAACTTCCGGATGAATGGTCACGCCTCCTTTAGCCACCCAAACCGCTTTTCTAGGCTGAGTAACTTCTTCAACTGAAATAATAGCTGAAACCAACCGATCGGCAACTCCAAAAATCGTGTTTTGTTTCCACAGATCCGGCAGGTTATATTTTTTTTCAAAAAGAGATTCAAACTTTGAGGGGTATTCCGCCACAAAGCCTTTGATATCTTCATTCAAAGTATTAATTACCAAATCATTTTTGAAGTCAGTTTGTGGAGCTGACATTCCAGCAACAATCCTGGAATTCCATGGACGATCCATCGCAAATACCGCACCCTGCATACCCATAAGAAAACCTGCTACCGCAATAATTTTACCAGCACCAAAAACAGGGGCAGCTATATTAGTCGCTGCAGCAACGATGGTCTCCGGAGAATCTGCTAATTTTTCAATCAAACTATCTCTGGTGGCAACTTCCGCCCGAAGGCCGGTCACCTGAGTTTGAAGGTTTTCTACCTGAGCAGTAGCCACCGCAGTCTGCGCAGTACTGGCAACCAGTTCCTGCTGAACTTCCTGAAGTTGTGTTTTCGCATCGGCGACACCGGCGAGCTCTGCATTCGCCTGTTCAATGAGCGTGGCAGCTTCGGCTGTTCCTAAAAGACCAATGATCTTTGAATTTTGCTCTTCAGAAAGATCAACTTTGTTATCCTTCTGCTGTACTTTTGCGAGGCCTAACAACCCCGCCAACATAGTTAAAAATTTCATATTTATTTAGACTTTAATTTTTTAAGTTCTGATTTGGCGACTACCAGATTATAGGCATCATTTATATCGCCGATACTGTCTGCCAGTTTATTCTTGATGGCTTCTTCGGCTCTGTATGTAGCCCCTTTCAGCACTTCCGGTTTCACGCCTTTACGCGCCGCCATAACTCCGGCTTGGAAACGCTGGGCTAAAGGGGAAAGCTTTTCGATAAGCAGATCATATTTTCCGGCTAAAGCATCAATAAAATCCTGGTTCTTCTCTGAAGACTCTGGTGGGCGCACGATGATCAGTTCCCTTTCTGGCTTTTCAAATGAGATCATCGCGCCGATGGAGCCTACTTCAGCTGTAAGGTCATTGGAAAGCATAAGATGGTCTCCCAATAAGCAGGCTGCCCAATAATGCGCAGAATAAGCCTTGTCGATAAGACATACTACAGGTTTTGTTATTTTTTTTGATACATCTATAAAAAGAGGCATGGCATCGGCATTACCTCCATAACCATCAATGTGAGCAATGGTACCAAGTGAGTCAGGATTTGAATCGATTTTGAGAATTTCCTGGCAAATAGCATCGGCACCGTTTGAACACATGCCGGTATATTTTGTCATTACTCCCGTCATAGAAACAAATCCTACTTTATTTACCATTTTAACTTCGCCGGTGGACGGATCTACCTCGTTTTCTCCCATATAATAGGAAAGCTCCGGACGCTCCTCGTTGAGTTGGCCTCCTGAAAGCACGGTATCAAGCATTGATTTTAAATGACCATAGTCCTCCGTATGGAAGAGCCAAGTGCCGCCTAATATTTCAGACAATATTTTCATATCGCAAAACTATCGTAGAGCCTATGAAAAGTTTGTTACATTAAAAAATCACGGGATGTATTCTGGATGTGAAAAATTTCAACACAAAAAAAGTGCCTGACAGGCCAGGCACTTTATTCGCTTACTTTTTTCATTGTTCGATTACATAGAAACTTTTTCTATCTTTTTATTTATCGGATTTATTTACAATTCGTTGACATGTCTCAGAAATAGATTTAAAATCCTCCTCTTGTCTGCTTATCAGATCCTGTTGATCTTCTGATAATTTTTTATATTTTTCAATTATTCGATCCTGTCGCCTTGATTCCAGGTAAAAGGCAATTATCACTATAGAAATAAAAATCCCTGATATTATCAATAATTCTGTATTTGTCATAGTGTAAAAGTAAATGTTATTATTAATTTGCAGTTATGGTTATCCGTAGATATTATGTTGGATTAATTCCAAAAAGATTTAATAAAATTATTACTTTCAGACCAACTCAAAACTTTACACCTTTTTCATTCAGCAAATAAATTTCACGGTGTAATATTTTCTCTGTTAATTCTTCACTTTTGACAAGTTTCCAAACATATTGTAAATAATTGAATATATCTTTATCAAGTAATGCAGCTAAAAAAACATACAACTCTTGCCTTTCTTTATTTTCGAAATATTCGCTATCAAATGACATTAAATTGTTAGATTCTATTTCCCATTTGGAACGAAAATAACCGTCAAATTCGATCTTCCTATCCACAACTTCAGATTGGATTACTCCTATTGATGTTTCGTAGAAATCCACTATATCATCCGGGGCGTCCATTGCAAGATTTTCAAGTATCTCAAAAATATTATTGCTATCCATTAGAATAAAGTATTTGGCATTTTTTGTGGTTCCAGATTTACTGCAATTAGTTGAGGGTCGTAAGTTGGGAAAACGAACTCTTCAATAGTTTCGTCATTTAGAAACTTATCTGCCATTCTTGCATCCAGACAGATCGGCATTCTTAATTTTGAATTGTGTACAATAGACATGAGTTCATTTGCTGCAGTAGTGACTACACCTACTCCAATTTCCATATTTTCCCAAACGTCATAAAAACCCGCTAAATATAGATGGTCAACATCCTGCCATACAACTTCATGTTTAACCTTTATCGGAGTTTTTTTCCCGGGGTTTGACACATGCATATAATCGTAAAAACCTGTTATAGGTATGACGCATCTGTTATGTTGAAAAGACTTGTATAGTGAATGTGTTTTTTCTGCAGTTAGGTTAAGCCCTTTCGCAGGTTTATCTTTCGGAATTTCAGCATATAGCCCCCAAGTTCCGTGCGTGATCTTCCGGCCATTATGCTCCAACACTATTGGCATTGCTGGTCTTGAAAATGCTGACACAATCTCCGATTGCACATAACCGGATTCATAATTTTCCGCATCCAATTCCTGAGCAACTTTATCAAGATCTACTTTATTATTGTTGAATGAATAGCACATAATGAATATTTTTGATTCAAAAGATACAAATAATGTGCAATATCCTTTTATGCTTTCAATATTATTGATTCGTTGAAGCTAGAGGTGTACTTTGGTGAAAGATGTTTCTGCTCCATTTTCCAGGTAGTTTGGACATCCATTGATGCCAGTTTTACTTTTTGTTTTCCTAACCGATTATTCATACTATCCATTGCTTTCATAAGCGGAGAATGTATTTCATGATAATCAATATCAAACATGCTTGTCAATCGTTCAGTTTCCGGAACAAAGCTTCCCGTGATCACACCTGCTTTTCGGTACCGGAAACCCGGAATGAAAATCTTGTCAAGTGCTTTTTTCGCAAACTTAGAAATCTCTATTGCTGAGCTGCTTGGATTTGGAAGAGTAACAGTAAAAGAATTCGTATATTGCTGCTGATCCAGCTTGAATCTATCTGTCATCACAAAAACCGTTACATGTTTACAGCACGATCCCTGATCTCTCAACTTACGGGCACACTCTGAAGCAAAAGTAGAAACCCGCTCGTGTATATAATCATATTCAGCATGCCCACGATCAAACGTTCGCGTTGTGGCAATATTTTTCTTTGGCTCATGTATTGACATTTGGTATTGAGGTTCTCCAAGAAGTTCCTTTTTCATCCGGACCCCTAGGATTCCCATTTCCTTACGCAGGAAATCATCCGGAAGCTGTGTAAAATCCCATGCCGTATGAGCACCATAAGATTTAAACTTATCATGATACCTCCGACCGATACCCCAGATATCTTCCAAAGGAAACCATTTTAAGGCTGCTTCTATTTTTTTGGGGGAATCGATCATATAAACAGACCCCGTTTTGTCAGGGAATTTCTTTGCGATTTTATTAGCTACCTTGGCCAGTGTTTTCGATGGTGCTATACCAATACTCGTTGGAAGGTCCAAACCATGCAGCACATCTCTTCTAAGATCTACCATTCTTTGAAATGGGTCACTATATCCGTCAAGAAATAAAAAACTTTCATCTATCGAATAAACCTCTATATCATTACAGTATCTCTTTGTAATCTGCACTACCCTATTGCTGATGTCACCATATAAAACAAAGTTAGCCGAACAAACCACAAGACCATGTGTTTTTTCAAAGTGCTTTACTTTAAAGTAAGGCTCTCCCATGGGTATTCCCAAAGCTTTAGCCTCATTACTTCTGGCAATAGCACACCCGTCATTGTTTGATAATACAACAACCGGGCGCCCCCGCCATGCATAATTGAAAATCCGTTCACAGGATACATAAAAATTATTTCCATCAATTAAAGCTATCATAGTTTTCTCCAATTTCTAAATGTCCACGTAACCACACCCCAGAGAAAAAACTCTGTTTCCTCAGTAATATCAAAATCAGAATAATCAACATTTGCTGATTGAAGCTTTAGTTCCTTTAAAGTATTTCCGGCTCCGTACCTCGGCTTGTACCTCTTAATGAAATACTCATCCTGAATAATTGCTGCAACAAGATCATTTGGCCGGGCCTCAATTCCTTTCTGAATAAGGCACCAGTCTTCACTGAGAATGCCAATATCTTTCAATGAATCTCCGGAAATCCTTCCCGGAAATGTTGTAACTGGATCTTTAACCAAAAGTTTCAAGAAATCAATTTCACCTTCCGGAAAATCAAGAGCAGCACTGGGAAATGCTTGATAACCGCCTGCTTTCAGCGTCTCTCTAAACGGCTGTAATATAAGCGGCTCAATACTTTCCAGGTTAAATAACTCTAAATTTCCGATACTTTTCATATCACAAAATTATAAACTTTCTGATCTTATTTGTAACATTTTTATGTTAAATTATTGTCAAGCAAATCAAAAACCTTTATACGACAGAACTTGACGCATTAAAAAGTTATCCACAAAAAAAAATCCCCGCTCGTGGGGATAGATAAATACATCTCATTTTTTTAGTTAGACGAATACTCTTCATAAGCTTTTTTCATGCTTATGTTGTAAGGTTCCCGACCGTATTTTCTGGCAATTTCCATGAATCCGGAACCATTATAAATTTTTGCGATTGTAAACCAATCTTTATCTTTTATGGCCTGCTTTAAATTCCTGTCAGTATCAATGAATTTTGCAATTTGCCAGATCTGATTTTCTAATGATTCTTTTGCATGATCCCACATTTCCCCAACTGTAGCAAAACCCAGCCTTTTAAAATGGAAACCCATAACCTGGCCAATCCCTATTGAAGTGCTTTCCATGGCAGCATCTGGATTTTTTTTAAATGCATCATTGAAAGCCTGCCATTCTTTACTCTGTACATCTACTTTATTAAGGGACCAGACCCCGGACGGCGCATAAGGCGCTTTCTTTCTGAACCAGGCTGGCTCAAACTGTATAATTATTTTTCCACTAATTGGGGCAAAGCCCCGCCCACCAGTTTCAACTTTAATAAACGCAAGCATCGCCGATGAATCAAAACCGAACTCTGATGAAACATTTTCTGTTAATTGTATGATTTGTGTATTCATTTTTTTATTTTTAATTAAAAATATTCAACATCCATTTAGGAATATAACTTTTAAGTATTTCCCATAAAGCAGCACCAGCCATCAAAGAAATAATTACAATCCAGATTAAAGTACCAAATGAAATTCCCTTCCTGTCAGAAGATCTTTTTAATTTTTGACTGGTCGTTTCTAAAAGAGACAAAGATTTTTTATTAACTTTTACCAGCTCATTGTTGTTCCGGACAAGCTTTAAGTTTTGTTTATAGATAGAATCCTGAATTTTTACTGACGCCCTAAGCTTTTGTTCCAGCTGTTCAGACCGAATTTTTAAAAATTCTTTTTCATTGGAAATCTTAGAATAATTTTCAGACATTTCCATTTCTGATTTCTTTTGCCCATTTGGGTAGTACTCAGTTTTCTTTAGTGATTTTGAATTGTTCTCAGATTTTTCTTTCTGATAATTCGATTCCCTATCTTCCACACTGCTTTTATTTTCAGCCTCCTTTTCCTGTGAAATTTCCGTTTTCTTTACTTCGGTTACAGATTGTTTATCTGAAGATGAGTAAACCGCTTTACTGTTGTTTTCTTCGGATTTGTTCTCCTGCTTCGAGTGTTGCAGAGTTTTTTCATTCTGAACATTCCGGGAACCACATCCCACCATAAAAAGAAATAATAGACTAATCCAGATACACCTTTTCATTACCTATAATTTTAAATCTACGTATTACAAAATCATTTTTATGGAAAAGCCGGTATAACCAGCCGGCCCGGATCGTGTCTTGACCGTCATACACTTCGATTTCTTTCACTGGATCTGTTCTATTTTCCTCCTTTACGGCCTTAGAATTGTTGAATGACCCACTCCGGCTTGTTTCTTCCTTAAAGTACTCTCTGAAAAAAAGTTTAAGCCTGGAATAGAGAGAAGATCTAATATTTTTTAACTCTTCATTTTCCTTTTGGGCTTCAGAAAGTTTTTTTTCCAGAGCTACAGCTTTAGTTTTTTCAGCTTCGATGCTTACTATAGCTTCTTTTACCTTATCTGGTAATTTCGATGTGTCAGGCTTTTGCGGTTCTTGTGCAAAAGCAAGACAACTGATTAATATTAAAATCAAATTTTTCATTGCTTTTGGTTTTTAGGCATTAAATTTTCAAGTGTTTTAATTTCTTTCTTAAATGCATTATTTTCGATGTTTACATTTTGTAATGTTTGATTTCGTGATTGGTTTTCTTTTTGAAAATAAGCCTTCATACTTTCCACATATTCAAAGGTTTTTTTATTTTCCTCAATACAGTCTATATTTTTAATAGTGTCAAGCTTTGCCTGGAGCTCTTTTTTGTCATACTTTAAATCCCGGTTTACCTCAGAGAGTTGTTTTATGTATATGCTATCAGCGACTTTCTGATTTTTCATGCCTTGATCATACCCTGATTGGCTTTTAAAATCTCCATAAATAGCAGCACCAATTACAGTAACTAAAACCATCATAATGCCTCCCAATGGCTTTAGAAAAAATGCAAAAACCTTCTGGATCATTTCCCAGATCCAGTTCCCGTATTCTTTTATATTAGTAGGATTTTGCATTGTTTATAAATTCTTTATCATTTATTTTATTTATTTTTGTTAACCATGAAAAAATTATTTATTCTCTCAATATTAATGTGTTGCTGCTCCAAGCAAGAAAAAAAAGATAAAAATCTTGTCACGATTACATATAATAAAAAGGATTTGGATGATGCAAAAATCCAAATGCAGAATGCTTTCCCAATTAAAGAATCTGACATTGTACTTCTGGGTGATAGTAAGACAGAAGGCTTTCCAACGCAGGAAATTTTTAATGACTTGAACATAAAGAATAGAGGAATTGCTGGAAACACTACAATTGATATATTATCCCGTCTCCAAAATATTGTTTCAGGAAAACCTAAAAAGATATTCTTAGAAATCGGATTAAATGATCTGAGCGGGAACGATGAAATAGAGAAAGTTTTTTTTAATTTCTCTAAAATCTGCAGCCAAATAAAAAAAGTCAGTCCCAATACCATAATTTATGTTCAATCTGTTTTACCTACAACCTTTGAAAATAGAGGTTTGAATTCCAAAATCTTTTCATATAATAAATTGCTTAATAAGTTTTGTTCAGATAATGGCATTCAGTACATTGATCTGAATTCTCATTTTTTATTAAATAAAGAATTAAATCCTAAATACACTATTGATGGTACACATCTTAATATTAAAGGATATTTACTTTGGAAAGATTTACTGAGTCCATATTTAAAATATTAATTGTACCATTGCATTAAAATACTTGCAATAAGCGAGTTATTCCTTGGTGAATCTATTGGATTAAATGTATAATTTGGTGAACCCAAAACATAATTTGCTATAGCTTGATGTCCTGCATTATTCGGGTGGACATTGTCTCCTGAATTATACTCCGTTTTCAGATTCGAATTACCAGACTGTTTTGTAATTGAAAACAGATCAAAATACTTTGTAAAATTAGCAGTGATATATGTTTGATAAGCCGTCATATTTCTTACTGAATTCGCATAAGGAGTAATAGGAATAAAAACAATATTTCTTTGTTCGACAATTGTTTTAAACTGCTGTAGATTTGCTTTCCAATTATCAATATTTAAATCATTAGTTCCCATGCCATAAATAACCCGTTTTGGCCTTATTATGTTGGTAATTTCATAAAGTAGTTCCAATGCTTCTGAACTTGTATCTCCTGCCGACCCTTCAACCGAAAATCCCGCAATTGTTCCCCAGCGATTAACTGGAATAGATGCAGAACTTCCATATGCAATCGAATCTCCTACTAATAGATTTAAGGGCTGAAACTCTTGGTTACTTGTCTTTTGAATGCTGATTATATCAACTTCAGAAGAAGCGAAAAATCTCAATTTATGTGCAGTAATTGCCACCGGGGCCGCTACATTACAAGTGGTATTTTTCGTAATATTTTTAACCTGGAAATTTACTGACCATTGTGTTTTAGTTATAATAAATTCTAAAATATCGCCATTGTCTATAATTATAGCAGACGTAGACGTTCCGCTACTATTATCATAAGCGAACTCCCATTTTGCCTGTCCGTTTTCAATACTGAATGTTGTTCTAATATTGTTTTCTACCTTAATTCCATAAGTTTGTATATTTAGAAACTTAGAAGTAGTTCTCACTTTGACCTGGAATTCATCAAGAGCTGAAGCCCGCTTATATTGCAATACACTATTGGAGCCGGTAGAAATTATTTTCCCGGACAATAACTCCCAATTTCCTTTCGTATCAAAATCGGAAAGGTCAGTGAAATTACTTTTATTATATATTGTCCCTATTTCTGCCATTACTACCTACCTATAGATGTTAAAAATGTTGATAAATCTGAATATAGATCAGTAACATTAGTATCTGATAAACCTTTCCCATAAAAAGCAGCCTTATATGTTCTTGATGATGCAGATACAGCTGTCCCATTGTTATTCATAGCCCCCAAGTACATATTTAAAGAGGGATTTTGACTTATATTAGTTTCAGTCTTCTCAATCAATAAAGTCGCATTTCTTGACGCCTTTAATGAAGTAGGAGATGATCGATTAATTATCCATAACCCATCAGAACTCTGAGAGTGAGTCAAACCTATTTCAGATGTTCCTGATCCTGCATCATTGCCTGCAGCGTATAAAACTGATCCATATTTTATCCCAAAATATTGAAGAGACCCTGTTATTTGCGCTCCCATGTCAACCGTAGGTTCATTAACGTTTGTTCCTGAATAAACACCAAAAGAAAAATCAGAATTTGTCGTTACAATCGATGGATTCAAGTTCATATTAAAAACTCCTTTAAGTCCTGTATTGTCAATTGAAACTAAATTCACAACTGTTAGAGAGTGCGCCTGCTTTATCGCATTTAACAGTTTGGCATCTTGGTTGCTACCAATGCACAGATAAAGTGATATTAACTTGCTATAATAACCTTTTGTTGTTGCTGAATTCTTAAATGTTGTCCAAGCATTCTGCTCTATTGTTGTTAGTGTAGCTCCAACCTGTGTAACTCTCTCTTCAAATGTCCCCTCCGGTTGTGGTGTAATTTGCCCAGATTTAGCAACATTCATTATTACTGCCGGGACTTTAAATTCTACTACTTCAGGTCTTGAATATATAATTTCTTGATTCTTTGTTTTGTCAATTTCAGACAGTCCAATTACTTCGAAATCTGAAGAAAAATTAATTTCGCTAGTACCGTCAGAAATAATTAAATGCTTAACCATAGAATCTTTCGCTGTTCCTGTTGGATCATATGTTACATTTATGTTTCCTACTTGATTGACAACAGAATATTTTCTTTTTTCATCAAATTTCACAATACTATTAAAAGTAACTTTAACCGCCTCCGAATCTCCTCCTACTTTTTTCGTCCATTTTGATGATAAGCCTGGAACATCTATAGAAGTTACACTTGTAGTTGCTTCATAAATCTGGCCCTCATAAAAAACCTGATTTCCTGAAACATAAGTTTTAGCTGTCCAAGTTTCTATTTTTGACTCCGGAAGAACAACTTCAATCCCACTCCAATTGTTACCGTCATATGATATTATCCCTAATCTATTTATTACTACTCCACCAGCATGATCATATGTACCTGCGTCAGCCCAATACCACTTAGCATCACCTGGCTGAATTACCGGAACATCAGCCGGCCGTAAAATACCCGCATGATCAGATTGCTTATTAATAATCATCCACGTTCCGTTTTTTCGATTTATATTTATCGAACCATCAGGGAGAATGAACATGCCCTGGCTACCTTCTAATGATGCAATATCAGGTAAAGCATTAACTGTTACAGGAATTAAAAATTTTGTCATAAAAATAAAATTACCATTCGTTACTAATTGGGAAAAAATCTGCTTTTATAAATTTTGTTTCTAACAATTGTGCCCACTGATCAACTTCATCATCATTTAAATTACTGCCATCCCGTCTCGCAAACAGACCATCAAAATCCACATCAGGATCTTCAATTGCAGATTCATCGAGTACAATTGTTCCGTTATAAAAAAGAAGGGGGTTTTCATCTGCAAAATTTTGCTCAAATGTTAACTCATATCCTTTTCCAGAATCATCATCATTAAAATCCCCGATGAAATACAAGGGATTTTCAATACTTCCGTAAATGCGATGGTATTGTTTGTCATAAGAATTCATAATTATGACAAACCCCTGATTAATATTATTCTTAACGAATTGGTGGATTTCCAGATCATCGCCTGGGAAATTCCCGGTAACTTTCTTTTTAAAACCTCTGGAGTCGATGTCTCCGTCAGATTTTATATTTCTTTTTTGAGTACTGGGAGTTAGATAAAGTATGTGAAATCTTCTTCCATTTTTTAAATGAATATCTCCATTACAAAGAATACCTTTTTCAACAACCGGAGGTAGTGAAACAATATCCTGTATATAAAGAAGATAAAGCTCTCCTTTTGGTGTAGGAAGCCCCGCACTGTTTTTCGGTTTTCGTGCATTCAATCTGAAATTAGACATTCAATTTTTTTTACAAAAGTCCAATTCAGAGAATGATTATTATGTTACACCAAAAAAGCCGTAATTCAGTTTATTGTTATTTTGGAATAACGAAAGGACCCCGTTGTTGGTATACCGGTAATATAATATACGCATCTGGTTCTGCGAATATCCATATTCGTAAAGATCATACATATCGCAAAACTCATCTATAGCCTTTTTAATCTTGCTTTTGTAAACATTTCCCTTACAATAACCTTTTATAAAAAAACAAAAATAGGTCCTGAAGTAAGAGTCAATGAATTTGTAAAAGCTCTCCAGATCATCAAAAGATAGATCTATTGAAAATTCTGCAGCATTGTAAAAATTTATTATTTCCGTGGAAAAAACTTTCTTTTTGCCTTCGGTATTCGCATATATTGTGAGACAAAATTCACGTACCGGCTTTTGATACTTCAGCCTTGCATACAGGAATTGCCCCAGGACGCTTTTAGGCTCAATAAGAATTTGCTTGTACTCTCCGCCATCTTTTAGAATTGAAATACCGTCACATTCCTTCAAAATAAAAGGAATTAAGTAACCTGGAATTTCTATAGGGCGAAGTCTTATCATTCTATAATACATCCAAACTGGAAAGTGAAAATTTTATACGTGTGCGGTCAGTGGTAGAATCAATCTCAGGAACCATTTTAAGATTGTTAAAATAATCATTTCTATACATGACTATTTTCCTTCCATCGTTAGTGATTGCCACAAGAGCTTTTGTCTTATTCAATTCAGCAATGGAATCACTATCACCAAGACCTGGCTCCGAATAGACAATTTCATTAACATAATAATATCCGGAAGAAGTATTTTTGCGATCCCATGTGTAAAAACAAGTACCCGGCGTAAAGTATACCGGATCTAAATTTTGAGTTTTAAAAATAATTTCTTCGTCCTGAATACCATCATACAGGTCAGCAGCAGAAATTAGATATAACTTACTGATATATAAACGTTCTAACATCATCTATTAGTTTTTCACAAAGATACTATTTATATCCTATGATATGATAGATATCCTAATAAAATACTAAAAGTTTGTATTTTTTTTGTAAGACTGTAATCCTGTAATAAATAAATGATTATCAACAACTTAAAATCAATAAAGATCTGTAATACCCTCAATTTGGATTTGTAATGGATTTGTAATGCTCTTTTTTATTACAATTTTTTTGTAATTACTAATTAAGTATTACAAAAAATAAAATACACTGTAAGCCCTTACAATTCGGGATTTTTGGTTCTTCATTACAATATTACAAAAATTAATAAAATTTTATGGCGGGGTGTGGGGAGGATTGAAAGGCGGCCCTTCCCCTTTGTTTTAGGAGGAATTTCGGAAATGTAACTTAAACCCCTGAAAATCGTTTAAAAAAAATCCCGGTGATGTAAATATCACCGGGAGAATTCTCACTCGCTTAAAATTAATACGGAAGATCTTCGTCTTCTGCTACTGCATCGGAAATTGATTCAGAGCTCGCCACAGCAGTTTTGGGTTTCTTATACTTGAGATTGCCAATATAAGCCTGGTTCTCATTTTGGAATTCAGATTTGTTCTGAACCTGGATGGCAGCATTGTTATTGTATTGGTCAGCTTCATCTTTAACCCAGACATTAATATCAACCATAAGGTGCCGGCCTTTCTTTAAATCGACCCAATTTGCTTTAACTTTCCCAGTTTTCAGGGCTTCCTGGAGCTCTGTGAAATCTAGTTGCCCATAGAATGATAACGGTTTATTTTCGCTCATAATTTCTTTATTTTTAGATATTTAATTTTTTAAGATTGTATAATTATTTGACTTTCATAGAATTTCGCTTTTTTAACTTCGCCTTCCCAAAACCATTCTACTGAGATAATGTTATCTTTTAAAGGAGTTGGATTACTAACTGGCATCTCTTTTTCTGTGAATATTTCTGAAATAGTCATGTCACACGATCCCGATTTCAACTGCACAACATCACCTCTTTTTAAATTTGTATTTGCCATAATTTTAACTTTTATAAATATCCAAACGCACGGGCTGCTGCTAGGCCGATATCAAGAAGATTACCTTGTTCTTCTTCATCTTCAGAATAAAACTTGGAAATTTCTTCATCGAGCTTGTCCCATTTTTCAGCTTTACCCGTTAAACAATTTTTATTTTGATTTTCTTCCTGAAGATCAACCCCTAATTCTGTTAATCGTTTTCGGTAAAGTAGGAGACTGGCTTCTGCATCTGCGAGATTATCTTTACAATCTTCGATTTCTTCATCCTTTTCAATTTCCTTTTCTTCTTCCTCATGGCATTTCGCGCAAATTGTTGTATTCGGATGCCATTTATCAGATCCGTAACCGTCATTCAAATCAAACCATTCCCCACAATGGACGCAGGGTGTTGGCATTTCCATTTCTTCAAATTCTTCCATAATTATTGTTTTAAAGTATCTAAAATGTTATGTGCTGATTCAGGTATATGAAAAGTATATTTATAGTTTAAAATTCTACAACCAGAATCGTCAAATTGCACTTCTTTTTTTTCAATAAGAGAGGCAATATTATTAAAACTAACTATCGATTCATCTGACATTGCCTTCTCTGTTCTTATCTCTGCTAAATGAAATCCATCTTTCACAGGGTGTATAGTTGAGTTATAGCCCTCGATCTCATTTATTCTTCTTAATTTTTGTGAAAATTTTTCATGATTTTCCATTGTTGTAATATTGTTTTAAAGTTGTTTATTTAGTAAACTGGATGTTTAGGCTGGTGTATAGGTCTATAATGTGTAAATCCTTTCTCACTCCATTCTTTAAAAGCTTTTTGCTTTGAATGATCTTTCAAAAATTCCAATAGCAAAATTTTACCATTCCAAAAAACATGATTTAGAGTGCCTTCATCTGGCAAATCATCTTCAGTTTCAATCTTTATCCAACCGTTGTTGTTTTCGATTCCGGCAAGTGATTTTGGTCGCCAAAATTCATGATGAATTTCACATTCTGTTTCTTCATCAAAACCCAAATCCAAAGGAGATACAGCCATTCTATTTAGAGATCTGTCAACCCAATGATGCACATTTAAAATATGTTGTTGCATTGAATGAGATAGTAAACTCCAGCTTTTCCCAAAAGCTTCTTGTATTTTCTGTTCTTTTGTCATTGTTTTATTTTTTAGATTGTACTAAAATCATTTCAGTTGTTTTCCCGGAAATATTCCGGATAATTCTTTCTTCAGAATTGAAATAAAGATCTTTTAACTCACAGAAACTTTTTAATTTAGTTTTGAAATTAATTGAACTTAAATTTTTCATAAAGGGAGAATAATTAGCTAAGTTTTCTAACATCAAATTTTTAGGAATCTCAATATTGAGAGTGTTTTCATTAAAATATTGTTCCCCCCACTCAATGAAAATTAAGCCTATAGTCTGCATATTTTCACGGCTTTTATCACGGTTTTCATCAAGAAAGGTAAGAAACCATAGCAGCATTCTTTCGGCCTCAAAAAAGCTATTAATAGGAACACCTATAAATCCTTTAGCTTCATTATCGTAAATACCGTAATCAGCAACCCAATATTCAATAGAATATTTTGGATATTTCTTTTGTAGGTCATCTAGTATTGTCATAATTAATATTATACTTTTAATTTAAAAGATTATAATATGGCCCCGAAGGGCCATGATTATTAGGTCATTTGAGGACAGTACAATAAGTTATGAGCATAAGCATCAGCCGATTGCAACCAGCAAGGCTGCCAGATAGTCATATCACATACATTTGTACTTTGGCACTGGGTCCACTTTAGACCAGCTTTTACCGATTTCAAGTCTTCTCTTGAAAGTTTTTTGAATTTTTTCATTGAAAATTAATTTTGATTTACCGGGAAAGAAGCGGTCCCGATTTCCGCAAATTATTCGTGTTAAAAATCTAAAATAATATTACCAAGTTTAGGTTTTCCATCATACAGCTTTCAGAAGCCGCTGGGAAAATAATAAAAATTGCTTTTTTCATAATTTTTTGGATTTTTGATTTATTTATTACTTATAAAGTTTTGAGATTTCTTTTTTAAATTTTAATCGTATTCTTGTTTGATTAATAGTGTCAGGCTTATGTAGACCTGCAAGCCATTTATCTACTGTATTCCTATTCACACCAATTTCATTGGCAAATTCTTTTTTTGTTTTTCCGGAAGATTCAATAATCCGGGTGATAAACTCTTTTCCCATACTACAAAGTAAAAAGCTGTTGACTATTATAATTGGTTATCAAAATTTCAGTTCTTCTATTTTTAATATTTGCCCTGCTTTTTAGAGGGATAATATTTAAATTTCTCGCTTCTGCCTCTCTAATTATAAAATCACTATCAAACTCGGACATAGCCGCTCTAATACCGCAATTAACCATTAAATCCAGACAGTCAATCGAATCTTTTTCAGCCCATTTTGGTACACTGTAATAGTGCTCAGTGTCGTGATAAATCGGGTCTAAATAAATAAAACATTTATCTCGATCGTTTAAGCCTTTACTAAAACTGATCGCCGGTAAGACTTCTCTAAAATCCCGATTCATTATTTTGACATTCTGGAGAAGATGAAATGTTTTATCAAGATTTTTTAAAACACTTTGCTTTGCATTATCCAATCCTAATCTTAAAGTATCCCCTTTTCCCATGTATGAAAAATTTGAAAGAAATATGAATCTCAAAGCTTTCTTTATAGGATCGACTTCTTTATTTTTTTTCCAATATTTCATTAAAGTTTCTGATAATGGAACAATAGTAATCTGTTCTCTAAATTCATTGAGGTGGTTTTGTACAACCATGTAAAGATTTGTTACATCATCGTCTAAATCATTAACGATAGAATACTTGGCTTTAGGTAGATAAAAAAAACTACCTCCAGCACCGAAGAATAATTCTATTCTCATCCTATGCTCTGGAAAATGCCTGATTAATTCCTTGCTCATTCTTCTTTTATTACCTAATCTTGTTAATATCATTTATGCAGCTTTTCTTGATTCAAATATTCGCAATGCAGTTGCTTCACAGATTTTTCGGGCCATTGTCACTTCCACAGCGTTTCCAATGAATTTTTTTTGATCAGCCTGGGTCCCAATCAAAACATAATTTTTAGGGAATCCCATAATTTCTTTTAGTTCCTGGATCTTCAGCATACGCATTTTTATGTCCATCAACCCGTAAAAAGCCATGAATTCTTTGATCTTCTGAAGCATTGGTGAATCCGTCTCATATATCTCATAAACCACTACATTTCCTTCAATGTAAATGAAAGGTAGCGTTTCCCCTTCTTGACTTATTTCTACTAGGTAAGGCGGTGTTTTATCCATTCTAGCGATTAGAGTAAAACACGGCTGGTCCAGATCATTTCCGATTCTGCTATATTGAGCATCCATCAGGTAATGCCATTTTCTATTTGCCGTTATTGTTGGAGCAGAATCTTCAACTGAACTTCCTATGTTTTTGAAATTTGTGTTCATGATCCATTCTGCAGAAACTTTTGCATATTTAGGGTTGGTGGTTACAGCTCCCAGAACCGTTTCAACAGATGTTGGTTTGCTATTTCCGAATTGTTGATCAATAAATGTTACATGACCCGAAAATCCTCCACACTTTTCACATTGCTCTTTTGTGTATTTGTTTTCAGTTGTAATCCATTTATGTCCACAATTACAATATAAAATGACTGATTCATTAATTGATTTTGGATTTACCAACGCAAAACGATCTTTTGTTAAGACAGTTGGGCAAGGCTGATTCAAATCTTTTGGTTCATCCCTGTAATTATAAGAAACAATATATTTAGGATTAATAAAAGCAATGCGATCTTTTGTAGTTACAGTTGGAGAAGGATCTTTCGGGGAGTGGATTCCTCCATTTCCGTAATATGTTGTTAAGAATTGCGGCTGCACTAAAGAATGTCCTCCGAAAGTCGTTACTGTATGAGAAGGTTCGTTAATTGAAGCTAACTTATGTTGAGGCCGCCCGGAATAATACTTTGTTATAAAACTACAATTTACCTTAGCAAATCTATTGTTTGTTGTGATTGTATTACAAATCTCTTCAATGCTTTTAACCCTATGTTCAGGATTTCCTGAATTATATTGTGCTAAAAACTTATCCTTTCCACCAGCAACAAACTTAATAAGTCCGTGGTATATCCTTTCAAGCGTTGCTTCCACAAGGTCTTTTTTTCGTCCGAAAATGGATACTCCTTCATCATCAAAATCCAGAACCTCTTTAACAGGCCTCCATTTTTCCAAACTTTCAAACGTTCCGGAAACTGGATTTTTTGCGTGGGTTGGTTCCGGCCAAACTATAGGGAATTCCGACTTATTGAATTGACCGAAAAATCTTTTACGACTTGTCAGTGCTCCAAAGTCAGCAGAGTTAAGAATTCGGTGATCAAAATCATATCCAAAGCCTTTGATGTGATCAACCCACTTTGTATAAAGCCTTCCTTTGTCTTTACTAATTGGCTTTCCATTTTCGTCCAAATCCCCCCAGCTCATGAATTCTTCAACATTTTCGATTTGAATAGAATCCGGACTGATTGCATCAATGTATCGGTCCAGGTGTTCGGCGAGTGTTCGACTATCTGCATCGCGAGCCAGACCTCCTTTTGCTTTACTGAAATTCGTGCATTCTAAAGATGCCCAAAGAACAAGTTTTGCAAAAGGGTATTGCTTTTTCATTTCTCCCACGTATTCAACCAGCGGGCCTAATTCCAAAGTTCTGATGTCCTCTGTAAAATGTAAAGATTCGGGATGATTTTCAGCGTGTGAGGCTATTGCATTGGCATCATGATTCACACAAGCAATAACTTTTGCGCACTTTTCTCCGTGGATTTTTGCAGTTTCAACTCCGGTAGAAGTTCCCCCGGCTCCACAGAATAGATCTACATATAAGAGATTTATGGCTAAGATTCCTAATTTTATAATTTTTTTATTCATTACAGTATTACATTTTTACATTAAAAAAATCTATTTTTTCACTATTTCCTGTTCATTAACAAAGACATAATTGTCTCTTGGAGGTGCCAGAATTTCAATGCGGCCGAAGTATTCTTTTTCGTAGTCGATAAGCTCATTATAATTATCCGGAACATCGGTATAAGCGCGGAATACTTGCTTTGAGTTTAGTTTGTCACCTTCATAGAAATAGCCTACTTTATGCGCTCCCCGGTAAGCAATTACAACTACCTCTCCGGAGCTTACGAGTCTGATTCCGACTATATCCAGATTGATAAGCGTACAATTAAAACTCAGATATCCAAACTGCTTTCGTAAATCGGATCTGAATGGTGGCCATTGTGCAAATTTTGTTTCCATTATATTATTAATAAGGGTAATCATTATCATTATCACTATCACTGTCTTTTATTTCATAAGCTTCTCCTACTCCAAAAGGTCCCTCAAGAACAGCTAAGTATATATATTCTGTAGCTTGTCCGCTAATGCTTCTCATGATTCGACCGTCTGAGGTAGTTAATTTATCTGCTGGATTTAAAATATATCCTTTCAGTTCGCAGAATTGTTTTAGCTTGTTTTTAAACAATGTTGCCGAAATATTTTTTACTGAAGGATTATATTCTATCAAGTTTTTAAATGCTTCTTTTTTATTAACCTCACTGTTAAGGTTTCCGTCTACAAAATAACCTTCTGCCCACTCCAGGAATACTGGACCCATTTCCGTGATAAGATTTCTTTTCTTGATATTCCCTTGCGGAGCACCTACCTTATCTTTTGTAGACAAATAAAACTGAAGACATTGAACTGAAAAGTTTAAAAAGAGGTTCCATTGTTTATCATCCCACTCAGTGAAAAATCTGTTTTGAAAATCATTCAGCGGGGATCTTGCTTCCATATCTTCTTTTGCCCCGTGATACCAATCTGAATAGGAAACAAACAGAATCCTTTCCATTGTTGATGAATCAAGACCAAAAGGAGCATAGTTTGTAGTAATGCAAAATTTTGGAGATTGATGAAAGGGAATTAAATATGCATTTTGGTTTTTAGGATTGACATTAAGATCTCCAGTGATATCGGTAAACAATTGATTAAACTGAAATTTTTTATCTGCATCATCAAAAAGAACATAATCGGTCTGTTCGGTTATCCCGTCATATAAGA
The DNA here is from genome assembly GCF_058245105.1 of Chryseobacterium sp. UF-81. Lineage (NCBI taxonomy): Bacteria > Pseudomonadati > Bacteroidota > Flavobacteriia > Flavobacteriales > Weeksellaceae > Chryseobacterium > Chryseobacterium sp. UF-81. Next base: position 589,801 of record NZ_JBSIBX010000001.1, on the reverse strand, counting down.
AATCACTTTCTAGTAAATTTTTCTTTCGGGCCCCCATGTATTTTGAATTCATGAAAAGACGGATACCGTTATTAAAAAGCAAGGATTTCCCGGTTCTACCGTGCGATTCGTTATCATCAACCACTTCATTATCCATGACGTAAGTACACCATGCTTTCGAGGGATCTTTAAAACGGTGGAGTAAGTAGCCAAACGCATAAACTTTATTTGCAAAATGTAGCTCCTGCTCGTAAACCTGATCATCATCTAAACCGACGTCAGAACCTTCGATTTTATATTTATCCAGAACAAAATTATTTTCTTTGAAATATTCTTCTCGTTTTGATGGTGGTAAATTTCGAACTTCTTCTTTCCAATATACGCGGCTTGCATTGATTAGATAGTTCATAAAATCGCAATCCTTTCTATAAATATTTACTTCCCAATTATTATTTTGATCTTTTTTGATTTCAAAAAACGGATTACCTTTATTAAGTTTCCCTTCGCTATCTATGTAATGTGCTTCAATCTTGATCGCACGGCTTTGGAGGGTATGTCTTGTTTGTTTTTTTATAATGTTATTGAGGATGTCACCTTCCATGACATAACGGCTGTAGCCCTTATTGATCTCCTCTACTTTATCTGCAGTAACCTCCCAGATGAATTTATCAAAAAACAGATATTGACTTTTGGCTGTGTGATCTGTAAAATCAAATTCCTTAGTTTCAAGATTGACAAGCTTTTTATCCGAAACTGCTTCAGAACCAATTAACATATTAAGCAGATCATCCGGATAAAGTGATAAACCTTTTTCCTTCTGCTTCTCGTCCAGGAAACTATTGAAGAAATCTTTAATCTCCTGTGCAGATACTTCCTTTAAAATATGCTTATCCTGTTTCACAAAATAAAATCCGTCTTTCCGGTTTTCATCTTTTATTCTATAGAAGCCATTAAGCTTTAAGAAATTGAATGCATTTTTATAATTGATTTTATAGTCCATTGTATTGCGATTCTTGTTATAGCTTCCGCTCCAGAATTTTCCCGGTCTCGCAAGCTCTAAGAACCTCTCAACTTTCTTTTTCAATTCTAATTGAAGATCATCATCATAACTGCTATTCATTTTCATGAAATCAGTAAAATCCTTCAGTGCATTTCCCCTAAAATCTTTATGTTTTGTTATTTCTTCAGGAAGCCAGGCTGTCTTCACATCCATATGTTCCAATGCTATTTTCTTACCGGCTTCGATTCCTGTCGGATCAAGATCAGGAACATTAATAACTTCATGAGAATGTTTAAATAATAATCCTATATCTGACTCTGTAATATCTGCAGTCTCTGAATTAAACCAAACTACGGCATCAGCCTTTCCCGTTGAAGCCATGTTGATTGAATCCCTATCACCAGAGCAAATAATCAATTTCTTTATTTTGGTGATTTTATCTTTAACTTCACCAGTAGCATGACCATCATCATCAAGAACATCTTCTTTTTCAACTGTCATACTTTTAAGTATGTCTAAACCGAAAATATGTTGCTTCGGCTTCTTTCCTAAATATGAAAATCTATATTTCTTATCAGAAGATTTCGGCTGATAAATTTTTAGCCATTCTCTCGAAGGATCTGCGGGCTCAACCATCACGTCTTTCTTTGGTCCGCGTAGAGACACTTTAGGTTTTCCGCCTCCTTCAGATATAATGAATGCAAGAATCGGATAGGTTTCTGAGCTGGTAACCGTGAAAACATCACAGAACTCTGTTTGTGTATTTTCAACTTTTTTAATCCAACTATAAGATTCTAAAGAGAAGAGTCTGTATTTTTTACAAATTTCAGCGGTTACAAGAGGGCCTAAAATCTCAAGCTCATAAGGTGTAAAATCTTTAGTAACGTATGCAAAACCATCGCTATTCAGTTCAACACCATCATATTCTGTAAACTTGCATTTGGTGATGTTTTTAGCCCTTGTTTTTGTTTTATCAATAAGATTAAGTTCCTCACCCAACGCAAGAAGACTTTCGAAATAAGTTTTTCCTGTAAAATGGGAATAAATATGAATTCCGTGCTTTGATTTAGAAAAAAAGCCTCCGGGATCTCCCCAATCTTTCACAAAATAGATTCCGTTATTTTTGGAGACATTCGCGCTTTCAGTGCCTTCCTTTCTTATTCTAAAGTGTTTATTTATGTTCGCTTCCGGAAGAAATCTTTCGATTAAATCCCAGCCCCCGTTTGTTGCTTCAAAAATCTGTTCCTGGTTAATTGGGAATGATGACATACGTAACTCTTGTTATTAGTTTTATCTATAAATCGATTTCTGGAACAATCGCATCCAGTGCATTGAGAAAAATTCCTACATAAAGAATTTCATTTAAAAATTGCATTCCTGATTTCATTTCCTCGATGGATTCGTTTTTAAAATCTGAGAAATTTTTAAGAGGATTTGCGGCTTTCCATTTTTTAAAATCCCGGACGATATCTGATTTGAGATTATTTACCTTTTCATTAAACTGAACCTCTAAACCTTCTGATTTGTAGTGTTCTTCGGTTCCTGATTTGATAGCGTTTATATTCATGGAGTATTTTTTTTAATAGTTCGGTGTTAATTCTTGCATCTTCGATATATTCTGTAATTTCTTTTATTGCCCTAATAAAATTTTCGCCGGCCTTAAAACCGTTATAGTAGTTGTTTCTCATCTGCCAATTAAATTTTAGCCTTTTACGATGTTTCTTGCTGCTCATTTCTCTTTACTTTTATCAATGTGGAACTCGTTTTTTATTTCAAGAAGTGAAAAATGTAAACATTCTATATTTCCTTCAAGACCGAAATCTTTGTTGGAAGTAAATTTTAAAAACCATTTAAAATTTATTGACTTACATCTCTTATTTTCTTGGCAAATAAAAATGAGATGCGCAATTATATTTTCTTTGAATATTTCAAGTTCTGAAGCGTTTACAACAACCCTGTCATTCTGCGCCAAAAATGCTTTTATTTCTTTCTCTAAGGTGTTTTTTGAGCCTTTCAGGATAGTAAGGCATGTAAGATATCTTTTCATTATTATTTTTGTTTTGGAGTAAAAAGAATGGCCCCACAAGAAGAACAATGCCATGTTTGACGGAGATCTTCCACATTACCACATTTACATTTTTTCCAGATATCGTGATTATGTTCTTTTAATAATTTGTTAAAAGAAACATTACCTGCTTTTGTTTTAAAATCAGATAGTGTAAACTGCTTTACGGGCTTTTCTTTATAACTATTAATAAAGGCTGATAGCTTAGAATCCATTAATTTGTATTTTAAAAATTTAAGAGAAAACCCAACCAGCCACTACTGGCTGGGTAAAACCAATAACCATGAACTCAATACAACATGAGTTACTGAAAACTTCTATATATTTTATCTAATTTGTCATTCATTGCTTCTCGAATATCATTTGAAATAATGATAATTCCAGCATCAAAATACATTCTCAATTTCCTTGAAAACGCATACAGTTCATCTTCGCTTTCAATATTGCGGATTTGTCGTATAGTTCCCCGCTCATCAAGCTTTATTGTAACTTTTTTTGTTATCATATTTTGTAAAACCCCCGCCGAAACGGGGAAAGGTTAAAAATTAGATCAAGCCCAAATTAAACGCTACGCTGGCCAGTTCTTGTTTTGTTGAAATTCTAAGTGAATTGTATAATTTTGTTCTATACACTTCGAAGGAACCTAATGGAATTTTAAGCTCTTCAGCTATTACCGTATTTTTTTTAGCTGATATCAAAAGACTAATTGCTTTTTCATCGAACGGAGCTAAAGGAAAACCCTTGTATTCAATATTCTTACAAACTTTCCCAAAACCTTTACATTGATTTTTTAAAGGACAATCGAAAGAATCGGGAGCTTGTATTCCGTTCACATAGTCTGGAGTGAAATTTAAGCCACCAAAGCGGCATTTTGCCAACTTCCTTTTCTGCTCCATGCGTGAAGGAAACCATCCTTCAAGTATTACTTTTGTGGCAAGTTCAGATTCAATAATGTGATCTAAAAATCTTGTGTCTTCCAGAGGAAGCTCTTCATAGTCTAAAACCCGACCACCCTTGATAGCCATGAGTCTGTTTTCTTCTTTGATGTAGAAGAATTCTAAGGAGCCGTCACGCATCCCTGGATATAACCTTGTTGAAGTCATTTGAATTATTTTTTTAAAATTGATTTACTGTCTTCTGCAACTTTTAGAAGTGCTGCAATGATTTTCAAATCACCTGATTTACGTGACTTTACCTGTCTAATTATAGATTCTGTAGTATCAGGCACTATTTCTAAAACTTTCGCAACATATCGTTTTGGCAAATAATCGTCAATGATTTGAAAGGATTCAGCAATATTGGAATCAATTTTTTTTACCTTATTACTTTTCATTACTTTTGTGACACTTCGTTACTTATTGTGACAAAGTTACTTATTATATCTTATGATGCAATAGGTAACGAAAATATTTTTTGATTAAAACCATAACTATATGACAATCAGTGAGAAAATTTACCATTACCTAAGAATCAATGATCTTCAAGTGAAAGATTTAGCAGAAAAATTAGATATAAACAGAGTAACATTATCTGCAATGTTGAATGGTAGAAACAGATTTTCACAAGATTTCTTCGAAGCACTGAATGAACGTTGCCCCGAAATAGATCTTAATGCGCTTGTCAATAAAAACGTTGATGTGGATTTTCTGAATGAAATAGGTCCGAGGAATCCGGACTCAGAGAGAATATCAGAACTAGAAAATACTCTTAAAGAGATTAAAAAAATTATCACAAAAACCAAAATTTGACACAAATTTGTCAAAATTAACAGCTAACTAACTGATTTACAACTATGAGAATAATTCTGTCGAGGTCACAAACGACAATATGCGCAAATTCAGGACAATTTGCGCATATTTTTTTTCACATAATTCATAATCAATTAGTTAGATTTCATCAAATTAAGACTTTCATTACAAAAGTGTTAATTCAAAAAAAAATTAGTTTGATTCTAAACGCAACATGATAATAAGAAAATGGTTTATTTTCTTTTACGTTTGGTGCCATAATTAATTTTAATGATTAACTATAATTTATTTGACTTATGTAAGCCCGAAAGAGTATTATTTATCAAGTTCTTTCGCAACAACTTTTGCCATTTCTTTTGAACTGAATGGATTTTGTCCTGTAATCAGGTTCCCATCCACTATAACATTTGAGGTCATGGGGATACATGCTTTCTTCAGATCTGCGCCACGCTCAACAATTGAAACTTCAAGATTAAAAGGAACTTCTCTTTTTCTTCTTGCGATGGTTTCCTCAAACCAGTCGAATCCTGTCATTGATTTTCCTGTAATCAGATAGGTACCATCAGAAAGCTTCACATTAATCAATCCTCCCACACCGTGGCAAATAGCAGCAACCATTTTTCCACTTTCGTACTGCCTTCTGATGATATTTTGCATCATAACATCATCTGGAAAATCATACATTGTTGCATGTCCACCTGCGAGATATACACAGTCAAAATCTTCATTTTGAACTTCCAGTAAACTCTTTGAATGATTGAGTTCGTTCATAAAAGCAGGGTTTTCATAGTATGATTTTGAAATTTTGTCCAATACAAGAGGCTTTAAACTCTCAGGGTCAATAGGTACATCTCCACCTTTAGGACTTGCAATGGTGACCACCCATTTCTTTTCCTTTGCTGTGTGGTAGATATGGGTAAGCTCACTCAACCATAGGCCGGTTTCTAAGCCACTTTTATAATGACTGATATTAGTTACAGTCAGAAGGATTTTTTTCATTTTTTATTTCATTTTTTCTATTATTTAAAGTTAATAATAAACGAATGGGTGTAAGTAACCCAATCAAGGAAGATTGTAACCGAATCTCTGTTAAGAAAAATAATTAGAATTACTGCCTAATTTCTTGATTATCTCTTAATATATACTTCATTAAATGACACCCTGCAACGTTCACCCCAAATTATTTCATTTCCTTTTCTGATTCCACAGGAGATAACCATATTAACCTGAGCGCCTCGGGGTAATTTCAGCACCTTTTTCAAGACCTTACTGTCAAAACCCTCTAGAGGACAGGTATCACCATTGGCCATAGCGATCATAAAAGTTTGAGCTGCCAGCGCACATGATTTGTGAACCATCACTCGCATATCATTCTCGGAAGCCTCTCTCGTAATTGTCCTGAAATCCCTATAGTCCCGGTCAATAACTTTCTGAAACCGCCCAGTATGCCATAGAAGCATAGTAAAATTCTCTGTCTTTGTTTCTTTTTTCCTGTTTCTCAACCGTACTTCGCATCGAACGTCCTACAGAGTTTGCTAGGGATACACCAAAAGGATTAGAACCAAGAAAAAAACACACAAAACACTATTACTCAAGCACATGTTTCTAATTTTTTTCTATTTCAGTAAAAAAAGAGTTTGGATAGTGTCCTGTCGAGTTCACAAATACCTAAATGGCTCCAATTTATCTAAATTGAGCCATTTTTTATTCTTGATTCCAAAATAAGCCAGATGTTTTGGCAGTAGATATTACAGGTTTTCTTGCTGCAAGATATTCCGGTGTTTTTGTAGAACTGATAAATTCTGTTGATTCATTTAAAGCAATAATATCAAAGTAATATCCCAGTGAGCGATATACTAAGCTACTTACATATACGATTTTGAACCTAAAAAGACCAGAGAAGGAGACAGAAAAGCAGCGTACAGCATAATTTCATTGGATCACAATCAATTTTTGTGATAGAATATTTACTGATTGTACAGCCTGAGAATCTCCACCAGTTCAGGTATGGACCGTATTTTCAGCTTTTCGAACAACCTGTTTTTGTAAGTGCTGATCGTCGATGAATGGAGATTCAGCTGATTGGAAATTTCTTTGAGGGGAAGACCTTCTGCAAGCTTATTGGCAATTTGTAACTCGCGGTCTGATAACGTTTCAATTGGAGAATTTTTGGCAGCACCAGTTAATGATTCTAAAAAAATCGCTTCTTTTATATTATCACTCACATACCGGCCCTTATTGAGCATCGCCGTTAAAGCTGTCTCAATGACTTCACTGGAGCTTAGCTTGCTGAGATAGCCACCGGCACCCATTTTTAGATAACGCATCCCATACAGCTCTTCGTCCTGTGAAGAAAATATCAGAGTTTTTAAATTAGGTTGATGGATTTTTATGTAATCTATTGCCTCCTGAACAGTACCATTAGGCATATTAACGTCCATAATGGCCAGATCGAATTCTTCTTTCTGAATTAATTTGTATAACGATTTATAATCTTCGACTTCTGAAATGACGGCATCGGGAATTAATCGTTTGATGGTTTGTATCAAACCCATCCGGACGATACCATGATCATCTGCTACAACAATACGAATGTTTACTTTTAAACCCATCGTTCTATAAATTTATGTAAAAAAAGGGAAACCGTGGTGCCTTTATTTTCAGCGGAAATGATTTGGATATTTCCATGCAGCAAGGATATAAAATTTTTTACAATTTTCAAACTTAATCCAACTCCTTTCTCGCCCGCAGTTCCCAGGAATATGGGATTATCATAAGTGTAAATTGCAGATAAATACTTGTCATTCATTCCCGTTCCGAAATCAATCACAGAAAATACAACCTGGTCACCTTCTGTAATTACCTGCAAATAAATATCTTGCCCCGGCAAGGAGTATTTTACCGCATTGTTAAAAATTTTGTCTAAAACATATTCAAGCAAGAGGCGATCGCTTGTAAGAAATACATTGTGATCTCCTTTAAAATAAAATTGAATGTTTTTTTCTTTTAATTTAGCTGCGTATTTTTCTTCTAAATAGTGAAAAAGATCCGTCACCATGATTTTAACGGGTTTAATCTTAAATTCCCCGTATTGTGTTTTTAGCCAGGCGCTGCTGTCCTGGACAGTTTGCAGATTCTTCCGGGCATCGCTTTTTACCTGCGGCAACAGCTTAAAAAAATCTTCCTCATTTATGGTCTTTTGTTCCAGTGATTCTATAAGCCACAGAAAATTTCCAAACAGTTCTTTTGAATCATGAGACAATATTGAGATCAGTCCGTTCTTGAAATTGATTTCGTTTTCCAGTCTTTCGATTTTTAATTGTAGTTCGTTGATCAAATCATTCATAAATTCAGTATCAAATGTTTAAGAAGCTGTTTGAATTATTTTTTTTGAAAAAAGGCAGAAAGGGTAATATTGTTTAAATGTGAATAAAAACATATAGCTCAGACCTTTCTGTCAGAAGCAGGCAAGTTATAAAAAATATCATATTAGTAAAAAGAAAAATTAAATAGGATTTACCTTAAATAATAAATCCCCTATTTTCTTTAACTAAAAACAGCTTTGTGTGGCATAATATTCCGACAAACTTCCACCCTGTAAACTGTTTACTGGTATTACCGAGAATGGGTAAAAGATGGAACATGGACAATATCAGGAGATAACTGATCAAATGATGTAAGATAAAAAATGACAGCCTGAAGCGTCAATAATTGATAGCCAGACTACAAAAATACATCTACAAGTACTGAAAATAAAGGGATTGATGGAAGAAAACTCATCAAAGGAAAAAAGGTTTCTGTATAGAGATCCTTTAGGAAGTCTTTTGGACAGTTTTGTGCTTTCGGCCAATTGTGGAGATGGAACCACAGCCATACAACATTGGTATGAAATATACTCCCAAAACGAATTACCGGAAGCATGAACACATACTTGCTCTTCAAATAAAATACTTATGGTACAAAGCTCCATAATCAATCAATACCATGCTGATCCGGCGATTGATTATTGCTATTAAAGTGGTCCATAAGGAAGAATTATTTCAGAAAGTATTGTTAAATTGCCGTAAAGCTATAATAAACATTGATAGAGTACGTGGTATTTTCCTTCCCTACCAAACTTTGGGCACCCGCAGGTGGTATGGTGTATCTTATGTTCAATCCCCGGTCCAAAACCGGTGCTCCGTTAAAGAGTATTTTTTGAGGAGTTTTGGATAAGGGAACATTTACAGAACCACCATCCACGCCAATCTGTAATATGTTGGAATTGATGTTGGTCTGCAGGCCGCCTTTCTTGAAATAATTTTCGTCCGATTTTACATAGAGCTCAAAACTTTCATTATTGGACAACATAATTTGGTTGGGAATCATTTGTGACTGACCATCGGTGTAATGGGCAGCTGTATTAAAATTGAAGTTGACATTGCGCCCGGAACTGGGAATAGTAATCTCCGACAGAGGAAGCACCTTCAACTGAACAGCCGTATTTTGCAAACTGTTAATTGTGTTATCTGTACTTCCGGCATTGAAGTTCAATTCAAACGTATAAGTTCCCGCTTCAAAAAAGAAGTTTTTAAAATCTTCCGCAGACACATAAAGTTGCGGAATGAAGCTGCTTCTGTTTCCCGCTACAACACTGAAATTGGCAGCAGAAAAATTCTGAAAATCGGAAGATAAGGCTTTGGTCGTGAGTGAAGATCCGTTACTGCCCAATTTAATACTTGCTATATTTCTGGTTCCCGGAACACCTTTAGAGGACGTAAACTGAATGTTTGTGCCAGCAACTTTCGCCCAAAAATTAAAATCAACCGTATTTGCGATTTCCGTATTCCCCAAATCCCACACCCGCGTGCCTGTATTGCGGTAGTCATTTAAAGAAGATATTTCAATGTATTTCGTTAAAGAGTTTGCTATCCATCGTATAGATGAAGGAATGACTAAAATTGTTTTAAAATTACGTGGGGTAAAGTCATTATAATTCTGAGTGATATCCATAGAGTAATTTCCGGCCCGGAAGGCATTGGCAGTAAATTGTGCGGCAGGAATTTTAAATGTAAAATTGATATTTCCCCGGTTGAATCCTCCTCCGAGACTGGTCGATGGCGGTTCAAACCATTTTATAGCGCTTGTACTGAACGACTGAAAACCTGGTAAATAACCTGAAAGTCCAACAGATGGCAGCTGTCCGCCCATACTTTCTAGCTGCCACAGAAGAGTGGAACCGGGTAAGGTAAATGAGGAAGAAGAGTGGGTAAAAGTTGGCCCGGAAACAGAGGTAAATGTAGGAGCTGTTGGGAGTAATCCCAAAAAGGCATAATCCCAGTTTGTTCTGTTGGCGTTCGTCATTACCCTTGTAGGTACTGAGGTAAATTCGCTCCTGTTAAAAATATTATTTTCAGGAACCGACAGGTACACATCCTGAGCTTTCGTGGCTGCAGACCCACAGAACATGGTAAAAATTCCTATTAGAAAAATCCTCATCTTTTTCATACTTTTAAATTTAAAACTTTTTCACCTTAATGGTGGTGTCTTTCTTCTTATATTCAAAAACCACGGTTTCTGAATACCCTTCTTTTGTCACCTGAATAGTTTGGGTGGGTTGTGTATAGCTGTATTTGTCATTTTCAATATAGAGATTGTATTTTCCATCTTTCAGGAAAAACTCAAACTCATTTTTTTGGTTAACCACGGCAGTATAGATCGTCCCATCTTCACTTTTTGCATACACCACGATTCCGGTTACATCCGTTTCCACAGTATCATAGGCTTGCCTGATCTCTGTTAATTTCCCACTTACCTTAATGTTTTTTACCAGGCCTACTTTGCGGTTGATATTGTTATGTACCATGATGACAGGATCCATCATCAACCGGGCACCCGCACTTTCGTTCACCTTCAGGGTGTAAGTACCTTCGGGCACATTCTGAAAAACTACTTTCCCATTCTTATCTGTCATCGCTACATAATTGTCCAGTTTTACAATTTCATTAGCAAGTACCGATTCGCCGGACTCCAGAAGTCCATTGGAATTTTTATCTTCAAAGAACTGAAATGCCACTTTATGATTTCCGAGAGCTGTAGCTGTGGTAAAATATTTTTTAATCCCCACTCTGAACTGGTAATAACTGCCACTGCTTGCATATTCAGCCGTAGATTTATAACCGGAAAGATTAAAATAACCTGTGGTGGACCAGGAAGGCGAAATCTTATATTCCAGATTACCGGTGATATTGCTGTTTAAATTTTTATAAAGTTCCGAATAGAAGGCTCCTGCTGAAAAAGATCCGGTCAGATTATGATTAAGCATCTGGAAATTATACGAGGCGTATACATTGTAATTGGCGAAATTACGGTCTGCATTGTAATAAGAATTTAAATCAAAGACACTGATTGCGTTCCATTGGGCTGTTCCGTTGAGGGAGAATGATTTATATCTGTAAGATAAAGTTGTTTTCAAACTGTTGAACCAGTCCGGTTTATTGTTCTCTTTTGAATAAGAATATTCCGCCGTCAGGTTCAATCCGTGGGCACCTAATGTAGTGCTGATATTGGCTTCCAACCGGTATGAAAAAAGTTCCTGCGATGTGTAAGAATTAGCTGTTTTTTGCCTTTCAACCTTTGGAGACAGTAGAAAATTCCACTGCTTTAAAGAAAACTGGTAACCTATTCCCAAAGCTTCTGTACTGTTGAAATAATAACGTAAATTAGAGATATTCCCAGGTTGGGTTGGCTCACTCTGGAAACTCAGGAACTCGGGTTCTACCTGCGAATTCTGATATTGTATAAAAGCACGCTGAGAAGCAGAAAATTGGCGGCCGATCCGCTGATTTAAGAAAAAGGATCCCCGTTTGATCCCTGCATAACTTTTGGTGGCAAAGGAATTGACAGATTGGATATCCCATTTCCCTATTTTTCCATCGTAATTAGCTCCCATGGAAGCTCCTGCGTTTTCATCTTTGTTCACAAGGCCTTTTTCGTGGCTAAGGCCCACCTCCGTGCGGAGGGTGTGTTTATCGTTAATTAACAATGATGTTACCGCATTCGCTACCTGCGTATCTACGTTAAGGCGCGGATCATGGTCGAATATATAGGACACTTTCCCATTGAAAGATTTAGCATTCCCAAAACCATATTTTGCACCCACCATGGTAGATCCTTCTGTTTGTTGGAAATAATTACCGTACAGGTTATAATTATTTTCCAGCGCAAGAATTTCAATCTGATTATTATTACCAAATTTGGTAGAAACCTTCCCTCCTCTTCCGAAAACAGGGTAATCATAATCGCTGCTATTAACATTTCCCACCCTTAATACCGTATTTTTTCTCTCCAGTTCCAGCCAGGTATCATACAGGTTATAACGGCCGTCTTCAAGATAGTAATCTGCACCCATATTGAAGCGCGATTTCAAATTTTCAGTCACCCGAAACGCTGTGTTTCCCCTCAGCTGAAGATAATTGAACCCTGAACTATTTTCATTATAGCTCATCTCCGCAAAATTACTTCCGCTCACCGCTTCGTTTCCCCGGGCAATTTGTCTGTTGTGCGATAAAATGACTAAGTAGAGCGTGTTGCTTCCCACGATTTTATTATCAAGCAGATCTGTGACGATTGCGTTAATATTAAATTCCGGATAAAGTGTATTCTGTTTTCTGACCGCAATTTTGATCTCAACCGTTTGTTTTTCTAAACCTTCCAGAGATAAGGTTTGCTGTTTTGGTAAAATTTCCAGACCATCAGGAATAGATTGCAAATCAATCCTAACAGTTCGTTTACTATACCCCTGGTTTTCTACAGTCAGCAGAATTGAGGATTGGGGCAAAGCGGGGTTAATGAAATTTTCGTATGTTGCCGTATAAATTGCAATGTTTTTGTTCTCGCCTTTAGCAACAAAGAACGAGGCGCTTTCAGTTCTGGTGACCGTTGGGCTGGTATACGAAACCTGGAATTGGATCTCATTGGATCTCAGCTTCATAAAATCCACGTTAGCGATCAGTTTCACAGGAAGATTTTTAGACTGACCCGCACCTAAGGTAAAGTCATTTTTGGGATAGAAAAGCAATCCCGGATATTTTTCCTGAGGTATGATATTCTGAATGGTAATCTCTTCAGAACTTTTATTCTCAATAACCAGGAAATTAGTAAAAGTAGAACCCTTCTCAACAGCTACACTGTCATTTTCAAAATGGATTTGGATATCCTTCTTTTCCTGCGCAAAGGCCAACGAGAAGTGCAGAAGAACAAATACAAAAAATAAGATCGTTCTTCTTAGGACTGATATCGATATTCCATTCTGTGGTTTCAAAGCTTAATTTTAAAATTTAAAGTTTTTTTCTCCTACACGTAAATCATTGGATTCTGCCATTTTGATAATAACCACGCCAAGGAAGTTCCCTGAAATGTTCTCTGGTAAAGAAAACTGAACAACCTGATTGGTATCCGGAAGCATGGAGATTGAAATTGCGGGTAATTTTATTTCCTTACCACTGTCTGTATCGGTAAGTTCAAACTCAACGGTGGCATCATTGATGGTGTTTCCGTCATTATGGATGCTTACTGCGACTTTTCTGTTCGCTGCATTCTCCTTACTTACCTCTGAAATATTGGTAATATCCAAACTTTTTACATGGTTTCCCGGTGGAGTATAAAAGATGTGAAGTCCCACCTCAAATAAGGTAATAATACCAATACCATTCTGAATACGTGCCTTATCTGCCTGCTGAGGAAGCTGGGTGAAAAACAACATGCTGTTCGTAACGGCAGATTGTGATGCGTTCGCCGGAATCTGCATGGTTACTACAATCTCCTTTGTACTTTTCGCAGGAACTGTTACAGCATTTTCTAAGGTGGACACCCAGGAAGCATTGGAAGTTTTTGAACTGCCTGCTTCAAGATAAACCTTATTTCCGTCTTCTTCTCTAACCCAATCTTTATAGTTGAGATTAAAAACATAATCCTTATCCGAGCTGTTTTGAAGCGTGACTGTCTTTGTCACTTTTTCTCCTGGATTACCTGTGAAAAACAAGCGCGTAGGCGACATGGAGATACTTTGTGCCAGAAGTGAAGAAGATCCTGTGAGGATAAAGAAAATGAAAAGGTGAATGAACTTGTGCATGGTGTAAATAGTTTAATAATAAAAGATTCCCAAAACTACTGAAAACACAGCAAAAGGAACCTTTGCAAACTAAAAATTTTATTATAAAGCAGTCGCCGTATAAGTTACTGTTTGCGTGTAAGTTCCGGCCGGTTTACCTAAAATATCAGAAGATGATGATTTTGCCGCTGGAATAGTGTAGTCCAGATTCAGTGTTAATGCACTTCCAAGCGGAGCATTTGATACTAAGGTTTGATCCGTTGCAGATAAAACTACAGCGCTTTTTGTTCCGCCCATTGTTCCGGCTGCTGTAGCTGCTTTGATCGTCAGAACATTGACAGGGATTAGGTTGGTTCCATTCATAAAATTAGCACCTCCTGCTTTTACTTTAACATTAAAGTTCTTCGTGGAAGTAACTTTTAAAGAGTTCGCTTTAGTAATTGTTTGATCAGAGTTATAGTCTGCTGCAGTAGCATAGTTGAAATCAACCGTATTACCAATTGCAGTACTTCCTGCATCGATAGAGATTACATCGTTCAGGGTAATGTTTACCGTTGTGGTTGCGGTTGTATTTTGAGCCTGAACATGGTTAGTTCCTAATATCATGGCTCCAATAGTTAAGGCTGTGATTACGATTTGTTTTGTCATGGCAGTAATATTTAATTTTTATTCTTGTTTAATTGTTCTCTTTTGAACACTACAAATCTACAGCGGCAATAAAAGTTTCTTTGTAGTGGAAAAAGGAAGTTCATGTAGTAAAATCACTACAGGGTTACTCCTTTGGCTTAAATAAAAAACCCTCAATACTGGAAAGTGCTGAGGGCGCATATATATTGATGTGTTTTTTTATTTTTTTTATAAAGCAGTCGCTGTATAAGTTACCGTTTGCGTATAAGTTCCGGCCGGTTTACCTAAAATATCAGAGGATGATGATTTTGCCGCTGGAATAGTATAGTCCAGATTCAGTGTTAATGCACTTCCAAGCGGAGCATTTGCCACCAAGGTTTTTTCTCCTGCAGATAAAACCACATCCGTTTTTGTTCCGCCCATAGTTCCAGGAGCTGCTGCAGCTTTAATTGTTAAAACATCTACAGGGATTGAGTTTGAACCATTCACGAAATTCGGGCCACCTGCTTTTACTTTTACATTAAAATTCTTTGTTGAAGTAACTTTCAAAGCGTTGGCTTGGGCCACTGTTTTTTCCGAATTATAGTCTGCTGCAGTAACATAGTTAAAGGCAACTGCACCACCAATTGCGGTACTTCCTGCATCGATAGAGATTACATCGTTCAGGGTAATGTTTACGGCTGTGGTTGCAGTTGTATTTTGAGCCTGAACATGGTTAGTTCCTAATATCATGGCTCCAATAGTTAAGGCTGCGATTGCGATTTGTTTTTTCATGATCGTAATATTTAATTTTATTTTTATTTAATTGTTCTCTTTTGAACATTACAAATCTACAGCGGCAATAAAAGTTTCTTTGTAGTGGAAAAAGGAAGTTCATGTAGTAAAATCACTACAGGATTACTCATTGGGTTTAAATAGAAAAACCCTCAATACTGGAAAGTGCTGAGGGCAGATATAATGATGTGTTTTTTTTATTATAAAGCAGTCGCCGTATAAGTTACTGTTTGGGTATAAGTTCCGGCCGGTTTCCCTAAAATATCAGAAGATGATGATTTTGCCGCTGGAATAGTGTAGTCCAAGTTCAGTGTTAATGCACTTCCAAGCGGAGCATTTGATACTAAGGTTTGATCCGTTGCAGATAAAACTACAGCGCTTTTTGTTCCGCCCATTGTTCCGGCTGCTGTAGCTGCTTTGATCGTCAGAACATTGACAGGGATTAAGTTGGTTCCATTCATAAAATTAGCACCTCCTGCTTTTACTTTAACATTAAAGTTCTTCGTAGAAGTAACTTTTAAAGAGTTGGCTTTGGTAACCGTTTGATCAGAGTTGTAGTCTGCTGCAGTAACATAGTTAAAATCAACCGTATTACCAATGGCAGTACTTCCGGCGTCGATAGAGATGACATCGTTCAGGGTAATGTTTACCGTTGTGGTTGCAGTTGTATTTTGAGCCTGAACATTGTTAGTTCCTAATATGATGGCTCCAATAGTTAAGGCTGTGATTACGATTTGTTTTGTCATGGCAGTAATATTTAATTGTTATTCTTATTTAATTGTTCTCTTTTGAACACTACAAATCTACAGCGGCAATAAAAGTTTCTTTGTAGTGGAAAAAGGAAGTTCATGTAGTAAAATCACTACACGGTTTATTCATTTGACTTAAATAGTAAAACCCTCAACACTTTCTAAGTGTTGAGGGCGTATATAAATTCCTGTTATTTCTATTATAAAGCTGTCGTAATATAAATTACCGTTTGCGTATAACTTTTTTTAGGTTTTCACAAAAAATATTTATAGGTTGATAAATGTGTTATCATTGTTATTTAAGAGTATATTAGTAATATAACGCAAATAACTAATATAGTTAATTTGTTATTGTAATAATACACCAAGCATTCAGCAAACTACTTTCGTAAAAGCAAGTATTAATCGCTTTTTGAGATTTGATATCTTTAAAAAGATATAAAACGGTTAATAAATTTACTGAATGTTTGGTGTGATGTATTAATTAGATTTAAATGCCCAAAAGCATAGATTCTACCTTACAGATGACAGATACTTATTCCCGGATTTTGAATTTTATCTATATCAGTACAATACATACAAAATCAAAGGCCTCCTGAGGAAGCCTTCGAAACACCAAATCACAAAATATAATATGAAAAAAATTAACTTATAAAGCTGTTGCAGTATAAGTTACTGTTTGCGTATAAGTTCCGGCCGGTTTCCCTAAAATATCAGAAGATGATGATTTTGCCGCTGGAATGGTGTAGTCCAGGTTAAGTGTTAATGCACTTCCAAGAGGAGCATTGGCTACTAAGGTTTGATCCGTTGCAGATAAAACTACAGCGCTTTTTGTTCCACCCATTGTTCCGGCAGCAGTAGCTGCTTTGATAGTCAAAACATTTACAGGGATTAAATTCGTTCCATTCATGAAATTAGCACCTCCTGCTTTTACTTTAACATTAAAGTTCTTTGTGGAAGTAACCTTCAAAGAGTTGGCTTTAGTAACCGTTTGATCAGAATTATAGTCTGCTGCAGTAACATAATTAAAGTCAACCGTATTACCAATGGCAGTACTTCCGGCGTCGATAGAGATTACATCGTTCAGGGTAATGTTTACCGTTGTGGTTGCAGTTGTATTTTGAGCCTGAACATTGTTAGTTCCTAATATGATGGCTCCAATAGTTAAGGCTGTGATTACGATTTGTTTTGTTATGGTAGTAATATTTAATTGTTATTCTTATTTAATTGTTCTCTTTTGAACATTACAAATCTACAGCGGTGATAAAAGTTTCTTTGTAGTGGAAAACGGAAGTTCATGTAGTAAAATCACTACACGGTTTATTCATATGATAAATAGAAAAGCCCTCAATACTTTGACGGTATCGAGGGCTTTTCTATTTAAGATTGTTATTGACTTACAATGCAGTGGCAGTATAGGTTATTTTTTGTGTGTAAGTTCCCTGTGGTTTTCCCAGAAGAACCTTGGATGCATTTTCCGCTGAAATGGAGTAAGCAATATTTAAAGACTGTTTGGTACCTAAACTTGCATTACTCACCAGCACCTGGTCATTGGTAGATAAAGTGACCTCATTCAGGGTTCCCACCAGACTTCCGCCCGGTATTGCTTTTACCTGTAATATATCTACAGGAATTAAGTTTGCGCCACTTACAAAATGTGCACCTTCAGATTTTACTTTTACATCGAAATTTTTGGAGGAAATAACGACTAAACTGTTGGGAACCGTCACATTTTTTGATGAATTATAGTCTTTTGTATTCCCATAATTAAAATCTACAGAGCCTTCTGAAGCAACAGAGCCAATGTCCATTGCAATAACGTCCGATAAAATAATATTTACTGATGTACTCAACTGCTCTGAATTTTGTGCCATAACCTGTTTGGTTCCTAAGGCTATTGCTCCCAGAGACAGCGCAACGATAAAGATTTGTTTTTTCATGATTAATAAATTTAGTGAGGTGTAATAATATTGTAATTCAGAATTCAGAATTCATTATAAATCTAATAACATTATCTGAAATTACCAAAGTATTTTTCATCATTATTTAAGTATTATCATCATAAAGTTTGCAGATATTCAATGTGATAGATTTATTTCTTATTATTCACTATAAAAAACACTTTATCAAAATGAGATTTGTAATTCTTGTTTAATTGGGCTCAATCGAACCAAATCATCTATAAAAGTGTTTGAAGATATGCTTGTCTTGGTCACACAAAGCCAAATGAGGCTGTCTCAAAAGACAGTCTCTTTTTTATAAGTATAAAAACCTATTTATCAAACTCTTACAATCTGATATTAGTGTTCGATATTTTAAGCATAATATGCTTAGTTTGTTTTAAATAACAGACTGAAATTATCCCAGTAGGCTTATAATCTATTATCCTTGCAAGTTCGAAATATCCTTAAAGTACAATAGTAATTTTGATACAATATCAAACAAAAAAAATCCCACATTAACGGGATTTTAATTTTTCATACTTAAAATTATTTTATCTCTACAGGAACTGAAATTTTATCCCAATCCATTGTGAATCCATTATTATTTATTTTATAAACTAAAGTTTCCTGTGTTGCCGGTAAAGCCTTTGTTTTTACATCAACACGTAAAGCATCTTTAGCTTGTTCGTATTTATAAGCACCCCATTGTTTTGGCTCTTTGTTAAAAATGGCAGTCCAGGTTCCGCTTTGTTTAGGGATCAAGAAAAAGCTGTATTTACCCGCAGGCAGAGGTTTACCCTGAACGGTAATGTCTTTATCCGTTTCGAAAGTCGTTGCTTCATTGGCTCCCGCACGCCAAACTTTATCATAAGCTTCTAAACCACCCCAGATGGTACGTCCTTTTACTGAAGGGCTGCTATAGGCAATTGTAATGGTTGCATCTTTAATTTTCCCCGTTGCAGTAGCCGGAGGGCTCGCTGGTTTTTTAGTATCCTGTGCAAATGCATTTACTGAAATAGTCATTGCAGCAAAAAGTACGGTAGCAGATTTGATCATTGTTTTCATAATATTTTTGTTTGTTGTTTGTTTACGAATTTACTGCTTTCGGCTTATAAAACAATAACCCGATTGCTGAAAATATAATGACTGCCGCTGCCCCAATGACATTAAGCCAAAGGAAAGAAACGACATCGAACTGATAAACGGCAATAACCGCAATTTCTGATAAGATTGCAGAAATAAATACATTGGAACCGGTGATTTTTTTATAATAAAATGCAACAAGAAAAATCCCCAATATCGGGCCGTAGAAAAGAGAACCTAATACGTTAACCGCTTCAATAAGAGAACCCATCTGCGTTGCAAACATGGCTACGCCGATTGAGAAAATACCCCAGGCTAAAGTGTGCAGGCGACTGTACTTCAATTCGGTTTCATCATCAGGAATTTCTTTTTTAAATATCAGATGAACATCTTTTAATGAACAGGCAGCAAGGGAATTCAGTGCTGCAGAAATTGAACCCCAGCTGGCCAGAAAAATGACGGCAAACAGTAAACCGATCATCCCTACAGGCAGTGTATTTTTCACGAAATACAGGAAAATGTAGTTGGTATCCGTTTTCTCAGCATTATAGTTTGAATTATTGATCGCTTCTTCTACCCTGCCGTGAAGTGCTTTTACCTGGGTTTGTGTATGTTTAAAATCCTGAATTGTTTTTTTAAGTTGGGGAGAATGAGTTTCTTTCAACTTTAGAATTTCTTTCGATTCTGCATTAAATTTTATCTGCAAATCCTGATGCTCTTTTTCGAATACCGCAGCCTGTTCAGGTTGTGTTTCCTTTAAATATTGATAAGAGCGTTCGTTAAAATAAATGGGAGCCGGTTTCAGAGAAAAGAATGCAAAAAGTAAAGCTCCGATCAGGAGAATAGCAAATTGCATCGGAATTTTAACCAATCCGTTCAACAGCAAGCCCATTTTTGCGTTGGTATTGTCTTTCGCAGTGATATACCTCCCGACCTGACTCTGGTCCGTACCAAAATAAGAAAGTGCCAGAAAAAAACCACCAATCAGCCCGCTCCAGATATTGTATTTATCTTTCCAATCAAATTCTGTGGTGATTACATTGAGCTTTCCGGATTTCCCCGCCAGATAAAGCGCATCCTTAAAACCAACTCCATTCGGCATATTCTGTATAAGCAGATAACCTGCAAAAGCCATGGTTCCCAGAATAATGAGAAACTGTAGTTTTTGGGTGTGAGCGATCGCTTTTGCTCCGCCAACATAGGTATAAATCAACAGAATGCCGCCCGTTAAAACATTGGTTACATAAATATTCCAGTTTAAAACGCTTGACAAGATGATACTCGGAGCGTAAATGCTGATTCCTGTTGATAAGCCTCTTGAAAAAAGAAAAAGCAGTGAAGTGAGGACCCTTGTTTTTTTATCAAAACGGTTTTCTAAATATTCATAGGCCGTGTAAACATTTAAGCGCTGAAAAATCGGGATGAAAGTAATACAGATCACAATCATCGCCAAAGGCAGACCAAAATAATACTGAACGAAACGCAGGCCGTCTGTATATGCCTGGCCCGGTGCTGAAAGAAATGTAATGGCACTTGCCTGCGTGGCCATAATACCGATAAGCACAATGTACCAGGGCATTTTATTATCTGCTTTCAGGTAGGATTCGTTGCTTTTTTGGCCACGACCGATAAATACGCCATAAACCACCACTGCGACAAGTGTAAAAATGAGAACTGTCCAATCTATATTACTCATGCCCAGAATTTAGTAAACAAATAATAAAATATGATCTGGAATACTAATGCAGCTGCTAATAATATGTACCAGGTATTCCAGTTTTTAAGTTGCTTATTCATCAGTTTTTCTGTGCAGATAAAAAGTTTAAAAATAAACGTGCCGCCCCAACATTTCCCGCAGGCAGCTGTCTGAAAAATGCCAATGGTGTATAAACAAAATTACCCTTCCCGTATTTGGCATATAAAGTTGATCCCTGCAGAGGCTCTTCATCGGTATCGTGCATTTCAAAAAGCGGTTCATACGCTGCATCCCATTGAGCCGGGAAATAGGCGCCACGCTCCTGTACCCAACCTTTAAAATCATCCGCAGTAATTTTGTTCGGAAAGTTCAGTAATTTATGATTTGGATTTAAAAACGTAACCGCAGCATTTTCTTCGGTAACCCGCTTATTGGCAATACTGAAATTGTATATCCCCAATTTGTCAACGGTTGTATCCTGGCTGGTGTTATACTGCATCACCAGATTACCCCCGCCTTTTACATAAGACCATAAAAAAGGCATCCATCGACCCAGCTTTTTCTCTGTGTTATTGGCACGAACACCAAGTATAATGGCATCATATTGCGAGAGCTTGTTTTGACTGCCGTTTCCAGCAGATTCATCTGAGTTGCCATAAAAATCTTCGTCTTTCAGGACCTCTACCTGAATACCTGCAATGCGCAGGAACTCAGGAATGAAATCGCCCGCACCTTCTATGTAACCCACTTTTTTAGCTTTCGCCTGAATATCACCTTTCATCACGGTTACTGTTGCAGGCACAAAATATTGTAAGGAGGGTAAATGCGGGTACTGAATTAATACCTGTTTTTTATTATAAGTTACTCCTTCTGCAACAAAATTGGCATCCAGTTGCAAACGAGCCGAATTGATAGAGGCAAGCTTATTTTTTGGAATAACGTAATCGACGGTAAAATCTTTTCCTTTTATCGAACTTAAATCAGTGCCGCCTAACCGTTCTCCGTTATACATGAGGTTTAGATTACCGTTACTGTACTGTCTGTTAGAATTAACCTTAACATTTAAACTCAAATGTAAATCTTCATTTTCTTTGACCACATAAAGCGGTTGTGTAAATTTCAGTTCCAGTGCAGGAACAATACGCAAGCCTTCGACCACATCACCCCGCACCGGGTCTAATTTCTTGAAAGACAGAGGAAGTTTAACCTGAAAGTTTTCCGAACCGATTTTTAAATCAAGCAAAACATTCAGTGGTGATTCTGCCTCTGGCAAACCGACTAAAGTATCATTCGGAACAGAGAAAGTTGCCGCGTTCGTGGCTGGTTTTGCCAACCAATAAGGTTCTGTGAGTGCCGCATCTGCAGGAATCTGAAGGTTATGTTCAATGGTAATTAAAGAATCTTTTGATAGTTTTCTGTTGAAGCTTTCTGACTTACTTAACCATTTTACATTGTCTAAAACGACAGGGTTTGCAGCTCTTGAAATCAGATTCAACTTAAAATTGTAATGATCTCCGGCAACAGCCTCAGCCTGATTGGTAACTACTTCACCCATAAACCCTGCACAGCTTAAAATGATATTGTCAAGAGATTTAATTTTATCCTTTTTCAGGTCTGAATCTTGCAGTGCCATGACCTTTTTTCGCAAAGCAAGCAATGCAGGCAAGCTAAGTTCAGGATTATTGAAATTGAAAGCGGAAATAATTTTATCCAATGACTGGTCAATCTCAGCGTTTCCTTTTGCAGTCCAGGTTTTAAAGACTCCGTCAAAAAGTGTTGCTTTTGCAGGCTCGCCAGTAACGTGGGCAAAATATTCAGTTCTGATCCCGGCTACAGACTGTGTTCCCGCACCCTGGCTTTTATGTAAACTTCTGCTTAATCCTGCCAGTTCACCGTAGCCCATTCCCAATTGCGCATCATACTGCCCAACGGTAACTTTCAATTGATTTTCAGCTGTCGTATTAACCCCACCAAATCTGAAAGTATTCCACAATACGCGTTTTGGCTGCCATACATTTACATATTTTAGCTGATTTGGAAAAGCTGTTTTATCTCCTGCCAGCTTGAAAGCTTTTTCTGCAACCACAGCCGAAGCCGCATGCTGTCCGTGGCCTGCCGCAGCCGTAGGAGGAAAACGACAAATGATCACATCAGGACGGAATTTACGGATGACCCAAACTACATCAGCTGTAATACTATCTGCATCCCATTGTTTAAAGGTATCGGTCGTATTTTTAGAAAACCCGAAATCAATCGCCCGGGTAAAAAACTGTTGGGCACCGTCTAACTTTCTTGCCTCTAAAAGCTCATGCGTTCTGATTAAACCCAGTGCAGCACCTTGCTCTGTACCTAATAAATTCTGACCACCATCACCTCTGGTTAAAGACAGATAGCCCGTTTCTACATTTTGGTCGTTGATTAACCAGGAGAGTAGTCCTGTATTTTCATCATCGGGATGAGCTGCAAGGTATAGAACTTTCGGCAGCTGTTTAAGTGTTTTGAGTTCACGGTAAATTTCAGATGATTTGGAGGGCCGAACCTGTTGGGCCGAACAAAAAACCGTATTAAAGCCAAGGATAAGTACAGTGATTACTTTTTTGAACATTTGAATTTGCTTTGCAGGGCAAATATAAGTAAATCATCTTTCTTTCAACTAAAAAGAAAAAGCAATGAGCAACTCCAAACATTCTATTATATTCTTTGTCAAATCTTTGTGTGAAAGGTAAAAAACAATTGAAATAAACTAAAGATTAAAAGGGATTTACACTGACCTCAATCATCAGATTCTCAAAGTAAAAATAAAATCCAAAGGTATTCCGTATTTTTTTGGGTACGCCTTCCATTCTTAGATACAGTTCATCTTTAATTTTATCATAGATCTGCCATACGGCATTTTCATTTTCCTGATAAAATCCGATGTGAAAGTTTTGCGGATAATCCGGTATTTTTTCTTCATTGTTCATTACCTGTCCCCAAATTACCAGTGCGAAATTCTTGTTATTTTCCATAACAGCCATCTTACTATTGCGATTGGTAAGCAGCTCAAAGCCCATGTGTGTTCCGAACAGTTCAACAGCTTTATCGACATCTTTTACAACCAGATTAATGTGATTTAATTCCATTTTATTTAAGATTTGCTTTATTTTACAAAACAAAATTAATCATCAGATAATGTTGTCAATTGGATAAATCGGTCATTATTATTTTTGCTTAAAACACTAGGTTTAGTTCCGGAAAATTTCTTGACAGCTCTTATAAAGTGTGATTGGTCTGCATAGTTTAATTCTGGATAAAAGTGTCCACTTTTCACATGTTTGAGTGAATTGCAGAATTTGATGATGTCAATATAGGTTTTTAAAGGTATCCCAAACCATTTTCTGAAATATCGGTTTATTTCTCTGCTACTCCATCCGATTTCTGATGCAACTGCTTCAACCTTAGTTTCTCCTTTTGAGCGGTTAATCACATCAAACAGTCTTATCTTACGGTTATCGACCGGTTCAGTCAATATACCCTGTATGGTATCGCATGCTTTCCTGTAGAAACTCTTAAAATCCTGTATGTCCTCTTTATAGAAGCCCATAAAACCAGGTGGTAAAATGATTTTTTTATTAAGGGAATCGGAAAAGGAACGCTTAAATATATATTCTGCAGCTGTGGGATAAAAGCTTATGACAAACATGACCGATTTGGGAAAAGGATGTTTTATTATGGGTTCGTTACATATCCCTCCTGTGAAAATTTCAAAATAGCCCGTCTCGTCCAGAAATAAGAAAAGATCGATCTTTCCGTCTGGAAGAATTATTGATTCCACACTGTCTTCAGAATGATTCCGTACCATCCATATACTTTCAATAAGATGGCTTAGGCATTCTTGCGGCGGTAAAAAGATGTATTCCAAATCAGTTTTCAAAGGACACCACAAATTAAAATTAATTAAACTGCTTCGAGGACAGCTCAAGACAATAACAATCAACCACTTCCCATAACAAATATAGTGAATTTGATATTTGAAGGTGTGATTCAACGGCTTGAAAATGAACTAACCGCCTTAAAGAACAAGATTAAATCTCCGCTCAGCAATGATAATAATATTACCTGAAACTTGTACAATTGAAGAGCGCCTGAATTTGCTTATAATCCAAATAAAATCTTAGTACGGCGCAGATTCCTTTCCTCCATAATTTTCATGAGCTAAAAGGTCAGAATCAAATCTTTTACCAATTTTTGAGTATGAAATACTTATGAATTGTTCAGTAGATTCAGCAGTTCTGTAGGTGCGTACCCAAACTGTTTTTTGAATGCAAAAGAAAAGTGAGATAGATTTTCGAAGCCTGTTTCGTAACAAACATCGATCGGCTTTCTTTTTTTTTCCACAAATTGATAGTGTGCAAGTTCCAGTCGTTTTTGGGTAAGCCATCGTTGGGGCGTGCTGTTAAAAACTTTGCTGAAATCCCGCTTAAAAGTGGTAAGGCTGCGCCCTGTCAGGTAACTGAACTTTTCTAAAGGAAGATTGAACATAAAGTTCTTTTCCATATAGTTGACTAAATCAATTTTCCCTGGTTCTTCAAAATTGGCCAGCACATTGTCGACCTGTTTGTCTATACTCCGAAGAATTGTGATTGCTTCTGTTATTTTCAGCGATGCAATGTCTGAAGGAAGTTCTTCCATTTCAAAGTAGGGAATAACCGAAGAAAGGCAGCTCTCCAGCAAAGGATGATTGTTGAACACAAATATTTTTGGTGTTTCCGATAATTTTGGCCTTACCTCCAAATTGGCATAGAACTCCCTCAGTTTTTCCGTGGTAAGGTGCATCACAACTGTTTTATGAGGCTCCCCGTCCCTCGGATAATTGATGATGGTAGCCAGTTGATTCCTGGGAATCAGAAAGATATCTCCTTTCCTAAAAAGGTAGGTAGCGTCGGCCTGCACAATTTTTGTTTCACCTGAAATAAACCAGATGAGCATATGATGGTCGAACATAATATCAGACTTAAAAAACTTGTCCTCATAACAGGAAAGCTTGATATCCTCTGTTATATATTTTGCCTGGTATTCCATCTGCCTGTCCTTTTATTAATATTTATCAAATAATTGTCCGAACTGCCAACCGGCAATCGGTGAACAGTGGAGATAATGTTTAAAATTATTAAATTTTTCATAGAATAAACCTATTAGATAACATTATATGGACTGTCCGCCGTCGACTAAAAAGTTAGACCCTGTCATGTAAGATGATTCATCGCCTGCTAAAAAGGTGATGAGACTGGCTACCTCGCCTGCCTCTCCCATTCTTGCTAAAGGAATGCTATTTACCAATTGCTTTTCCAGGTTGTCATCTAAACCAATTTTATTCATAATTTCTGTAGCAATAGGACCAGGGCTTACCGTATTTACCCGTATTCTGCGTGGTGCAAGCTCGAGGGCTGCAATTTTACCTACGGCATTCATAGCGGCCTTGCTTGCTGCATATACCGAAGCACTTTGAGGCGAAATGGTAGCAGATGTTGAGGATAATAAAATAACAGATGCATTATCGTTCAAGATCGGGATCAATTTACTCAGCGTAAAATATACTCCTTTGAAATTTACGTCCATTATCTCATCAAATATAACCTCTGACATCGCCTCTATGGATGCAAATTTGGTGATACCTGCATTGATGAGCAAAATATCAACTTTCCCAAAATCGGCTTTCAATACCTCTACCAGTTTGTCGATATCGTTCAAACTTGACTGGTCTGCCAACAGGCCTGTTACACCTAGGTTTTTTGCTGCATTTTCAATTGCCTCCTTTCTTCTGCCGGTGATAATTACTTTTGCACCTTTTTCACTTAGGGATTTTGCCGCAGCATAACCAATACCACTGTTGCCGCCCGTAATGACGGCAACCTTATTTTCCAAATTTTCCATTTTAATACTTTTATATATTATTGAATTTTACACCTGTCATTTCTTCACTCAATGTCCATAAGCGTTTAGCATTGTCCTTATCTACCGAATATTCTTTCACTCCATGTGATGTATTTTCATCAGAAGCCAGTACAGCCACATCGCAATCTTCGCAGTAGACGCCGCCAAGATCATTAAGCAACGGACTTGTGGCACACCAGATGGTAGTAGCAGCACCCTGTGGTATGGTCTTGAGCGAAGCGGCTACTTCAGGCAATATATTGCCATTTTCATCCAGAAATCCCATTTTCTGAAGTAATTCCAAGGATGCTTCTCTTCCCAGTTCGGTACCACCAATAGAACCCGGATGAAGGGAATAGCTACGGACATTTTGACCTTTGCCCCGCTCATCCAGTTCCATAGCAAATAAATTAGTGGCGGTTTTGGATTGTCCATAAGCCTGTAAAGTTTCGTACTCACGGTGCAGGAAATTGGGATCTTCGAAATCGAATGGTGCGAACTGATGCCCTTGAGATGAAACATTAATTACCCTTGCGCCGCCGGCCTTTTCCAGGGCAGGCCAAAGCTTTGCTGTCAAATGAAAATGTGCCAGATAGTTGGTCGCCAATTGCGATTCGATACCTCTGTTGTTTTTGCGGAGCGGTACCCACATAATACCGGCATTGTTGATCAGTGTATGCAACGGCCGCCCCGATGCAATGAAGGTTTCTGCGAATGTATCAATGGAAGCCGGATCCATTAAATCCATAGGTTCAATTTCTACATTGGCAATGCCTTCCAGATTTCGCTTAGCTTTGTCAGTATCCCGGGCAGGAACAATCACTGTTGCTCCAGCGCCAGCTAATGTTTTGGTCGTTTCCAGGCCGATGCCTGTATTACCGCCGGTAATGATGACGATTTTTCCGGTAAGATCAATATCCCTGATCACATCCTTACTTGTCGATTTTGCGTTGAAGCCAGAACCTATTGGTTGCTGCAGGGCTCCCTGATAATTGTTTTGTACCATTTTTTAATGATTAACTGTTGTTGATACAAAAGTAGAACAGAAATAGCGAGGCAGGTTTGTTCAAAAGGCCGAATCAACTTTGTTTAAAAGACCAACTTAATATAGACGCTCACAACATAACCCTTAAGATTTCAGGTTTTTTAACAATACTATTAGAATCCGGAAAAGCCATACTTCTCCGGATTCGATTTATTTTGTAATATCTGACAGAATTTTTATCTTGAAACTTATCTTTTTTCTGCCTGAATTTTAAGATTTTTCAGCCAGATCTGCAATGAATTTTCCAAGCCCTTCTGAAATGTATTGCTTAATAGGGATACCAGCCAGCCTTCCATACTTTCTTCCACTTTTACTGTTGTTTTTCCATCGTGTTCAATAAATGACCAATTGTGTATAGCAAATGCTCCGAAAGCTTTACCTGACCAACCGATTTTATGTTCCGGCTGTACGGTATGCAGGGTGGAATGAATGGTTAATCCACCACTTTTCCAGTCAAAAGTGCTTCCTTTTTTAAACACTCCATTCAGCTTAGTATCTTTAACATCACTATGCCAATCTTCCCAATGATCTATATCACTCATAATGTGATACACTTTTTGGGCAGAAGCATTTATTGTGATTTCCTGGTAGGTTTTTACAGGAGCCTTTTTATTGATAGATTCCGATACAGTATATGAAGTGAATGCTTCCAGACACATAATGGTTATGGCAAGTATCCCTATGATTAAAAGTAAACTATAAACTAACTTTTTCATTTTTTTATTATTTTTTGGATGGTTAAACTATTTGAAAAACTTTAAATGATCATGAACAAACTGCTCGAAGCCGATCGCTTGTTTTCCCGTTATATCATGCACGGTATTAAAAATTTCAGCGGCCTCCCCTCTTGCATAATGAGCATAATCTTCAATAAGCCCTCCGATCTGCCATTCCGGAAATCCGGCAACAGTTAATGCTCCTTGCATTTGTTCAGAATTTAAATCTACATATGAGATTTCTGCTTCCAGGATGCGGGAAAGTATTTCTGCCATTTGGAAATGGGTGAGAGACTCTTTTCCTGTTATGTTGTAAATTTTGTTTTCATGTCCGGTCTCTGTTAACACTTTCGCCGCGACTCCTGCGATATCCCGAATATCAACTGCACTAACAGCAGCATTTCCCAGTGAACCATAAAATTTCCCTTCGTATTTGATGGAATGTCCAAACGCTATAAGACCCTGCATAAATAAATTGGGACGTAAGAATGTATAATCCAATCCTAAGTCTTTGATGCGGTTTTCAACACTAGCATGATATCTAAGGAAACGTACCGGAGAAGTTTCGGCAGCAGCCAGCTGAGATAGCTTCACAATATGCTTTACACCGGCTTTATGTGCTGCATTGACAAAATTGAGTTGTAGCTCTTCAGCATACTCTGAAGAGTTGGTAAGCAAAAATGCTTTTTCAATTCCCTGGAGTGCCCGTGCAAGGCTGTCGCTATCCGATAAATCACCAACTACTATTTCAGCCTGTGGCCAACTGCCCATCAGGTCTCCCTGATCATTGTTTCGTACAAGTGCTCTAAAAGAGACATTCGTATTCACTAAATTTTTAACGAGTTGTGTGCCTACACTTCCCGTTGCTCCTGTAATTAGAAGATTTGTCTGTTTCATAAAAACTGTTTTTTAATACCTCAAAATTCGTCCTATCAAAGGACTTAAAATTGTAAGAAAACGAAGTTTCTCTTTTAGCTATCGGTTGGTTAAAAAACATGACGAAACCAATCAATGATAACATTAATGGGTTTATTGTTTCAGCAAAAAATTGGTGAGTGTGAGTTAATTTTTGGGATCACAGATGGATTCCTGAAATTTAAGGTATTTTGAAGGACTGAGATTAATATAAAATTTGAAGTCTTTAATAAGCTGGCTTTGATCGTAATAGCCACATCGATTGATGATATCAAACCAATCTATTTTACTGTTTTGGCAAGAAAGGGACTGG
Organism: Chryseobacterium sp. UF-81; assembly: GCF_058245105.1. Taxonomy (NCBI): domain Bacteria; kingdom Pseudomonadati; phylum Bacteroidota; class Flavobacteriia; order Flavobacteriales; family Weeksellaceae; genus Chryseobacterium; species Chryseobacterium sp. UF-81. Next base: position 560,144 of record NZ_JBSIBX010000001.1, on the reverse strand, counting down.
ATCATCTGAATTGCTTTTAAAAAACGTTGATATCGATAAATCTCTTTGGAGGTATAGCCAAAATGTTTTTTGTGATTCACCTGCAGTGATCTTTCGGATAACCGGTTCATTTTTGAAATTTCCTTTATTGGGCTGAAGGTAGTCCGGTCAAAGCTAGCAATTTGTTTCGCGATACCATTGCGATCCCGTAAATAAGGTTTACAGAAATCCAGCACAGCCTTAACTCGATTTTCATTAGAATCGATCTTTTTCAGCTCAGACCAAAGTGTTGTAAAGCAATTTTGATGCAGTAATTCATCAGGGTGCATTGCTAAACCATCTATCAAATCCCTATTCCCAAAGAATCTGAAAAAAGCATCATCTTTAAAATTACAAACCAGGATCTCCGCTCCACCAGGCAGAATATAGTTAAAAGCATGCTTTATGGGGCCTAATACAATACATTTTTCAACCTCAATCTCCTCTTTATTCTTGGAAATAAAAGATGCGGGAATACCAAAACTGAAAATCATTATCGTTTGATATGAAGGTAATAGCGTTTTTTCTACAACTTCTTCAGACCTATTTTCTGCATAATAAAAATGCGAAAAAACATCTTCAAATTCTGCCGGAGCAGATATTCGGTAGCTACTATAATCTTCCATATTCCTGACTGTTGCCATTTAAATATTTAGCATTTTTAAAGTAAAACAAATTGAACTGGTTGTACTTCAACAGACGCTTAGCCTGAACAAATTTATTTAAAATTTTACGATTTTACAGAACAATAAAAAAGCCATTGATGAATTTTCCTCATCAACGGCAACGGCCACCGGGATATTAGTCCCAAGCCATAAAGCCTTCATAGGCAAAATAAATTAAAGCCAGGTAAAAACCATACTTAATCAATTTTTTAGTTACCTTATAGCTTTTAAACACTACTGGATGGTAAGCTGACTTGTCGAATCTGCTTTTTGTTGTCTGTTCCATTTCTGTCGTTTTTTATGGTTGTTATAAAATTGTTTTCAAATTGATAGTTAATAAAGAAAAAATCTCTCTCTTTTTCTACCGATTTATCAGAGACAATGGCATTGGTCATCAAAATATAGGTCTTACTTTTTATATTGTTTTTCAAGAATGCATGTGCTTTAACGATTGGTTCTCCATAAAGTTTTTTAAAAGTTCCGATAGTATACTCTGAGAAAATCCCATAATGTGCTACAAGTTTTAAAGACAGCCCCAGTTCGTATCCAATTACAGTTTCAATTTCCTTAAGTTTGATAGTAAAGTTCTTCAGCATTATTTCATACAGCTTTACAATTTTCTGCACAGAAGGCTTTTTACCAAATCTGTAGAATAATATGGCATCGCCTTCTATTTCTGATACGTTCATTCCGTATGTATTGGCTTGCAAAATTGCAGAAAGCAGTTCTCTGGTAATATAACGACCTGCTTCGATGCATATACTATTTACAAACTCTGTATAGCCACTAATATCAGGAATAATTACAAGTCCTTCTTCAATTCGGATATTCTTATTTTCTGACAAGTATTGTTCGTATAAATATTTCATGATGATCCATTTTTATCTTCTTTCTGAGACAAATTTAGATACATCAAGAGAGCAGAAATTGTAAGAAAACGAAATAACGAAGAGTTTATTCGTTGACAGTGCAGAATCTACTGCATTTATAAATTACGTCAGACGGACAGATTGACAAAACTTAATTTTTTTTTATAAATTTGATATCAATTCAGGTTTAGCGTTTTTGCACATTTTCCCACGCGAACGCCTGGCTCCGAACCTTTAGCGCTCATTGTAAAAAGATAACTCATTCAAATTTAAAATCATGACAAACGACAATAAACATTTAAAAGACTTTGAAAATTTTATGCAAATAAGACTTAAAGTCTCGAAAGATTTTGTAGAGGGAAAATTTGAACCTTTAGAGAAGATATCTGTAAAAAACTCTCCTGCAACAATTTTCCCGCCACAAGGAATCTGTATTCAAGGTGCCAGCGAAGTGAATACTTTCAATAAAAAAGGTTCGGAAAATTTTCTGCCCGGTGCCAAAAATGAATTTGAGGTCATGCATCAGAATGCAGATGAGCATTTGGCATACTGGACAGGCATTCAACGTTCGACAGTGAAAATGAAAGGACAAGACAACGACGTTATATTTAATTTAAGAGTGACAGAGATATTTCGAAAAGAAAATAACGAATGGAAATTAATGCATCGTCATGCAGATAAGCTAACAGAATAATAAAAGGCAATGATAGTTTTTGTTTCTTCAAAATCGTAAAGAAATAATACAACACTATATTGAAGTATTGTGAGTAGCCTAATTATGACTGGTGCATTTATATAGTAATCTCTTAATTTATATTAACTCCGATTCTGACGCATCTCAATTCATCTGAATGCAAAAGCTTATGAGGCGATTATTCTTCCTACTTACTCTTTAAGGAAGATAGACAGTTCTTGTACGTATCTATCAAAGCTTCTGCTACAATTTTAGGGTCCTGTTGGTGTATTCCATGGCTGTAACGTGGCAGCAAGATAAGCCGGCTGCTGCTGTTATTTTTTATCATCTCTGCATAATGTTTTATTCTTAATTCATCCAACTCCTTCCACCAAGGGATTAAATTGATTCCTAATTTCAGATTTTCGTTCATTTCTGTTTCATAATGTTCAATATGCTTGTTGTATGAAATCATTACGGTTACAGGAACGTCCTTAAGAGGTGGTAAGGATTTGTATCTTTTAAAGAATTCCGGTGAACTTTCTTTCAGTTCTCTCTGTGCCTCATTTCGAAAGCCATCCGATGTTGAGGTATCACTGATAATGTTTTTAAGATTTAACACAAATAATTCCCTATAGCCTGTAGAGCTTGATGTATTAATTTTAACTTTATTGTCTTCGCCTTCTGTAAGCATAAAATCTGTCGGATCAATGAAAAATAGACCGCAAATTTCATTTGGATACATTGAGGCATACAAACGTATAAACGGTCCGCCTATAGAGTGTCCTACTAATAGATAAGGCGGACTAATTTTTAAAGCTGCTAACATATCATGAAGTCTTCTGACAACATCTTCATCTTTTTTTATGGAAGTATCAATTTCTGACTCTCCAATTCCATTTCGGTCATAAACTATCCCTGCAAATTTTTTTTGGATGAAAGGAAATAAACTTTCATAACCTCCACCTCCTGAACCGAGACCACTTTCAAAGATTACCATTGGCTCATTAGCTTTTCTTTCATCAAGTCCAAAAATTTTATATGCAATTTGCTTATTGTTAATCGATACAAATTTTCTTTCAGAAGTCTGTGAAAAAACTAATGTTATTGAAAAAAAATATATAAATAAAGATATTATTATGGATTTCATCTTTTTTGATTGGGTATAATTGTCAGGTCTTAAAATTACGGTTGACTTAAACACACAGTGTATATTCTGAACATTTTAAACAATATTAGTGAATTTCTATGTGACTATATATTTTAATGTACTTTAAGGCTGAGTTTTATCAAAATATCTTTTGCAGATCTTTAGTTTCACCACAAATTCGGCCGCATTTGGGGAAAGACTGTATTTTCCTGAAAGGATTCACTGGAATTTATAAATTCAAAGATTGTGCTGCCGGTGAAGATCTGAGGGATTTCCCATTGAATCTCGGTTCCTTTATTTTTCAGGAATTACAGAACTCCTGCTGCTTTCTCTGTAATAACCCGGAGTTACACCCGTCCATTTTTTAAAAAATTTTGAAAAATTGGAGGGATCATATGTAAAAAGCAAGGCAATTTTGGCTATGGAATTTGACGAAGTGGTAAGCATTTGTTTCGCCCTGTCTATGATCTTTTGGTCATAAAAATGACATGGATGATTTCCTAACTCCGACTGTACGACATCTGTCAGGTGCTTATGTGATATGGCAAGATCTGAAGCAATCTTGTTGATCTCCATGAATTCCGGCGTTTCTCCTGCTATAACATCTTCAATATGTTTGTCAAGAAAGTTTAAAAAATTATTACAAATCTCTTCGTTCCGTCTCATGTATTAGTATTAAAAAATTATTCTCTTAAACTTAAAAACTTAGTAAATGCTTAAGGATAAAGATCGGAAAAATTTTCTATCCATTTTTAATTTATTGACATTGAATATAGAATAGCTCAAAATGAAGCTTTCAGGTTTTCCGAAAAGTTCACCATGTAAATATAATTTTCAATCATCACATTTGTATGATAACATTTTAAATAATTATATGATGTCAACACACAACGTAAAAGGAAAAGTGGTTTTAATCGCGGGTGGCGGTAAGAACCTTGGTGGATTATTAAGTAAGGATTTCGCTGCAAAAGGCGCAAAGTTAGCAATACATTACAACAGTGAAAGCTCTAAAGAGGAAAGCGAAAAAACTTTAGCAGAAGTTCAGGCTTTAGGAGCCGAGGCATTTTTATTTCAGGGTGATCTTACAAAGGTGGATAATCTGAGCAGATTCTTTGATGAAGCTATAGCCAGATTCGGAGGTATTGATATTGCCATCAACACTGTGGGAATGGTATTAAAAAAGCCTTTCACAGAAACCACCGAAGATGAATATGATAAGATGTTCAATATCAATTCAAAATCAGCTTACTTCTTCTTGCAGGAAGCCGGAAAGAAACTGAATGACAATGGGAAGATCTGTACGATCGTCACCTCATTATTAGCGGCTTATACGGGATTATACTCCACATATGCCGGAGCTAAAGCCCCTGTTGAGCACTTTACAAGAGCTGCTTCTAAAGAATTCGGTTCAAGAGGAATTTCTGTAACAGCAGTTGCCCCGGGCCCGATGGATACTCCATTTTTCTACGGCCAGGAAACTGATGATGCGGTAGCTTATCACAAGTCGGCATCTGCATTGGGCGGACTGACAAATATCGAAGACATTGCTCCATTAGTAGAGTTTTTGGTAACTGATGGCTGGTGGATTACAGGACAAACAATTTTTGCCAACGGAGGTTACACCACAAGATAACAGACCCGAAACTTAAAATCATAAACGAACAAAATCAAATAATATAATTAGAAAACGAAGCCTACTTTCACAAGAAAAAAGTTCTGTGTTTTATTTCGAACTACGGAATGGAAGTCGGATTTTTTGCTGAAATATAACCACAACCCGATGAAAAATGAGAAGGATGCTGCAGAGCATCCTTCTTTGTTCTGCGTAAAACTGATCTCATCTGCTGTACACTTGTATATGGTTGGGAAAGTGCAGATCACAGTCTTAAATCAATTAACCAAACGGCAAATAAGAAAAAGCATCCAATATAAAAAAGTACCACATTTCTTCCGATGGCAGAAAATTTGTAATCATATCAACAAAAACATCGTATGAACAATGTAGTAAAAATAGCGTTAGCCCTAGCCGCGGGAAGTTCTTTACTTTATGTGGGCCTGCGAAGAAAAAACAAAAAGAAAGAAGTATTTCTTGCCCCTGACGGAAATACCTATCAGGAAGATGAAATTTATCGTACTTACGACAATAAACTGTTTAAGAATGGTAAAGAGTTTCATTTTCATACTCCAAAATTAGATGATCACTCAGATACATCAGGCACCGTTTACGGTATGGTGGATAAGAATGTTCATTTAAAGCATCAGACGGTCAAAAAAAATGTTGCCTATCATCATAAAGGGATAAGGCATCAATAATTTTTACTTATAACTAACCACAAAAAATATTATTATGAGAAGTTTATTATGGCTTGTTGCAGTAATCTGCATCATTGTATGGCTATTAGGAATGTTGGGAATTATCCCCGGCATGGACACCGGAAGTTTAATCCATACTCTTCTGGTTATCGCTGTTATCGTTATTCTGATCAATTTATTTACAGGACGGAAACCACTGAATTAAAACAAGACAAAACCACTAAAAGGATGCTGATCAGCATCCTTTTTCACTTGTTTATCATTCCATGGGATATGTATTCTGCCCTTCAGAAAATAATTTCACCAAGCGGCAAGTATTCAGTAATAGAGCTTATGAAGTCTAGAAAATAGAATCTTCTGTGGCTGTTGTAAATTCTTCCAGGAATTTCATTCCCCTGTAAGAGTTTCCTTTAGGATTTAATTTTGGACTCCATACAGAAACAATGTATTGTTTGGGCATTACAGCCACAATTCCTCCACCTACACCACTTTTTCCCGGTAAACCAACACGGAAAGAGAATTCTCCGGACTCGTCATAAAACCCGCAGGTCTGCATAATAGCATTGACTCTTTTGGTTTGACTGTTTGATAAAATTTCCTGATGATCAAATAAATTTTTTCCTTTATTGGCTAAAAATGAGAAAGTTTTGCTCAGTTCCAGGCAGGTCATTTCTATTGAACAGATATGAACATATAAATCCAATACTTCATCAGGTGAATGATGTATATTTCCTAAAGATTTTAAAAAATTCGTTAACGCGGCGTTCCTGTAAGCAGTTGTAAACTCACTTTTTGCAATCTTTTCTGAATATTGAATTACATTATTTCCGGATACTTTCCGTATAAAATTTAAAAAATATTCTTTCGGATGATCGCAGATACCAATTAATATATCGCAAACAACTAATGCCCCGGAATTAATGAACGGATTTCTGGGAATTCCTTTGTCAGATTCTAACTGTAATAACGAGTTGAAAGGAGTTCCTGATGGTTCCACATCAACTCTTTCCCAGATTTTTTCTCCAATTTCCCCATAGACCAAAGCTAAAAGTAAAACTTTTGAAATACTTTGGATGGAAAATTTTTCCTGATAATCTCCAAATCCAAATTGAAGCTGATCCATTAACAATATTGAGACTCCAAACTTTTCACCATCTATTTTTGATAATTCAGGAATGTAGCTGGCTGTTTCCCCTACATTTTCTTCATGAATAACTTTTTGATAGATCCGGTTAATTATTTCAAAATATTCTTTTTCTCTGGAAAGCATAGGATTTTCTCTACATTATTAAGGATTGGAATTTATTTTAACTGCAGGGCGCAAAGTTAAGAGACTTTTAAGTATAGAGCCGCATGGTCCTGAATAAATTTTTAGAGCATAAAAAATCAGTGTTCATTTTCAAATATGAAAGCTTTAAATCCATGTATCGCTAAATCCTGAGGCTAAAAGATGACTGAAATTGCTTCGAAATTTCTCACATTTTTTGAGAACAGCATAATTTTTGACGTTCTTATGTTTTAAAAGAGATTAAAAAATTTTGATATAAATTCAGATGAAACCAGAAAAATATGCAGCAATAGAAGCTATTGAAATACTATCAATTATTGGTTTATAAAAGATCCTAATTACTAATCATAAATTTATTACTATGTCATTATTTTCAAACGATTTGAGCAAAGAGCCGGTATTTGACGGCATTGGTTACGAACCGTCATTCTTTTCAAGAAAAGCGATGGTATCTTCAAAAACAGATTACAGCAAAAATTCTTATAGCGATGGCAATACGGATCCAACAAAAAAGATTCTGGTTGTCTGTACCGAAGAACGTTATATGACAATGAAAAATGGCAAGAAATTTTCTACAGGCAATCATCCGGTAGAAACACTTGTCCCGATCCTCCACTTTGAAGAAGCCGGATATGAGGTTGAATTTTGTACACCAACGGGAAACTCCGTAAAAATGGAAATGTGGGCGATGCCCTATGAAGATGAGAATATTGGTAAGATTCTCGAAAAATACAATTCACAATTGGCCAATCCAAAGAGTCTGAAAGACTTTGTTGCCAGCCATATGACATCCGATGCTGAGTATGTTGCTGTTTTTATTCCCGGAGGACATGGTGCAATGCTGGGATTACCGGAAAATGGAGATCTTAAAAAACTCATCCAATGGGTGGTTGCCGAAGATAAATATCTGCTGGCCATCTGCCACGGCCCGGCAGCGCTGCTGAGTGCGGCATCTAATGGCAGTGAGGCAGATTTTCCTTATAAAGGATATAAAATCAATTCATTTCCTGATGAAATGGACCTTACTTTGCCGGAAAGCGATTATCAGCCTGGAGAAATGCCCTGGTTTTACGGGGAAAAGCTTAAAGAACTGGGCGTAGAAATTTTAAATAAGAAAATTGCAGGAGATTGCCATGTTGACAGAAAACTGATTACGGGAGACAGTCCACTGGCAGCCGATCAATTCGGCAAAATCTGTGTAAAGGAGATTCTTGCCAGTGAAAAATCAAAATTGAAATAAGTGCAGATTTGCTTACTTATAACAACTCATTTAGACGAGCAGAACCTTTTTTATTGGAAATTTTAAACCACAAAAGTCACAAAAGTTTTTTATTTTCAAAAGTTTTATATCCTGAAAATATTAAGTACACATAAACCTACTGTTAAACTATTAAAATATAAACGGCATCTTTTGAAGATGCCGTTTAAACGATTTACTTTTTTACATTATAAGGCGTAAAACGGTCCCATTCCCACGGTGTAAAGGTATCGCCGATCAACTTTTCCAGCAATTCCTTAAATATCCGTTCACCATTTCCGCTGTTACACATGATGACGATAGCTATTCCTTTCTGAGGGAAACTGATACTGTAATTACGCCAGCAGTCATCATGACCGCCTTTAAAAAATGCAGTTCCGTAAGGTGTATTGATGATACCCCAGCCTAAGCCGTAGGACAGTTTAATTTTATCATCACGGTCCGTAGTTTCATCGAGCATGGTTGGAAATTCGTAGAGTGAGCGGATGCGGATCTGTGGCTTTAACATTTCCTTAAAGGTCTTAGTGCTCAGCCCTTCACGACGCATGACATAGGAAATAAAGCGAGAATGGTCACTTATGGTAGTAAGCATCGATCCAGCTCCCACAGCCCTCCGCGAACGGACTTTACCCCCGGCGATCCCGTCTTCATCATAACCAATGGCAGAGTTTGCTTCAAATTCAGCCTGCCAAAGATAACTGGTTCTGTTCATTTTAGCCGGCAAAAACAGTTCCTCATGGGCTATCTTTTCCAGATCTTTTCCCAGATATACTTCCTCAATGCGCTGCAGCAGCTTAAAACCTTCACCGGAATAAGCATAGCGGCTTCCCGGCTCAAAATATAAGCGGTTTACCAGCGTTGTATCCCGTATTCCGGTCTTCACATTCATCCACCAAACATTCGGCAGACCTGTGGTGTGGCTTAGGCACATTCTTGGGGTAATCTTCTTCCAACGTTCATCTTTTTCGAGTTCCTCATAGTTCCCATACTCTCTCAGCGGCTTTTTTAAGTAGTAAACCAAAGGTTTATCCAGGTCAATGAGACCCTTCTCCACCAGCCTCATATTTATATAGGCAAAAACAGCCTTACTGAAAGAAGCTCCATACATCACTGTGCTTGTGTCCAGCGGGATGTTCTTCTCTTTATCTTTAAAACCATAGGCTTTTTGGTAAGCTACCCGGTTATTGTTGATTACAGCAAGCCCCAGCCCTTCCACCTTTGCCGCTGCCATCAGGTGTTTAACCGTATTGTCAATTTGTGAAACGGACAATGAAGATCCATCGAGACGTTTTATAGAACCGGTTTGTCCTAAACCTGCCACGCTTTTTACGCACATTAGCAATATTATAAGTGCTTTAAAGTAAACGGACTGCTTTTGTAAATGAAGTTTTTTCATATTTATAAATTTTAATATTTATGCCTATTAGTTTTTTATTTTTTTGCGGCCAACATGATATGGGGGCTGAAACACAGCAGCTCCCGATCGTGTTCTGTTAATTGAATCAATTCCAGAAGTTTATTTCTTTTCGTCATTTCTGCCCAGCTTTCAAAAAAATTACCGTCCAGCCAGGCAATTCCTTCCACAGGCAATAAATCAAGCTGTTCAAATCCCGCCATTTCAAACTCCTCAATGAAGTCAGAGGGCCGGTGACAGAAACCTTTCGGAAGCATTAACGGATAATTTACCGGAGGGAAGTGATCACCGGACTGTAGTTCACTAATGCACATGGCAAAGAGCTCTTGATCATGAATAAGCCCACTTTGCAGAGTCGCTATTGCGGATGCCGAATGAGTTATAGCGAATCCCAGAAGAATACCCCCTCTTTTTAATATTCTTTTAGCTTCTTTAAGTACAGCCAAACGTTCGTCCAGCTGTTGTAAATGATAGAGAGGTCCATGAAGAAGAACCAGCTCCTGGCTCGAGTCTGCTAAAGGTATTTTACGGGCCTCCCCTTGTAGACATGTGAACTGAAAACCCTGCGTTGAGCGTCTTTTTGCCTGTTCAATGTGCTTTTTTACAGGGTCAATTAAAGTTACGCTATGCCCCATTCCCGCCAGCCACTGCGCATAATGGCCGGGGCCTCCGCCCACATCTGCAATGTGAATTGATTGATTGAGGTAACGTTTGATCAATATTTTAGTGCGTTCAAATTCTAACGGACCTAAGCCTATGGAAAGTCTATTTTCTTCTTGCCTTTTAGTATAAAAGCTATCGATTGAAGGATCTATAAGATTCATATTGTTTCATTAAAGTTAATACAGAGTTTGTTGACCGGTCCTGGAAAAGGCTGGCAATAATGACGTCGAATACGTCTGATAATATTTAAGAAACAATTTTGATACTGTAAATATAAAAATTTTAAGTGTATGGAAATCTTTATGTTATAATATTTTTTTATGTGAACTGCTTAGTGGAAAAAAATAATATATACCGATGAAAGTAATGGAAATTCGTTTTTCACAAGGATGTATCAAAAATCTATTGGACTAAATCCGGCTCATGAAACGGGAAAACAAATCCTGTTGAAAATTGAAAAGAAATAAACAATAAAACAGAAGATACAGAAAAAAACAGTCCTTGATGTAATAAAACATACTTTTGAATCGTCTTTATATTGAAATAGATAACCAGAAACAAAAATGAAAAAACTACCTCTCATCCTAATGCTGTCTTTAACCCTGAATATTTTTGCACAAAATGTCAAGGATAAAATAAAATCATTTGAAGACAACCTGCTCAGTTGGGATAAATCGAAAACCAAAAAATGGACTTTAAAAGACAGGATGGCTTTCTACAATATGAATGCGGTAAGCATCGCAGTCATTAAAAATTATAAAGTAGAATGGAGTAAAGCTTACGGTTATGCAGATGTTGCTGAAAACAGACCTGCGACTGTTCAAACATTATTTCAGGCTGCATCTGTCAGTAAATCCATTAATAGTTTAGGACAATTAAAATTGGTTGAACAGGGAAAATTAAGTTTGGATGATGACATCAATAATCATTTGAAAAGCTGGAAATTCCCGTACGATTCGCTTTCAAAAGGAAAAAAAATCTCTATTGCGAACCTTTTGAGCCATAAAGCAGGCTTGTCTGTTCACGGTTTCGGAGGCTATAAAAAAGGAAAGGAGCTCCCTACAATAATCCAAATTCTCGACGGACAAAAACCCGCCAATTCTCCAGCAGTTCGGTCTGCGTTTGAGCCTGACCTTAAATTCCAGTATTCGGGTGGAGGAACAACCATTTCACAGCTAATCCTTGAAAACACAACAGGAGAAAAGTATGAAGATTATATGCTGAAAAATGTTTTGATGCCATTAGGAATGAATGAAAGTTCTTATAACCAACCTCCCTCTCCAGATAAAGAAAAATTGCTGGCAACAGCTTATAACAACGGAAAAGAGGTACAAGGAAAATATCATGTCTATCCCGAAAAAGCGGCAGCCGGTTTATGGACCAATCCCAATGATCTGGCAAAATATATCATTGAAACACAATTGTCATTACTGGGAAAATCAAATAAAATCCTGTCCAAAGAAATGTCGGTAAAAAGAATTGAGAATAACTACGGTGTATTTCTGAATGATTTCAAAGGCACAAAATATTTCGGACATAGTGGCGGAAATGAAGGGTTTGTATGCTACTATATTGGAAGCGTTGAAGATGGAAACGGTTTAGCAGTGATGACTAACGGTAATAATTTTAAGTTGATAGAAGAAATCCTTTTAAGCATTGCCAGTCTGAACCAATGGAAAAACTACCCTATCGAACCACAAAAGGAATCTATTGGCTTAACCATCCGAAAAGAATGCCTGAAAAATATCGATAAGGGAATTGCACTATACAAAGACCTTAAGAAAAATAAGCCTAATGACTACAATTTCTCCAACGAAAATGAATTGAATGAACTTGGTTATGAATTTCTAAGAGATAATCAATTAGATGCAGCGCTGAAGATTTTTGATTTAAATGTCTATGAATTTCCAAAATCAGGAAATGTCTATGACAGTCGGGGCGAAGCTTATTTTAATAAAAAAGAATACGAATTATCAAAAAGCGATTATCAGAAATCATTAGAATTGGACCCAGCCAATCATAATGCAAAGGAAATGATTTTGAAGATCAATCAAATTTTTTCCACCAAAAATTAAATTGAATTTTTGAGTGATCCTGTTTTTTAAAATAATCCTGTCGGGGTTAAAAAGCGGCAAATATCTAAGATATTTGCCGCTTTTTATTGCTCCATTTTTTCAACCTGCGAAAAGAATTTTGGATCAGGCAACACCCTTATTATCTGAAACTGTAGAAAACTGCTATTTCAGAGCCTTAATCAAATTTGATCACCCTTTATTTTCAGATCATGAACTAAAGCTACTCTGAGCAGGATTTTCAGGTCAATCGTAGTTTTACTACAATTTTGAAGATTTAAGAAAATTTTACATTTAATAGTCAATTTTTATCTAACTTAGGTGACATAATATAAAAAAACCGCACAAAATATTATGAAAAACACCTCAAATTCTGATAAAGTTTCAGAAAACCACATTTCAGGGATTAACCGTGTGGTCAAACTGGACATTGTGGTTGAGGGCAAGGCTGTCAATCACTTTAAGCACTTTCGTCTACAACAGAGTGCAAGAAGGCATCATGATTTTGAACTGGTACTAGCTCATGACTCTCTGGGCGAGGCCCAAAATCATAACCTTGAACAGGCCCAAAAGTTTTTAGGAAAAAGAATCACCATTGTTTTTAAATATAAAGATGCTGAAACCGAAAGCCCCGAAAGAACATTTGTGGGCCTCATTACCAAAGTGGCATTCAGCCAGGAAAAAATGAGCCTGGGAAATATTATTTTAAAAGGCAAGAGTCCCACTATTTTGATGGATTCTGCTCCACATACCCAAAGTTTCGGAGGAAGCCAGGAGGTGAATACCAATATTATTGCCAACCGGATTATCAAGGAGACATTAGGATCAAATAAATTTGATTTCAGGATAGACACCCAAAACAAAAGTTACATCAGTTACAGTTCACAATATAACGAAACCCATTACAATTACCTTACAAGAATTGCAGAAGCCTACGGAGAACAGTTTTATTATGACGGCGAAATTCTTCATTTCGGTAAGCTCCCCTCTTCAGAAAAACCTATCCTGCTGGTGTATGGAAGCAATGTAAATGATGTGAATGTTGAGCTGAAAGCCGTTCACACCAAACCGGAATACTTTGGTTATAACAGCAGCAGCCATACTAAAATGTCGGGTGCTGATGATCGTATACAGCATTTGGGAGAATTATCCTCCAAAGCCTATGAACTGAATGACGCTATTTTCACAACCCGGTCATTGACGCCTACTCCCATCAATGCCAATATGTTCCGTGATGTGGATGATTCCCAAAAAAGCGCAAGAGGAAGTAAAGCAGTAGAAGTCTTTACCGTTTCAGGGCAAACCACAGTTCCATTTCTGTATATTGGCTGTGTTGCAGATTTAGCCATGCGAAAGACCGGCAGCAATGAAACCTCACATTTTACAACGCTTATGATTACAGAGGTAAGTCACGAAGTTGATGCAAGAGGCTATTATACAGGAAGCTTTGAGGCCATTGCTGAAGGCACTGGTTTTATGCCAAAACCTGATTTTGAAATGCCTAAAGCTGAACCGCAGGTGGCCACTGTTATATCCAATGTAGATCCACTGAACCAGGGCAGAATACAGGTCCGGTTTGACTGGCAGGTAAATGATACCACCCACTTTATCCGGATGATGAGCCCTGATGCAGGGGGAACAGATGCCATAACCCAAAACAGAGGTTTTGTAGCTGTTCCTGAAATTGGCGATCAGGTCATGGTGGGATTTGAATACCATAACCCCGATTTTCCGTTTGCCATGGGTGGAATGTTTCACGGCAAGGTAGGCTTGGGCGGTGGCGTGGACAATCATTTGAAATCTATACAGACGAGAAGCGGTATTAAGGTGCTAATGAATGATGCCGAAAAAAGTGTAACCATTAAAGATCCAAGTGGAAATACTTATTTCATGGATGGTCAGGGTAACATTCATGTTACTGCACCAAAGAATATGACCTTTACGGCAGGGGAAGATATGCATATTTCTGTGGGAAGGAATATGACCACCAAGATTGGGAAGGACAGCACCATGCATATTGGAAATGACCATACCGAATCCATTACAAAGAGATACACCCAAACATCTGAAAATAAAAGTGTTACTGTTAAGAAAGATCAGACAGAAAGCACAGGCAATACCTTTAAAAGTATTTCCGGAGAAGCCGATATACAGACCTCTAAAGGCGATTTAAAACTGAGAGGAACATCATTAGCTGTATTCCAGGGAGGAAAAGACGTTAAAGTAAGTAAAGGCTAAATCTATGATGAGATGAAAGTAAATTTTCATTGGTTGCCTACGAATGTGACTCCAGCCTTAACCATTGAAAGCAATCCAAAATATTAATAAATGGAAGATCAGAATACTTCAGCGCATGATCAAAAACTTTCTGAAAAAAGAGCAGAAAAACAAAAAAAATCCAACGAAGATTCTCCTTCAGAAAAGAGGGAAATGGTATTGCATGGAGCCAAGTTGAAGTGTCCCTATGCTCAGGCGCCCGGAGAACTGAAAGTGACCTCTAATGAAATAAACCTTCAGGATAAGATATTTGCAACAGAAGGTGATGGAAACAATATGGTAAACCTTCAGTTTAAAGGAACCTGCGGACACCCGAAATGGCCTGCCAGAAATATGTCTCCCCCACCCTGTATGAGCGTTATAAAATTAACACCCTGGCAAAACCTGGGAACCTCTATTATACAGGAACAAACTGTTTTGGTAAAAGAATCCTATATCAATTGTGATCCTGAGTTCAATGCAGCCACTGCAACACCGATTCCGCAGGCAGCAAGCATAAAAAGTGAAATTCAAAACAATGAAATTCCTAAAATTATTGATGCCTACTTTGTGAAATGGATTTCTGAGAAAGGCACTCCTGTTGAAAAGGAAGAGGAAGTCTACAACAAAAAACTGGGTAAAAAAGTTACTGTTAAAAAGAAAGTAAAGAGCACGAAAATATCTACAGAAAGAATATCAGAACGGGGATTAAGCTATCAGGTTGCTTTAATTGTTGAAACTGAAGGGCTTTCTGGAAAAAAAGTCAAGGTTAAGATCAAAAGCGGTAAAAATAAAGTTTTAACAGATGTTGATACTGAGCTGAGTTTAATTGATCTAAAAGAGGTAGAAAAAGTGACAGATGCTGCGAAATATGCAAGTATAAAAGCAAAAAGTGAATTTGAAATTGATGTTGATAATTTTGCAAATGATCCGACAATAGAGAATGCAGGCCAGTTCAAAAACAAAGCAGTGCTCAGGCTAATGCTCAATCAGCGTGCTGATGATTTATCATTTGATTTGGCAAAACTCATAGCCGCAAGTCCTGACAAAGAAGCATCGGTATATATTGAAGTGACTTCTGATGATCCAAAGACCGAATATCTTGGTAAAGAAGGTAAAAGTAATTTAAAAAACACCTTTTTAAATGGAACCTATTTTAAAATAAAATATTTTGAACAGCCATGGATTGTTAAAGCCCGTGAAGAACAGGAGCTTGGCGTTTCAGAAACAACGCACTGTAAAAAAATAATAGATGAATATCATGCCATCAACCGACAGAATAAACCAACTGCCTGCGCCAATACCGACAACAGCTCCTGGTGTGCCTCATTTGTGGGCTGGTGTTTAAAAAACAGCGGATATTCTGCCCAATTAGATCCTGGTGCCTATTCATACGGACATGAAGAAACCAGATACAGAGCAGGATTTAAGAAAAATGCAACCGATAAAAAAGGTCTGGAAAAAGAAGAATTTAGTGAGCCGATATGGGGAAAACTTATAGCGGGCAACCAACCTTTACTAGGCTCAATATGTGTTTTATTAAATAAGCATCATGTAAGCATGGCTGTTGGAAAGAGCAGTGACGGTAAAACAATATATTATCTTGGAGGAAATCAGGGAAACAAAGTCTGTGTGGGAACTTTCGGGCAAAGAACCTCTTCCATATACCCCGTAGAATATACCAGAAAATCTGAAGATGATGAATTACCTATTTATTATACCAAAAATGAAAAGCTTAGTTACTAGTTTCATATTATTGTTCTTTATTCCTGTTTGCGGACAAAAGCAGGTTAATGATACTTTGAAAAGGTATTATCAGGATTCATTGATCATACATAAAAACTTTAAAAACGGAGCTGTATCCAATAAGCTTACAGTAAAAGTAATTAATCCCTGCAACTCTGAAAAAGAGAGATTTGACGGAGCGGTAACCATTATCAGTGCTACTGTTAAAACTAAAAACTATAGCGATAGTGTAGTTTACAATTATCCATATGCACAATCCGGTTTAATCAATTTAAAAACAGATAATATATCTAATCATAACATCAATAAGCATCAGGCGGTTTTCATACCCTTTACCTATTGTGGGAATTGGGATAACGATACAAAAGTCTCCTACATTATATTTTATAACCATAAAAAATATCTGTATCATATAAAATACTATTGTGGAGAAGATGGCAAATGTAAACTAAATGATAATCTGAATATTATATTAAAAGATCTACCCTCAACATTAAGATTAAAAGTTAGTAAAGACTTGGAAACAAAATATAATAGCTCAAATGATTTTCAATAAGCTCAAAATAAAATGGTATGAGTGAAGTACAAGAAAAAGATGATTATTCTGTAAACCCCAATCAGAAAGTTTATGATCTCCCCCACCAGGTAGATCATGAAGTGAATGTGGTAAAAATATATTTTGCGAAACAAGTTCCTAAAATGACCTGGGAAACCAAAGAAGAAACTTATACTGTTAAAAGTGGAGGTCTGGTATCGGACGTCAAAAAGAAGTACGAAAAAAAAGGAAGAAGGAACCTGAAGGCAGATCAGGAAGATTCTGTAAAATTAAAGGCAAAAGAATCGGTAAAAATCACTTGGGAAGAAGAAGTACAGGCAAAAAAAGCTGATGGCAGTCCTGATTTTGATTTTGAAAGAATAAACAGCACCACCATTAAAAAGAAAGTATGGGTAGTAGCCAATTGTGAAGGAGCAACCGGAAAGCTGTCTGTTGAGATCCATGAAAATAAACTGAAAAATACAGAAAACGTATATGAAAATCCTGTCAAGTTTTTAGATGGCGAGGAAGAAAAAAACAAAATAGAATTCACTATCAACGGCACACTGGTATATGCAAAAGAAATAACGATGCGTCCCAAAAGTGATGAAGATTTGAAGAAATTAATAGATAAACTGAATAAGAGAGAGGACTTAAATGCCTTTTTATATTTCAAAGCTGAAGTAACGGGGACAGAAGATGAAGTGAAATTTCCGGATGATACGCATGAGTTTTTAAACAAAGACGGCGAAAGGTTTGAGATCAGATATTGTAATTGCGGAAAGAATTATGATATTACCTGTACCCGGTATAGTGGGAAATATGGGCCAGCCTACTGGGGATCGAAAAAACTTGAAAATTATTCCGATTGGGATACATTGATTGAGGAAAAGAAGATTACAGCTGAAGAAAAAGCTATTTTGGTGGGAATGTCCGAAAATGAAGGTAAATTAGATTCTGTTCAATCCTATGACTGGGACCTTTCAGGTGAACAGATGATATTAACGGCAGGAGCCATGCAGAAAACAGTAGATCATACCGGAAAGGGTGAATTCACTACACAGGTTGAAGAATTTAAAGCTCAGCATCCTGAAAAATATGACGAATTATTTGCATCATGCGGCTGGACGGTGGACTCCGGGATTTTATACTATAAAGACCCGGCAGATCCTAAAGCGGAGAAAATTACAGGAAATACATTATCAAATAAAATCAGAGAAAACTGTAAAGAATCTTTATTTGGAAAAACAGTAGAATGTAAGCCTCTGCAACCGATCGTAAATGCCGTTATTGATAAAGTATTCCAGGAAAAACAAGTGCTGGATTTTATTAAAAGATTGAAAGAAGTGGTACTTCCTTTAACTCCTACAGGCTATTCATATAAATTGTCGGATTATTTAAAATCAAAATTAGGCAAAGCAACTGTATTGGATCATCATATTAACAGACCGGGATACGTACAAGACGATTTCGGCTCTGCATTAGGCCGTTTTTTTGCAAAAAAAGATGCTAACACAGCCAAAGAAAATAAAACCAGAAAAGAAGGTGAAAAACTAGAAAAAATATCAAGAAATCCTGGTGAATGGGGAGATATGCACAGCAAATACGAGCAGGAAATTCTTGATGATTACGGAAATAAAAGAAGAGGTACCGATATGGATAAACGCTATGAAAAAATGGAAAAAAACGCAAACTTAACATCATGAAAAAATTGACATCCTTTCTAATAATTCTAATCATTTTTATTACCTGTGGAAACGTTGTTTCCCAAAAACATCATGATGCACAGAATAAAACGGTAAAGAAAGATACCATAATCGCTTTAAATGATACCTTATCATTGTATTATGCTTCTTACAACAGCCCTATGAAACTATGGTATAATCTCCATATTATTAATAAAAAGAAAAAAATAAAAGTAGGTAAAGGAAGCGAATTTAAAGGTACCGGAAGTGAGCTCTTTTCTTCACTGTCCCCTAATGCAAAATATGTGGTAGTGGACGGCATTATCAAAGAATACGTGCATGAAAGTGATAAAGACAGTACCCTGCATGAAAACTACACGTGTGCGATTATTGATATAAAAAAAGCAAAAATAATTAAACAGATGCAGCAGGACTGCGATGGGTCGTGGAACAAAAAAAGCCAATGGGTTTCCTCTGGTGGAAAGGTAATTTTTAAGTAAATAATGGTTAAATGGGCAGCTATAAGTTGTAAAATGAGCGAAAAATTATGGAGCCAGTGTTTCCCTTAGATATTAAATTAAACCTTTTCGAAGGAAAGAAATTTTACCGCTATACCTATAATGAATACACCACCATCAATGGAAAAACTCACAGAAGCGAGCTTAACAAAAATTGTCATGTTGCGCTGAAGCGTTTGGAAAAAGAAAGGTTTGAATACCATATCGAAATTTTTGACAGAGTTCACAGAGATAAGCAACTATCACTGTCTGAAAAAGATTTTTTAGCCAGAATTGCAGAGATCAATGACGATGTAGTGCTTATAACGGATGACCATGGAAATTTGAAAAATGTACATGGTTTGCCAGCTCTTCAGGATAGAGCGGAAAAAACGGTAGAAAAGCTCTCCAGATCGTATGTTGGCCAACAGGCAGAAGATTCGTATCAGTTTTTAAAAGCATTTTACCAACAGGAAAGTTTGGTGGGTAAAGATTTTTTAAAGAATATTCATTTTGGAATGATCCTCCATAAATTTTATGGAAGGTATGAGAAGGAAAATCAGGTAAAGTATAGTGTACGTTACCGTAATTTTATGACCAATACCGTAATAGATATAGAAGAGCATGTACAAACGGAGGCCATGCGTTGTGATGATGAACTACTGCTGTTACAGTATACCGGAAATATCCCTTCGGATAAAAATTGGGAAATGTTTTACGGAGAAATGAAAAGAAAGGAAATAGCTTATCATCATGAAACAGATTTCCCAAAACTGGACAAATATAAAGGGCAGATTTTATTAGATTTTAAAACCAAAGAAGTTTTGGAGCATAAACTTACCATAGAATTTTCCCTGGGAGAAAACTACCAAAAGAAAATCATCTATCATATAAAAGAAATAAGCTATGAAGAACTGTAAAAATACAGGATGGATTGAAGAACTGAAGGACCAGCCGGATGAAAAATCCGGTAAAGGATTATACCATACCGGTTTTGTGTTTTTATCATTTGGAGAGCTGAGCCTTAAGTCATTTACGGAAAATAACATCCCGGATAATCCTCGTCAGGAAATATCAAAAGCTCCCGTATTAAAAAAATAATCTTACAATGGCGACACGTATTACAATAACAGATTCCGGGCAAACACAGACCTTAAATGGGCCATTGGCTCCGGATACTCCTGATGATTCATTACAGCGTATCACTGAAGTGTATTTTGCCAAGAAAACGACAACAGATAACGGAACAAGAGTCAGTTTCACAAAAATTGACTCTGCCCATGTTCAGCAGGATCATGATAATCAAAATATCCCCTACGACTCCATATTGGGAAAAACAGTGTATCTGGTTATAGAAACCACCAATATGACAGACTTGAGCATAGATGCCGTGATAAGGCCTTCAGCAGGTACCATGACAGAAAATACAGATCCATTACAGTTAATGCGTTTTGTATCTCCTGACCGGTATGAGGCGCAGAGGCTGTTCACCGTACAGGTAGGAAATTTTGATGCCCTTAACAACAGAGATGGCAGCCATGATCATTACACTAATTTACGGGCTGACCATATCAACAAAGCCATTATTAAGCTGCAGCTCAGGCCTGATGGAAGAGCCACTTTTGATGACTGGACAAGAAGACTCGCAGATGGCAGTATTAATTTGGAGGTCGCAGTAGAAAGAACAGACAATAATCCTTGTGCCTATAGAGATGGGCAGGAAGAGGTAAACGGAGCCGGTATTTTCCTGAATGATGACACCGGAAGATTCAGAGTGGTGAATAGAAATATCTATACCATTCATCATGGCAGCAATACGTACAATACTTTACAGGTGATCAGTACAAATCCGGAAAGAAGAAGAAGGATTCAGAAGGTTCTGAATAACCATTCCACTGAAATTATCTTTTTCTATTACGACCAAAACGACAATGAACACAGGATCTGTGCCAGAACTAAAGAAACTGTAACCAGAAAAAGAAGAGTCAACACCATTCCACCGCTGGCCCAAAGAGGGAATCTTCTGGATACCATAGATTTCACAGCGAACAGAGCTGCCGGAGAACAGATAGATGCCCATCAGCTATTGGTGTATGCTAACGGAACTCTTGGTGATGGAGCCACCGACAAATGGTACGCCAATCTACCGGGAAATGTAGAGTTGGTCGATATGGATATTTTAGCCAATAACGGTGTGGGACCACAGATTTTTGAAGCTTTCAATTATAATCAAAATGGAGTTATCATCCGGTATGGATTTCAGCATACCCGAAGAAGAAGCATCCAGCCTGATTTATTTGCAGGTTTCTTAGGAGCATTGGCACAATTCAGACAGGAAGGACACAATCATTATATCGTATCTCAGGGGTTTTCTTACTCAGATGCGTCGTGCTATCCCAGCGCAGAACACGTGAACGGAGAAGCAGGAGACCTGAATTTATTAACGGCCCAGCAAAATGGAGTCAATACGATCCTTACGGCCGCTAATTTTGATTATGACAACCAGGTCATTCTCCGGAATATTCTTTTTGATTTTGGATTTGGATCAGGCCGGTCAGAGAATTTCTCCAACACCTCAAATGCCAGTACGGCAGACAATGCCAGTACACGGTTGCCTCATACCACGCATACCGCTACCCCAAGACATAATAACCATTTGCATGTTCACGGTTTCACCCCAATATTAGATATATATGCCTAAAATTAATATCGCCTGTTTTGCTGTTCTGTTTTTCCTTTTTTCCTGCTACAGTAAGGCTCAAACAGAAAATAAGCCCATAAGCACAGCATCTCGTTCCACAGATCAAGGATCAGTTTTCTTTAACACAAATAAAGCTGATTGCATTCCTCTGCCATTTGGATATCAAGATATTTCAAAACGGATAACCGTAGATTCCATTCTTTCTGCCATACAGGATGAAAATAAATTAAAGGAAATCAATGCATTACAATTTGACAAAGTAATAAAAAAAGATCTTATACAGCTTCCTGAAGAATATGATGTTTTCCTGCCATTCAGCACTACTGTCAATGAAAAATATGACCGGATTAAAATAGCCTCTCGTTTTCTGTGTTACGGAGACTATTCACTGTACTTTATGGCGGTCTATAATACTATTCGTTATGCCGAACCGTTTATTGAAAAAATGTATTTAATGTCAACAAAGGACGGCAAGCCTGTCGATATAAAAAGAATCTATCTCAATCATCAGGGAGAAATGGGATTTGCCCACTATACCCTGTTTAATATCGATAAAGATTATATCATTTCTCTACAGGATTATGAATTGACTGAAAATCCTTTTAAACTAAAGCCCTCAAGTAAATACCAGATTCTGCCCTCCGGAAAATTTGCCGGATACTATGATAAGGATGGCCCTTATAAAAATGATGAAGAACAGGGCATGGTAAAAAACCACCACAAAGAAGGAAAATGGATAGAAACCAAACCAAACGGATCTATAGATTTACAAAAATACCCTGAATTTACAGATCCCTATACTTATC
The DNA here is from genome assembly GCF_058245105.1 of Chryseobacterium sp. UF-81. NCBI lineage: Bacteria > Pseudomonadati > Bacteroidota > Flavobacteriia > Flavobacteriales > Weeksellaceae > Chryseobacterium > Chryseobacterium sp. UF-81. The sequence goes on along the minus strand of NZ_JBSIBX010000001.1, from coordinate 537,535 downwards.
TGGAAGCGGAGTATAAAAATGGTTTACCTGTTGGAACATGGAAATTTTACAAATTACTGCAAAAATATAATGAAGAAACAGGAGAACCTCTTTTCAATACAAGAAAAAAAGGACAATTGATCTATACTGAAATGTATAGAGACGGGGGTTTAGAAAAGCGGGAATTTCATTAAAGCAATGGAAGGCTTCAAAAGGAAAAGTCTTCCATTGCACTCATCTCTTAATTTTTAATATTTTCCAACCATTGCTGAGCAAGGGTTTCTACATAATCAACAAATGTCGTTACACGATTAATTGTGTAAAAGGTATATTCTGGTTGGCCTTTTAAAACTTCAACATTTTCAAAACTATGATCAGAAGCAAAAAGTAAAACCTGTTTTGTATTTGAGTCATAAAAGGTTTCATTTCCATTCGCTTCCTGAGCAAAACAAAGCAGATCTTTTGTGTCAATTTGCTTTACATTTTCATCTTTACAAACTTGGTCATATAAGTCAATCCAGTCACCTAAACCTTTTGTGAGTTCGGATGTAATGAAAATAAAATTCTGATTATCGGTCAGCATTTCAGTTTCTGTATCAAAGCTGTGATAAGTTTCCTTTATCCCGCCCATTTCGTCTAAAAGTAACTGATGTTCAGATAAAACATCAATTTCACTATGAATTTGTTCAATCTTGCACAACCAACCACATTTAAAGCCATTCCTGTCCGTCCAGGTATATAGATAATAGTTTGATTTTTTGTTTTTAGCTGTTGTTATATCAACACTCAAAATTGAAGTCGATTGTAGCAATAGTTGATATAAAGTTGGAAATGTATTGATAAATTCCGGACTGAAAGTTTTACTGATGATATGTTTAATTTCAACGCTATCATTTTGTCCTACAAACCAACTTACCTCTTGCTTGAAATTTTCAAAATCCTTTTGGTTCATTATTTTTTGATTTAATTAATTTTTTTTTTCACATAACGCAAAATGAGAACTTGATAATGGCTGAACAGATTTCACATAGCTTTCACCTGCATTTTGCCAAATAAATCTTTGTTTTTTTTAACCATCGAATATACACTTTTAAAAATTTCTTTAAGACAGTCAATAAGTGGTTTGAGTTGAGAAAAAATACTTTTGTTTTTTATTCGCTGATGAAGCAGCCTGATAAAACGCGCGCTTCATCAAATCAATCAAGGGTTGATTCCTTCTTTGCCTCCTACTTTATGCATTATTATAGTAACCTTTGCATCAATGAAATTGCTATTCAGATTTTAACGCAAAGTTTTTTTAAGATCCTGATGATTTTAAGGAAAGCAAAGAGTGGCGGCTTCACCGCTGATGAAGCAACCCTGATAAAACGTTCGCTTCATCGAATCAATTAAGAATTGATTCCTTCTTTGCCTCCTACTCTATGCATGATTATAGTAAACCTTTGCGTTAAAGAAATTCTATTCGTTAGTCTTACTTCTTCCCTCTTCTTTCAAGAATGAGGTGTGCCGCATCCAGCATTTTAGTCAGATGAATGTACGGACTGATGATATTCCTTTCCGGCAGATTCTCATAGACACCCATTGAAAAATAAACCATCCCGGATATAAAATAATCAAATTCCTGTACACTGTATTCTCTGAATGCTTTTTTAAAAACCAACAGAGGGTTTCGGTATTCTTTCTCCGAAAGCAAGCCAAGAACCAACGGAGAAACATCTTCCAACTGAGTATTGGCGGCCCATTTCTTTTCCTTCAGCGTGATGAGATAACCTGCACAGACAAACAACTGTATAGACTGCCGAAACTGAAGAATAACAGCCGGATCTTCGCTGATCCAGACATTTCTATTTACCGCATAGTTCATAATGCTGTTTAACCTCTTTTTAGAGGCAGCCAGATCATTGAACTGAAAGAATATCTTCATTTGCCATAATGCAGAGCGTTTCTTATGATCCGCCCAACACCAGGCTTCAAAATCTGTTCCGGTCTTTTTCATGTGTTTGTGGTTTTATTAAATGATAAAATAAATGTGATTTTTTTTAACCATTAAGAGCTTTTTAAGGGTTTAAGAATCATTAAGATCATAGCTGAAGCTATGGATGAAGCGAACTGCTTTATCCATCTTTGATGGGGCTTAACTTATCTTAATATCTTCATTTCCCTTAATGGTTTAAAATAATTTTTCTTTACCATTAAGAGTTTTAAGGGATTAAGAATCATCAAGATCATAGCTGAAGCTATGTATTCAGCCAGCTGCTTCATCCATCTTTGATGGAGCTTAACTTATCTTATCCTCTTCATTTTTCTTAATGGTTTATATTTTTTGTTTTTACTGGCCGCATAGGAGGAAATCCCGACAATGTCTGAACTTCCTGCCCATACAAACCAAGGATAATATGATAGAATTTGTGTTTTCTAAAGCCCTAAAGCCGCAATAGGTTGTACACCCCATTGTAACATATCATGATACTTTATGTGGTGAAGCAGCTTAGAAAAAGATAATTGTAGAAAGCAGAAAAGCATGAAAATAAAACGGCATGGGACTCTACAATATCCGCTCTGAGGTACTGGTATACCTTACGTACAGATAAGAGAGCCCACGCCTAGGTCGTGAGCTTCTAGCTTATCATCTCGTACGCTTAAAATTACCAGTTTTCAGAGCGAGAATCTAAGCAATAGCTTCTTTTTATTCTTTGAAGTATCGCAAAGCTACTTTTATTGTAGCTTATTTTACAAATGTAATAAAAATATTTTAATTACGGTCGATCGACCGTGTTTTTTTATTTTTTAATTATTTCATTTGTTTATATGACAGATATAAACGAAAAAATTTGCTCATACATTACAAAAAACTGGTTGATACCTTGGCTTCAGGAAGGCAAGTCACAGACTTCTTTTGCGAAAAACCATGGTATAGAAGAAAGTACCATTAGAAAGATTAAAAGTGGAGAACCTTACAGAATACCTGTCGAAACACTTTTTAAAATGTGTGAAACTAGAAAAATTAGTTTATCTGATTTTTTTAAATTTATAAATGCATGAATCCTGACGAGAGTTGGTTTTTTATAGCCAAATTGTTGAGGTTTTGACGGATATCGTTCTTTGAAATCTTTAAGAAATTCCGTGAAAATACGGATTGAAAATTTTGAGATTATTTTTTATTGTTGTTTACGGAAGGCCGTAATTTATTATTTTATATAATCTGTAATTTTATTATTATTAAATAAATCAATTTTATGGAAACAATTAAAGCAATTAAACCAGGTCCAAAACCCAATAAACCTGATGGTACTCCTGACAAAAGACCTCGCGTAACACCTGCGAACCAACCAAAACATCCTGCATTAAAACCACACAAACATAAACCAGGAGATTCTAAATGATCGATAACTGATCACAGAACAATTAAAGGAAATTTGAAAATCCCGGCATAGCTGGAATTTTTGTGTTCAATTATGTTTTTATAAAAAACTTTATTAAAAGTGGTTGAATAAAACCACACAATACAATCGTGTGGTAGCGATAGGAATAAAGTTATTCAATTTCCTATTAAGCATTTAAACTAGTTTTTGTCATCAATCATTTTTAAATTGTTATACCTAAATAAATCCTGAAATTCACATACAATATAGCTTGTTTTATCATTGTTTTTAGGTGTTACTCTATAAATAATATATTTGTCATTCGAATATAAGTAAGTAATATTATCATACTGTTTTCCTAATTCTTTTTTGACATTACTAAAATTTACAATTCCATTTTCATTTTCAACTACTGTTAATATCTTATCTATAAATATTGAAAATATTGTGGCTAAGAGCAAAAGATAAATTATTTTAAGTTTACGAGTTCTTAAATCTTTTTTTTGATATATAAAGGATAATAAGACTAATATGTTCCCGATTGTATAGGAGAGTACTTGGAAAAAATTATAGGTATTGTTATTAAAATAAAATAATGATAGAAAAACAATACATAAAGAAGCTAATGTTAATGAAAGTAGGACTCCGCCTTTTTTACTTATTTCTGTAATGAAGATATAATTAAAAATACCAAAAAGTAGCATTGGAATACTAAGTATTGTTAGAACTCCATCAATAATTAATTGAGTTACAGAAAAGCATTTATTTATCAAAAAAGGCGAAATGTTCGAAATAATAAAAAATTGTTTTAACCCTCCCAGGAATGTAGGGATAAATATTATTATGGAAAGATAATCCTTTAAGAATATTATTATACTATCATTTTTAATTTCATCAATTAGTTTTTTTATCATATTAAGAGTTTAAGTATTCATTACTTATTTATGCCTTCGATAAATTTAGATTACAATTTTTTTCTGGGTACTTAAAATATCTTGTTCTGTAAACTCGGAATATCGCTCTGAAAGTTTATCTCTTAGGTTGAATAATCTTTTTTCCGAAGAGTCAACAATTTGAGAAAATAAGCAAATTTGGACTTTACCCATTTCAACTTTATTATCATTTGATACAGCATGGATGGGTTGAATTTTCTCAGAAAATGATTCACCAACAAGAAAAGCATTAATGTAAGGATTTCCAATTATAGTTCCACAGTTCATAAAGTCTTCAACATAACCAACAGCTTGATTTTTTTCTTCACGGCTAAGCTTAAATCCACCTCTTTTTAGCTCTATAATTAAGATTTTCTTTATATTTGATATACCCGTATCTGTATCAAAATCATTTATACAGTTGATTGAAAAAGTTGAGTCTCCCATTATAACAAGATCAGGTCTTTTTTTATTATTATTGAAGTTGCTTTTATCTATTTTCTTACCAAAAACTTTTTGTACGGTTGTATGTAATTGATTATTATAAGAATATTCAGGAGAATCATATTCAGCCCCAAATATCCATCTTGCACTAGCAATTAGAGGATGTAAAACATGAAGTTCATCTACTGTTTTGTCTGAAGAAAGTTTTCTTATAGACTCAATAACAGAAATTCTTTTATCAATTTCATCTAAAACTATCAATGCATCTTTAATAGACCAATTATCCAAAAGTTTATTTAATCCATCAATATCTTCGCTGGTAAGAGTAGATATCTTTTGAAGTAATTCTGAACCATTCCTAGTATTTTCCAAATTAATCAATGTTTCCATGGCAAGGCTAATTGACTCTTGCTTTGCTGTCGGGTTTGTTTTAGCGATATGGTCTAAAGCTTCATTAAATTCGTATTTTGCAAGTGGTGTTAAAGAGGCATAATCTTTATTATATTGGTGTTTTACATTCTTTTTTGTTTCTTCTATATTTTCTATAGCAATTTCATTAAAGATACTTGAAATTTCATCTGAAAGCTTATCAAAAATTAAGTCTAAATCTCTACTTTTTTTGAAACCAGACCAATCTTCTCGAATATAATTTTCGAGATCGTTAGTTTGAATAATAATAGAATATTTTTTAGCTTCTTGAGTACGTCCATCTAGTACGATATTAGTTCCTAATGCCCATGAAGGCTCTCCAATTAATCGACCAGATTGCCAAATTGCGATACCTTGATAAAGTGTATTTTTTCTGGATTTTTTAGTGTCTATTAAACTTATTATAAAATTAGATTTATCAATAATGATAGGAACCGTTTTAACTACACCAGAATGATTTTCTAAATTAATGATTTCTCTATTTATGGTAATTTTAAAATTAGGGTCATGTAAAAATCTTGCTGAAATTATGTTATTTATCTCAGAAGATTTAGGTAGGTTTTTTTTTACTATTACTTCTAATTTTGTTCCCGGAGAATTCGATTTTGTAAATTCTTCTTTTTTTACAACAAATGGTTCTGTTTCATTTTTTGTGGTAATAGTAAATGATGATTGTTTTCCATCTTTATTTGTTACTATTTTATATTCATCATTAAAACATAATAGCCCATGTCTTCCTACACCATTTCTGCCATAAGCAATTCTCTTGAGATCTACACCTTTTCCAAATTCAACTTTTTTTCCTTGATTTTTCAGCCTATTATATCCAAGTTTCATCCATCTGGCTTTAAATTCATCAGCAGTTAAACCAACACCATTGTCTTTTATTATAAGAGGCTGTCCATAATCATCAGGTAAAAATATTTCTACTTCAGTAGCTCCTGCATCCCATGCATTTGCTACTAATTCTGTTAAAGCAATATCTGGTTGGGAAGCTAAATTACCTAACGTTCTAATGAGAAAATCTTCTTCAAATAGCGATCCTTGGACGAAATCACGTTTATTCATTTGTGTTTGGTTAAATTTGAAACAATAATATTAAAAATCTTTTAAAATATTAGCATATTAAAGTTAAAATATTGATTGAAAATATTTGAATTTTATTCTACTATTATTTAGTGAGAAAACATCCAAACATCAACAAAACTCCACACAAAGCCTGTAAACCCTTCCAAAGACCCGCCAGGCACTTTCCGCTACCGCACGAACCTTTCGTGTGGTTTCTAGCATTGTACATCAAACATTCTAAAAATATCCAAAGACTAACAAAACCCCACCACAAAATCCTGTAGGCCCTTCCGAAGGGTCTGCAGGTACTTCTCCCCCCTGGAGGGTCTTCCGAGCGGCCTTCAGACCCTTATCCAAGGGAGTGCAGCCCATTGTCAAACTCCCTTGAGGAGGTTATGTCCCCCGGAAACTGAGAAATGTCTACTATTTGCTTTTGTCAATTATTTTCACTATCTTGTAACATGAAAAAAATTGAAAATCAAGGGAGTATAACCCATGCAGGCAGAATGAACGAACGAACAAGAGCGTTGGAAGTTCTTGAAAAAGCCAAGCAAACACAGGGGAAAATTACCTTTCTAAGACAAGGGGTCGGTAGAAACTTTAAGCCAAAAACTGAGGAGTCTTAAATCGGAATTGATTTAATTGATATCTTCAAAGAATGGTATATTATCTCGTGGACAGAGAGAACCCGAAAATAATATACTGGAAGAAGAAAAATACATCCAACCTAAGGACATAACGGCAATAAGCTGTATGATGTTGACAGGATTCTAAATATCTCAATCGACAATCGTAAAGCATTTCTTCAGCGTATGGTAGATGATAAGAAAAATAGTGATTGGAGGTAGCGCAAACGAGCATATGATTATGCTGCCAAAATAAAGCAAAGCCCCTGAATTATCAGGGGTTATTTTTTGTGTTATATCGTTTTCCAAGGCCTAAACTGCCGGAGAAAATGTTTGCTTACTATCTTTGTTGGAAAATCGCAGAAGGCAAGTTTTTTTAATGCAAAGGTTTTTGTAAGATGCTTATAATTTTAAGGAAAACAAAGGGTGGCGGTTTCACCACTTATAAAATGTTCGCTTCATCAGATCAATCAAAGATTCCAACTTTTTATAATACACAACTTATAAAGTAATCAATCTGAAAAAACAGGAATGATTGTCATTTTTCCACGTTGGTGGGTTCCGTGGGTTAATTGAGGGTCATTGTACGGAAGCATTTGCCCGTTCTCCAAATTCTTCAAACTTGGAGCATTTTTAAAGGATTTTTTTGTTTTAGTGACTCAAATTCAGGAGATTTTTTACAATGGTCCATAAGAAAAATTGTCTCTCGATATTTTTTTACAGGATCTATCAAAACAAACTCCCAAATATTCCGTTTAATTCTTAAATTTGGCTCATGCGAAAGAATCTTTATTTCATCATTATATTATGTTCCCTTACCAGCTGCTATACGTACCAGGTAAAAAAGCCAGCAGATCCGGCAGCCGACAATAAGCAGGAATCTAAAAAAAATGCTGCTATGGCTGGTAATAATACTGCCTCAATGAAAAATGCAGCAGCCGAATCCCCAAATCAACAGCCAATGCCTGCCCCTGTCAATATTCAGGAGAAACTTGCCGCCGGTAAAAATGTGAAAATAGATGTGGATGGCAGGAGCTATAAAGTAATCGTTGATAAGTGGGAAAGCGACAGTCTGGTGGCACACCCGGTTCATAATCCTAACAAAATTCTGAAATTCCATAAGAACCAGATCAATGCCGAGAAAATTGCAGAAAAACGTTTTTCACAACCCATCGCTGATATTATTACGGTTGTGGCTTATGCCGCAATTGGTGTCGGAATCTATCTTCTTGTCCGCTAGTTTTTTTAACCCTTTCCAGTTGTTATAGAAAATATTATTAGGTAATAATAAAACATACCGTCCATGAAACGGGTCAATAAAATAACGCCATATGATTCATATGACGTTATTTTATAAAAATTTAATAATCAATGGAGTAATAAAAATGAAGACGATTCAGAATACCTTAATAAAGTATTTTCCGGCCTTCAATTTTAACCATATTTTCATTTTCCATTTTCTTCACGGTTCTTATGACCGTTTCAACACGTAGCCCTGTAAGGTTGGCAATCTGCTGTCGGGTATAAGGCACCTGAAAAGTCTGGCTACGATCATTACCCTGGGTTGCCTTCAGGTAGTCCATAACCGTTTTGATTTTGAACTGCGGATCCGTAGATGAAATATTAAAAAGCATTAAATACTTGTAGTAGAGCCGGTCGGACATGCATTTAAACATATCCATCATCACCTCCTTATTTTGATGAATAAGTGAACAGAAATCTGCCTGAGGCAGTTTCATGATGGTACATTGTGTTTTGGCAACGGCAGTCATGGGGTACGGCTTATCGTTAAAAAGTAACGATTCTCCGATGCTTTGTCCATCGGAAAGAATATTCTGTGTGAATTCTTTACCATCCTCATGGTAATTATTGAGCTCTACAACACCATTAACAATTTGAAAATAAAATTTAGCAAAGCTCCCTTCACTAAAAATAATTTCATTCGGTAAATAGGTTTCACATTCACCCCCATAAGCTAACAAAAGGTCTTCACTGATTATCATATCTTAAAATTTTTATTGTTAGGTTAAGTAATGAACATCTTGGTAAAAATTGGTGCTTTTCCAATATCAAAAAGCAAGCCATATTAATTTATTGTTACGAAAAACATTAAACAAAACCATGTGTTTATGATCAGGATAATAATTCAGACCAGAAGTGTTTGCTAATTTTATAAAAGATTAGCACGCCTGATGGTAAGTATTAACCATGTTGTATACTAACAGGAACCAGATCTGCTGTTTACAGCGATTGCTTTTTTATAAGTGTTGCTGTATTGCATTTCCGGACCTGTTAAGCTCAATGTAACATACTGATCTATTTTTGGTGCCATTATTGGAGGATAATCGAAACAATTCCAAATATCAATTAACATGAAAAAGCGTATCATTATTGTTGGTGGAGGATTTGCAGGAATTAATCTTATTAAATCCCTAAAAAATGACAATAGGTTTCTTATCACGCTTGTTGATAAGAACAATTATCATTTCTTTCCTCCCCTTATTTACCAGGTGGCTACCTCTTTTATTCAGGCCTCCAACATCAGCTATCCTTTCCGGAGATTATTTTCAACCTACAAAAATGTGAATTTTCACATGGGAAGCCTCCTTAAAGTTGATCCCCAAAGCAATACCATAGAAACCGATACGGGAAACCTTACCTATGATTATCTGGTTATTGCATTGGGAACTGAATCCAACTTTTTCGGAATGGATAATGTCCAGAGATGTGCACTTCCGATGAAAAATATTGAGGAGGCACTTTACCTGCGAAATCATATGCTCCTCAACCTTGAGGAAGCGGCCAGAAATAAAGACCCGAAAACGGCAGAAAAATTACAGAATGTGGTTATAGCAGGCGGCGGGCCTACCGGAGTAGAACTGGCAGGGATGATCGCAGAAATGGGAAAATATATTGCTGAAAAAGAATACCCTGAGATCAGGCTCAGCCTTTCCAATCTGTATCTGATTGATGCGTTGCCTACCCTGCTTTCCCCGATGAGTAAAATGGCGCAGGAAACTTCATACAAGACCTTACAGGAGCTTGGTGTAAAAATACTTCTTAACGTTTCGGTAAAAGACTATGTGAATAATCAGGTGCTCCTGTCCGACGGAACATTCATAGATACTGAAACCCTCATCTGGACCTCCGGAGTTATAGGGCGCGAAGTCCCTGGAATTCCGGAAGACAAAATCGGCAAAGGAAGAAGAATTTTAACCGATGAATACAACCGGGTTGAAGGAATGGATAACATTTACGCTGCAGGAGATATCGCTCTACAGCTAACTGATAAAGAGTTCCCGAAAGGACATCCCCAGCTGGCCCAGGTAGCCATACAGCAGGCTAAAAATCTGGCTAAAAATTTCATAAGACAAGAAGAAGGAAAAACACTCATTCCGTTCAAATACAATGATAAAGGCAGTATGGCAATCATTTCAAAGTTCAATGCCGTGGTAGATCTGCCTAAATTTTCATTCAAAGGTTTCCTGGCCTGGCTTACCTGGCTGTTTATCCATATCATTCCGCTGGTAGGCTTCAGAAGCAAAATCAGGCTGGCACTGGATTGGTTCCGGCTGTTTATCACCAATAACCCGTCCATCCGTTTAATTCTTTATCCAAAAAAGAATACAAGTAAACAACAATAATCTGCCTAAAAAAAGTTTATTATCATGCTCCCATCAGTTTTCCAGATGATTATTTTTTAAAAACTCTTCTATTTTATTCCATTCAATCTGGCCGGCAATGGAATTGGAATTGGCGTCAAAAACATGTTCCCCGTAAGGAATTTCAACATAAGAAACAGGAAGCTTCATTTCCTTCGCCTGTTTTACAAATTTTCTTGTAGCTTCTACATTTACGACATGATCTATTTCGCCGGCAATAATGAACGTCGGGGAGATTCCTTCGGAAAGCTGGTCTATTAAATTCAGTTGTGCATAGCGCTGTGGGAACTCGGTGGGTGAACCTCCGAGATATTTTCTGGCCGCATATTTGAGATCAATATTCTTTTTTTCATCTATTTTCTGCCAGAGCTCGGATAAGCTGACAGGCGGATAAATAGCAATAACTCCGGCCGGAACCGGAGGCTGTGGGGAATCGTAAGATTTTGCAAAACCTTTCCTTAATCCCAAATCAGCCTGCATCACTAAAGCTGCCCCGGCAGAGCCCCCTACCAAAACTATTCTGTTGGGGTCAACATTGAATTTTTTTGAATTTTTCACCACAAAACCCATTGAAGTCACGACTGAATTAACAGCAGACTCCCAATTATGCCGGTCTTCTTTTCCTAAAGGATAATCAATGGAAAAAACAGTGTATCCATGATCTTTAAACCAGTTGGCAGCATAACCTACCTGGGTTCTGTTTCCTTCAATAAAAGCACCTCCATGAACAAGAATAACAGGGATCGCAGGTGCAGAAGATTTTGTTTCCGGGCGGAAAACATCTATATGCTGTTCTTCATTATAAATCGTAAGATAAGAATAAGTCTCCGTAGGTTTTACCGGAATTCCAGAACTTTTTAATCCCTGGGAAAAAGAAACTGCAGTATTGTATTTTTTTGCAGTAGAAAACATGACGGCAGTGAAGTAAATCTGGGTAAGAAAAAACAGAACCGAAAGGATTAAATTAGCTGTCATTAATTTCCGCCAGTATTTTCCATATCTGTAAAAAAGAAAACAGATCAATAGTAAAACCAACCCCAAAACAACAAACTGTGAATTGAACTGCATGGCAAACGAACTGCTGTAACCGCTCAGAAGCATGGGTGCTTTCAGATACACAGAAATCATGGGAATAACCAATAATATCAGGATAATGAAGAGCAGAACTGCAAAGAATATATGTAAGAACTTTCTCATGATATTAAAATTTATAAGTTACCGTAAAATATCCGGAAGTGGGTGGAATGGCAATTGTAAAATAAGGAGTATTATTAGCCACTGCAGAAGCATATTCGGCCTGGGTAAAGTTTTCGAAGCCGGCAAGCTGCTGCTGAAGGGTTCCCGGTCTCTGGTAGCTCATCACCCCATATTTATTAAATACATTGTTCACATTAATAAGCATGCTGAGATTTTCATTTAAATTGTATCCGAGCCCGAGGTCAAATTGGGAAAATCCCGGCAATTTGTAAACGTTGGTATTACTGCCTTCCCTTTTCCCCATATAATTCCAGGTTACAAATCCGAATGCTTTACCCACTTTCAGATTGGGAGTTATATTGGCCATAATTTTCGGTGTATAGGCAATGGTAGTTCCTGAATATGAAAATACAGTATCATCCGCAGGGCCTGGTGCGCTTCCCAGATTCCATAAATAGCCTTCCTTTACTTTCGGGTCCTGCAGTGTAAGTACAGCCCTGACGCTGAAGTTATCGGTTGGTCTTATATTGGTTTCCAGTTCAATGCCATAGGTTTCGTTTTTGTTATATAATGAAGGAGTGGTATAGAATCCGCCTTTCCCGTCATCAGCCAGAAAGCTGTAGGGAACATTACTCAGTAAACTGTAGAATGGGGTTATAAAAGCATCAAAATATGTTGTTTTAGCCTTAAATCCCATTTCCACCTGCTGTGTTTTTCTGGATTGCGGATCGAGTAAACCTATTGTTTCCGGTCTGTTGGCCGCAAAGAACATATCGAGATCCGGAGATTTGCTTCCTTTGGAATATCTGGCGTATACGGCAAGGTTATTATTGAATTTATAGTTCAGTGCAGCTGAATAGGAAAAGTTTTCCAGCTGTCTGCTATAAACAACATTTGTAAGTTTTGTCAAGGCATTGTTATTGTAAAGGGTATAGATGCTGCCATCCGTACCTCCGTTTTTATCTGAAAACAGATAGGTTCGGGTATTATCTCCTTTGATCCACACTTTTTCATACCGAATTCCCCAATCCAGCGTCAGATGATCTGTAATATCCCAGGTATGCCCGAAAAACACGGCTCCCTGCTGCTGTTTAGCTTTGAATTCAAGTAAATCTCCAGTGCTTCCGGCTGCCTGTGCAAAACCATCATTATTCGTCAGCTGATACACTCCCGGTTTTGTAAAATCTAAGGTGGTAACCCCTGTTAAACTTAAGGTCAGCATTCTTGGCCGGTTCTCTAAGGTGGTAAGTCCTATCCCATTGATTCCGGAAAAGCGCCACACATCGGAATAACCGTAATAACCGCCAAATGAGAAATTCATATTGTTCCATTTCTTATTAATGGTCAGCTGATTCATAGATTCCTTCACCTTATTTTCATAAAAATTAAGGGCTGACATTAAAAATGAATTATTCTGAATAGACTGACCCGGCAACTGATTCTTAGTAATCTGGTAAACAGGCAGGCCACCGGCTCCCAGGGCAGCATTCACACTGGCAAGTTCCTGTCCTGTAAGCGCATCCTTAAAGGAATAAGTCCCCACTCCCAGTCCTCCAACCAAAAAATAAGAAGTCAGATCATCCAGCGACGTAAGAAAAGAATTTCCTACACTGTTCTGCACCACATCATTATCAGAATATTTGCTTGCCAGGAAAAGTTTCCAGCCATTTCCAAGATTATGGTCCCAGTTCAGTCCTACGGAACGGTATTTATTGCTAACCAGACGGCCCGAGTTATAATCTATATTCCCTCCATGAATAAAATCCGGAGAATTGTACTGTAATTTCGGAATCAGTAAGGATGAACTGCTGCTGAACCCTTCTGCCGGCTCCGGGTCTGTATAGTTTCTGGTAGGAACCAATTGAGCATAACCGTTTTTGTCGTTCAGGTATTTTAGAAATACTTTCAGGCTTCCTTTACTGTATTTTTTTACAATATTTGCTTTTACCTGTCCTCCATTATTAAAAGGATATCCGGCATATCTGGCTCCTAGATCGTACCGGTAAAATCCCCCGATATTATAAAACCAGTTGTCTCCCAAAGGGCCTCCAAAGTTGGCATCGATCCTGTGATATCCGGAATTATCTGCTCCCTGAACACCATATTTTGCCCGGATTTCACCTCCGAATGTATTGCCGCCCGTTTTGGAAATATAATTGAAAATTCCGCCCGGTGCATTGGCAGCAGTAATAGAAGCAGGGCCTCCTCTCACCGCATCAATCTGAGAAATAGTAGCATCCGCTCTCAGAAAAAAGTCGGGACCGTAATTATAGTAGGTGGTATTGGTTACAGGCAAACCGTCTTCCTGCATAGATATATACTCGTAAGCAAAAGTACCGTCTGAAGAACCTGCACTGATTCCTCTTGAGCTTACATTATTTCTGATCTCTCCCAAGGATGAATTCACATAGACTCCGGGAACATTTTTGAGCAGGTCCGCAGCACTGTTGGGAACCTGCTTTTCAATGACATCGCTTTTCAGAACAGAGATTGCAACAGGCGCGTTCATTCTTGTTCTTTTATCAAATACTCCGGTCATAATCACCTCATCAATATCTTTTGTTTTTGCAGTGTCAGCTTCTTTTTTCTGGGCTGTTACATGGGAAAAGGCTGCCAGGAAAAGTGCAGCTGCCGTAATTTTTGTATTTAAAAATGTAGTCTTCATAGTTTTATCATTAATTTGTGCCATACTTTTTAAGCCATTCCGCCACATTGGCGAATACCACCTGCTCATCTGCCGGTAATTTTGTAATAAGATGCCCTGCGCCGGGAACTACGACCAATTTGTACTGAACACCTTTTGCCTTCAGGGCTTTTTCCAGAATATAAGCTTGCTGGATAGGAACCACTTCATCCTTATCACCATGAATAATCATGGTAGGAATCTGGTTAACAAATTTTACAGGACTGGTTTTAGCGTAAGCTTCCGGAATAGCATCACCGGGATTCCAGACTGTTTTGTTTCCTGACATTTTATCCAGGACCTCCAGAAGGTTAGCTGCTTTTACATACGTCAGAGTCTGAACATCCGTAAAATCTACGGGACCACACATGTCTATAATGGTTTTGATCTGAGGATTTTTTGTATAGGCATACATCAGCGAAACATGCGCACCGGAGCTTCCTCCGGAAATTGAAAACCCTTTTTTTCTGGTATTCCACTCATTGGAATGGGAAGAAAGATATTTTACAACCCCATCAATATCATCTAAAAGTTCAGGAAGATGGGTGTCGGTAAGATTGGCATACCGGTAATCGAGGTTGGCAACGGCAATCCCTTGTGAAAGAAGATATTCGGAAATTTTACCATCATATTTTCTGTCACCCTGCGTCCAGGCTCCGCCATGGATATTAACAAGAAAGGCGGTTTTCGGGCTTCTGTTTGCCGGTAGATAAACATCCATTACGTTCCTTTCGTGTGAACCGTATTGTATGCCGGTAAGTTTTTCTTCTTTCTGGTTTACAGAAACCGTTTTGGTTTTTTCAACATTTTGTGTTGCGCAGCTTACGGCCAATAATGTAATGGACAGGGCTGCAATTTTAAAATAATTCATTTCAGTTGTTTTTTTAAATTCTTTTTAAGTATTTTTCCTGTGGCGCTTAATGGCATCTCGTCTATAAATTCTATGATTCTCGGATATTTATATTGGGCAATTCTTTCTTTTGTCCACAACTTAATATCTTCCTCGGAAGCGTTGCTTTCTTTTTTTTTCACCACAAATGCTTTAATTTCTTCACCCAGCTTCTCATCATCAACGCCGATGATGGCCACCATGGAAATATCAGGGCTTCTCATCATCACTTCCTCTACTTCACGGGGATAAACATTCATTCCGCCCCGGATAATCATTTCTTTTTTACGGTCAACGATGAAGAAAAAACCATCTTCATCCTTTACAGCGATGTCTCCGGAAAACATCCATCCGTTTTTCAGAACCTCTTCAGTTTCTTCAGGCTTTTTGTAATAGGCTTTCATTACATTGGGACCGCGATAGATCAGTTCTCCTTTTTCACCAACCGGCAGTTCGTTGCATGTGTCATCTACAATTCTCACATCAACTCCCCAAATCGGCGTTCCGATAGAACCCGGTTTACGTCCCACTGCCAGCTGATTGAATGTCACCACGGGAGAACCTTCGGACATTCCATATCCTTCAATAATAGGAACCCCGAAACGGTTTTCAAATTCATCAATAATTTTTACAGGAAGGGATGCTCCGCCGGAAACGCAGATCCTTAATTGCTTAATGATATTTCTGTTTTCTTCAGTATCTTCTTCATCCAGAAGTGCCCAATACATGGAGGGAACCCCTGCAAAAATTCTGATATCGAAATAGGTAATAAGCCGGTAAACCGTTTTGGCATCAAATTTTGGCATCAGGATCAGATGAAGTGATCTCCGGATTCCGGCAAGCATCATCACCGTTAAACCGAAAATGTGAAATAATGGTAGAACGACAAGCTGGGCTTCAAATTCAGCAGATGCAATGATGCTCGTGCTGGCTTCTGCATTGGTAAAAAGATTAATATGTGAAAGTTCCGCTCCTTTTGGCTTCCCTGTAGTTCCTGAAGTATAAATAATGACGGCTGTATCTTCTGATGAGGTCATATAAGATTCAAAATCTGTTTTTTCATTTTTAATGAAATCATCAAAGTCCTGAATATCTTCTGCTATAGAACCTATACTGATAAAGTCTTTGCATGACACACTTCTGTCAAAACCTTCTTTCCCGAATTGTCCGACAGGCATTTCCGGAGTTCCGGCAAAACACAGAAACATGGTACTGTCGGAATCAGAAAGCTGGTAAGCGATCTCTTCAGGTTTAAGAAAAATACTAAACGGAACAACAGCTGCTCCGGTCTTTAATATGGCAAAAAAAATAACCGGGAATTGAAGAATATTAGGACAGAGCAAAGCAACCTTATCTCCATAACCTATTCCTTTTTTTGTCAATGCATTGGCCGTCTGGCAGACCTTTTCATGGAAATTTCTATAATTGACTGTAGTGTCTCCAAGGCTTAAAGCTGGTTTTTCGGGATCTCTTCTCGCACTTTCTTCCACTAAAATTGATAAGTTCAGCATAGTTTTATTCATATTAAGTTAATATTGATATGAAAAAGGCCTTGGTTAAAGGATATTTCATATGAACTAATCTTAACTCCAAATTAATGATATGCTGAACAGGTGCTGACACGAAAAGGAAATTCCGTGATACGAAAAAGAAATTTTTTCCAGGTGTATAAAAATGCAACTTCACGCCAATGTCAGGTATAAAAGACATTCACGATATTTTGTATAAGAGTGTTTAAGTTTTACAGACGTTCTTCGGAAGGAAGTTTTCCAAAATGACGGAGATAAAGCTGGGAAAAATGCCCACGGTTATTATACCCGATAAAATCGCTGATCTCTCCTACCGATTTTTCGGTTTCCAGAAGCATGGACCGGGCTGTTTCCATCCTGGCCTTAATGATGTATTGATGAATAGGTAATTGAGTATAGTCCTTAAATCCTTTTTTCAGATCACTGCTGTTGAGCCCGCAATAACGGCTGATTTCCCTGATCGCCAAAGTCTGGAATGTATTGGTATCCACAAAATCTTTCGCCAGTTTTATTTTGTCTTCAAATGCCTTCTTGTGCTCAAAGGTTTTTTCATCAGAAAGAAGATAATGAATCCAGTAACTCAAAAATTCCAGAATTCTGCTTTCAAGAATGATACTGCAGGAAGCATCATCAAACGGGGTATCGAAGATAGTTTTGAGCTTATCCTGACTCATATAATTGCGCTGTGCATTTTCCAGCTTCTCTTTCAGGAGTCCGTTATCTTTTGGAAAGATACTTTTCGGGACAAAAATTCTTACCCCGTCAATATCTGTCGTATTGTGCTCAAATTCTTTTTCATTATTAATAAAATTACTGCTGATCTTTCCTTCTTTGTTGATCCGGAAATCCATCATTCCGTTGTCTCCTACTTTATGCGGGGAATGGAAAATAGTTTCTTCATGAAAGTTCCAGGTTCCGCGGAAAAAATGAAAATTACGTTTATTGAAAAGAATCAGTTTCCCGGTTCCTAAATCCTCCGGCATCTCCAGAACAGTAGAGTTCAGGAAATCTTTATCACAAAATCTGTAATCCTTCATCAGACCTTGTTTAAATCCATCCGGTTCCAGATAAGGAAGGAGTAATTCCATACGACGGTAATTTATTCGTGTAAGTTAATAAAATTTCAAAATATGACAAATATCATGTTTTTTATTTGAAAATCTGCTGGGCAAACTGGTAGAGAGATCTTCTCCAGGTAAGCCATTCATGGCGGGTTTCAGGGGATTTGTATTGGAAATAAGGATAATTATTCCGGTTTAAGAAATCCGTCAATAATTGATCGAATTTAAAAAACATGGCGTCTTCTTTTTCCCCGATTCCGATAAAGAAGTAAGGTTTTTTCTTAGACTTCAGCAAGTTTCCGATGGGGAGTTCTTTAAAAGGTTCTGCCTCAGTTCCTTCATAAATCACAGGACTGAATGCTCCGACCGCCGAAAATGTTTCAGGATGGGAAGTCCCGATAAGCATAGCCTGGTAACTGCCGCGGGAAAGCCCTGCAATAGCTTTTTTACCTGAAGTTTTATACTTCTTGTCAATATAGGGAATCAGCTCCTGCGTAACGATTTTATCAAGATTTTTGGAAGAAAGCACTGTTCTGGGATAGTTGTCGGGCATTTTTTCCTGTTCCGGATTCAAGGCAACTCCATAGTCCATCACCACTATCATTTCCCTGGCCTTTTTTTCTGCGAAAAGATTGTCTAAAATATTAAGGATATACCCCTGTTTTTCCCAGCCTGTAATATCTTCTCCGGTACCATGGTACAGATATAAGACAGGCAATTTTTCAGATCCATAATTGGGTGGAAGATATACTTTAAAGTTCCGCTGGCTCTGTATTATTTCTGAGTGTAAACTGTCATTAACAATTTTTCCGTGCTTTATATTTTTTTCCAGGAAAAAGTCTTCGCCGGAAGGAACTTCAATTCCACTCGTCGGCTGGCTGTACCCGAAATACAACTGTGTATTGGGATCGTTTGTACGCTGCCCATCCACATTGAACCAGTAATAATGAAAGCCTATTTCCATGGGAGTCGTGGAAATGTTCCAAAAGCCGTCTTTATCTTTGGAACCGGAGGATTTTATACTTTTCATCCCATCTCCTCCATCTAAAATTACGGATTTTGCATCCGGAAAGTAAACACGGAATTCTGCTTTTTTCTCTGTGTCTATTTTCGGAAACTCCTTTCCCGGTAAAACTGTTGAAGAAGTTTTATAGGCCTGGGAAAATACAACTGAAGAAAATAAAACGAGAATTAAGGGTATTTTTTTTGAGTACTGCATTGTTTTAATTTTAGAATATGAGATTCACAGTCACACGACTTTTCTGAAGAAAAGGCCTCTTGTTATTTCTGTCAATCCAGTGTTATTACATCAATATTAAGGAAAATATTTTTTCTGTATTAAAATCTGTAGAATATTGTTCTTTGTTTCCAGTATTCAAATCAAGATTTTTTCAACTTTTTTATTCTGATTATTTAAGAAACTGCTTCATCATTCTCAGTGTGATGTCCATGCTTCCGGGAAGTGGCATTCCGTGAGCATAGCCTGCAAAAACGTGTAATTCTGTGAAAACACCTGCTTTTATCAGGCGGTCTGCGTAAGCTATTCCACTATCCCGTAAAGGATCTGTTCCGGCAACAAAAATTACAGCAGGTGGAAGATTGGAAACATCTTTAATGTTGCCAGGCAACACATATTTTTCTTTTGAATTGCCATTTTTCCCTATAAAGAAATCTTTTAAAACCGGGAAATCATCACTTTTGATACCGGGAATTCTTTTAAATTCAACAATTGAGGGATAATCCATCCCGAAATCACCGGGAGGAATTTCCAGAACCTGTAAACTGATTTCCGGACCTTTCTGATCTCTTGCATATTGTACCAGACTTCCGGATATCCCGGCTCCTGCACTTTCCCCTCCCACTGCAATCAATTTTGGATTTCCACCAAGATTTCCTGCATTTTTGTTGGCCCACAAAAGTGAAGCATAGGCATCGTGAAGTGCCGCAGGAAAAGGATTCTCAGGGGCGAAACGGTAATCTACATTGATAACGACAGCATTTCCTCTCAGCGCATAATCTGCACATCTCTGATGATCCCATTTAGGGGTTCCATACACAAAGCCTCCGCCGTGGAACCAAAGAAATATGGGTAAATTTTTCGCGTTTTTAGGCTTATAAATGGTTACCGGAATTTCGGGGTCTTTTGTATTCAGTCCCGGAAATTTTGTATGGGCTACATCAAGGCTGTCTTTATTTTTGAGTTCCGGCCAGGGCATTTGTGCCTGGGCTTTACGTTCTTTTTTTACTTCTTCCAGGGTAATATCCTGAATCGGAGCATTAATCATGGCTCTAAACTGGGGCAGTAATCTTTTTTCTGCTTCCTGAAGGGTAAGTGGGTTATATTGTTGTGCAAATGATAAGCCCGGGATCAGGAAAGATAACAGAAATAACAGGTATTTTTTCATAATAGTATAGTAATGGTAAAATCTATTCTTTCAAAAGTAATATTATGCTTACCACCGGATGATACGAAAAGGAAATTTTGTGATACGGAAAAGGAATTTTTATAACCGGATCTTCAAATTCGTCCGCTGTAGATTTTTATTTAGTTTTAAACTTCTTCCGGAAAGCAGCAGCTGTCATTCCCCTGTGTTTTTTGAACTGCCTGCTTAAATGGCTCTCATCTGAGAATCCTAAGTCATCTGCAATTTGCCCGATGGAATATTCACTGTAGATCAACCGCTGTTCAACAATATTCATTTTATACTGGGTGAGATAGCAGTGTAAACTGTCTCCTGTAAGATTTTTAAAATATTCGCCGATATAATTGGCAGAGAGATTAAACTGTTCTGCAAGATGTTTTATTCTTAAATTTTTAGGACAGTGTATATGCTGATGCAGGTAAACCAGTATTTTATTGATCAACGGTTCATCCATGGTTGAATCTGATATGGTCTGCTGAGGATTCACATTACGGGAAATGATATTTAAAACAAGGATTACCAAATGCTGTAGGTTTTCATCAAAATAGGAAGGCTTGTTATTGTATTCTATGATCATGTTTTGAATTAATGAAGTAATCATATCACAATCTCTCTGCTCTTTAATCAAAACCTCTTCAAAGCGGTTGTGATACGTAAAAATAGCTTCGAGTTGTTTTAACCATTTGATAACTTTCTCTTTTTCGTGTTTGGTTTTATACTGTTCAAGAAAAACTTCAGAAAACCGGATGGAGCAATAGCGTGTAGTGGTAGTACTTTCAAAACCTCTACAATCTAATGGCGTGAATAAAAAAATACTCCCTTTACTGTATGAAAACTTGTTTTCATTGACAATTCGGGTACCTTCACCTTCTATGATCTGTACAATTTCGAAGAACTGATAGATCAGCGGTCGCTCGTTCCAGTGCTCCATATCTGATACAAACAGGTCTAAAGGTTTATGTAAATGTTTAGCTTTCATTACCCGAAATGTACAAAAAAAACCGCTTGATATTCCTGTTCCCGTCTGTTGTCCCATGCTAATTTTGTCAAAAAAAAGAATATGTCACAGAAAAAGTTAGCCACGCCATTCATCAATGAGAATATTTCTCTTTCCAGCAGAGTTGTCATGGCTCCTATGAACCGCAGAAGAGCCATTAAAGGCATACCGTCACCATCCATGATCACGTATTACCAGCAAAGAGCCGGTTCAGGATTATTAATATCAGACAATATTGCAGTTTCTTCCAATGGTGGAGCGTATATGAATACTCCGGGAATATATAATAAAGAACAAAAAGATGCCTGGAAAAAAGTAGTGGAAGGAGTACATGCAAAAGATGGAAAAATATTTGCCCAGCTGGTACAGTCAGGCCGTGTCGGACATCCGGCTATCCAAAATAACGAGCCATTGATAGCACCATCTGCCATCTCCGTGAATGAAACTATCCGTATCCCTGATAACAGCTATCAAAGCATGACGATACCCGTTGCCATCAGCACAGAAGAAATTCCGGTTTGGGTGCAGGCTTTCAAAGAGGCAGCTATCAGCGCAGTGGAAGCGGGATTTGACGGTGTTGAAATTCATGCAGCCCACGGCTTTCTGATCGACCAGTTCATCAATCCTCTGAGCAATACCCGAACGGATGAATACGGCGGAAGTATTGAAAACAGAACGAGGTTCCTTTTTGAAGTCATGCAGGAAGTTATTGCAGCAGTTGGTAAGAATAAAGTAGGTATAAGGCTTTCCCCTTTCCGCGAAATTTATGATCTGAAAACTTATCCTGAGGAACTGACCACCCATGAATATATACTTGACGAGCTCCAGAAACTGGATATTCTGTACATTCATTTTTCTAATGCAATAACCGATGGCAAACCTTCAATTCCAGTAAGTTTTCTACAAAATGCCAGACAACGTTTTAAAAATATCATCATGATTGCAGGTGGATTTACAGTAAAAACAGCCGAGGATATTCTGCAAAACGGCCTTGCCGATATGGTTGCTTTCGGTAAGCTGTATATTTCTAATCCTGACCTTGTGGAACGTATAAAAAGTGACCTTCCATTGGCAGATTGGGATGAGGAAACCTTTTATCATGGCGGAGACAAAGGTTATATTGATTATCCGGATTTCTCTTACAGCAAGTGTATCAATTATTAAAAAACAAATTTTCAATTACTTCTGCTATGGAAATAGCTTCTCTGGTTCATGTCATTGAAACAGAGAATATCTTCAAAATCCTCGTCTTTTCACGGGGATTTTTATCTTTCAGATGGAGTACGGGATTTAACTGCGTTTAACAATGTAGTAAGCTAGTTCACCATATGTTCTTTTCAGATTATCAATCCGATTAAAACCTGCTTTCTCCAATACTTTCTGTGAACCTATGTTATTCAGGTCTGTTACGGCTACAACTTCATTTGTCCGGGTATTTAAAAAGCAATATTTTACGAGTGCGCAGCTTACTTCAGTTGCTATGCCTTTTCCCCAATATTTTTTACTCAAAGTATATCCTATTTCCACCTGACCGGGTACGTCTGCAAAGATCCTGGCAAGACACATTCCAATAAAATCATTATTTTCAGAGTTGAATATTCCAAAACGGCCAAAGGGACCTTTAAGATAATCCTCCAGAGCTATTTCAAACATTTCTGTATACTGCTCAGGGGAACGGTATGGAAGATACTCTGTAACTTCTTCATCTTCAAAAAGATCACAAAACAGGTTCCGTTCTTCAGGTAAAAATTCACGGATCATAAAGTACTGATCCTGGTGTACAATACGCATATTAAAATTCTAATGATGAGAAAGTAAAGGTACAAATTAATGCTTCGTCAGCAAGAATATAGTATTTATAACTATTTATTCAGGCTCATGGCCTTAGTTTCAAAATATTCTGCCTTCGAAAAAAAATCTTTATCTTTCATAGCCTTTGAGACCAATTGAGTATCTTTGAGTAAACTGAGGAGCAAATATAACAGCCTTTTTTGAAAATTGTTTAATAGATCGAACCTTGAATATGAAAAACATGTTATTTTCAATTGTATTATGTTGCTCGATGGTAACAGCGGTTTTCTCCCAATCGAAAGCGTATATCCCTGTATCCAAAGAACTCTATGACAACATCATAAAAAAAGACAGCATTCTCTTTGCCGCGGCCAATTCCGGAAATATCAATAAACTGAAGACTTTCTTTACTGAAGATCTTGAGTTCTTTCATGATGTCGGTGGCCTGGCCGACTATAAGGAAACTGTTGACAATTTCAGCAGAGTAGCCAAAAATTACTCCTATACCCGGAGAGTTTTGATTCCCGGATCTGTCGAAGTATATCCTATTAAGGATTATGGTGCTGTACAAACCGGAATCCATCAATTCTGCCGCCTGGAAAACGGCTCTCTGACCAACTGTGGAACATTTAAGTTTGTTCATGTCTGGAAAAAAACTCCTGATGGATGGAAAATTTCAAGAGTGGTCAGCTACGGACACTAAATAAACTCAGAATAAATTTTAAAGTCCCTGTTAATTAATAGTTTACAGCACCAAAAAGCTCACTCAGCTAGTTTAACATTTCGGAATTGATGCAAATAACTTATAAACGTCTGCTAACAAATGATTTGCAAACCTTTCATCACATGCAATGGTATGCATAATATCAACAGCTTTCCCATTACGGATATTAAAAAAAAGTATTACTTTTGCTTGAGATAATAAAATTGTTTAAACACTTTTTATTAGTAATTTTAAGACACAAATTTATAAAACATAAAAATCCCTTCCACATGAGAAAAATAATTCTACTCATTACATGCATGTTCAGTATTTCAGTTTTCTCGCAGATCAAAGTGCTGAAAAATGAAAACTTGGTGGAAATTGGCAAAGATAATTCCGTAGGTTTATATAAAAAAGAGGATAAATTTACCATCAATTACCAGGATCTTAATACAAGTAACCTGAATACCATAAGGTCTTTTTCCTTTCACAACCTGGACAGCGATGTATCCGGTCTGTATAAACTGCTCATGGACGGCTTTATATCCTCCCCGGACGAAAACATCATCCTGGAACTTCCTAATGATATTATTGAACTTCATTACGAGAAAAATTACGGGCAGCCGACCGTACAGTTTATCCAATACATCAATAAAAACCGTAAGTATGTTGGAAAATCACAGTTTTTAACCAGAAAACAGGTGGATAAAATATTCGGAAGAACGAACGGAAAATCCGCTATGTATGAGAGACCTGCTACCATGCAGCAGATCAATGGTACAAAATCTTCGTCAAATCAGGCATCTACTGCGGCTCCAGCTTCAAACAGCGGCAATAAAAACAAGAAATCGAGAAAATAATTATACTATTTTTTAACATTACTGGACTCATTCATTCGGATGAGTTTTTTATTTTAAGATAAATCCGGGAGATAACGCTTTTATTTCTAATATTACGCAACCGTACATTACGAAATGAGTTTTTTATTTTTTACTTTTGCAGAAAGACATTACTTATTATGCCGCTTCAGATAATCAATTTAACCAAGAAATTTGGGGAACAGACCGCACTAGACAACATCAATATTTCTATTGATAAAAATGAGATCATTGGCCTTCTGGGTCCTAACGGAGCCGGAAAATCCACCCTGATGAAATCTATTGTCGGAGCATTGAAAATTGATCAGGGCAAAATTATCTTTAACGGAATGAATATTTCCGAACACGAGATCGAAAGCAAGAAAAAAATAGGCTTTCTTCCTGAAAACAATCCGCTATATCTGGAAATGTATGTCAAGGAATACCTTCAGTTTGTTGCCAATATCCATAAAATATCTGCAGCTAGAGTCGATGAGGTGATCGGGCTTGTGGGAATTACTCCGGAAAAGTCAAAAAAGATCGGGCAGCTGTCTAAAGGATATAAGCAGAGGGTTGGTCTTGCACAGGCTATCATCCATCAGCCTGATCTGTTGATTTTAGATGAACCTACCAATGGACTGGATCCTAACCAGATCATTGAGATAAGAAATGTAGTGAAAGAGATCGGGCAACAGAAAACAGTCCTCCTGTCTACTCATATTATGCAGGAAGTGGAGGCACTTTGCTCACGTGTTATTCTGATTCACAAGGGAACCATTCTTCAGGACTGCCCTATTGATGAATTTAAAGGCAGATTTAACAGTCTGGAAGAAGCTTTTGCAAGCTATACGGCTGTTTCTTAATTACTCATGGAAATCCACATCACTCACGGACAGGGCATTATTAAAGTTCTGTACGATGGTTTTGCCAGCTGCTTAATCATCCGGCGGCCTGTGGCCATTAACTGGCCGGATTCCAGAGGAAGTGTGGGTGAATACTATTCGGTATCAGAACTCTCTGATGAAGAAAAAATAACTTTGGCCGACAGTCTTAACTGTGCTCTTACGGATGGAACTGAAGCCGAAATCATGACTGGGATTAAGGATTTTCTCAAGCTTTTTGAAAGTGGCAGTTACCAGGTTAATCTGGGTGAAATTCCGTTTGACAATTCCAACTTTTATATGGCCAGACCTTTACCTGCCGACAAAGATATTCCTGACCGGAAGAGGTTTTCCGGCTGGTTCTACCCTTTCCAGGATTTCAATTATCTGTATACGCTGGAAAGTAAAAGCATAGATCCCAACAGAATAGAATATTATATGGATCTTATCAGAAAAGGAGGCCGCCCAAAACCCGTTGTATTTTACAGTCTTTACCATCTGGATCCGATGATGAGCTGTGCTTTTGTTTTGGACGGACACCATAAAATTGAAGCGTATACCCGTCTGAAAATGGATATCCCTGCAGTGTTTATTGTAAAAGATAATAATGACTACAGTCCTGCAGCAGAGATCATGCACGGAGCACACCATATGCTTCAGGATATTGAGTTTGAACATCTTTTTCAGAACAATGACGAAAATCTGCCCGACATTAATTTTATCAATGACGAAATACTGACCCATGCTCTGGATAAAATGCTGAAAGAATCGGAAAGAATTGACACCTCCATCATTGAAGTTTTGATCAGGCATCACAAGTCCGGTTCTGTGGAGGAAAGAAAGTGGCTGGACAGGCGGCTCGATTTTTTAAAAGAAAATATTCATCTTAGCTTTTTTAAAGAGGGCCTGAAAGTATATTCACCCCAATATTCTGAAAGACATAAGACCAATATATGGTTCCTGACAACGCTTAAAAACACAATAGAGCTGGATGCATGGATCAAAGAAGTCATCTTAGGATAAATATCCATGGCTTCATATTTGATGGGTCTATTAATCTAACCAATAACCCAAATTGTAATGATCAAAAGAATCTTATTAGGAGCTTTTTGTATGGCTCAGTTTTCTTTAGCTTATGCAGCCGAGAAGCCTTTAGCCTCCAGTTTTATTAGTATTTCCAGCAAGATGCTTCCTTCTCAGCAAGTCCCGAAAACCGTGATCATCAAAACGAAAAAATTTAAGATCAGGATTGATAAACAGCCCAATGGAAAATATCTTTACCAGTCGTGGGCTGCTAACGCCAGAATTACGTCAAAGCCAAGCATGATCATCAGTGACGGTGAGCTGATCCCTGACGGTTCAGGAGGAAATTACTATTTCAGCTTTGTGAATAAAGGACACACATACCAGGTATGGAGAAATTATCTCACCGATTCAGCGACCAAAGCCCCTTACACACTCACTGTGAATGACGAAAATGACCAGGAAATTGTACGTCAGGACGGGTTTGTAGTGAAGCAATAAAATAGTATTATAAAGCTTAACGATATGCCTTACTAACCTGCAGATTACACCCATCCAATTCCACGAATAGTGTAATCTGTGGGATTTTTATTATAAATTCAATTTGTTGTATAAATAATCTTATGAACCAGACTGTTTCAGCTCTGTATGAAAACTGCTTGTTTCATAGCTTTCTTCGGCGGCTTTATATCCTATGTTGAAAATTTCTTCCAGACGGTCTTTTTTGCGTTCAAAAGTTCCGTAAGAGGAAAGCTTTTGGGAAGAAATAAACCAGTCACAATAATCGAATTTTCCTTTTTCGACTCTATAGGACAGAAGATCATAGGAACGGGAAACAATGGCTTTGATGGATTTCAGGTCTTTAATATCAATATCATGCGGTGGTGATACGAAAACACCGATCAGTTTATCACATTCATCTCTGATGATATCTGCAGGAAAATTGTTCAGTACTCCGCCATCGCAGTACATTTCCTCACCAATGATATAGGGTGTTGTAACCCCTGGAATGGAACAAGAGGCAATAATGGCATCTACCACTCTGAAGTTTTCATCAAAAATTTTCTGGGTTCCGGATACCAGTTCTGTGGCTACAATTTTCACTTCTTTTTTCAGATCTCCTAATTTCATATCGTGAAAAATAGGCTTAAGATAATTACTGAAAATCACGGAAGAAACCAGCCCAGGCTGGTTGAAGGTAAAATGTTTCCAGTTGAAGAAATAAATAGAATTAAAGAATTCCAGGATCTCATCCGGCGTTTTTCCTACTGCATGCAAACATCCCACAATAGATCCTGCACTGCAGCATGCCAGCACATCGATGTCTATATTTTTTTCGTTCAAGAATTTTAAAACTCCTGCATGGGCGATCCCTTTGGTACCGCCTCCTGATAAAACCAGCCCTGTTCTCTCAAAATTCATAGAATAAAATTAAGAAAAGAGGATGAGAAAATAAGATTAAATTTCATAAATATTGTATTTAGAAGTATTCTGGCAGTATGATTCCGTTAAAGCTGATGAAAATTTTCTAAAAACTGTCCCCGATATTTATCATAGAAAGATTATCCTGAAAAATGCAGGTTTATCTCATTAATTGTATAGCCTTATTAAGGTTTTTGGGAATAGGCAGGATACTTTCCGGCAATAATATTATCATTAGGACTTACCTGAATTTACAAAAAAACCACAGACATCATCCGTGGTTTCATTTATTTACAAAAGTTTCTGTATTATTTTTTATCGTATCGTTCAAGAATCGTTACTAAATCTTTATCTTCAACCATTCCATCTATCAATAATGAAATATCGGGATATGTCCCGAATATTTCTTTCAGTTGCGCTTTTACTCCGGGTGCCCAGAAATATATTTCATTAATATTTTTATTCTTACGCATGATCAGATAATCTGTATTCTTTGTTTCGTAGGTATAGATAGAACCTGTATAGTCGCTTTTTCTGTACCATTGTGTCTTATTCCCGCTGTACATCACCTGAAGCAATCCGGAAGCTGCTGGAAGAACAGATTTTGAATTAACAAAGGTTCTTTTCACTTTTTTAAGGTCTCTTATTTCCAGGTATTTAATATCATTTTCATTCACCTTCATCTTTTTACCTGAGGGATTCAAAACTGTGATCTGCTGGATATAAGTTGCCGGAGAAAACTCGTCATTATCATACAATCCAATATTCAGAATTTTTGTTTTTATGGTGTCTTTAGAACTTTTCAGGACATATTTGGCCGGAAAGTATGTTTCTTTCTGAGAAAATAGAAAATTAAAACAAAGGAAAAGAAGGAGTAAATGTATCTTTTTCATAATTGCAGCTATCATAAAAAAAGCCCAGAACAAATCTGAGCTTTAAATATAGTTATTAATATTTTAGTTATTAATATACTTTTCAAAAATCGCTGAAAAGTCTTTCTGATTGTATTTTTCAAAGCTGTTTTTGACCAGTTGAAAATATTGCCAAAAGAACTTTGCTTAGATGTGGATTACTTCACCGTAAGCTGCTGCTGCCGCTTCCATAATCGCTTCAGAAACTGTTGGGTGCGGGTGGATAGATTTAATGATCTCATGACCTGTTGTTTCCAGTTTTCTGGCAACTACTGCTTCTGCAACCATATCTGTAACCCCTTCTCCGATCATGTGACATCCTAACCACTCACCGTATTTGGCGTCAAAAATAACTTTGATAAAACCGTCTGTATTTCCGTTAGCAGTAGCTTTACCACTTGCAGAAAGAGGGAATTTTCCTACTTTGATCTCGTATCCTTTTTCTTTAGCCTGCTTTTCTGTAAGACCTACAGAGGCTACTTCTGGGTGACAGTATGTACATCCCGGAATATTGCCGTAGTCGATCTTCTCAACATGCATTCCTTTGATTTTTTCAACACAAGTGATTCCTTCTGCGGAAGCAACGTGTGCCAATGCCTGTGTAGGAATGATATCACCGATCGCATAGTAACCCGGAACGGAAGTTTCGTACCATTCGTTCACTAAAACTCTTCCTTTATCAGTCTGGATTCCTACTTCTTCCAATCCGATATTTTCGATATTGGCAGCGATACCCACAGCAGAAAGCAAGATGTCAGCTTCAAGGGTGATGTTTCCGTTAGCTGTTTTTACAGTAGCTTTAACGCCTTCTCCGCTTGTGTCAACGCTTTCAACTGATGCATTGGTCATGATCTCGATTCCTGTCTTTTTAAGAGATTTTTCCAAGTGCTTAGAAATTTCCTCATCTTCTACAGGAACAATATTTGGCATAAATTCTACAACCGTTACTTTGGTACCCATTGTATTATAGAAGTCGGCAAATTCTACCCCGATAGCACCAGAACCTACAACAATCATAGATTTCGGCTGCTCAGGAAGAGATAATGCCTGTCTGTATCCGATTACTTTTTTACCATCCTGAGGAAGGTTAGGAAGTTCTCTTGAACGTGCTCCTGTTGCGATAATAATGTTTTCTGCTGCATATTCAGTTACTTTACCATCTTTATCTGTAACAGACACTTTTTTACCTTTCTGAACTTTAGCTGTACCAAGAATCACGTCGATCTTGTTCTTCTTCATAAGGAATTCGATTCCTTTGCTCATTTTGCTGGCTACGCCACGGCTTCTCTGGATCACATTTGGGAATTCAAAGCTGGCTTCCACTTTATTCAGACCATAGTCTTCAGCATGGTTGATATAATGAAAAACCTGAGCAGACTTCAGTAAAGCTTTCGTAGGAATACATCCCCAGTTCAGGCAGATTCCCCCTAAGTTTTCTTTCTCGATAATTGCAGTTTTGAAACCCAATTGTGCTGCTCTGATCGCTGTAACATAACCGCCAGGACCGCTTCCGATGACAATGATATCGTAGTTCATTATTTTAAAAATTTTATGCGAATTTAAGGAAAAATATTGGATGTTCTATGTCCTGTCATTCATATTTCACTGAATGCTACGTTCATTTGGCGGACCGTTGACTGGCTTTATATTTCCTGGTTATTTTTTTCTTTTCAATCTTTTACTTTCAGGAAAATTATATAAAGCCGAAATAAGCACAGAAAAAAATAAAGAAAGCCGTTCTCAGCTGGTGAAAACGGCTTTTTATCTGTTTTAATATATAATTTTAAAAAGATCCGGGATTACAGTTTTTTAAGTAATCTTTTCTCGGTCCGGTATCTTTCATTTAAAGCTTTCATCTGATCTCTTTTCATCTTTTTTGTCGCAAGCGGATGATTCATAATCAGTTTCTTTTCTGTATTGTATTTTTTGTCCAGCTCACGCGATTTACTGCTGATTAGCTCACTTTTGGATGGATGTGGAGGAGCCGGTGGACGTTTCTGGGCATTCACATTCATTGATAAGCCTAGTAACAATAGTGTTGATATAAAAAAATTTCTCATGACATTTACTTTTTTTAAATGATTAATTATCAATTGATTCACTTAGGTTTAAGTAAATATTACATATATCGTACCATAATTTTTATCTTGTTTAAGTTAGCTTGTTACAAGTCGAATAAAGCAATCCTTCACCTTTTACTTCTTTCAACTGCTTAAAAAAGTTATACAATATATTTCTTTGTATTCACTTCAATTTCAGAACCTTCCGCAAGCATTACTGAAACAGGAATCTGCTCGTTCAGGAACTCAAATTCTTTTCCATAAAGGGCACTGAATTCTATATCCAGCTGATAATCTTTGATCTGATAATGATCCCATTTTGGGTGGCAGACTTCATATTCTGAGGTTTTATTTTTTCTTTTGGTGAAACCGAAATAATGCTCTGTAATAAATTCAAATTCCGAATCATTTTCCATTAGAATTGCATTACAGTCGGCTGTGATCCGGAGAGAATGCCAGCTTTTGTCTTTCCAGGAATATTGGACTGTCAGTTCGTCATCATTTATCTGGATATCATTGTTCATTGGCATCGTTTTGTAGTTCTCTTTATAAAATGCATTAGCTACAAAACTTAGCGCGTATTTGGGAACAATCTCTTTGATAAAAACTACCCCTCTTTTCCAAGCATTCTTTTCCTTCTTTTTAACGTAAAATCTCAGGTTTACTTCTTCGAAATTCCGGTAAAAAGGAATTGAAAGACCCAATAATCTGGTATTTAAGAACATAAATCCAACCAAGCTCACATAGCATTTTCCATGATAAAAATCGAGTTCCGTACCTTCAGGAAGATATTTTTCCAAAATTTCAGGATCTATTTCGTAATTGATGATGGCCAGCTTCTGCCATTCTGCTTTTAGGAAGTTCATTTTTTTGTTATTTTTATTTTGGGTCCGGGTTTCGAGATACGAACTGCAGTTAAAAATATGGGATATAGTATATTTCAGATTAATTAACTGTTTCTGCCGTTGTTTTAATTAACTCATTCCGTTCCAGCAAGAAGTTTTTCATGTAATTTTTAAGGAAAATATGATTAAAGAATTAAAAAGTCTGTTTTTTGTTCAGCTCCGGTAGTTCCTTATCTATTCTTGCAGCAAGTTCCTTTAGTTTAATCGTTGGGACTGCAGGAAAAAGGTGGTGTTCCATATGATAAAACATACTGAAAGTAATTTTATTTTTCCAGGATCCGCGCTGTGTTCTTGCAATATTAGGGGCTTCATGGGTATCGTGATGAACAGTCCATACTGCAAAGAATGCCATTGAAAATTCTCCGAAAAGCATGATCAATACATGATAGATCAGAAAATTAATCTGAAAATAGAACACTATAAAAGCAAAAACAGCTATTGAAACAAGTTCTGCCATCATATTTCTTTTATACTTTTTATTGGCTTTTTTAAAGGTGATCCAGTGGATCATGAACATATGCTTCGGGCCATACAGGATTGCTTCATACCATTTCATAGAGGCAGATTTGCCTTCGTAATCCTCCTCTGAAAGACAGAATTTATGATGCCTGATATGGTTAAATTTTACCGCATGAATAGATGTCATCATCAAAATACTGTTCAGATACAGGGAGAGCCATGTTAGAAATTTTCCTGTCCCCAAAGCATTGTGGAAACCATTATGCACCTGTCTGAGTGCCGTCAGAAAATAGAATGCAGAAAAAGGAAGAGCCAGTCAGGAATATTCATAATAAGCCAGGAATATCGAAATAAAAAACCATGGCAGACTGATATTGTTTTCAATGAGCATTTCTTTAACGGAGAGAGTTCTGAGGTCTTTCCATTCTACTTTTTTAATAAGTTCAAGATGGTCCATGTTTTCAATTTTAAAGGGTAAGCCAAATAATAAGTGCCAAAGCTGTTATTCTGAACAGGATCCATGAGATGGTAGGAAGATCGTTCAATTTTAGGAGTCTGCATCGTCTTATGTGTTCCAGAAACATCATTAATACAACAATTCCGAAATAAATGATATAAAAAGAAGGGGAGAAATTGGTCAGTAAAGCAGGAATTAAAAGCAGAGTTCCAATCAGAGAAACTGTCATCATATTTCCGAGATAATCCCAGATTTTATCTTTTAAATAAATTCTCAGAAATACAGTCTGCCAGATCATTTGTCCGATGCAAATGCTCAATTCTCCTGTAAAATTATGATTCAGGTTAAATCCCAGCTTTACTGAAAATATACTTAAAATATATGCTGAAAAGATCATCACAAAAGCAATGTATAGTATTCTGTATTTCAAATTAAAATCAGGAATACAGGCTTGGTCGGTATGATCTGTTGCTGACGGAATGATCTGCTTCCGGTTATAGGAAACCAATGAATACAGTTTTTTGAAAAACCAGTACAAAGGTTTTGTCCTGGCAATTTTTTCCAGCAGTGGGAAGGAATTTCCAATGATCAGAAGAAGGCTGTCTAATCCATACACCGCTTCATTTTTACCGTGATCTATCAATGCAATCTCGTTTTTTGCACGATTGAAATCTATGATAGACTTATGGGCGGCAGATATTTCTGTAAAGGCTTCTCTCCCATTCTCATCAAGCATTCCAATTTTTGTAAAACCTTTAGAATAAATATTACACATGGGACATTCATTGTCGTAGATCAGGGTGTGGTTTTTTAAGGTTTTCATAGCAATTATTTATAAGATTTGTAAAGTCTAAAATTGTCATAGATATAGATTACGGCCATAACCGGACTGTAAAATAAAGCACCCATTAAGATCAGTAAAAGCAATTCAGCAATTTCCGGGTGCATCTTAAGTCCGAAAACAAGCAACAAGGAGACCCAGACCGGCAGAATTAAAATCCCATAAATGGTGTATAAAACAGATTTTTTTTCCGGTTGAAAGGCTCTGATCAAAAAGCTAACGAACTGCGGAATACCTACCACAAAATAAAATGCTCCACCAAATATTCCTGTACTTTCGATTATAATTCCGGCAGCCAAAATTACTAATTGAATATAAAAGTCATATTTTGCAAATGTTTTCATGATTATTCATTTTAAAAGGTTAGGAAATCGCCCCTGGTTCTTTTATTGTTGGATCTGAAAGTAATATACATCCAGATCTTAAAGATGAGTGTTTTCATTCTGTCGGTATTTTTATTAAATATCTTATAAATATTATATTTTCAGTAATTTTTGAAAATTAAATTCAAATAAAAAAGGATTCACTCCTCTTCTATTTTAACAGGTTGGTGATTTTGCCTACCAGCCAGTGATCATCACTTTTGATTGCTAGATCCATAATATTGTTGATCTTCCCAGTCACGGAGCTGAAATCATTCATAAGCTTTATAAATTCTTTTGCTTCCTGAGAATTGTTATCTTCTATATTTTTCAGCTCTTCCAGGAAAGAAATTACCGGTTCTATTTCTCTCTTCCTTCTTTCTTTCGTGATTTGCTTAAACAGGTACCAAACATCCTTTTCTGCCACGAAATATTCTTTCCGCTCTCCTTTTACAAATTCTTTTTTTACAATGCCCCAGTCTATCAGAGCGCGGAGATTCATATTGGCATTTCCTCTTGAAATTTCCAGCTGCTCCATTACCTCATCGGTGGATAAAGGTTTCCCATTGGCCAGAAGCAGTGCATGAACCTGCGCCATCGTACGGTTGATTCCCCAGTTGGTGGCAAAGGTCCCCCAAGTCTGAATGTACTTTTCTTTTGCTTCCGAAAGTTTCATTTTTAACTATTTTAATTCTGTAACAAATGTAATTATATTTTTCGAATTTTCAATAATTATTGAAAGATAAATTTAAAATAAAACAGACATTTTTAGTAATAATGTCTGTTTTAAATCTACTTTTGAATGGTTTTGTACGTTTCTACCAATCTTACAAATTCGGATCTGTACCCTTCTTCATCATTGCTTTTACCTTCTCTGGCAAGCATTTCAATATCGTTAAGGTCTTTTTTGCCTATTAATTTTGAATCTCTCAAGACCAGCCCAAACCAGGCTAAAGATGATGCAAATTTAAAATCAGGACTAGCAGATGTAGCCGGTTCATCAGAGTTTTTTATAATCTGAATAATCTCAACACTTTTATCTTCATCCGGTTTTTTATACCGGAATTTAACTGTTGCCAGTTCACCATTGAAATTTCCTGAAAGGGAAGTTTTGTTATATTTCAATTTATTTTCCTCAGGCAGAAACTCAGATTTCACACCGGCAGGAATTACTTCATATAAAGCTGTTACCGTATGCCCGCTTCCCAGTTCTCCGGCATCAATTTTATCATTGGTAAAATCTTCATTTCTCAGTTTCCTGTTTTCATATCCAATGAGACGGTAGGAGCTCACATATTTAGGATTAAACTCAATCTGGATTTTTACATCTTTTGCAATCGCATACATGCTACCGGCAAATTCCCTTCCCAGGAATTTATTGGCCTCCTGCATATTATCAATATAAGCATAATTACCATTTCCTTTATCCGCCAAAGTTTCCAGCATATTATCTTTATAATTACCCATTCCGAAGCCCAGACAGGTCAGAAAAATTCCGGATTTCCTTTTTTCTTCAATCAAGGTCTTCATATCTGAAGTGGAAGAAGCACCGACATTAAAATCTCCATCCGTAGCTATAATTACCCGGTTGTTGCCATTTTTAATAAAATTTTCCTGAGCCAGCTTATAGGCGAGCTCAATTCCTGCACCGCCTGCCGTACTTCCTCCTGCCTGAAGATTGTCCAGTGCAAGAGCTATTTTTTCTTTCTCTCTGGCAGAAGTCGGTGGCAGTACCATACCTGCACTTCCGGCATACACTACAATCCCAACCTTATCTTCAGGTCTGAGCTGATCCAGCAGTACTTTGAAAGAAGATTTCAGAAGAGGAAGCTTATTCGGCTCATTCATAGATCCCGAAACATCGATCAGGAATACAAGATTGGATGCAGGCACTTTGTTCATCGCAACATTTTTTCCCTGAAGACCTATTTTTAAAAGTTTATGCGCAGGATTCCAGGGTGCATTGCTGTATTCTGTATTAATGGAAAACGGATCGTTATTTTTCGGCTGAGGATAGGTGTATTTAAAATAATTAATCATTTCTTCGATCCTTACCGCGTTTTTATCTACGGTTTGTCCATTATTGATCATTCTTCTGATGTTGGAATAGGCCGCATTATCCACATCAATAGAAAAAGTTGACAGCGGCTGATTCCTGGTGAGCTCAAATGGGTTTTCTTCAAATGCATCATAGTCTTCATTATCGGAAACAGTATTCTGCTTGTATTGGCTGATTGTTTTCTGTATTTCCTCCATCCTTCTTTTCTCCTTACCGGAAAGCCTTTTGGTCTTTATTACAATAACTCCGTTCGCTCCCCTGCTTCCGTATAATGCTGTTGCACCAGCTCCTTTTACAACTTCTACACTTTCAATTTTTTTTGGATTCAACGCATTGAAATAATCACGCTGTACTATTTCACCGTTAACCACAAATAAAGGTTCATTTGTCCCTGTAAGACTTGCAGCACCTCTTATATTTATTTGATTATTATTTGAATAGATATTATTAACTGTACTGAGTTTCTCTGCAATTTTATCATTTCTTCTCCGCTTAGTCCCGTAAGCCTGAATCTGGACTCCCTCTACTCTTCCCTGAAGTGCCTGGGAAACAGTATTTGATGCAATATAATTAGACTGTACGCTAACAGCACTTGAGGTATAGGCCTGTACTTTTTTAGGCGCAAATCCTGTTACAACAACTTCTTCAATATTCTGCGTCTGTAAAGTATCTCCCTGCTTACCTCCTTTTACCTGGGCAACAGTTACATTACCGGCTTCTTTCTTTTTGATATAATATTCATCTGTTGAGTAAGCATTTTTTCGTGACGCATACCTCTCCTCATTCTTATTAACGGCTAAGGTTTTATTCTTGCTGTTCGGATCTTCATTTTTTGCTAAAGAAAGGGGTTTCTGTGGTGATTTTGAAATTTCGATTTCCTTTTCAATATTCGATTTAACTGTGCTGTCTACTGTATAAATGTTCCTTTTTTCAGGATGTGTTTCAGTCCTGTTTTCTACAATTAAAGGAGCTGAATTTTCAACAGTTCCATTTTTGCTGATAAAATAAAATGCTCCCAGACCGAGAATTAAGCTGGCTGCAACTCCATAAGGAAGCCAAACCGGTAATATTCTCTTTTTCTCCTCTTTTGTATCTAATTTTTCTTCAACCTTCGCCCAAACTCTATCAAAACCCTGAAAAACAGACGGCTCTTCTGAAAGCTTAGAAGCATCATTGAATCTTTTATCTATGTCGTGATTATTTTCCATTTTCCTAAAGTTTAAATGTTCTGATTGACTAAAAGCTCCTGTAGTTTTTTCCTTGCAAAATTGAGCTGGGATTTGGATGTCCCTTCGCTTATCGACAGCATGGAAGCAATTTCTTTATGCGGATATCCTTCAATGGCAAACAGATTGAATATGGCTCTGCAGCCTTCGGGAAGAAAATTCAGCAGGCTCAGAATATCTTTTTCAAATGAAATGCTTTCCGATAAGGTTCCGGATGTTTCTGCAAAACCATCATCCATAGAGATAAACTGTGTCTTGGTAGCCCTCAGTTTCTGAAGGCATTCATTGACTGCAATTTTTTTAGCCCATCCCTCAAAAGTATCCAGATTCTGAAGCTGAGTGATTTTGGTGAATACTTTGTAAAAAGTATCGGCCAATACTTCTTCAATATCTTCATCGTTTTTCAGATAGCGTCTACAGACTGAGTACAGCCTGCCCGCCATTTTCTCGTAGACTTTCCGCTGTGCACTGCGGCTGTTACGCTGGCATTCTATTAGTAATTCTTTTTCCATAGTCAGGCTTTATACTGTAATAGATGCATAAACGGTTGGATGGGTTGGAAACATTTAAATCTTTTTTTTGATAAAAAGCAAAATACTTAATTAACTGATAACAAATACATTTATTTACTTCGGAATTTTTTTCAGTTTTATCTGGCTTTTTTGACTTCCAAATTTAACTTTTCCCTTTGTAACAAATCTTTAATATGAACGACTATTCATATAAATAATCTTTTTATAGTAATGAAAAATACCAAAATTGCCTCATTACTTTTTGTTTTGTCTGCAGGAAGTATGATGTTTGCCCAAGATGACTTGATCAACAAATTAAAGAACAATCAATCTCAAAATGCTAATTTTCAGTTCACAGCGTTAAAAGACGTAGGAGCTACTTCAGTAAAGAACCAGGGTTCATCAGGAACCTGCTGGAGCTACTCAGGAAATTCTTTCCTTGAATCCGAAATGCAGAGAATGGGTAAAAAACCTGTAGATCTTGCTGAAATTTTCACAGCAAGAAATTCTTATCATGATAAAGCTAAATTATATGTTCTCAACAGCGGCGCTATCAGCTGGGGAGATGGCGGTGAGCTGCATGATGTGGTAAATATGTACAAAAAATACGGTGCCGTACCTCAGGATGTTTATACAGGACTGAAATCCGGGCAGACCCTTAATAACTTTAAGGAGATGCAGGGGAAACTGAAACCTGTTTTAGACAGTCTTGTTCAGGCAGGATCAAAAGCACAGCTTACGGATAACTGGATGGATTCTGTAGATGCAATTCTGGATGAATATCTAGGAAAAGTTCCGGCTAACTTTACGTATGAAGGAAAAAATTACACTCCCAAAACATTCGCTAAGGAAGTTGTAGGAATCAACCCTGAAGATTATATCGAGATCTCTTCTTACAAAGATTATCCGTATTACCAGAAATTTGTAGTTCCGATTCCGGATAACTGGAGCCATGATTCTGACTGGAATCTTCCGATGAAAGATCTTACAGCTATTATTGACAATGCAGTGAACAAAGGATATTCTGTAGGATGGGCAACGGACGTTTCCGAACCTTATTTCTCTTACAAAAACGGGGTAGCTTATGTGCCGGACATGGATCTTAATCAGATCACTGCTGAAAACAAGCAAACATTGTTCACTGAGCCTAAAAAAGATAAAACCATTACGGAAGACATGCGTCAGAAAGCTCTTAATAACCTTTCTACAACGGATGACCACGGTATGCACATCGTAGGACTGGCAAAAGACCAGACTGGTAAAGAGTATTATATGGTAAAAAACTCCTGGGGTGTAACCAATGATTTCGAGGGTTATCTGTATGTAACAAGACCGTATGTAGAATATAAATCAACGGCCATCTTAGTTCATAAGAATGCAGTTCCAAAAAGTATTCGTAAGCAACTGAAGCCTACCAAAAACATTGGCTTATAAGAAATAATCACTGTTGCCGTCATTACGGTAATTTTAGATATTTAAATCTGTTAAAACCGCGCTCCAGAAATTCTGGAGCGCGGTTATTTTTTTAATATATGCAACATCTATTTAAATAATATTTCCCTAATCAGTGAAAATATTATATTTTTATTATCCAATAAATCATTACGATATGAAAAATCTAAAAAAATTAACTAAACCTGATCTAAAGAAAATCAATGGTGGAAATGCACCTGATTGCCCGGCAGGAACAACAGCATGCTATATTCCCCCGAAAAATGGTTTTCCAGCCCACTGGAAATGTATTTCAGATACTATGGAATGCCCGGATTAACAACAATCAAAACCCGCTTTCAGAAATTCTGAAAGCGGGTTTCTTTAAATAAATAGGTGAAAAATTATAATATAAAAATAAAGAAAAATATAATTTGTGAATGGTGAATAGTGAATTCGCTTCGCTGTCAATTTTTTATTTTCGCTGAGTTAATTCTATTCACTTGCGAAGCAAAATTGACCATTCACAATTGCCTTCTTAATACAGTTTCGCCATGCTTTCTGCTGAAAAGTCAAGAAGCTCGTCTGTATTGCCGTTTTTTATTTTTTGAACCCACTGAGGATCCTGTAAAAGTGCACGTCCTACAGCAACAAGGTCAAATTCTTCATTGTCCAGTCTTCTGATCAATTCGGTCAGGTCGGTTTTTTCAGTTCCCTGTCCTGCGAAAGCACCCATGACATCTCCTTTCAAACCTACGGAACCTACCGTAATCGTCGGCTGACCTGTGATTTTCTTTGCCCAACCTGCAAAATTTAAATCTGAACCATCAAATTCCGGCTCCCAGAAGCGGCGTTGCGAGCAATGGAAAATGTCTACGCCGGCTTCTTTTAATGGCAATAACCATTCTTCCATTTCTTCCGGATTAGCAGCTAACCTGCTGCTGTAGTCCTGCTGCTTCCATTGTGAAAGACGAAGAATAATAGTGAAATCCTCTCCTACTGCAGCTCTGATAGCTTTAATGACATCTACTGCGAAACGGTTTCTTTCTTTGATTGTTTTTCCCCCATATTCATCTGTTCTCGTATTGGTCACCTCCCAAAAGAACTGATCGATAAGGTAGCCGTGTGCTCCATGAACCTCAACGACATCAAAACCTAAGTCTTTTGCAGATTTTGCAGAGGCAGCAAACTGTGCAATGGTATCCTGAATATCCTCCAGAGTCATTGTTGAAGCTTTTTCCATAGGTGCCAGCGGATAATCTTCGGACATTCTGGTATCTCCTACATGCCAGATCTGCGGTCCCATTTTGCCGCCATTCTGATGAACGGCATCGATCACATTTTTCCAGCCCGCCAATGCTTCATTTCCATAAAAATCAGGGATATTCTGCATGTTTTTTGAGGATGGCCTGTTGATCACAGTTCCTTCAGAAAGAATCAATCCTACTTCTGAAGCTGCCCTTCTTGAATAGTAGTCTGCAATATTTTGGGTAGGAACTCCATTATCAGACTGTGCTCTGGTCATAGGAGCCATAACGAGCCTGTTTTTAAGTTCCAGATTTTTGTAAACAAATGGTTTAAATAATGATTCTGTGCTCATTTTTTAATTGGTATTTTATAATTGTTACACAAAGTAACTAATAATAGTTTGTTTTTGTATCTTTCATTGGAAAAATAGTGGTAACTTCGCAGTAACTTACATTAGTAACTTAAAAGTAACATATGGTAAAGAATGAACTGATGAAATACAGCTGTCCTCTGGGCAAGGCAATGTCTGCGCTGGGAAGCAAGTGGAAGCCAATTATTGTTTTGGTGATTAAAGACCGTAAATTACGTTTCGGAGAATTAGCTGTACGGATTAATGTCATCTCCAGAAAAGTTCTAACAGACCAGTTGAGAGAAATGGAAAGCGACGGACTGGTTATTCGTGAAGAGTTTAAAGAGCTGCCCCCGAGAGTTGAATATTCTCTGACAGAAAAAGGACTGGCATTGCTGCCGATTTTATATTTACTGGAAGAATGGGAAGCGAAATTTACTACTGAAGATTTTAATTCTGAAAAAAACTGCAGCTTATTGGATAAGGAAAACCGAAAGGAAGTCAGAGCCTAAATTGCAATATAACAAAGAGAAACCGCTTCCAGAAATTCTGAAAACGGCTTAATTTTATTTAAAAATCCCAATTAAAATATCGCAGGATATTTCTGAGGGTCTGTTTCATTGAACATAGCATAGATTCTTTCCACCATATCATCTGAAGATGGCTTGCTGAAGTAATCTCCGTCACTTGCATAAGCAGGTCGGTGATCATTAGCTGCAATCGTCAACGGATCTGAATCTAAATATCTGAATGCTTTCTGCTTTTCAAGGATCTGCTGAAGAATAAATGCTGATGTACCGCCTTCCACATCTTCGTCGATCACAACCAATCTGTTGGTTCTTTTCACACTTTCAGCAATTTCATTTGTTAAATCAAAAGGAATTAATGACTGAACATCGATAACTTCTGCAGAGATTCCCAGTTTTTCCAATTGTTCTGCCGCATCCATTACAACTCTCCAGGTAGAACCGT
Organism: Chryseobacterium sp. UF-81; assembly: GCF_058245105.1. Taxonomy (NCBI): domain Bacteria; kingdom Pseudomonadati; phylum Bacteroidota; class Flavobacteriia; order Flavobacteriales; family Weeksellaceae; genus Chryseobacterium; species Chryseobacterium sp. UF-81. Next base: position 495,785 of record NZ_JBSIBX010000001.1, on the reverse strand, counting down.
AAGTTACCAGGGTAACATCTTTTCCTTCTTTGGTTACTTCAATTTTTCCTACAGGAACAGTGAATTCACCTAAGTTATCTGGCTGCTTTTCTTTTAATCTGTATCCGTTCAGACATTCAACAATAACCGCCGGATCATCACTTTGAAGCATTGTATTGTAGAATCCTGCAGCTTTCGTCAGGTTTCTCGGCACCAGGACCAGGATTCCTTTAGAAAGGTTAAGGATTCCAGCCATTGGAGAGCCTGAATGCCACACACCTTCCAGCCTGTGTCCTCTTGTTCTGATAATTACAGGAGCTTTCTGACCGCCTTTTGTTCTGTATTGTACAGTCGCCAGGTCATCACTCATTCCCTGTAAGCAGTAAAGGATATAATCTAAATACTGGATCTCAGCGATAGGTCTCAGACCTCTCATCGCCATACCGATACCCTGGCCAAGAATGGTCGCTTCACGGATTCCTGTATCTGCTACACGTACTTCACCATATTTTTCCTGCATTCCTTCTAATCCCTGGTTCACATCACCGATATTTCCGGCATCTTCACCAAATACCAAGGTTTCAGGATATTTTTCGAAAATTTTATCAAAATTATTTCTTACCACCACTCTTCCGTCTACTTCTTCAGAAGTTTCTGAAAAAACAGGTTTCACCTCCTTCACATTTTCAGCTTTCCACTGAGACTGTGAATATAAGTGGGAAGAATAGTTATCTTTTTCTACTTCAAAAACTTCATGGTACTTCTGCATCAATTGGGTCCTTTCCGCAGAAGTTGTTCCTCTAGTCGCCAGTAAAGCTTTTCTCGTCAGATGGAAAATATCTTTTTTAGCTTTGGAAACCAATTTATTGAACTGAGCAATATATCCTTCGATTTCAGCATTCTGACCTTTAAGGTTTTCAACTAACGGAAGAACAGACTGAGCTAAATCCGTAATGGTCTTCTGATAGTTCTCCCAGGCATTCTTCTGGCCTGCTTTTACTATTTTTTTAGCTTCTTCATCTATTGCATCCAATTCTTCTGCTGAAGCAATAATCTCTTCTTTTCCTTCAATTTCTATTGAATAATTCAGGATCCATTCTTTGAATTTCACCATACCGTCAAAATCTGCTTCCCAGGAAAGACGTTCTTCATTTTTATATCTTTCATGAGATCCTGAGGTTGAGTGTCCCTGAGGCTGTGTAACCTCAATAACATGCACTACGACCGGAATACTTTCTGTTCTGGCAAAATGTTCGGCTCTGGCATAAGCATCCAATAAGGAAGGATAATCCCATGCTTTTACCTGAATGATCTCGCAGCCCTGGTTTTCCCCTTCTTTTCTCTGGAAGCCGCTCAACATTTCAGCAATGTCCGCTTTTGCTCTCTGGTTTCTGGTTGGAACTGAAATTCCGTATCCGTCATCCCAGATAGAAACAATCATGGGCACCTGAAGCGCACAGGCTGCATTCAACGTTTCCCAGAAATGCCCTTCTGCTGTAGAAGCATCTCCAATTGTTCCGAAAGCAACTTCATTACCTCCTTTTGAAAACTTCTCAGAACCGTCGAATTTTACACTTTTATACACTTTGGAAGCCTGAGCCAGTCCTAATAATCTAGGCATCTGTCCTGCTGTAGGGGAAATATCCGAAGAAATATTTTTCTGCGCCGTAAGATCTTTCCAGCTACCATCTTCATTTAAACTTCTTGTGGCAAAGTGCCCGTTCATCTGTCTTCCAGCTGATGCAGGCTCTCTTTCAACGCTTGTATCTGCGTACAACTGTGCGAAAAAACTTTCAACTGTTAAAGCATCTACTGCTAATGCAAAAGTCTGATCCCTGTAATATCCTGAACGGAAGTCGCCATTTCTGAAAACTTTCGCCATTGCCAGCTGAGGAAGTTCCTTACCATCCCCAAAAATTCCGAATTTAGCTTTTCCTGTAAGCACTTCTCTTCTTCCAAGATAAGACATCTCACGTGATATCTTCCCTAACCTGTAATCTTCAAGTATCTGGTTTTTAAAGTCCTGGAAAGAAATTTGCTGTGTTTCAATATAGGTTGTCTGCATAGCTAGATATAAAAGTTTTTATTCTTCAAGTATGCCGCTAATATACAATTTTTAAATTAATTTTAATTTTCAATAATCTTTTTTAAAAATTTGATAATAAACGAATTGTGTTTTATATTGTAAAAAAATTGTAAATGATGGAAAAAAAGTCAACCCACATTCTGAATGCGTCCAGCAACCTTTTAGGTTTTTCGCTGATTATCATCACCTCGCTCAAAATCACTAAAATCAGTGGGAATACACATCTGGATGAGTTTGCCGGTATAGCATGCCTGTTATTTTCATGCAGCTGCTTTTTTTCGTTTATGGCTATCAGAACCAAAAACGAAAAGCGAGAAAATAAATATGAGACCATTGCGGATTATCTATTTTTAATCGCTTTATTTTGTATTGTTTTAGCAGTTCTTATTGTGACCGTAAAAATAATTGATTAAATCTATCATCTAAACATTTTGTTTTTCAAAATTTTATTTCTTTTGGGTATATAATTCACTGATTTGTTCTTACAGATAAAATGAGTAACGGGACTTTCGTATTTAAATCAAATGCAGGGGGCATGATTTATATATTTCTCAATTTTAAGACAGAAAAAACATCAATTACTAATCATTATTTAGGGATAGGAACAGCCACTCCTAACCGGCTATCAAATTCGTTTTACCTCTGCCGGTTTAAGGCTGTAAGGTTTAAAAATGAACATTTTCTTTCATTCACTGCATTTCTGCCAACATTAAATCTTCCTGCTCGCTGCATATTATTTAATTTATTAGAAATATTTTGCATATTCTGTAAAATTTAACTCCTAAAAAAGCTAAAATTTATCATATTGTTAATTATTTTCCCTTTAACGGTATAAAATTTGATAGTAAGATGAGATGTTAGATAATTTAACATACACAAGAAAAAAATTAAATCGATGCAAAAAAGAATTATTTCGCTTCTTGGCGTTTTTTTAACGTCGGGTATTATCTATGCACAAATAGGCATAAACACAAACAATCCCCAAGCCAGTTTTCATGTTGACGCTGCAAAAGACAATCCGCTGTCAGGTGTGCCTTCTGCCACACAACAGACTAATGATTTTGTTGTAACCAATGTTGGAAATGTTGGGATTGGGACCACAAATCCAACAGACAAGCTAGATATAGCTTCAGGAAATGCACGAATCCGCAACATCAATTCTAATATTGGGGTCGGAGGTACAGACAGAGTTGTTGTTGCTGATGCAAACGGAGTTTTGAAAACTATCAATTTTAATTCATATTCTTTATTCCATGCCCGCCTTACAGCTAATCAAAGTTTGACGACTGCTACCATTACTACTTTAGTATTCTCTACACCGCTGGCCACTTCTCCTTATTACAGCTATAGCAACACAACTGGTGTTTTAACATTTAATCAGGCAGGGAATTATCTGGTGACCTTACAGGCAAGTTTCACAAATATGCCGGCCGGGACACAATTGCTGCTAGGGATAAGACCTGTTCCGGATGCGGATTATTTAGGAAGAGGGAGCCATTATAACGCTGTTGCTAACTCTGGAAGTGTTGGAGAATTAATGAATTACACTACATTACTGATTATACCGACAGCCGGTTATCAGGTTCGTTTTACGGCAGCTCCCAATCAAAATGCCACTGTTTTAGCGACTGAAACGGGAAGTACCGGAAGCGGTAACGTAACGAATGTTACCATCCAGAAAATATAAAATTTAATTAGAGAAAAACAGCCTGAACATACAAAACGTTCAGGCTGTTCTCTGATGATATGACATTTCACATCATTATACTTTTTGCACGTATTTTACTGGTCAATTATATAAAGCAGTTTTGGGAATTCTGTACCTGATGACCACATGTTGGTTATTTTTTCGGTTACCAGGAAGTATTTTTTCGTTTTAATGTATTAAATTTTATTAATGATTAGCGGAAACTTTTCTTCCATTTACCTATTGTATTTCTGCTAAGATTAAATTCTTCTGCTAGCTGCGTATTATTTAATTTATTTGCTTTCTGATAGTCTAATATTTGCAGTACTGTAGGCTTGCTATAAGAACGCAATTTTTGATTAAATTTAAATGTTTCAGCATTTGTATTATCAAAAATAATATTGTTTACCTTGATGATATCCAAACTGGACAATTCCTTCTTACCCAGTATACCCTGACATGCAGACCTTTTGTGAGGATATTTTTTTGAAATAATATCTTCGTAAATTAACTTATAATTTGGGGCTATATTATTCATATTGTATTAAAATTATTAATTCATTATTTAACCTGAATTCGGGATAAAAAGATTAAGTATAATAGGCTGGAAGTTGGAAGAGAGAGGCTGGAAGTTACTATTAGCCTTACAATCTCTGATGTTGTCGTAAAATTTGATGAAGCAGTCTTAAAAAAAATAATAAATTACGGGTTGTAAGTGGCTTTTTCAACCTCAACTCACTTCCCTCTCCCAGCTCCCGGCTTCTTTACTTATTAAAAACAGAAATCTCTTAACCTACTCATTTTATTAAAAACTTATTTCTGTTATTGCACCTATGAAATGGGCTAATCTCATTCTGCTTTCTTCCTTATTTGCTGGTTTTTATTATATTTTGCTATCCATTTATAAAGTGTGGTTTTAGGAATCCGGTATTCATCTATAATCTGTTTTTTTGTTTTTTCACGTGAATTGATGAGCTCTAAAATAAAACCAATGACTTCTGCTGTATAGATATTTTTTCTAAATCGGGGCAGCTGGGAAACATTTTTTTCAACTTCGCCTGTACTCCTTTTAGATGGAGGTGAGAATAATATCAGGTATTGGGTATAGAGTCTGAAGAAATCATATTCCAGCAATTTACTCCAACTCAACAAAATATTTGTTGGCAAATCTTTCTGCAGGAACATTTCTTCCACCTCTTCCACACTGCATTTCATGAAATTACAGATGCGGGAAGTTTCCATATCAAGCTCAATGGTTTTCTGTTTAATTAATGACCCTATATGAATGTTTTTTAAGCTATGACTCATATCAATAATTTTTTATTTTTAATTTCTTTAAATATTAACAACACCTGAGAGTTCGGGATAAGAAAATTAAGATTAATGTGCCGGAAGCTGGAAGAGGGAGGCTTGAAGTTACTATTGGGCTGATAGTTTCTTAAAATTGAATTAATGAGTCTTAAAAAAATTGATAAAACCGGAGTATCGTTATTTTTCACGACCTTAATAACTTCCCTCTTCCAGCTTCAGGCTTCCTTACCTTATTAAAATCCCGAACTCAGGTTAACAACACTAAACATTTACTCTATTATTTACTAAAGTAATGTTAGTCAGCAAGATCATAGAATTTCAAAAAAGAAAATCAGCAGGGAAACTGATTTTCTTTAGATTGCCTCTGCATTATGCCATTCCTCATCATTTATTTGGTTTTTAGAATCTTTTGAACTATGGTACTGCAGTATACATTACGGAAACATGACAGCCCGCTTCTCTGTAGTATCCGCTTTTAGCCATCGCTGTTGCCAGATTAAAAGTATCTCCTGCATTTAATTTGATTGTTGTGGCTATAAAAGTGGATCCGCTTGAATCTCTCCGTCTGCTTCCTTCAAAGTTTATATTTACATTTCCTGCAGTCAACCCCATTCCTATACCTTTAGTTCCAGACACGTAATCTGCTAATTTCTGAAACATATTTACGTAAACTTGTGGTATACCTGATGAAGCAACATTAAGCTCTTTCTCAGGAATATCTGAAAAGCTTGCCCGCACATCGAAGGTATATAAACCCGTTTTATTCACCATAAATTTTCCCGGATCCACTCTGGTGATATATTCATTATTGATATGATCCGTTGCTTCAAACCAAAGTGGATTCACTGTATTGGAGCCTGTCTTCCATGAGGTAGAAGTTCCTCTGGCATACAAAACGTTCGATGGAATCTTAAGGTCAGATACAAAACCATCTGTAATCAAGCGTACCCATTTTCCGTTACTTATAGTTCCGGAGGCTGCAGGATTGGAAAAATAGTAAAACCCGGGCGTTACAGCTACCTGCTTCCCTTCATTTATCATGGTATTTCCGGTACCGTAGTTATAAACCATCATTCCATCAAAATCTGATAATATCTGAACATTATTGATGACTGACACATCAAACTTAAACTTCGTAAGATCAACTCTGGGAAATCCCAGTCCTTTTCCAATATTGTTCTCATAATTGTTAAATTTACTTGCATCCATAAAAAAATTGGAATTCGATAGTGTATTTTCAACATTCTGATTGGTCCCAATCTGCGCCTTTACAGAGTAAAATGCAAGCATAAGGATAATGCATGATATTATTTTCTTCATTTGTTATTTATTTTTTTGATTAATTATAATTTAAAATCCTGCTATCTGATACCATCTGATCCCATCACTATGAAACAGGATAGATCTTGTTGTCAGTAAAGAAACTGCTATCTGGTTGGTATTATATGCTTCCTGGAATGTAAATCCAAATGCTGCATCAGCACTATTCCTTATTGAGACGGTTCTGTCCTTGTAAGCATTTGCCAGAGGCATTAAGAGATTCCCATTTGAAATGCTGAATTCAAAAAAATTAATACCCTGCTGGTTATTATTTGCCGACATATCAAAACTGCCGGAAGAAAGGTTAGTCATTACTTTGAATGGAGCCTGTGGAACAGTTGTGCTTCCTCCATTCAACTTCACCCATTTACCTAAAGACTCATCAAAATAATAGAAACCAACCGAGTCAACATCAGAAGCCTGTCCGGTAGCCGAACCTGTAGTGATTTCATTAACATAGATAAGTGTGGAATGCTTAACCTGGGACATATTCAGTGCCCTTTCCCTGTCCACCCTGGGAATCAGTAACCCGTCAATATTCTTCGTTGTCCCCGATACATTTTTCGACTGAATGTCTAGTGTAGCCTGGGGATTTGTTGTATTAATTCCCACCTGAGAATAAACTGCTGTGGAAGAAAACCACATGGATAATAAAAATAATTTGTTCATTACTTGGATTTTTTATTTCCCTACAAAAGGACAAAATATTCTTAATACCCTTGCTACAAAATGCTACGTATTAGATACTTAAGCATCATAAAAAGATCGCAAAACCCTGTCTTTCAACACAAAACAACGGGCCGGAATTATTGTTCTGAGTTTCCCATATTTTGAATCCAGAGATAAATATCAGTCCGTGCAGGAATATTCAGCTTTTTACGGATATTATATTTGCGGGTCTGAACGGTTCGGGGTGAGGTAAAGGTAAATTCGGCAATATCCTTGGTAGAAAAATTAAGAAATAAAAAAGTGCAGAATTTAAGCTCAGTAGTTTTCAATCCGGGAGAAGTTAAAAGCAGCCTGCTTACGAACTCAGGGTAAACTTCCTGAAAACGGATAAAAAATTCAGGATGATTTTCTTTAGCCAAGTAAACAACTTCTTCAAAGCAATTATTGATCTTTTTCTGCATTTCTTTTGCCTCTTGCTCTTTCTCCAGAAGACGCTGCTCTTTTTCCATAAGCTCGGATTCTCTAGCTTTTTTATCATTCAGCACTACCTTATAAGCCAGGTATATGCAAAGAAGAATGATTAATATAGAAATACTGACCAGCAAACAGACCTTATTCGTCTGCTTTCTCTGCTCATCGTCCTTTTCATCAAGGATATTATGAATGACAAAATCCATAATCTTTGCATTTTCCCGGGTAAGGCTGTCATTTAGCTTTATATATTTATTCAGGTATTCTTTTTCCTTTTCAGGTCTGTTCATAGCAGCATAAACTTCCGCGAGAAGTTGATATTGATCCTTTATATCTGCTGAATGGTTTTGTTTTTTGTTATATCGGATGGCTTCATTTATAAAATGCAAGGCCTTTTCGTATTCTTTCTTTTCATAAGCAAGCTTTCCTGATGCATACCAAAGGTATTTCTTATTAGGATGGTGGCATTTTTCCAGTATCTGCGCTGCGCTATGAATATGTACTTCTGCAGAATCTACTTTTTTCTGTTTTAAGAATAAGATGGCCAAGCTAATGTGAGCTGAACTGAAGCTATAATGGTTAAAATCTTTCTGTATTTTGCTTTGCTTTTCATACCCTGCAATACAAAGCCGATGATAATATAGGCTGGAGTCAATATCATTTTTATCTCCATACAGGCTTCCGAGTTTTAGATAAGAAATATTCAGGTATTCTAACCGATACTCTTCGTCCGGAATTTTATGGGAGAGCTTTATTTTTTCTAAAAACTCTTCCTTTGCTTTGTCATAGAGCTTCATTTCTCTATATATGCTGGCAAGGATGTTTTTGATATCTGCCTTCAAAGTATAATCATTTTCAGGAATATACTTCTCCCCTATTTTAGCATACTTTAAGCTTTCATTATACATATTAAGATATAATAAAGGATAGGCAATATAAATATTTCCCTCGGCTATCCCCTTGGAATATTTTTTTTCTTTTGCCAAGGCCAAAGCCTGGCGGGCGGTCTTTATGGCAGCAACCGGCTGGTCCTGGTAAGCCAGCTCTGCTGAAACATCCAGCAGGCTGTCTACCCTTTGCATTTCGGATCTGGACTGACCGGAAACAAAAACTGATAACGTAAGAAAGAACAGATAAAAGGATAATTTCATTGGTGATAAAATATGAAGACTAATATATCAGATTTACAAATAATCCAAAATATTGAGACTGTTTAATTTCTCTTTTATAAAAAATCCTGTTCTCTAATGAAAGCTGTATTATAATTGGAAGCAGTAATAGGAGATATACTATTGAATGTACTCTTATGGTACCATTTATATCCAGTATTTCCGTAGATTGTTGTGTATTAATACCTACTTGAGTGAACTTAAGCAAGCAGATACCGGCTGCAGCTGTTACCATTAATTTTTTCATTGTTTATGTTGTTTTCATTCTGTTGCTGCAAAACTAAGAAAGGAACTCTGCAGTCCTAGTATAGGGCAGTACGTATTGGATACGTATTGAAATAAAAGAAATAAAATATTAAAAATCAATATTTTAAAATAAATAATCATTCAAATGCAGTAGAAATGCAGTGTAAAATCACAAGAACTAAATCTTTAAAATTGAAAAAACATAGATTCTTGTTACCAATCATGATCTAAACTCTCATAAAAATCAAGACAGGGTGAAGAAAAATAAAAAATATTGATTGATAAGCAACATATTGCAACTAAATCAAAGAAACTATATATAGAAGACAACCATGATATTAACAAATTTTCTCCAGAAAAAAGAAAATCAGCAGGGAAACTGATTTTCTTTAGATGGCCACTACATTTTATCTTTTCATCATTTATTAAATTTTTTTAGAATATTATTCTAATAATTCTTATTTTAATCGTTTTACAGACATTTGAGTAATAGGACCTGAACCTGTACTGCCTGAACTTAAATACCTGATAGTCACATCTTTTGTATTATGTAATCTGAAAGAATATGTATGAGAAGCTACCATAGGAATAGAGGTAATCAAAGTATAAGTTTGTAAACTTACACCATTAGCTGCACTTCCAGACATATAAACATCATTAACACGTGCTACCCAACCACCAATTGTATCGTCCCATATACCTAACACTGGAGCGGTAGGTGTAGTACCTTCATTAGTTGTTGTTAACTGTCCATTCATGATTACCTGATATACTCCATCAGCAGCAACTTTAAATGAATTAGTTGACGGTGAGCCTGTATACAGGTTTTCATTATCTACAATTTCATTATTTAAACTTCCTATGGCAACCGGAATACCTCCATTAGTGCCAAAAACAGTAAAATCGGAAGTCATTTGTACAATAATTTCCTGCGCCACCAAAAATTGTCCATTCACTGCAATGACCGTTCCTGTAGAACTGGGAACCCCTGCAAGGTTTTGCCATGTAGGAGCAGTACCTGGTCCGTTAGACTTGAGCACCTGCCCGGCAATCCCCGGCGACCCGGCCGTAGAAGCATCTCCTCCTACATTCAGCTCATTCACGACCTGTAACGATCCATTGACATGCAACATTTTTTGAGGAGTTGTCGTGTTAATCCCTACATTACCAGCTTGAGCAAACATAACTGAGGAGATACCGGCTGCACCTATAGCCATTAATTTTTTCATTTTTTTCATTGTCTATATTTTATTTGCTGCGAAGCTAATAAAAGGACATCGCAAACCTACAATAAGACAATACGTATTAGATACGTATTAAAATAAAAGGAAATAACATACTAAAAAACAAAACTTTAAAAGAAAAAACTAAACGAATGCAGTAGAAATGAAGTGGAAGAATCGTGAGAAAATAAATCTCTACAATTGGAAAAGCAGAAGTTTCCGTTACAAACAATGACGTAAACTGTGAATAAAAAACTAAAACAGGGAAAAGAAAATGGAAAAGTGATTTTTTAATTTGGCATCAGAACTTTCGCCCGATGATAGCATAAGAAGAATAGGCATGGAAATAATTTTATTGATCATAAAATATAAAGGCTAATATAGGTTATTTACCAATAACCCCTAATATTGGGACTGCTTAATTTTTATTTTATAAAAATCCATCTCTCTCAACCACACATTAACAACCATATTGTTGATGGTAGACGCAATTAATTTTCCTCGTTCACCAATATTCAGTCTTATTTGATTATTACTAGTCCGAATTTCTTGATTCGTCGATTTGATTTCTACAGCTAGCTTTCTTAAACTCTGTACTGCTTTTATTATAAGATTAAATTCTTTTTTCATGATGTGTTTGTTTAATTTATAACTGTAAATTTTTATTTTTTTTAATAATCTGTTTTTAATTACTTACATATAGCCCATATCAGCTACAATACAAAAGAGTACGGAAATTGACAAAAAGAAAACCAGCAGGGAAACTGATTTTCTTCAGATAACTTATGGAATTAGCATTCTTTATCATCATTGAAAAGTTTTTAGAGATTTTTTTTATGATCATATTGCAAAATCTGTAGTTAATAATTACATACTACTATTGTAGGGACAACATATCTCATATTTTTTGCGACGGCAACAACAAAAAAATCCTCAGATTAATCCTTTTGTTTTTATCTATTTTGATTTCCACTTAATTAGTCTGCTTTACTTTATCAATAGTATAAATAACAAATAATCCGGCATTAGGAAAATAAGTAGGCTTGTCATCAAAAGAATCGCTAATCTGACCATTAGCATAGGTCAGCGTATGTCCTGATCCAGCACTACATCCAGAGGCATTTGCCAGTTTTTCAAGTGGTTGTCCAAAAACAGACTGGTTGCTTGCTAAAGTAACTGCAGAATATGAGGTTGTGCCTTGTGTCGCTCTTCCCTGTAATGTAGCCCCTAAGTAGGACGTCCCTATAAAATAAATTGTAAAATCCACCATTACTCCATTACATGCCCCCACAGATGTTCCTGTAATTTTAGTAAGATATCCGTTTTCTAGAGTTAAAGGGATGGTTTGGGTATGGGTAGGAGCCATAGGACTAAATCCCAGATACGTATTATAAGATGAAATAGAAGTTTCTTTGGCAAGCACTCCAAGCTCATTGACTCCTAACCTGTACATCAGTGCGTCTTTCTGAACATCTGGAACGAGTCTGAACCTCGCATTACCATTCACATCCAGTGTTTCAGTAGGTTGTTGCGTATTGATACCTACCTGAGAGAACATCAGTGAAGAAATACCCGCTACCCCTGCTAACATTAATTGTTTCATTTTTTTCATTGTCTATATTTGTTATTTATTCTATTTGCTGCAAAGCTAGGAAAGGACCTTCACAGTCCTATCAAAAGATGATTCGTATTGGATACGTATTTAATCAAAAATAAATAACACACTAATAACCAATATGTTTAAATGAAAATTATACAAATGCAGTAGAAACAAAGTGGAAGAATCGTGAGAAAATAAATCTCTACAATTGGAAAAGCAGAAGTTCCCGTTACAAACAATGATGTAAACAGTCAATAAGAAAATTAAGACAGGGAAAAGAAAATGGAAAAGTGATTTTTAATTTGGATCAGAACTTTCGCTCGATCACATAATCCAGCATAAGATGTAATGATTTCTTAGGCTCAGAATCCGGAAATTCATTAAGAATATCTTTAGCCTTCTGTTGGAAATCTTTCATTACTTTTATGGCATAATCCATACCTCCGGAATTTTTGACAAAGTCTATAAGCTCCTTAACCCGTTTCGGATCGTTATTGTAACGTTTGATGGTATTGAAGTAATATTTACGCTCTTTTTCGCCGGCTATTTTTAAAGTATGGATCAAAGGAAGAGTCATTTTTTGCTCTTTAATATCAATTCCTACAGGTTTCCCGATGACATTGGAACTCAGATAATCAAAAAGGTCATCCTTGATCTGGAAAGCCATCCCGGTATAGGTCCCGAAATTCATCATCTTTTTGGCCAGAGTTTCATCTGCATTATTGGAGAGAACACCAATTTCACAGCAAGCCGCAATCAGTGTCGCAGTCTTCTGGCGGATAATCTCATAATAAACATCTTCGGTAATATCCAGCTTCCTGGCTTTTTCAAGTTGCAAAAGCTCACCTTCGGACATTTCACGGATAGTTCTTGAAATAACACCTAAAAGATCATAATCCTTATGGTCTGTGGAAAGCAATACGGATTTTGACAAAAGATAATCTCCTACCAAAACCGCAATTTTATTTTTCCATAAAGCGTTGATTGAAAAGAAATTACGTCGCTTAAAGCTTTCATCCACCACATCATCATGTACAAGAGTTGCGGTGTGGATCAGCTCGATCATGGAGGCTCCGCGGTAGGTTTTTTCATTAACGTCACCTATCAGCTTTGCGCAAAGGAATACGAACATAGGACGCATCTGTTTTCCTTTAGTAGTAACAATAAAACGGGTTACTTTATCCAATAAAGGCACTTTGCTCTGCATCGATTCATAAAACTTCTGCTCGAAAAGCTTCATTTCCTCATTGATCGGTCGTTTGATTTCTTCTACGATGTTTGCCAAAATCTGTGAATGAAAGGTAAATACTAATTAATTCTCACAAAGATAATTTTTTTCACGCAATTTCAGGACAAAATTAATCTCTGAGTTCTTCATTTGGAATAAAATAAAGTGAAGGCTGTGCACTTCCCAATCCAGACCTGAATTTTTCCCCTGAAATATAGATTCCTGATTCATTAACTGCAATACCTTCAATCTGACCTACTGCCAAAGCACTGCCCAGATAATAATGCTTTGGCTTTTCTTTAAAAAAAATGCCGGATTCCGTTTCCGTAAAAATATTAAGAAAGACTTCCGTTTTCTTGGTATAGCCTACCAGATACAGCTTTCTGTCAAAATAAGCAGCATCGGTTACCACAAAGTTGGTTTTGTAAGATTCTGTTCTTTCTGCTTTCTGCGGTTCGGATATCTCAGGATCAATGATATAATGGGAAGTTGATTTTGATTTCCATTCTTTGGTAAACAGGTGCAGCTTTCCATTGAGATAGATCATCGCTTCCGCATCAAAATCATTGGCAGTATATTTTGGAATGAATTCTGTCTGTTCCGGATAATAAAACGATATTTTCGTAATGGAATCGTTCTTGGGTTCATTCATAAAAGGTAATTTATAAATTTCCAGATCTCTTCTGGTTCCCCCGTTATTTCCGATATCTCCAATATAAAAGTTCTTTCCGTCATTAGTCAAAGCCTCCCAGTCTTTGTTTTTAGCATTGATTGTGAATGTATTTCTGATATTGCCCGAAGCTTCATCCAGTTCAAAAAGTTCCGGAGCATTGCCGCTGTCATTGAATGTATACAGCTTACCGTTCAGAATACTCAGCCCTGATGTTTCCTGAATTTTATCCTCTAAATAACCGACTCTGTATTTCCTTATTTTCAAGAAGTCTGTCTGTTGCGAAAACGAAGATTGAAAAATGACAATAGCAGTAAAAAGAAGGAGTTTTTTCATAAGGCAAAGGTAAATGTTTGCGGATGATTGGGAAAGTTGAGATATATTTTGTTTAAGAACCACCCCGTCAAAAATTCTTTGAATTTTCGCCACCCCACCAAAGGAGGGGAATTTGGGTACTACGATTTCTAGTTGTCGGAATAAAGACCGGTAATTTTCAAAAACCTAAGTGTACTTCTCTACTATATGCATTAGTAACTTAAAATAAACTAACGTGTTAAAAAAATTGCGTTTTTGTAATTAAGATATAAATACATATCATGAATACATCATGCTGATTCTGCTTTTTGTTTCTGTTTTTTAGCCTGGCTTTTTAAATAATTTTTCTGATATTGTCTTACTGTTTTTCCCGTACCATCATGTCTCCAACCTGGAGAATTAAAAATATAATTGATGCGGTCGGAAAATTTCAGTCCCGGCTGTCTGATGTCTTTCCAGATTTTTCTCCATTCATAAAGAAGAACAGTGTCTGGCTTATTGTCCGGCATTTTTGGATAAATTCCATATTTTACGGGTACATCCGGATCTTCTTTTTCGAAAGTTCCGAATATTTTATCCCAGATGATGAGGCACATACCCATATTTCTGTCCAGATATTTGATGTTACAGGCATGATGTACCCTATGATGTGAAGGAGTTACCAGAATATATTCCAGGATTCCCAGTTTTTTTACAGTCTGTGTATGCACCCATGTTCCATACACCTGCCCAATGGCATAAACCACCATAATATGCCACGGATTAAAGCCTAAAAAAGCAAGCGGCGAAAAATAAAGATACCGGTAAAGCGGTTGCAGTACGGGACTTCTGAATCCTGTTGTAAGGTTAAAATACTCTGAATTGTGGTGGGTAATATGAACCGCCCAGAACGCTCTGGAGTGATGATCCACATAATGCAGCACATAATAGGCAAAATCTGTGATGGTAAAACAGATGAGCCAGTACCAAACGGTAAAATCCCAGGTAAAAAGCCTGTGATTGTAAAAGAAAAACATAACTCCCATGGCAAAAGCCTTCATGACCAGGTCCAGCCCGAAATTCATTAAGGCAAGATATACGCTCGTGGCTACATCTTTTCCGTTGTACAGCTTTGCTTCAGAAACATGACTGTAAATCATTTCAGCCAAAATAACGGCAGCATGAAACGGAATAGCCCATGCGTAAACGTTCTCCAAACCGTCCTCGCCCATAAAGAAGTCCATAGTAAACTTTTTACTTTATGTAAAGGTAGGATTTTAGGAAATTTTTAAGGAAATTTTTCGTTTTTTTAAGGAAATTTTAATCAGCTGTTTTATTGGCAAGCTGCCCACAGGCCGCATCGATGTCTCCACCACGGCTTTTTCTGATCATTACAGTGATTCCTGCATTTTCCAACTGGCGTACATAATTTTCTTCTGCCTGCTTGTTGCATTGGTCATATTTTCCGTCCCCGATAGGGTTATATTGAATCAGATTCACTTTGGAAGGAACCTGTTTGCAATATCTGATCAGCGCTTTGATATCTTCATCCCCATCATTAATACCTTTCCATACACAGTATTCAAAAGTAATGACAGAGCCTGTTTTCTGATACCAATACTGAAGCGCCTCCATGATATCCGTCAATGGGAATTTATCCGAGAAAGGCATAATCTCGTTCCGTTTGGACTCAATAGCAGAGTGAAGCGAAAGTGCCAGTTTTACACGGAGCTCATCGTCTGCCAGCATTTTGATCATCTTTGGAATTCCGGATGTAGAAACGGTAATTCTTCTTGGTGACATGCCCAGACCTTCCGGCTGGGTAATTTTTCTGATGGCTTCCACTACATTTTTGTAATTCATCATCGGCTCTCCCATTCCCATAAAAACGATATTGGAAAGCGGTCTGTTGAAATACATTTTACTTTGGCTGTCAATCAGAGCCACCTGGTCTACGATCTCTGCTACTTCGAGATTTCTCATTCTTTTGAGCCTTGCCGTTGCACAGAATTCGCAGTTTAATGAACATCCAACCTGGGACGAAACGCAGGCCGTCGTTCTTGTTTCTGTAGGAATAAGAACAGATTCCACCAGCAGACCGTCGTGAAGTTTCACCCCGTTTTTGATGGTTCCGTCTGTACTTCTCTGAAGCTGATCTACAGAGACAGGATTAATGGTATATTCTTCGGAAATTTTTTCGCGGAGAGATTTCGAAAGATTCGTCATTTCATCAATCGAATGGAGGTTTTTACTCCATAACCAGTCATAAACCTGCTTCGCACGAAACGGTTTTTCCCCTAAAGTCAAAAAATAGTCTTTAAGCTGGTCTAGTGATAAAACGCGGATATCTTTCAAAATAGTAGTGATTATAGATTTTAAATTATAAATTTTAGATTAAAATCCTTTACAGAAGTTGGGGACTCAATCTAAAATTTATAATCTATAATTTAAAATTAATTACAAAATAAGCATGGCGTCACCATAAGAATAGAATTTATACTTTTCTTTTACGGCTTCTTCATAAGCATGCATGATGAAATCTTTTCCGGCAAACGCAGCAATCATCATCAGTAATGTTGATTTCGGCGTGTGGAAGTTGGTGATCATTGAATTGGCTACTCCAAAATCGTGAGGCGGATAAATGAATTTATTCGTCCAACCATTGAATGCAGAAATCTTTTTGTTTGAAGAAACGGAAGTTTCCAATGCTCTCATCGTTGTAGTACCTACTGCACAGACTCTTCTGTGGGCATCTACCGCTTTATTGATGATGTCAGCATTTTTCTCATCAATAATGATTTCTTCAGACTCCATTTTGTGTTTAGAAAGATCTTCTACCTCGATCGGGTTGAAAGTTCCCAAACCAACGTGAAGCGTTACTTCAGCAAAATCAATTCCTTTGATCTCCAGTTTCTTCATCAAATGCTTGGAGAAGTGAAGCCCTGCTGTAGGGGCAGCAACCGCTCCCTCAACTTTTGCATAGATCGTCTGGTATCTTTCCGCATCTTCCGGCTCTACGGCTCTTTTGATATATTTTGGAAGTGGAGTTTCACCTAATTCCTTCAGTTTTGTTCTGAATTCGTCATAAGAACCATCGAATAAGAATCTCAATGTTCTTCCTCTTGAAGTGGTATTATCGATCACCTCAGCTACCAAAGATTCATCTTCAGTAAAGAATAATTTGTTACCGATTCTGATTTTTCTTGCAGGATCTACAAGAACATCCCATACTCTGGTTTCTTTATCCAGCTCTCTTAAAAGGAAAACTTCAATTTTAGCGCCTGTTTTTTCCTTATTTCCATAAAGACGTGCAGGGAAAACTTTAGTATTATTGAAAATGAATAGATCTTTCTCTTCGAAATAATCCACAACATCTTTAAACAGCTTATGCTCAATGGTCTGTGTTTTTCTGTTAAGAACCATTAGTTTGGCTTCGTCTCTGTGTTCAGATGGGTGTTCTGCCAATAATTCCGCAGGAAGATCAAAATTAAAATCTGATGTTTTCATTTTTTTAAATTACGGTTTAAAAATTATTCAAATTACAAGTGTAATTTCGGAGTGCAAATATACAACATTCAATACCCCTTTGTCAAGTATTATTTAAATCAAATTGAAAACCGGGATTCTACGGTGATCTATGAGCGAAAAAAAAGATTATTTTTGGAAATATTAAAAAAATTTACACTATGAGCAAATATTCATTGGAAGCTTTCGTCAACGAAACTAAAGAAAATCCACAACAGAGAGATTATTTTGAGCTGGAAACTCCTCATATGCTGGAAATCAACCTCAACAATCAGGCAGTTTGGACCAAAAGAGGAAGTATGGTAGGCTATGTAGGAGGCATTAATTTCGAAAGACAGGGAATGCTGGCAGGAGGTATCGGCAATCTTTTAAAGAAAGCGATCAGCGGCGAAGGAAGCAAGCTGATGAAAGCTGAAGGAAACGGTAAACTGTATGTGGCAGATGCCGGAAAGAAAGTACGTATCCTGTATCTGAACAATGAATCGGTTTGTGTGAACGGAAATGATGTTCTTGCCCACGAACAGACTGTAAAAAGTGATATCACCATGCTAAAAAGCGTTGCCGGAATGATGGCCGGCGGTCTTTTCCAGGTAAAACTTTCCGGAACCGGACATATCGCCATAACAACGCACGGCGAACCATTGACTCTTATGGTAACTCCGGACAACCCCGTTTTTACGGATCCTAATGCTACAGTGGCATGGTCAGGAAACTTAAGTCCTGATCTGAAAACCAATGTTTCTTTCAAAAGTCTTATCGGAAGAGGAAGCGGGGAAGAATTCCAGATGAAGTTTTCAGGAAACGGATGGGTACTGATCCAGCCGTACGAAGAAGTATATTTCACAGAAAAATAATATTAAAAATTGATGATTATAAACGGCTGTTCCTCATAACTGGACAGCCGTTTTTATGCTCAAACTGGGTCTCAGATTCCCGGATCTACAGCCCAAAACCAAGGGCTAATACGCCTATTCCACAACTTTTTAATATATTTAAGAAAAAATTTTAATGGACACCACCTCTTCACGCAGAAACTTTATTAAAACTGCTGCCCTGGCAAGCTTTGGGGCGTTGGTTTTACCTAATTCTTTATTTGCCTATTCCAATGATTTCAAATCAGATAAAAAAATCCGTGTAGGTTTTATCGGTGTAGGACTCCGCGGGCAGGAACATGTAAAGCTGCTGGCAAAACGCAGTGACGTAGAAATTGTAGCTTTTGCAGATCCGGATCAACGAATGCTTCTGGCTTCTCAGAAAATACTGAAAGACAATAATAAATCCGCGGCCCAGGAATTTTCAAACGGTGATTATGACTATCGGAATCTTTTAAAGTTAAAAACCATAGATGCTGTCGTTATTGCCACTCCATGGGAATGGCATCTTCCACAGGGAACGGAAGCGATGAGAGCAAAAAAGATCGTAGGAATGGAGGTTTCCGGAGCAATAAAGCTTCAGGACTGCTGGGAATTTGTAAAGGTATATGAAGAAACAAAAGTTCCTATTTTCATGATGGAAAATGTTTGTTACCGCAGGGATGTCATGGCTGTTCTGAATATGGTCCGTAAAGGGATGTTCGGCGAGCTGGTTCACGGAAGGGGCGGTTATCAGCACGATCTGAGAGGGGTTCTTTTTAATGACGGCGTTACGCCCTACAATTCGGGTGCTGAATTCGGGGAGAAAGGTTTCAGCGAGGCTCACTGGAGAACGGAACATTATGTAAAACGCAACGGAGAGCTTTACCCAACACATGGATTGGGGCCTGTAGCAGTGATGATGGACATCAACCGTGGCAACCGCCTGACGAGGCTTTCATCATTCTCTTCAAAATCTGTCGGGCTGCACAAATATATCGTGGAGCATCCTAAAGGCGGCGAAAATCATCCGAATGCCAAAGCAAAATTCAACCAGGGAGATATTGTCACCACACAGATTGCCTGTGCCAATGGCGAAACTATTCTTTTAACCCATGATACAAGTTTACAGAGACCTTATGATCTTGGATTCCGGGTACAGGGAACGGAAGGCTTGTGGCAGGATTTCGGATGGGGAGATTTCAACCAGGGACATATTTATTTTGAAAAAACGATGAATCACAGCCACCGGTGGGAAAATACAGAAAAATGGATGAAAGAGTTTGACCACCCGATCTGGAAAAAATTTGAAGATACAGCGGCAGGCGCAGGCCATGGCGGAATGGATTTCTTTGTAATGAATACCTTTATCGAATGTATCAAACGAAATATTGAATTCCCTATGGATGTGTATGACCTTGCTTTATGGTATTCTATCACTCCGCTGAGCGAAGAATCTATTGCTAAAGGAGGCCAGGCTGTTGATATTCCGGATTTCACCAACGGAAAATGGAAAACCCGTAAACCTGTATTTGGAATGACCGATGAATTCTAAAAAAACACTGCTCATATTAGCCGGAGGCCTGGGAAGCCGCTACAAAGGCCTGAAACAGATAGACGGAATATTGGATAACGGCTCACCTATCCTGGAATATTCCATATATGATGCATTGGAAGCCGGTTTCAGTAAAGTTGTTATTATTGTGAACAGGCTGATCCCTCAAAGCTATATTGACAGATTAAATACCATATCCGGCAAAGCAGGCTTTCAACTTCACTGGGTGTATCAGGAAAATGAAAGCTTTTTAGCTCAGGATTTTGATATTTCACAGCGGCAAAAGCCTTGGGGAACTGGACATGCCGTACTTTGTGCAAAAGGTAAAGTACCGGAACCTTTTGTTATGATCAATGCAGATGATTTTTATGGAAAAGAAGCGTATCAGCTGGCCGCTGAAGAAATTGATACCCATATTTCAGGATCGCGGTTCGGAATGGCTGCCTATCCGGTAGAATCTACTTTAAGCGGAAATGGAAATGTCGCCCGGGGAATATGTACTTTAGACGCTGACAGTTATCTCGTAAAAATAGAGGAACAGACTTCTATCCGGAAAAAAGGAAACCTGATCATATATACAGAAAAAGCAAAGGATATAGAAATAGCTCCAGATACGCTGGTATCTATGAATTTTTTCATTTTTCATCCGGCAATTTTTGATGCTCTTGAAATGTATTTTAATGATTTCATAAAGTCGGATCCGGAGCCCACGCAGGAGTTTTACATTCCTTCTGCCGTGCAAAAAATGATTGATGAGAAAAAGGCAAAGGTATTGGTAAAAGTTTCTCCCTCGCAATGGATGGGTGTAACCTATGCAGATGATAAAAGCAGTATTAAAGATTTTCTGGCATCAGAGATCAAAAACAACAGATATCCTGAAGATTTATGGAATTAAAACAAATTGTGACCGGGTTTACCGGAACTGAAAACTGTACGGTCACTCCTATCACCAACGGACTGATCAATACAACCTATTTAGTGGAAAACCATGATTCTGAGGAAAAATTCATCCTTCAAAAGATCAATACTCAGATTTTTCCGTTCCCTGAGATCATCAGCCTGAATCATCTTTTGATCAACGGGATGCTGGAAAACGAAAACTATCCGCTGCAGCTGGTAAAACCGAAAAGAGCTTTATCTGGTGATTTTATTATGAAAGATGAAGAGGGAGAATCATGGAGAATGCTGAGCTTTATTGAAAATACGAGGACTTTATTTAAGATTCCCGATATCAAAACCGCTTATGAATCGGCAAAGGCTGTAGGGTGTTTTTTAAGTATGGTCAATCCCGAACATCTTCCGGATATTCAGCCTCCGATTCCTGATTTTATTAATTTTGAAAAAAGAATCCTGGATTACCAGGCCTCTTTACAATATGCAAATGAAGATCTGCTGAAAAACGCTGAGCTGGAAATCAGGACAATGAACGAGCTTCTTTTTCTTCCGCAAAAATGGATTGAAATGGAAAAAAACGGTCTGTTGCCCAAAAGAATTGTACACGGAGATCCTAATGTAAGGAATATTCTTTTTGATGAAAATTCAAAACCCTTGGCTGTTATTGATCTGGATACGGTAACGGTTTCCACAATCCTGTATGATTTCGGCGACATGGCGAGGTCTTATACCAATACTTTGGATGAGGACAATGGAAGAGCCGAAAACAATTTTAACCCTCAAATTTACAGAACCGTAAGAGACGGATTTCTGTTGTATTTGAAAGATAAACTGACTTTTGAAGAGCTTGAAAACCTTGATTATGCTGCGAAAACCGTTATTTATATTCAGGCAATCCGTTTTCTGACTGATTATCTGAATGGAAGTACTTATTATTCAACACAATATGCTGCACACAATCTGGACAGGACCAGAAATCAGCTGGAGCTGCTAAAAGGGCTGAGAAAATATTTGAAAGATGATTAATCTGCGAGAACAAAATTTATTTCAAGAAATCTAAAATCTTCTTCCATTCTTCCAATTTTACATCAAAAGATACGGTATGAAGAGGGCTTGTGGAAGGAAGCTGAAAAATGGGTAATCTAAAGTTTTTCCCTAAAAGCTTCTGCAGGTTTTTGTACGATTTCCCTCCATTACAGAAAATAGCTTTAATGCTGGAATGCTCCTCCAGAAGTTCAGCAATTTGGTTGGCTTCCTCATTTTTGATCTCAGAATCCAGGCTTCCTTTTCTTTCACAGGAGTCAATGACATCCCAGACTGCTATATGATTTTTCTTTAAAATATTCAGCCGTTCAGTATAATCTTCAGTAAACTTTTCATTGAACAGTTCAAAAATAATAGCCCAGAATTTATTTTGCGGATGCGCATAATACTGTTGTTTCTCCAAAGATCTGACACCGGGAATTGAGCCCAGAATTAAAATTTCAGACTGATGATCAATTATTGGCGGAAATGAGGAAATTCTGTTTTGCATACTCAAATATATAAAATTTGGCTAAAGCCTCTCAAATCTGAAAACAAAAAGCGGGCTAAAGCCCGCTCCTATTGATATTTTAAGGAATAATTTAATCTATTTTCATTATTCACTTTTAATTTTTAATTATAAAGTTTCCTTCAGCCAGTCGAAGAATTCTCTCTGCCATACCAATCCGTTTTGCGGATGAAGTACCCAGTGGTTTTCGTTCGGGAAATAGACTAATTTAGTTTTCAATCCTCTTAATTTAGCTGCCTGAAAAGCTTCCTGCCCCTGCTCGTAAGGTACACGGAAATCGATTCCTCCCTGAACAATCATGATTGGCTTGTTCCATTTTTCAACAAAATTGCTTGGATTGAATTCCGTATAGGCTTTTGGAAGCGGCTTTTCCCATGGAGAGCCAAGGTCCCAGTTGGCAAACCAAAGCTCTTCGGTAGTAAGGTACCAGGATTTCATATCAAATAATCCATCATGGGCGATGAACGTTTTGAATCTGTTTTCGTGGGTTCCTGCTAACATAAATACACTGTATCCTCCATAGCTTGCTCCTACTGCTGCTACTCTTTCGCCGTCTACATAAGGTAATGTTTTCGCAAAATCGGTTGCTGCCAGATAGTCTCTCATCGGCTGTCCACCCCAGTCTTTAGAGATTTCTTCGTTCCATTTTGTTCCCCACCCCGGCATTCCTCTTCTGTTTGGAGCCACTACGATGTATCCGTTGGCTGCCATCAGAGAGAAGTTCCATCTTGTACTGAAATACTGTGTCAGTGCAGATTGCGGACCTCCCTGGCAATATACCAGTGTAGGGTATTTTTTATTCGGATCAAAGTTGGGTGGGTAGTGGAACCATACGCCCATTTCTTTTCCATCCGTTGTTTTAACCATTTTCAGCTCAGATTTCCCCTGTGCCAGTTTAGCATAAGCTTCTTTATTGGCTTCGGTCACCTGCTTCATTTCCCCGTTTTTCACGTTGACAGAAAATAATTCTGTTGCGTGGTTAACGTCTGTTCTTCCTACCAGAAGTGAAGTTTTATTGTCGGTAAAGATTTCGTTAACGTCAAAATCCCCTTTTGTTATCTGCTGTACTTTTGCTGCTTTAGGGTCTAAAGAGAAAAGCTGTTTTGTACCTCTGAATGCTGCTGTAAAATAGATGGTTTTTGAATCACCGCTCCAGAATACATCTCCGGAAACACTTTCATCCCATCCCGCAGTAAGATTGGTTGTTTTTCCGGACTTCCAGTCCATGATTTTTACATCATTTTTATCCGCTTCATACCCATCTCTGGCCATGCTTTGCCAAACCAGTGATTTTCCGTCCGGACTGAACTTTGGGTTTACATCGTATCCTTTATTGGATTCTGTAATATTCTTTGTAGTTCCTGAAGCCAGATCGTACGCAAAGATATCTGTGTTGGTGCTTGTGGAATATTCTTTTCCGCTTTTAGGTTTTGTAACATATAAAAGCTGTGAAGAATCCGGGCTCCAGATAAAATCTTCCGCTCCTCCGAAAGGTCTTTGGGGAGAATCCCAGGTTTTACCTTCCAGAAGATCTTTTGCAGATTCTGCCTTGTCTGTGGCATTCACTACGAATACGTGGTTGTACTTCCCTTCATTGAAATAATCCCAGTGCCTGTGATTCAGATCTGTATATACCTGGGCTGTCGTTTTAGGGGTATCGCTGTATTTGTCTTTTCCCATCAGCTTTTCTACCAGAACCTGTTTGCTGAACGCAATTTTTTTACCGTCCGGAGAGATCACAATATTGTCTACTTCTCCGATGGTGTAAAATTCTGACCAGGTTTTCCCGTTATCTTTTGAAAGGAAAATCTTATCTCCTTCCTGAGCATAAATCCCGTTTTTATCCCACTGAATAAGGGCTTTTTTACCGAAATCTATTTTGGAAGACTGGTTATTAAGAACATTGAGAAAGTAGTTCTCACTTTTTGTTTTTTCTGTTTTCAGATCTACTTGTCCCACTTTATAAATCAGTGAAGACTGATCCGGTGAAACGGCCTGTACTCCTACCTTTTTCAAAGTCCAGAGAATTTCAGGCGTCATTAACTGTTGTGCATTCATTAAGAGCGGAGCTGCCAGGGCCAGCAGACTGTACTTAAATTTCATATGTTGATATTCATTTTTTAACGGAACTATAGAATCTTACTGATTTCATCCCGTTTGTTTTATTTAATTCAAAGATGACCAAAGTTAATACTTAAAATCCCAATGGACGAAAGAATTAACAAGAAAATTCCATTTCACAATTGAGGTGTGCTTTACAGGAAAACACCTATTTTTTAAAGATGGGTATTTTCCCTCTTCTTTCACTGACCTGAAATCCTGAATTTTACCTGAGTGAAATCAACAGAATCGTGATTTTATGACAGCATAAACAGCAGTTCATAATTGACTCGGTTTTTATTAATTAACCATTTAAAATTTACATCATGAGTACATTAGAAACAGGCGATTTTAAAGCAACCCAAGTAGATGCAGGAGCAGCTAATCTTTGGCACATTCACAAAGACCATTTGAAATATGGCTCGATTCAGGCAACAAGAGTCGATTTTAAAGGTAGAACTCTGGAGAAAATCATGGCTAAAATTGCCGAAAATGCTCCTACGAATGCTCCTTATATCCAGACCCCGGCACAGGTTCAGACTTACGAAGAATGTATAGATTGGATTAATGAGAATTATTCTTAAAAACAGATCGGCTGTCTCAATGAGACAGCCGATTTTGTTTGCTATATTTTTTACTATTAATCCCCGTCTGAAAACATGGAATTGGCCAGTGAAGTTACAAAGGACAGCAGCACACTGAAAATAAGTGCCCACCAGAAGCCGTCTACGACCATACTGTCTATAAAATAATCTGCGATCAAAATAATCAATGCATTGATTACTAAGGCAAACAGTCCTAATGTAATGATTGTAAGCGGAAGCCCTAAAAGTCCTAAAATAGGTTTTACAAAAATATTTAATACCCCCAGTACGATGGCAAAAATGATGGCCGAAGAAAATCCTTCGAAATGTACCCCCGGAAGCACCTTAGTCAAAAGGTATGCAACGATTGCTGTAATGAACAGCCTGATAATTAAGTTCATATTATTATTTTTTAATGTTATGGTATTTACGTTGCAAATCCTGTTCCATTCACGCCTAAAAAAAGCCGGTAATTCCTGTATTTACGGAATATTTTGATGGCTGCATTTCTATTTATTTGATCCTCATCATGGTTACCAATGAAGTCGCCACATGACTTTCCGAACCGGTACTTTCATCAAGGACGTAAATTTCAGTCCTCACCACGATAATCTTTGCTCCACCTTTTACAACATAGGACCTCGATATGAGGGCATCTCCCAATGCAGGGCGAAGATAGTTCACCTTCAGTTCAACAGTCACTACATAACAGTCGTCTTTATAGTGGCTTACCGAAGCATATCCTGAAGAAACATCCACCAGAGAGGCAATCATAGCACCATTGAACATTCCGGCTTTACGGGTCATCATTTCCATTTTGGGAATTTTGATGGAGACGAAATCGGTGTCTACTTCCAGCAGTTCGGCATTGTAAAATTTCAGCGTTTCTGAGCGGCCGAAGCTGTCTGTCATGAGTTTCTTTTTTTCCGGAGTCATGAATATATATTTTAATCTGAATGGAATACAAAGTACACAAATGTTTTTCAGAAATGCCAGAAAATTTGGAATAAGTTTACTTCTTAATGCTGGAACTTCAAAATTCGACAGGTTTTTAACCACAAAAGTCACAAAAGTTTTTTGAACACTTAAGTATTTTTTTTAGTTAAATATATTGCGCATAAGAGTACACTTAAGTTTCTATGAAAGTCTTTGATTTTCATGACACCTGTTGTTAATTGGACAATTATTCCCATCCTCTGGAGGGGTGGCGAAAATCCACAGAATTTTTGACGGGGTGGTTTCCAAAAAACAGTTACAAAAAATAGTAGCTTTGCACAAACAGCCATCCATATGACTACAACAAAGATTTTCCTATTTTTAAGCCTCCTTCTATGCTGTATTTCACAGGCACAGACGCTGCATCTGTACGGAGGTTCCAACCAGGATCAATATTTGGGCTGCTTGAATTGTGATACTTTTGATAAAAATTCGATCTGGAATCCATACAGTGATTATGGAAATGTACTCAGTTCAAAATCTATTTGGAACGGTTATGGAAACTATGGAAGTTCATACAGCACCTATTCTCCGTGGAGCAGTTATGCTTCTTATCCACCAGCAATTGTTGATCAGGATGGTAACTTTTTCGGTTATCTGACTTTAAACACTTACAAATCGGAAAGGTCCGAGCTTGAGCTGGCGCAAATCTTGTGTACATACCATGATGCTATCAGGAAAGACCTCAGTGGCTGGTATGATAAACTATTCCGCTAAACCTTAAGAAAGCTGCACCTGAAAATCTTCTCCAAGTGCTAAAATTCCTTCTGTTAAGGCTTCAGAGTGTGCAGTGAATCCTTTCAGTTTTGAAGTTTTCCCTTTTAAAACCAAGTCCAAGAGTTGTTTGTCCGAAAGCTTTTTGCCGAAAATATCAAAAGTAATTTTGAACCCGCAGTTTTTGAAATCTGAGCATCCTACAGCTGCTTTTCCTTTGATCAGATGATGGTCTTTACATTTCGGACATTGGGTTTCTTCCCAGGACTGAAGTTCTTTTTTTACGGCAGGCTCGCGTTTTTTCTTTTCTTTGACTTCCTCTTTTTCTTCGTATAATGTAATTACTTTTCCTTTTCCATACACGACCTTTTCAGTCAGTTCCGTTACCATCT
Organism: Chryseobacterium sp. UF-81; assembly: GCF_058245105.1. NCBI lineage: Bacteria > Pseudomonadati > Bacteroidota > Flavobacteriia > Flavobacteriales > Weeksellaceae > Chryseobacterium > Chryseobacterium sp. UF-81. Next base: position 468,669 of record NZ_JBSIBX010000001.1, on the reverse strand, counting down.
GAATCAGTTCTTCCTTAAACTGGTTGGCTTCATATTCTCCTTTTTCAATCTTACGAAGTTTTGACTCCCATTCTCCGGTTAATTCGGGGCTTTTCAACAGTTCGTCCTCAATGGTATCGATCAGCTGAATTCCGGTTTGAGTGGCGATCAGATTTTTCCTTTTCTTCTCAATATATTTCCTTTTGAAAAGGGTTTCGATGATATTGGCACGGGTAGAAGGTCTTCCGATCCCGTTATTTTTAAGGAGTTCGCGCAGTTCTTCGTCTTCAACCTGTTTTCCGGCGGTTTCCATCGCTCTCAGCAAAGTTGCTTCAGTGTATGGTTTGGGTGGTGTGGTTTTCCCCTGATGGATCATCGGGTCGTGCGGACCGGTTTCTCCAACGGTAAATTCAGGAATGGTTTGTTCTTCTTCCTTTTCTTTTTCCTTATCTGTAGATTCTTCTTTGGGCTCTTTTGCATACACCACTCTCCATCCCGGCTCCAGAACCTGCCTCCCACTTGTTTTGAAAGGAATAGTGCCTACTTTACCTTCTACCAGGGTATTTGAAATTTTACATTCAGGATAAAAAACAGAGATAAAACGTTTTGCAATCAGGTCATACACTAACTTCTCTTCTCTGCTCAGGTTTTGAGAAGGCGGAACCTCTGTAGGGATAATCGCATGGTGATCGGTCACTTTCGTATCATCAAAAACTGCTTTTGACTTAGGAATCGGCGCTTCCAGCAATGGGGAAACCAGATCCTGATAAAAATGCATTTTCCGGAGAATGCCTTCTATTTTCGGATACAGACTCTCGGATAGATAAGTGGTATCCACACGCGGATAAGTCACATGCTTTTTTTCGTACAGACTCTGGATGTAATTTAAGGTATTTTCTGCGGAGTAGCCATATTTTTTGTTGGCTTCTACCTGAAGTCCCGTCAGATCGAAAAGTCTTGGATTCTTTTCTTTTCCTTCTTTAATTTCAAAAGAGACAATTTCAAAAGGGTTCAGTTTAAGATATTCAAGTCCTTTTTCGGCACGGTCTAATGTTTTTAACCTGTCGATCGCTGCATTGAAAATTACGTCACGGTACTTGGTTTTGAGTTCCCAATATTCTTCGGTATTGAATGCATCGATTTCCTTCTGACGCTGAACCAACATAGCCAAAGTAGGCGTCTGCACTCTCCCGATGGAAAGAACTGCTTTATTACCACCAAACTTCTTGGTAAATAACCTCGTTGCATTGATTCCCAACAGCCAGTCACCAATCGCTCTTGCATTTCCTGCCAGGTACAGATTTTTATACTCTTCAGCCGGTTTCAGGTTGTCAAAACCTTCTTTAATGGCTTCTTCAGTAAGGGACGAAATCCATAAACGCTGAATGGGCTTGTTGCATTTTGCTTTCTGTAAAACCCATCGCTGGATCAATTCTCCCTCCTGCCCGGCATCACCACAGTTAATGACTTCCTCACATTCTTCCACTAATCGTTCAATGACCTTGAACTGGTTTTCTACACCTTTGTTTGGAATTAATTTGATTCCGAAACTGGCTGGAATTATGGGTAATAAAAACAAATTCCAGGATTTGTACTGAGGACCATAATCGTGAGGTTCCTTTAAGGTACAAAGGTGCCCGAATGTCCATGTCACACAGTATCCGTTACCTTCCATATAGCCCTGTTTAGGCGTGGTAGCACCTAATACTTTGGCGATATCTCTGGCAACACTGGGCTTTTCGGCAATACAAAGTTTCATGAATTCGGGATTATTGAAGGGGGACAAAAGTCGGGATTTTTTTTGGATTTTGCTAATTTAGCCAGGAGTTAAAATCGGCTATTGAGAAATAGTACCATGCAGAATTATAAGGTATCAGTACTTATCATTATCCTGATTATTGGATGATAGTAATAAATAAATTAGTCTTCATCAGTAAATATTAACAAAATTTAAAACAAATTAATCCACTGAAAAACAAATGATTAAAAATTAATAAAACAAAAACCATTAAAAAAGTCTATAGTTTTAGTGGACTAATAAAAATATATGTTCTATATTTGCACCCGTATTCAGGAAAAGAAAAATAAAATGATACAAGGATTTAAACATCAGCCAATGAAGAAACAGACCATCAAAACTATGATGATGTGCAACTGTATGCTTATGCATCAAAAATCCTGTGGCTGACCTTATTTTATATTACATATTTCTAAAGGCCTTACCACGTTGTAGGGCCTTTTTATTTTAATACACATCACAAAAACATAAAGAATGAGCACTTCTAAAAACAGCTGGCTGGTGCCGGTAGCATTTATCAATATTTACGTAATCTGGGGAATTACATTCCTCGCTATTTCATTTGGTCTGAAAGGGTTTCCTCCTTTTATTCTTTCCGGATTCCGTTTCCTGGCGGCCGGACTTCTGATGATCGGCTGGCTGCTTGCTAAGGGTGAAAAAGCCAATTCTCTGATCAACTGGAAAAAGAATGCCATCACAGGAATACTTATTCTTACCGGCGGAACAGGACTTGTTGCCTGGGGCGAACAGTATGTATCGGCTTCTGAAGCGGCGATCGCCATTGCAACGGGACCTTTCTGGTTCATTGCTATTGATAAGAAGAACTGGAAGTATTATTTTTCAGATAAATTTATCCCGATTGGACTGGTCATCGGATTTGCAGGCTTAATCTTATTCCTGAACGGAAGTGTTTCCAGCGCACATCATACAGCGGTGGACGGAAATCTGCGAATCACAGCATTCATTGTACTGGCGTTAAGCTCAGTGGCCTGGGTGCTGGGATCTTTATATTCGAAGAAAAATCCGGCTTCACAGTCTACATTTATGAATATAGCACAGCAGCTTATCACAGCAGGCGTTGTCGCTTTTATTATTGCCGCATTCAGAAAAGAATGGCACGGTTTTTCATTCTCCAATGTTCCGATATCGGCATGGGCGGGTATTCTGTTCCTGGTATTCTTCGGATCTGTAGTCGCTTATTTATCTTATATATGGCTGCTTTCTGTAAAACCTGCAGCTTTGGTAAGCACGCATACTTATATCAACCCTATTGTTACAGTACTGGCAGGCTGGATTGTAGCCGGCCAAACCATTAACGGAAGCCAGCTGTACGGATTGTCCGTGATATTACTCGGAGTTTTGCTCACCAATGTTACCAAGTATTTCAGACTTTCAAAAAGGTCAAAAGTGAAGATAAGAAGACTGAAACGGTTTTTCAATAAGACCACGCAACCGTATCAGCCTATTTAAAAATTAAATCAGACATTAAAAATGATAGAAATCAAAAACATTTCAAAAACATTTCACCAGAAAAAGCAGTCATTCAAGGCATTGGATCAGGTAAGCCTTAGTGTTGAAAAAGGAGATATTGTTGGCATCATCGGGTTTTCCGGAGCCGGAAAAAGCACTTTGATCCGTACCGTAAATCTCCTGGAAAGGCCTGATGAAGGGCAGATCATTATCAACGGAAGAGATTTCACCAAATTAAGCTCAAAGCAGCTTGCAGGTGAAAGGAAAAAAATCGGGATGATTTTCCAGCATTTTAACCTGCTTTCATCCAGAACTGTTTTTGATAATGTCGCACTTTCGCTGGAATTGGATCACGTCAGCAAGGATGAGATCAACAGAAAAGTCAATGAGCTGCTGAAGATTGTAGGATTGGAAGACAAAGCCAATGATTATCCCAAAAGCCTTTCGGGCGGGCAGAAACAGAGAGTAGCCATTGCAAGGGCATTGGCAAATGATCCTTATCTCCTTCTGTGTGACGAAGCCACCAGCGCACTGGATCCGGCAACTACACAATCCATCCTGCAGCTTTTAAGGGATATCAATCAGAGGCTTGGCATTACGATTCTGCTGATCACCCACGAAATGGAGGTCATCAAGGCAGTCTGCAACCATGTAGCTGTCATCGACAAAGGAAAATTATTAGCAAAAGGAACATTAAGCGAGATCATCTCGGATAAAAAAAATCCGGTGATCCGACAATTTATAAATTCAGACATCATGACGATTCCTCAGGAACTCAATAAAAAACTGCAGAAAGAGCCTCAAGACGGTTTATTTCCGCTGATTGAAATAGAACTCAATGAAAATATAAGTGTTGAAAAACTGCTTTCAACGCTTTACGACCAATACAAAATTCCTTACAAGCTTCTGAAAGCTGATGTAGAATATCTCGGTGATGCCAACTTCGGGAAACTTCTGCTTCACCTTCAGGGTGAACATGAGGAAAACCAGAAAGCTATTTATTATTTTAACCAGAATAAAATTCAAAATACAGTAAAAGGATATGCTTAGTGATTCGGTAATTGCTCTTTTGGGAAAGGGACTTTGGGAAACGGTTTATATGACGTTTGTTTCAGGATTTTTTGGATTTGTTTTGGGGCTTCCGGTTGGAATTCTATTATTTTTAACAAGGAAAGGACAGCTGCTGGAAAATGCCGTGTATTACAGAGTAACTTCTATTCTGGTTAATATTTTCCGTTCTATCCCATTTATTATTTTAATTGTCTGGATGATCCCTTTTACGAGAGTAATCATAGGAACTTCCATCGGGATGAATGCGGCTTTGGTTCCGTTGAGTGTAGGAGCAGCTCCGTTTATCGCCAGACTGGTGGAAAACAGCCTTCTCGAAGTTCCCCATGGGTTGATAGAAACGGCCAGAGCTTTAGGGGCATCTCCTTTACAGATTATCCAAAAAGTATTGCTTCCGGAAGCGCTTCCTTCTCTGATCAACAATGCAGCCATTACGCTCATCACTCTGGTAGGGTATTCTGCAATGGGTGGAGCACTGGGAGCCGGTGGATTAGGACAGATCGGTTATCAATACGGTTATATTGGTTATGATGCGGTGATCATGAATGTGGTATTGGTGCTACTTGTTGCTTTGGTATTTATCATTCAGTTTGCAGGCGATAGGTTGGCGAAAAAGTTCGATCACAGGTAATTAAGGCCTCAGACATTTAATATAAAAATAATAAAGGCAGTTTCAAGCGCCTCAATCAACTTTTAATTTTAAAATTCTAATGAAAAAAATAAAAATAACAGCCCTTTTAGCGACTGGACTTCTCCTGTTCAATGCATGCTCAGGAAAGAAGGATGACCCGAATCATATCGTAGTAGGAATTACCTACGGTCCTGAACTGGAAATTGCCGAAGCGGCTAAAAAAGTAGCCAGGGAAAAATACAATCTTGATGTAGAACTGATTCCTTTCAATGATTATGTAGTTCCGAATGAAGCATTGAACAACGGAGATATTGAAGCTAATGCTTTCCAGCATGTTCCTTACCTGAATGAGCAGTCGAAGCAGAGAGGCTATAAACTGGCCGTAGTAGGAAATACTTTTGTCTATCCCATCGTGGCCTATTCTAAAAAGATCAGAACGATCAGCCAGCTTCAGAACGGAAGTACCATTGTTATTCCTAATGACCCAACCAATGAGGGGCGATCTCTTCTTCTCCTTCAGAAAAACGGACTTTTAAAGCTGAAAGAAGGAACAGGATTATTACCCAAAGTTACCGATGTCACTGAAAACCCCAAACAGCTGAGAATCCTTGAGATTGAAGCTCCGCAGTTGCCAAGAGTTCTGGACGATAAAGAAGTGGTTATCGCCATTATCAACAATAATTTCGCATCACAAGCTGGATTAGATCCTGCTAAGCAGGGCGTCTTCAGCGAGGATAAAGATTCTCCATATGTGAATGTAATCGTTGCGACCCATGACAATAAAAATTCCGCCAAAGTAAAAAACTTTGTAAAAGCCTACCAATCTGACGAAGTAGCTAAAAAAGCTGAGGAAATCTTCAAAGGTGGCGCAGTGAAGGGATGGGTGGATCATGAGTAATCAGTAATGAGTAATTGGCAATAAGTAATAGGTGATGAGTTTGTTGTGGGTACTTGGGTTTAAGAGTCAGAGAGTTTTAAAGTTTCGGAGTGCGGATTGTAAGTCGGAAGAAAGAACTCAAACCTCGAATACGAAACCCATACTCTAAAACTCTCCCTACCCTCAAACTTCGAAGTCGGGATCAAAAATTTATTGGTTAAAATTTATTTTCTCAATTTGAGATAATAAAAATTTTACTTACTTTTGTTGTTAATCAATAAAAAGGCATTTATGTTCAAGAAAACCGCCATTGTAAGTTTATTCACTTTTATTGCTGCTTCCTATATGGCTCAGAATCATACCCAACCCGTTTATTTAGATGAATCGAAACCCGTAGAACAACGTATTCAGGATGCTCTTTCGAGAATGACCGTGGAAGAAAAAGTCACGATGCTGCATGCACAGTCCAAGTTCAGCTCGCCCGGCGTTCCAAGGCTGGGGATTCCTGAATTCTGGACCACAGATGGTCCCCACGGGGTTCGTCCGGAAGTGATGTGGGACGAGTGGGATCAGGCCGGATGGACGAATGACTCTATCATTGCCTACCCTGCCCTGACGGCACTTTCTGCAACATGGAACAAAAAAATGTCGTGGAATTACGGAAAAGCTCTGGGAGAGGAGGCACGATACAGGAAAAAAGATATTCTTCTGGGACCTGGTGTTAATATCTACAGAACACCTCTAAACGGAAGAAACTTCGAGTATATGGGTGAAGATCCTTACTTAACTTCAAAAATGGTAGTTCCCTATATCAAAGGGGTACAATCCAATGGTGTGGCTACTTCTGTGAAGCATTTTGCCCTGAACAATCAGGAAATGTTCCGTCATACAAGCAATGTGAATATTGATGACAGAACGCTTTATGAAATCTATCTTCCCCCTTTTAAAGCAGCGGTAACTGAAGGGGATTCCTGGACAATCATGGGTGCCTATGATATGTATAAAAACCAGTATGCCAGCCAGAATCAGTATCTTTTAAATGATATTCTGAAAAAGGAATGGGGCTATAAAGGAGTTGTTGTATCAGACTGGGGAGCGGTCAACAATACGGAACAGGCCATCCACAACGGATTAGACCTTGAATTCGGGAGCTGGACGAACGGACTTTCTGCCGGAACTAAAAATGCCTATGACAATTACTATTTAGCAAAACCTTATTTAGACCTCATCAAGGCTGGAAAAGTAGGAACACAGGAACTTGACGATAAAGTGACCCGATTACTTCGTTTAGCCTACAAAACAACGATGAACAGGAACAAGCCTTTCGGGAATATTGCTTCTGAGGAGCATAAGGCTGTAGCAAAAGAAATTGGTGAGGAAGGAATTGTATTGCTGAAAAATCAGGGCGACATACTTCCTATCGACATTAATAAAGCTAAAAAGATTGCAGTAATCGGTGAAAATGCTATCAAGATCATGACGGTCGGCGGTGGATCTTCTTCATTAAAAGTAAAGTATGAAACCCTTCCATTGGACGGAATCAAAACCAGGTTCGGAAAGCAGGCAGATGTACAGTACGCAAGAGGCTACGTAGGTGATATTGGTGGGGAATATAACGGGGTAAAATCCGGACAGAACCTTAAAGACGACCGTTCTGCAGCTGAATTACTAAACGAAGCTGTAGAATTGGCTAAAAAATCCGACTATGTAATTTTCGTAGGAGGATTGAATAAATCTGATTTCCAGGACAGTGAAGGTAATGACAGAAAAAGTTACGGGCTTCCCTACAATCAGGACAATTTGATTTCCGCATTAGCGAAAGCGAATAAAAACCTTGCAGTTGTTCTGGTTTCCGGAAATGCAGTAGCTATGCCGTGGATTAAAGAAGTGCCTTCTGTTCTGCAGTCCTGGTACCTTGGTTCCGAGGCAGGAAATTCCATAGCTTCCGTTCTGGCCGGTGATGCCAATCCGTCAGGAAAGCTTCCGTTTACTTTCCCTGTGAAACTTGAAGATAATTCAGCCCATCGGTTAGGAGAATATCCGGGACAGAAAGATGAGCTGGCAGCAGGCAAAGGAAAAGATCAGAAAAACCCGATCAATATTACCTATAACGAAGGTGTTTTTGTAGGCTACCGTTGGCATGATACGAAAAAAATAAAGCCTCTGTTCAGCTTTGGCCATGGTTTGAGCTATACCACATTTGAGTTTGGAAAAGCTTCTGCTGATAAAACAGTGATGTCTCAGGATGATAAGATCACATTTACTGTGACTGTAAAAAATACAGGTAAGAAATCAGGTGCTGAAGTTGCGCAGTTATATATCAGTGATATCAAAGCTTCCGTACCACGTCCTTCAAAGGAACTCAAAGGTTTTGAAAAGGTATATCTTAATCCTGGCGAGCAGAAGGAAGTGACTTTTACGATTGATAAAACAGCTTTGAGCTATTTTGATGCCGATAAGCATGAATGGACAGCCGAGCCCGGAGATTTTGAAGCACTGATCGGGAATTCTTCGGATGCGATTAAAACAAAAGTGAAATTTACGCTGAAGTAATTTTCATTATTCATAAAATTTAAAAAGCAGGTTCTACGGGATCTGCTTTTTTGCTTAAAGTACCTTTTGTGGTGGTGTTTTACCCACAGATTTCACAGATGTACACAGATGTTTATGGATAGTATTTTGGATAAAAATCTTTGATTTTTTTAATACTTATGTGAGCTTTTATGCATCAGGCTTTCAAGCTTAAGAATTACTTAAGTGTTAAAAACGTTTGTTCTTTTGCCTTGAAACAAAAGAACCAAAAATTCAAGATCAAGAACCTTCTGCTAAAAATGAAATCTATTCTCTAAAAACTCTAAACTCGTACGGTAGTTACTATATATTAAGAATCATTATTCTATCCGTATTGATAATATCAAATGATACTATCAAAAACATTAAATCGAGTTCAGTCAATAAAAAATGCCGGACCTCACCCAGGCATCACATAGCAAACTGACAAGGATAAAAAAACAGATATGCTAGTTGGCATTCTCGAAATAATGGATCATCCCACCTTCAGGAAGATGATATTGCTGTGTATTGATTTCTGATTTTTCACTTTCGCTGTTTTCTAAAAAAGAATGACTGAAAAGGGCATAAGATGGATTTTCTGCAAATTCATTCTTCAGCATCTGGTGGGCCTCCACGACTGTTTTTCCGTAAAGTTTTTTAAAGCTTCCGATCGTATACTGGGAAAATTTTCCATAATGTACAATGAACTTGAGCGACATGTCTATGGACATACTTAATTCTTTGCTTAATTCCTTAATCTTTTGGTTAAATGCATTCCGCATGTTCCAGAGCATTCTTGAAATATGATCATACGACGGATGATTGTCATACCTGTAAAATAAAATGGCATCGCCCTCGATCTCCGAGATATCAAAATACTGATCATTCATATCGATCAGCGTAGATAGTAGCTGTCTTACAATATATTCTCCTGTATAAAGTTTCGTATTGAATACAAATTCAGTAAATCCACTGAAATCAGGAATAAGAATAATACCCTCATGTATATTTATATTCTTCATAATGATTATAGTTTTAAAAACCTGCTGCATTATGATAGACGGACAAGGTTTCATTTTACTTTATTATCAGTATTGCCAACCATTCTAGAAGTTGCGGCATCCAATAATTATACTTTCAAAAGGACGAATATGCTGAAAGATAGAGAACCTAATAGAAAACAATTCCAATCCTACACTTCAATGATGAGCTCTTTTTCATAGCCGTTGTATTTTTCATCAATATAACCATGCGGATTACAGATAATTTCAGTTTTTCCTATTCTGTAACGACACGGTGTATGAATATGTCCGTGAATCCAGTACTGTGGTTGATGTTCTGTGATGAAATCTTCCAGATTGGATGCATAAGCGGAAGTCACAGGATCTTTTTTGTACTGTTCCGGAACAGATTGAATACTGGGTGCATGATGAGTAACGACAATATTTTGCAAGCCCGCAGAACTTTCCAGGCTTTCTTTTAACCAAAGCTTTGAGAATTGATGAATTTTAAACGTATCAAGAGTCCTCATCTTTGAATAGGAAGGATCCCGTTTGATTTTTTTATAATCATTCATTACCGGCTGACAAATCATTCCGTGATATAAAGGATCTCCGAAAATAGAAAAGTCCGTCCAAAGCGTGGCTCCGTGAAAACGGATTCCGTCAATATCCACGGAATCATCTTCAAGTACAAAGACATTTGATCCTTCAGCTGCCTGTTTTATCTTATTTAAGGTTTTAGGATAGGAACCTTTATAATATTCATGGTTTCCCAGAACATACACAACAGGTTTGTCCCTGATAGTCGACCTGATCCATTCAATTCCTTTTGTCCCCAGATTAATATCTCCGGCCAATATGACAACATCTGCCTGATCAAAAAATAAATCAGTTGATCCGAATTCCTGGTGAAGATCGCTGATGATCTGTATTTTCATACTGCTAAAATAAAAAGAATCGTCCTAATAATGTTGATCCTTTTTATATAATTGGTGTATTTCGCATGAATCAGGGGAAGAGTAAAGTTAAACGCAGTGATAAACAAAATTTCATATGTTCTTTTGTCTTGAAACAAATAGAAAGTAATAATAATTTCTTTGTGTTAAAATCATGGCTTTATACCTGTTTATTTTTATGAAACCGCTATTTCAGTCTGTCTGGCTTTTAAACTTTTAACAATGAAATACAGCAGCATTCCAAGGGCCAGTAAAGCATATCCAACCAGAATGATCAGACTTAAATCTCCAACCGCATACTGAGAAGGAAAGATCTGGCTCATTAAAGTCATAAATGACAACCCGATACCTGCACCCAGAAAATAACTGGTAGAACTTAAGCTGGATGCCACCCCATAATGAGAGGGCTCCACATCCTGAATTCCCATCACCGAAAGTGCCGTAAAGCAGAACGTCATTCCTATCCCTGAAATGCAGGCAGCTCCCAGCAACACCATTACCAACGGATGGCCTGTATACACAGCGATCAGCAAGAATAAAGCACCTGCCAGCATAAAGCACCATCCGAAAACACCCATTTGGGAAGAACTCAGCCTTTTGGAAACATGAGGCAGGACAAATTTCGCCGCCAATGCTGACATAATACTGAACGGTACAAGCATCAGCCCTGCCGAAGCTGCACTGTGCCCCATATCTTTCTGAAGCATTAATGAAATAAGAAAAAGAAATCCTATGAAAAACGCTCCCAATGTGAAGAAAACGGCATTGGAAACCATCAGCGATCTGTGCTTCAATAACTGCAGATCGATCAGAGGCTGAGCTACAGATTTCAGTCTCATAAATACAGCAGCTAGAAGCAGAATGGCAAGTACCAGAGAGCCGATAATCATGAAAGAATTTTCTTTGATATGAACCAATTCATGGGTTCCGTAGGTGAGACTTAACAAGCCTAAAACAAGCAGCAATCCTGATATAAGATCTGTTTTCTGACCGGTTTCACTTTTTTCATCTGCAGGCAGATATTGATAGGCAAAAATCAGGGTAAGTAAAAGAATAGGGACATTGATCAGGAAAACCCAGTGCCAGCTAAGATAAGTACTGATAATGCCGCCTACAGAAAGTCCGCTTCCCGAACCAATCGCCGCAAAAGAACTGAAAATCCCGATAGCCCGGTTGCGTTCCTGCTCTCCCATGAATGTGTTGGTCACAATGGATAAGGCAGAAGGCATAATCAAAGCCGCTCCCAATCCCTGTAGGGCACGGAATATAGCCAATACCTCAAAGCTCTGCGAAAGTCCGGCTCCCAATGAGGTCAGCATGAAAACAAGAGCTCCGATAAGGAATATCTTTTTACGGCCGATCTGGTCTGACAGCTTCCCGCCAATGATCAGAAAACCTCCGAAAAACAGTACATAAAGGGTCTGCAGCCACTGTACAGTTTCCGCTCCGATATGAAACTGCTCCTGAATAGAAGGAATCGTTAAATTAATAATGGCAATATCCAAAGCCTCTACAAAAGTTCCTACCGATGCTAATATTAATATTAAATTTTTCCTTGTACTCATGTATTCAAATTTCCTGCAAAATTAATTTTAAAAGAACATATTCAAAAATTATATAGTAAATTTGGAACAAATTTGTACTTTATTTAATTTTAAAAGAACAAATACACTATCACCGACAATAACAAGCTTAAAAACAGAACAAATGACTGCAGACCATTATTCTCCCGATGAAAAAGACCTTTCTATCCTTCGTTTGCTACAGAAGGATGCCAAAATGAGCATACGTGATATTTCCGCCAGAATCAATCTGAGCCCCACCCCTACCCATGAACGGATCAAACGAATGGAAAAGCTCGGTATCATCAGGGAATACACTGCTGTAGTAGACCGTAAAAAGGTAAATAAAGGCATGATGGTCATCTGTATGATTGCCCTGAATGTTCACAATAAAAAAACAGCAGGAAAATTTATTGAAGAGGTTGGTAAGCTGAAAGAGGTTGTAGAATTTTACAATATAAGCGGAGACTTTGATTTTATGCTTAAAATCCTTGCACCGAATATGGATGAGTTCCATGAGTTTTTTGTCAACAAACTTTCTGAAATTGAAGGCATCGGGCAGACGAAAAGTATTTTTGTAATGAACAGCATTAAGGAAAGCGTGCAGATTTTGTAGTGAATTGAGAAAGAAAGATGGCAGTTGCCAATTTTTATTTCTTATCCATGTCAAGGTTTAAAACCTTGACATGGATACCAGCACTCGATGATTGTCCTCTACCCTTTCAGTAATTCCGGCTCCCATCTGTTTTTTTAAGAATCTTTTAATATTTTAATTTCCTCATTCTATTCAGGAATTGCTAAATTGAAGTCACATTAAAATGACCGAATATGCCCTGGAATCCTGACGTTTACAATCAATTTAAAGATATCCGCTTCAAACCGTTTTATGATCTTGCCGAGCTGATCATCGATGAAAGTAACATGAAAGCGGTAGATATCGGCTGCGGAACAGGTGAACAGACCGCCATTCTTACAGAAAAATTTCCCAATGCTGTTTTTACAGGGATCGACTCTTCTCCCGAAATGTTGGAAAAATCCAATACCCTGGAAAATGAACGCCTCCATTTTAAAATATTGACGACTGAAGCAATGCTTGATGCTGATGAAAACTGGGATCTCATTTTCAGTAACGCTGCCCTGCAATGGTCTGATAACCATCAGGAATTATTTCCGAAGCTGATCTCCAAGTTGAATGGGAACGGCCAGTTAGCAGTACAGATGCCTTATCAGCCAGGGAACATCCTCAATAAAATTCTTTTTGAGCTGGCGGATGAAGAACCGTTTAAATCTCAGCTTAACAGCTGGAACCGTCCTTCTGCGGTCCTGACCATTGATGAATATGCACAGATCCTTTTCGACAACGGCATTCAAGATCTGAATCTTTCACAAAAGGTATATCCTATTATTGCCGAAGATCATGAAACCCTGCTCAGCTTTATCTCCGGATCAGCCCTGATCCCATACCTGGAAAGGCTTGATGAACAACAGCAGAAAACCTTTACAACAGAGTTTAAGCTGCGTATTACGAGGAATTTTCCAAAACTTCCGGCTATTTATGCATTCAAAAGAATCCTGCTGTATGGAAGGAAAAAATAAAAAGCCCTGTTTATTATTTAAAACAGAGCTTTTTTGAATAGCTTAATATTACTACTTCCAGTAATTCCAGACCGTTCCGTCAAAAACAGCAAACGTTTTGCTGGCTGTATCGTAGCATATCATTCCCGGATACGGATTTTTCACATTAAGATGCGGCGAAGATATTTTAGGAAGAATCATTGCCTTGTCAGATGATTCCAGAACGAGTACTCCGTCTGCACTTCCTTCTTTGGAGCCAATCACTACGCCATTCCCGGTTTCATCTGAACCGTTAGGTATTACGGATGCAGAATTTCCCACATCACTAAGTGCTTTCCAGGTATTATTCTCGTACATCTTTACTGTGTCATCTGAGGTATCAAATACAAATGTTCCGTTTGCCGCACTGCCTGAAGGAAGCCCCTGTGTGGCAGGAAGAATAAGACCTTTTGTGTTGGTGGAGGTATTATTGAAATCCAGTATGGTGCTTCTGCCGTCGATTGTGTCTTTACCTATAGCTACCTGAGCGTAAAAAACATTAAAAATCATCAATATCAGGGTTATACTTATCTTTTTTACAGGTTTCATATGATGTTAAATTAGGTTAATCGTTACAACTTCTTTCAATACATTTCCACTGAGTACCGTTGTAGAGTTTTACACAGCTGTCCTGAATATCATAGACCAGCATTCCCTCTTTCGGTTCTGCAACTGCATCTCCTGGCTTAGGGGTCTGACTTACATGCTGAACTCTGGTGATAACGAACCCTTTGGTTTTCGATTCCAATGCGAGAAAACCATTAGGAATATGCTCAGGCCATTTACTGGTTTTCTGCTGTATGGTAATTCCCATTTTGGTATAGCTGTCAGGACTTCCCGAGGCTCCAGGTTTGGTACAATAATTATCTAATTCATGAACGATTTCATCCGCAAAGCCGCAGGCAAATTTGTCATTGGGAAGCCCGGCTGGCCAAAGATCCGGGCATGAAGCCTGAGTAGCATTCGGTCCGCAGAAACTGGCATTTCCGGGAGCAAGCCCTGTTACGGTATCCATTGCAATGGCTATAATCTGACTGTCGTTGCTGAGTATGGAACTTCCTCCTCCATTCACCTGGGCTTTGGCAATACAATAGGCTTTACCCAAGGGAGCACCAACATAATTTATAAAAGGATAGGTAATAGACTGCTGGCTGAAAGTTCCGCATATTTCCACAACGCTGTATGTTCCCATATCAATGGTTGAAGTAGCTCCGGGAAATGTTCCCATGAATGAAGGATCTCCCTGAGAAACTGAACCGGTAAGGGAAAGATAGGCTTTTGTTCCCAATTTCACTTTTGAATTTTTCTGGCTTCCAAACACTCCTATGATGATTGATCCCTCGGATTTTACACTGGCAGCATCCCGGATCTCAAGGTTACCGTTTACCGTAATCCCTTTTACAGTAAGCACTCCTCCAGGTTCAATAATAAGAAGTGCATCCTGAGGGATGGTAATATCATTAGCCAAAGTAAGGTTTCCGGTAAGACAGTAAGTCTGTCCGGTACTCATTGCCTGACCTGTGTAAGGCGTACATTGCGCGTTCGCAATACCGTAAAAAACAACCATTAACAAGAAAATGAATTTCCCATTAATGGCGCTAAAATTTAAATTATTCATATGACTTTATAATAAATTAATATTTTTCACATAATTTAATGCGTTAAAAATAAAATTTTAGTTAGCCCTCTATTCAACAATTTATGTACCAAAATTTTATCCGGAGCTTCATTTATGCCCGAATTATTTCAGCCAAATACACTTAATTAACGCAATAACAGGAAATTAAACAACTGTTTAAAAAAATGAAATTTATTTTAAAGTAAGATCAGTCTTTGCCAATTCAGCCTGAATTATATTAATAAAAAAAGATGCATCGTTCTGATGCATCTCCTGAGTTAAAATTATTGTTTTCAGTTTTAGTTAAGCTGTAACTTAATTATCTGTATTAAAAAGGCTTTTCAAAGTAATTAGATGATACAAATAAAATATATAGAAATTAATTATAATACATCGATTTACCTTTATCATTGAGCTTAAATCAATAAAACAACATTTAATATCACATAAAAGTGATTAAAGTTTTAATTTCAATAAAAATATTTCATACTTTAGTGATAACTAAAACCATCAAAATTCAAAATTATGAAAACACCATTATTATCCATGAAAAGTGGCCTGGCAGCAGCTATGCTTCTTTTGACAGGAATTGCTAATGCCCAGCAATGGCAAATTACCGGAAATGCAGGAATCACACCGGCAAATTACGCAGGCACAGTAGATCCGAGACCCTTTTTCCTGAGAACCAACGGAGCATCTGCCAATCCGGGGCAGGCTATCCTGAATGAAACAGGTTCGTTTATCGTAGACGCCGTGAACAACTCCAATATCGCCAAAGTAAAAGGAAGCATCATCACCGGAAGCTCCAATATTCTTGGAGGACTGGCAGGCAGTTCCATAGTAAGCGGCTGGGGAAATGATCTCAGTAATGCCGGAGGTGCCAATATCGTGAGCGGACAGGATAACATGGTCCTGAATAGCTCAAGCAAGTCTGTAGCATTGGGCTGGAAAAACACAATCAGAAATCATAACCAGTTCGCATTAGGGGTAGGCATCGATCTTAAGGATGTATATTCCGGGGGATTCGGAATTGACCTGGCTGCTACCGGAAACCGTTCTTTCGTGATCGGATCAGGCACAGGAGGTGTGAAACTGACAAATAATATTCCGTTGTCCATCATGTTTGGCTTATCTCCTACCTCAACGATGCTGATCAAAGATCAAAGTGTGGGTATCCTTACCCTTGCTCCGACTGCCAATTTCCATACGGTGGGAACGGTAAGGCATGAAAACCTGCCCACAGGAAGTGGCCGGGCCCTGGTTGTAGATGCGATTGGAAATGTAATGGTTTCGAACACGCCGCTCAACAAAACAGCTCCGGCTTCAGATGAAACCATCCAGCAGCTGGAAGACCGTATTAAAAATCTTGAAAATACGGTAGAGGAGCTGAAACAGCTGCTATTAAATAAAGGCATTTCATCAACTGATATTTCTTCTTCGGATGTTGCGCAACTTGCTCAAAATGTTCCCAATCCCACCAAAAACGGAACGAGCATCAGCTATTATCTTCCAAAAAGTGCTAAGACAGCCTCTATTGAAGTATACAATATCTCCGGGCAGCTGGTGAAATCCCTCCCACTCCGTGAGAAAGGCAACGGAACAATCACCCTATCAGGCTCAGAACTGCAATCCGGCACTTATGTATACAGCATGATTACAGACGGAAAAGTGACGGGTTCTAAAAAGATGGTTATCCGGGATTAAATTCTTGATATCATATTTTCAAAAGACGATCAATGGAAGTTCCATTGATCGTTTTTATTCAGTTAAGAAATCCAATTTCAGAATAATGGAATTCTTATTCTGTTTTTTGAAATACACCTATCTCCAAACAATGTGATTTAAATCCAATTTTTTCGTAAATTTCAACCATAAAGAAATATCATTGTAAATATTTAATATTATGGAAATTGAGAACATCTGTAATGCCATCAGGAAATGGAATACTTTAACAGAATCGTATAAGATGGGGAATAGGGTAAGTGAACAGGAAATCCTCAACGCACTTAATCAGGGGACGCATTTCAGTGTTACAGGAAAGGAAATTAATGAGTGGAAAAGCTATCTGGGACATGAAGATAATAAAGCTATACACGCCTATGCAGGCATTGATGAAGGCCAGCTTAAATTTTTCCTGATCGATTCCAAAAGCGATGCAGATGCTGATTTCAGCCATATCCTTGTCAAAGAGTTTACTCGCGGATCAATTGATCCGCTGCAGCAGTATTTCAGTGAAACATTGGAGATACCGTCTATTGACTGGGAATCTGCAATCAACCGGAGTTTCAGATGGAATATGTTCGGCAGCACATGGCTTGAGGTGAACAGGGAAAAGCCATTTTTCAGGTTAATTTCTATTCCTTTTTCAGATTATGAAAAATTAGGCCTTGAGGAGGATCAGTCATGCATCTGTTTTCTGGGACTTACCACTTTACTAAAAGACGGAGGCAGTCTCTCGGATTATCATATAGAATTTATCACCGTGAAATATCTGGAAGTGAATGAAATGAGTAAGGAAGCAGAAGACTTTTCTACACCCAGACCGCCATTCTCCATATCCGGCCTTCAAAATTTCCAACTCCTGATCAAAAGTGATGGAAACATATAACAGCCTGTCTCTTTTTCTGCAGATCCTTATCAACATTACACTGATCGCCGGCCTTGTTCTTTTTCTGATGACCGGAATAAGAGAAAAGCTCCTGCTATTGTTGTTTTTTCTCGGTGAATCTGCTTTGGAACTGTCTGACCTCATCGGAAGGCTGATGAAACTGAATGCATACAATGTTTACAATTACTCATTAAGCCAGTTTTTGAGTTTGCTTGCCCTGACAGAAATTTACAATAGCTATTTCTTCAAAATTCCTTCTCGTATAAGAGCTCTGATCTACACGTCTGCATTGGTACTGCTGATATTCAACATTGTGTACCGCCAGAGTATTGAAGCACTTACCTTCTACTCTAATATTATCCCGAATATTGTGATCTGCAGCTTTGGAGGACTTTATTTCCTGAAAGTAATCAGAAAGGCAAAAACAGACTCTCCCCTGTTCATGGTGAATGTTGCTGTATTTCTGTTTTTTTCCATTGAGACGGTGATCTCCACAACATTTAATTTCCTGATCAACAACCATATGCAATGGGTAGCGCCCATCTGGCTTTTCAGAGGAGTTCTTTTGCTGTGCTTTTATCTTGCTATCGTTAATATGGGATGCCGTACCGGGAAGATCAGAATCTGGCAGTAGTTGTATGGATCTGGATTGGGTTTCTGTTCTTAATAACCTTATTCATAACCGTACTCACGGCCACTTATCTGAAAGGTATCAAAAAAAATAAAAAAAAAATAATGCAGATGGTCAGAAATGCCCAGACAGAATGTTTAAAAAACACACTTTATATCCAGGAAAAAGACAGAGAGCGCTTGTCGGAGGAACTCCATGATAATATTATTTCAAGACTTAACCTCATCCGTTTAAATACGGCAGGTAAAAGTGTTAATGATCTGAGCAGGGACATCAGAGTGTCGATGCAGCTTATCCGGGAGCTTTCCCACAACCTTACGCCACCGGATCTGGATGAGATAGAACTAGCGGATCTTATGGCAGATTATCTTGAACAGGTTGAAGACATACCTGTTATTTTCCATCATTACGGAACTGATGGTAACAGGATCAGCAGTTCAGTCAAATTGAATCTGTTCAGGATCGTGCAGGAGCTTATCAGCAACGTACTGAAACATGCGCAGGCTACCAAACTGGATATAAGGCTCAGGATTTCATCCCGGTATCTGGTCTTAACTGTAAAAGATAATGGATGTGGCTTTAAGACAGGAAATAAATATGGAGGAATAGGCCTGAGAAATATAAAATCAAGGACTCAGCAGATCAACG
The DNA here is from genome assembly GCF_058245105.1 of Chryseobacterium sp. UF-81. Classification (NCBI taxonomy): domain Bacteria; kingdom Pseudomonadati; phylum Bacteroidota; class Flavobacteriia; order Flavobacteriales; family Weeksellaceae; genus Chryseobacterium; species Chryseobacterium sp. UF-81. The sequence goes on along the minus strand of NZ_JBSIBX010000001.1, from coordinate 449,655 downwards.
CTGCTTATAAAGTAAAGACCAAGCCGGGAAAAGGAACCCAATGGCTGCTCTTTATGACATTAAAATGAAACTAAAATATGAAAGAACCAGAAAAAATAAAGATCGGCATTGCAGACGATGACCTTCTATTTGTACAGCTTTTAAGGGATTATATAGACAGGGATAAACGATACCGGACGGTACTTACCTGCGCCAGCGGAGCAGCTTTCCTGGAAGAAATGAACAGGCATACCCCCGATATTCTGATCCTGGACCTGAGAATGGCCAACGGCAGCGGCCTGGAAGTATTATCAGCTTTATCCAACAGCTCTACAGGTATGAAAATCATTGTACTTTCGAGTTTTTACAGGCGGTCTTTTATGGGCCAGATGCTGAAAATGGGAGCGCATGCTTTTCTTTCCAAAGAAATAGAAATGAGTGAGCTTTCGGATGTGATTAATGCTGTGCATGTGAACGGCCATTATTTTTCTGACGACCAGGTAGAGGTGATGAGGCACCAGCTGTCTAATAAACTTCCTGAATTTCACGCTTATTCAAAAGATGATCTTACGGAAAGGGAAATTGATGTCCTAAAGCTTGTTTGCCAGCAGATGAGTACAAAAGAAATTGCAGACACCCTGTTCATTTCCCCGAAAACCGTTGAAACACATAAAACCAATCTGATGATCAAAACCTGTGTAAAGAATATGGCCGGACTGGTGATTTATGCTGTACAGAACCGCATTATTGATGCAGACGAAATTGTCTTGCTGGATAAATAATAATTTATTCCATAAAAAATCAGGGAGTACACGTAGGCACTCCCTGACAGGAAATCTAAAAAACATGTTATAAATTAAGGATTCAATATTTTGGCAATGGAGACAGCATCTGCTATCGTATCCATGCTGTAGATCTGTATAACCCCTTGTGTAGTGGCTGCCTGACCTAAAATATTTTGCTGATTCTGCGTATTCACTGCATTTTCAAACATGATTCCTGTAGAGTGTGCAGCGGACTGATACACGTTGCTTAATGCCATTGCAGGAGACTCTGCTACTACCTTTACATTGGATTGGGTAACTGCGTCTGTGATTTGTTCGTTAACTGTTGCCATAATGATTATTGTTTATTTGGGTTAGAAAACAGCCGGCTTATCCGGCTGTCAGGATTTTTTTGCTTTCAGCCGAGTCTTAAGGATTCAGGATTTTAGCAATAGAAACAGCATCTGCTATTGTATCCAGGCTGTAGATTTGCGTTACTCCCTGTGTAGTAGCTGCCTGGGTTACAATATTTTGCTGATTTTGGGTATTTACTGCATTTTCAAACATGATTCCTGTAGAATGCGCTGCTGTCTGATATACGTTGCTTAAAGCCATTGCAGGAGATTCGCCTACAACTTTTACATTGGATTGTGTAACTGCGTCTGTGATTTGTTCGTTAACTGTTGCCATAATGGTTATTGTTTATTTAGGTTAAAAATGACCGGTTCATCCGGCTGTTAGAATTTTTTTGTTCTGAATTTTTTTTAAGGATTCAGGATTTTAGCAATAGAAACAGCATCTGCTATTGTATCCAGGCTGTAGATTTGCGTTACTCCCTGTGTAGTAGCTGCCTGGGTTACAATATTTTGCTGATTTTGGGTATTTACTGCATTTTCAAACATGATTCCTGTGGAATGCGCTGCTGTCTGGTATACATTGCTTAAAGCCATTGCTGGAGACTCTGCTACCACTTTTACATTGGATTGGGTAACTGCGTCTGTGATTTGTTGGTTAACTGTTGCCATAATGATTATTGTTTATTTGGGTTAAAAACGACCGGAATTTCCGGTTTGTCATGATTTAGTATCTGCTGAAAAGCTTTTAAGGTTTCAGAATTTTAGCAATAGAAATTGCATCTGCAATGGTATCCTTACTGTAAATCTGAGCAATACCCTGCGTTGTGGCTGCCTGAGTCACAATATTCTGCTGGTTTTGGGTATTCACTGCATTTTCAAACATGATTCCTGTAGAATGCGCTGCTGTCTGGTACACGTTGCTTAAAGCCATTGCAGGAGATTCACCTACTACTTTTACATTGGATTGCGTTACTGCGTCTGTAATTTGTTCGTTAACTGTTGCCATAATGATTATTGTTTATTTGGATTAAAACACCGGATCTGCCGGATTTGTAAAGCTTATTTTTTGTCCTGTAAAAATTAAGGTTTCAGGATTTTAGCAATTGAAACAGCGTCTGCTACCGTATCCATGCTGTAAATTTGCATAATACCCTGAGTAGTGGCTGCCTGTCCTAAAATGTTCTGTTGGTTTTGCGTGTTCACTGCATTTTCAAACATGATTCCTGTAGAATGTGCAGCGGTCTGATACACGTTGCTTAAAGCCATTGCAGGAGATTCACCCACCACTTTCACATTAGACTGCGTTACTGCGTCTGTAATTTGTTCGTTAACTGTTGCCATAGTTGTAATTGTTTTTTTTGAGATCCGATCTCGGTTAATAAAATATTTGATTTAAACTAGTTTCTATATTATTTAAGCCCCTGCAGATGATACGGTAAAACAGATTTCAAAACATTGTTGTAGACTGTGACTGTGCTTCCGCTGTATGGGTGATTCTCAATACAATGGGTTGAAATCATGGTCTGTAAAATCTGCAAGAGTTAAAATCTCTATTTTAAGCTCCAGCTATCCTGGTATGATACTGAAAAAAGGATACGGTTGAGATTTTCCGGGTATATTCCTGAAAAATCAGTTTCTGCCGTAGGTATGCTGTAACATGATATACGCCTGTATTTGAGGATTACCTGACTGTGTATGTTAAGCATCTAAAAACCGGTGTGGAAAATAATATTGACGTGATTGTATATGCTGAGGTCACCGGTTTCTATCTTTACAGAGAAATAAACCGCATCCATTGTTATTGATGACTGAAATAGGTTAAAAACGGCCTCTTCCTGATATTGAACCTTTCAGCTTTAATCTCCCGGAACCCATCTTTTTTATTCCCATAACGTAATTGCTCATTCCCAGCATTGCGTCCCGCTGCTGATTCAGGGAGGAATTGATATGCATTATCCCCGTGGAATGTGCGTTTATCTGCATTGAGATGGCTGCTGGTACGGAGGCTGACATTCCCATAACTGCTGTATTGATTTCATTCATATAAACTGTAATTTTTTGATTGATATATTATTTACGGATATTGGCAAATCTTATCTGAAGCTTATTCATTCTTTCCGCTATCTTTAATTCTTTGTCTTTTATCTTTACCACAGAAGCTTCCTGCAGCTTTTTTAACTGTTCGTCATAGTTCATGGTTACCGGGCTGGCTGCAGCAGGGGACAGATAAGCTTCCTGCTGTTTCACTGCTTCTTCCAGTTTTTCCAGCAGAGGTGCTAAAGATTTAAGCGTTTCTTTCGTCGCTTTATCTTTGATGTAGTTAATGATTTCATCTTCATGGCTCAGAACAAACGGCATGGCGCTGATGTCTATTCCCACGGTATTATTTTTTGTTTCTACAAAAGGAATACAATTTTCCGGTTCCGGATCTGTCACTCCGTTTTCCGTTCCCTGGATTGGAATATCTTCATAGATTTCCGGTTCCATATCTTTGCTTCTATCTTTTGAATAGTCCATTTCCTATTTTTTTAAGTTTATCTGTAATCTGTATAACTAAAGGTTTTCTCACCTCTTCTTGTTCGGGTTCCTCTGCAGGGATTACCGCTTCCTCAATTTTAGGCTTTACGAGAGGCTGAGCCAGCTTGATAGATTTCAGCACCAATTTTCCGTCCCTGCCATCAACTTCAAGATTTTTATTTCCCATGCTGTTTTGTTCTTCTGATTTCTCATTGGCAGGCTCTGATGTCAGACATTTTTTTTTTCAGCATCTTCTGCATCGGGATCTTCAACAGGTGCAGTATGCTGCGGGGCATTGAGATTGCTGTTAACGGCATAAATTGCGGTAGAAATTTTCGTTTTCACTTCTGCATAATCACTGACTATTTTAAAGAGATCCCGCATCATTTCATTCCCAGTCCCGTTTCCTGTATCATCGGCCTCACTCAGATTGTTTTTTGGTGGCGGTTTGTTTTCACTGGGAGTTCCGTAGGTCAGTAAATTATTGGCCAGTCTGCTCAATGCGATGAGACCTACCTGCTCGAATCCTTTTAAGAAAGACTGCAGATCCTGAACCATCATTCCCGTCGACTGATCGATCATCACTTTTCCGGCTCCCGTCATTGGCGAAGCCGCAGGTGGCGACAATACCTCTTTGTTGATGAAGATCACCGCCTCTTGTGCAGATTTGGTTCCCTCTGAATTTTGCGTTCCCATTGTGTTAAAGTTTTAAATTATCCTTTTAGGATCTTAATGGCATCTGCTACAATAGCAGGATTAAGCTGATTAAGATTCTGTTGGTTTGTTACTGAGTTCTGTATCGAAATTCCGCTGGCATGCATCGCCATCTGGTACAACATACTCATTGCCTGAGCCGGCGATTCGCCTAGCACTGTAACATTGGTCTGCGTTACCGCATCTGTGACCTTGTTATTTACTGTATCTGACATATACTTGGTTTTAATGGTTATTAAATTAAGAGGATCATCAATTCTTCTTATCTTTAAGAACTTTTCTCCCGGTTTACTTTTCTACGCCTCCCCTCTTCCTCATTTCCGTTTCTCCCATTCTTCTGATACAAATGTCCAAAAGAAAAATATATCCAGATTAAGGGAATTTACTGAATTTTAGAAACTCAGGTATTTCCCTTTAATGTGACAAAATAATAAATCCATCATATTGCCGCTAATTAAAAACAAGGTATGGCTGTTTATTGAAGGGGTACAGAGATTTTTAAACATCAAAACCGCCACACACAATGCAGACGGTTTTTTATTCAACTGAAAAATGGCCATTTCATACAGCCAGATACAGCTGGCAATCTATAAACATTATAGATTTAAAATGAGCTAACAATTAATTTTAATGATTTTTATATTGCTTTTTGAGATTACATTTTCACAGGGAACCATATTTACTGTGGCCTTTTAAAATGACATTAAGTTTATAATTATCCGGCATTAGTAGTTCTATAATCCTTTCTTCCCCTCCATCCAATACGCCTGTGACCTGATACACTTCCCATCTACCCCCTTTGCCTTAAGAAACTTCCGGATTACAGACATCGTATTTCCGTTTCCTGTAAGATAGAAAACCGCTTCGTTATTGTAAATGGCTTGTTTTTCTTCTTTTAAAAAGTCGTTTAAAGCTTCCATGATGTTTTGAATATCATTTTTGGGAGCGTGATAGCCGTACAGTTCCAGTTTTTTCAACACCGAAGAATCTTCCAGCTCATGAAGGCATACAAATGCACCTCCGATCTCCTCCGCTGCTTCTTTGATGGACAGAGAGCTTCCCAGCGAAGTGGCATCGCCTATGGAAAAGTGAATTTCTGCATTGGGTTCAAAAAAACGTTTTCCCCTGGGCATCAGTATTTTTGTAGTTTCGCCTACTGAAAGACGGCTTGCAAAACTGCTTCCTACAGAATCCGTATCATGAAGATGAAATATTACATCAAAAGTTCCGGTGTGCTTATTAAAACTGAAGGGTGAATAATTACGGTAATCCCTTTCGTTGATCCTTATTCCTATAGCGTAAGCCGGCTCAAAGTGAACATCTTCCAGATCTGAAGTAAAGCGGATAAGGCGAAGGTCCTTTGAAACAGTTTCTGTATAAATAACGGTGCATTCTTTAAATTTTGAGGACATGACATTTTCTAAAGTATCATTGATCCATTTTGGAAGGCTTGGCATAAATAATTTTAATGCAAAGGAAGCTTCAAAATAAACGCAGACCGATAGCTGTATCGGGGTATTAGTTGGATAATTCGCGGTTTAGTGCCGGCTCTGGTATTTGTTCCGGAATTCTGTAGGCGGAGAGCCCTCAACCTTAGCAAATAAGCGGGAAAAGTAGGTATGATCAGTGTAACCCAACTCGTACGCAATTTCTTTTACTGTAAGCTGGGTAAAAGACAGGAGCCTTTTCGCTTCTATCAAAACTTCCTGGTGGATCCAATACTGCGCAGATTTACCTGTTACCTCACGAATAACCTCAGTCAGATAACCGGGTGAAATATTCAAAAGTCCGGCATAAGCCGATGGACTTTTCAGGGTCTTAAACTCTTTTCTCACCAGAATCCTGAACTTTCTGGTCAATTGAAGAGCCCGGCTTTCACCGGATGTTCCCGTATGGTTGACACTTAAAAAAATAAGGGCATACAAGCCTGTAAACGCATTCATTAATGACTGGACAACAAGAAATCCTTCTTTAGAACCCAGCATTTCTTCTGTACAGGACATCTGAAGTATCCCGGCACAGGCATTGAGCTTTTCAACCCAGCTATCATCAACGGGTACCGGCTGTATATCCACTAAAGATTCTTCAAAAACGGACCTTACAGCATCGGGCAGCAGATCTGCTTTAACGGCAATAAACCATCCGCTAACCTGCTCCATTAAAATTCCCTGATGAACCTGTCCCGGCAGCAGAAAGAATACAGCAGCGTCGCGGGCTTCTATCATCTTAAAATCGACCATCATCCTGGCCCTGCCACTTTCAAGGAATGTAAAAATATAATGGCTGTCCCTGTGAATTCCTTTATCAAAAAGATTATCTATGGTGCTCATCGTCCGATTTTCAATTCTTTCGATCAGAATGCCATGCTGGGTAATACTGCTTAAATCGTATGTGGGAATGGACTGCTTCATTGAAAAATAACTGATGATGAGAAATTATTCTGATGTATTAGCCTCAGGTTATCTGGCCTTCGACAAAGCCATTTTTACGGCTAAATAAGTAAGTACACCCGCCATAAACCATTTCTGAATCTTCACCCAAAATGGATTATCAGAGAAAAATGCAGCCACCCTCGCGGCTGTAAGGACAATAATAAAATTAACACTGAAACTTACCAAAACCTGGACAATTCCCAGTTCAAAACTTTGAGTTAAGACAGAGCCGTATTCAGGTTTTATGAACTGCGGGAAAAAGGACAGGTAAAATACAGCCACTTTCGGATTGAGTGCACTTGTCAGGAAGCCAATGGTAAAAAGCTTTTTGGTGCCATCATGCGGACTGTTTTTATCTACTTCAAATATATTTTTACTCTTAGGTTTTATTGCCTGGTACGCTAAATACAGAAGATAAACGGTTCCAAGTGTTTTCAGAACGGTATAAGCAACCGGAACTGCCAGTAATACCGCTGTAAGCCCGAAAGATACCATGATAATATGGAACATAAAACCACAAACTACTCCTGCCAGAGAAATCAGTCCGGATTTTTTTCCCTGTGTAATTGATTTTGAAATAAGGTAGATCATATTAGGCCCGGGGCTTATCACTAAAACAAGGGCAGCCAGGACAAAGAATAAAAGCTCGTGAAGTGGAATCATTTTTTATGCAGTTATTTATTAAATAGTCTGTGCAGGAATACGGTACTCCGAGTATGGAGAATAACCGAACAAATATATTAATTTCCTTCGCAGCCTGTTTAAAGTGATGCTCATTTTTTATCCTGCAGTGATCATTTAACATTAAGATGACATAAAATATAAGCCTGGTCATGGTATTTTGTTATTTTTGTATTCCCGGAAGAGGGATTTTCTACCTTTTCAGGATAACCACACCAAAAACTATGAACCGAAATCAATCGCTGCCTATTGGCTGTACACGAAAAAAGACTGTAAAGGAGCATTCAGTCTCAAAAATACCTTCTCATTCCTTCAGAATATTCACAAACCCATCTGCCATAAAAGATTGATAAATATTTATTCGGCTTTGGTATCTGGCAGATATTTTTTTCAATATCAGTAATATCGCTTGAATTTTTACGTTTGACAGTAAACCATGAACCATTTTACCTAACATTAAAAGCTTTATCCCTCTAATTCTTTTTTCTGCAATTAGCTTTAACATCACCAACCTAAACATACTATTTGAGAGGACTTCTACTACATTAAAATTTAAACTCAATGCAAAAATTGTTTTTTAAAACGGCCGTCACCGCCGCTGCACTCTGTTTCAGTGCCATGGCCCTGGCGCAGCAGAAATACTCGGTAAGCGGTACCGTGAAGGATCACAAGAACGGGGAGCTGCTGATCGGAGTGACTATAAAAGTAAGTGAAGATCCTTCTGTTTCTGTGGTTGCCAACGAATATGGCTTTTATTCGCTATCACTTCCGGAAGGAAGTTATACGCTGATCGTTTCCTATCCGGGGTACCGTGATTTTGAACTGCCTGTAAAGGTTGAACAGAATACAAAGCTGGACCTGCCGCTCGATCAGGAAGAAAAAGGGGATGAAAAAGTGGGGAAAATTGATGAAGTCGTTATTTCAGGGATTAAGAAAGATAAAAACCTTAGTTCGGCCCAGATGGGAACTGAAACTTTAAGCATCAAAAATATAGAAAAGCTGCCGGTTTTATTCGGGGAAAAGGATGTCATGAAAACGATACAGCTTTTACCGGGAATTAAAAGCAATGGTGAGGGAAGCAGTGGATTCAGTGTAAGAGGAGGCGCTACGGACCAAAACCTGATCTTACTGGATGAAGCACCGGTTTATAATGCTTCGCATCTGTTGGGCTTCTTCAGCACCTTCAACAGTGATGCACTGAAAGACGCCAGCATTATCAAAGGAAACAGTCCTGCCCAGTACGGAGGACGGCTTTCTTCTGTGATGGACGTTAAAATGAAAGACGGGAACAACAAGGATTATAATGTGAACGGAGGGATAGGGCTGATCAGCAGCAGGCTGAGTGTGGAAGGCCCTATTCAGAAGGAAAAATCTTCATTTATTGTTTCGGGAAGAAGAACATATGCCGATCTTTTTCTTAAGACGAGTGATGATTACAAGGACAGTAAACTGTATTTCTATGATCTGAATTTGAAAGCCAATTACCAGATCAATGAGAACAACCGCCTTTACCTTTCAGGATATTTCGGCAGAGATGTCCTGGGATTGGGTGATACGTTCTCAACAGACTGGGGAAATACAACGGCAACACTCCGCTGGAACAGTATCATCAGCAGTAAACTGTTCTCCAATACTTCACTAATTTACAGCAATTACAATTATAAAATCAGCCTGAAAAGCAATGATAATACGTTTGGTTTGGATTCGCAGATCGAAGACTGGAACCTTAAACAGGATTTCACCTGGTTTGCCGGCAATAAGCATTCGGTTCGTTTCGGGCTTCAGTCTATTCACCATACCATCACACCAAGCAGTGCTTCCGGTACGAGTGTGAGCAGCTTTCCGAGAAACCCGAGAAAATCATGGGAGAATGCAGTATATATCAATGATGATTTTAAAGCCTCTGATAAGCTGACTGTGAATTATGGTTTAAGACTTTCTGCCTTCAGTATTTTAGGCGGTGATACCTATAATACTTATGACAATGGAGTGATTACGGACAGCCGGTTTCTGGAAAAGGGTAAATTCGGGAAAACCTATTTTAACTTAGAACCGAGAATTACCGCCAATTACCGGATCAATGAGGTAAGCAGCATCAAGGCCGGATATTCCCGCAACACACAGAACCTGCATCTTCTGAGCAACAGCAGCAGCGGAAATCCTACGGACCAATGGATCGGGAGCAGCTACAGCGTAAAGCCGGAGATAGCCGATCAGATCAGTGCAGGGTACAGCAGAAATTTCAACAACAACAATTATGAACTGAATGCTGAGATCTATTACAAATCCATGCAGAACCAGATCGACTTTAAAAATGGTGCCCAAATCACATTTGATACGGCAGCAGATGTAGAAAGTGAATTGCTGTATGGTAAAGGAAGAGCCTATGGACTGGAACTGATCGCCAAGAAAAAAAGCGGAAGACTTACAGGATGGATTTCTTACACCTTGTCTAAAACAGAAAGAAAAATAAACGGAATCAATGATAATGACTGGTATAATGCCAGAATGGATAAAACCCACGACCTTTCTATCGTAGCCACTTATGAGCTGAATAAGAAATGGTCTTTATCCGGATTATTCCTTTACAGTACAGGAAATGCCGTGACCTTCCCTACCGCGAAATATGAGCTGAACGGACAGACAATATTCCAGTACAGCAGCAGGAATGCAGACCGTATGCCTGCTTACCACAGAATGGATCTGAGCGCTACCTATGAACCGGAATCTACCAAGCGTTTCAAAGGCTCCTGGTCATTCGGCATTTACAATCTTTACGGACGGGAAAATACCTACACGATTACATTTGAAGACAACCCGAACAATCCGGGAACAACACGCGCTATGCAGACCTCTCTTTTCCGTTGGGTACCCAACATCACTTATAATTTCAAATTTTAGATCATGAAGAATATCATTTTTATCATATTATCGCTGTTTTTACTAACTTCCTGCGAAAAGGAAATCGACCTTGATCTGGATGACAAAAGTGGAAACATTGTCATAGAAGGCAATATAACAAACCAGCCGGGGCCGTATATTGTAAGAATCACAAAATCTGTAGCTTTTACACAAAACAATCAGTATCCTGCAGTTACCGGTGCACAGGTTGTCTTAAGTGACAATACAGGTCAGACAGAAACTTTACAGTATGTAGGTAACGGTAAATATATAACCACAGTTTTTACCGGGGTGACCGGAAGAACCTATACCCTGAAAATACAGGCGGAAGGAAAACAGTATACCGCTCAAAGTACAATGCCTGAGGTTGTCAGCTTTGATGGCCTGACCCAGGATTCGTTTACGTTCGGAAGTGAAACCACCTACACTCTTTTACCTGTTTTCACTGATCCCGCAGTACTGGGAAACCGTTATCTTTTCAATTTTACCATCAATAACATGACTAAAAAGACATTTGAGGTATTTTCGGATAATGTTAACAATGGAATGGTCAACCAAAGACCGCTGTTTCTCCCGAATGAGGACAAAGATGATGATCCCACCGACCACAAGGTAGTGCCGGGAGATACTGTTTATGTAGAAATGCAGTCCATTGATCATACCATATTCACCTATTATTCTGCCCTTCTGCAGATTTCAGGGGACGGCGGACCAGGCGGAGGTGTTACACCTTCCAATCCTCCAAGTAATATTAACAATGGGGCTTTGGGTTACTTCTCAGCGCATACGGTACAGAAAAAAAGTATTGTTATTCAATAAATCAAAATGGTTAATCTCTATAAAAGGCTGCTCCTAATGACTGGAGCAGCCTTTTTTTAATCACTCTGCTAATTATTTTTCTAAAATTTATCTGAATTGTCTTATCAGAAATCGTGTTTACAGAATGGATTAAAATAATTCACAAACAGCTAATAAACAACTAATTACCATTACTAAGTATTTCTACTGAAAATAATATTTGGTTATTTACACTCTAAAATCCGGTCCCTTTTCTTCGTTCCTTTGAGTTGTTCAATAAGTAATTACAAACACCAACCAAAAAACAAAACAATGGAAACAATTCAAATTACACAGACCGAAGTGGGCTTCAAAGATCCGTTCGAACGCGTTATTTCATCCTCAAAAGCAGGAGGAGAATCCAAAGAGTCTTATTCTATCGAAGTAGCAGGGGAAGGGCAGCTTACAGGGCTTTCCTATTCTGTACCGCCATTCACTCAGGGAAGGATCACGGCTTCACTTCAGGTATCTGCCATGTCCAGTCAGGATGTGAAAAACCTGAATGACCTGGCCATGAGCATGCTGAGTGCCAGCTACAAAGAAGAAGTGAAAGAGTATGAAAAAACATCGGCAAGTGCCAATTTATCCGTTTGGACCTGGTTCTTCGGTGGCGGAGGCGCTTCTGCTTCTTATGAAAAAACAAAAGAATCTATGAAATCCAAAGGGCTTACGGAAGCTCAGATCACCACATTAATGGATGCTTTTCTTGAAAAGGCAAAGCAGATGTCTACTGTAAATATTGACTTTTATGTGAATAATTCAGCCAATGACTTTGCCGTTTCGGGTGACCTGTATCTGTATACGGTTTCAGGAACGATCAAAACTGAAAAAGGAACGGCACAATACCGTATGCTGGCCGATCAGGCTTCTGCAGGCGGACCTCCTCCTTCTGGCGGCGGCGCACCTTCTTCAGGAACCATTAAACTGAACTAACATTAAGTTTATTGAGATGATTAGAGTTCGGAACGGCGACGCCGTTCCGAATTTTAATACAGTAATTATTACCTATTCTATTTATCAATCCAATAAAACCACCAGATCATGAAACTAAGTAAAGAAGAACTGGCCCTGCACGATGAAATGGCCAAAAAGCTCCCTGAACTCGTTAAAGAGTATTTTAAAAGACCTGAGATCACTTCTTTAGGGGTCTCTCTGAAAACAGTGAACGACCAACTGATCCCAAGCCTTAGCTATACGTTCGGAGTAAAAAAGAAACTGCCTTTAGCCAAAGTCAGCAATCCAATTCCGGCTGTCCTTTTTGGTTATCCTACAGATGTTGTGGAATTTGAAATTCAGCCTAATAATTTAGCAGCTCCGGATTCAGTTTTGGCAGCAAGAAACGAAAAAACAGATCCGCTGATCGGCGGGGTAAGCATTTCGGCTAACGGTGAACTGATGCAAGGAGGAAAAGAAATCGCCGGAAACGGCACGTTAGGCGTGATGATCAATAAAACGGGGGATGACAATCCTTATTTGATGACGTGTGCCCATGTACTGGCAGGAACAACTACGGAACTGGATTCGGATGTATGCCAGCAGTCTAAATGGGAAACAACTCTGAATTACTGCCACAACTGTGCATCCCTGAAGAGCTATTATCATGAAAATGTCACATTTCAACGTAACTCGGTAATTATCGATGCATGGCTGGACTGTGCTATTGCAAGAAAAGGATATTTCAGATATGCTACGATAGGAAAAGTATATGGTGTAGGAAGTATCATCGGAGGATTTTCTGATATCAGCCCTGCCCTTCTGGGTGAAGAAGTGATGAAAAGCGGCATTTCAACAGAAGTCACCACAGGAGAAGTAACAAGTATTACCAACTCACTGAAAGCCAGAAATTTTAACGGCACAGAAGTGACAGCCAACAATATGATTATGGTAAAGGGTAAATCAGGATCTTTTTCTGCTTCAGGAGATTCCGGATCTGCAGTCTTTACCACCAATGGCTCTCTGATGATCGGTGTTCTTACAGGCGCTGGGGTTACAAGCGGACTAAGTTCGATCTCTGCGGCTGATGCTATTTTAAGCAAATGGCCAGATTTGAGATTTTAAACTCAAAAAAAGACCGGTCCACAAAGCTATTTACAGAAAAAAGACAGAATGGTATCCTAATATTTTGGGTAACCGTTCTGTCTGATTTTTTTTAAAATTAAGAATTATATTCTTAAGATGTAGGCCATTCTGCTTTGTAAGAAGAATTACCTAAGTCAATCTGTTCTGCACTTACGATGAAGCTGATGTACATACTGTTTTCATCTACTGCATTGAAATCTACTTCGTGCTGAATTACATATCCGTTCTCCCATTTCAGAGTAGTGAGTGTTCCTTCTTCGTGAGATTTGTTGAACGTTACTTCTCCGCTTGTAGGCTTGTATTTTCCGTTCAGAAGACTTTCCAGAATATCTGATTTTTCTGTAGCTTCCACTGTAATTTTGATAAGAGCATTAGAAGGATCTGATGCTACTCTTCCTGATACGTCCGTAGAACGTGATACACTGTAGTGAAGTTTTAGCAGTTTCTGCCCTTCTCCACCATTAAATTTTAAGATTCCTCTTGAATTTCTTTCTGCCATGATTTGTAAATTAATGGTTAATATTTTGTGATCTGATGTTATTCTATTTCACCAAATATAGAAGTAGTTACACTATAAAAAGGATATTTTATGATTTATCTGAGAAAGTGTAGTAGTAGTACGACTAACAACTGTTAGGGCTTTTATTAATTATAAATCAAATATTTACGGTTGTAAGGAAGATCAGTTCCTGTTTATCTTTCTTTGAAATATTTTTTAAGATCTGATATATTCTTTATATGAAGGTCCTGGGACTGCTTTTTGCGCATCATCAAAGCATAGGAATTATTAAACCCAAGAGGTTTAAGCCACTGAATACCATACTGCTTTTTAAATTCGGAATTGACATAGGCATATGTTTTATCAGGACTTTGAGTTACATTTTTAAGAGTTTGCTCTGAAGATTTCAAAAGTACCAAAAGCCCTGTTCCCGTATATTCAGGATAAAAATCAATTCCATCATTCATTAAGGCATCAAAACAGATCTTGGTACCACCCAGCCCCGTTTTTGTTTCCACGCTATAGTCTGTATAGCCTTCAATAAGCATTTTATACATTTCCGTGAGAATATACTGCTCGCCAAAAATCTTCGAGCCAATCCGTATCGTTCCGGAGTTTCCTTTTCTGGAGTTTTTATATAAATTATTTTTAATTAAAAAATCCTTTGCTATTTTTTCCGGTGTCTGGTTAAGATAATCAGATTTATAATTCAGATCGGTCATTATGGAGTCATTGAATTTACCGGCCAGCAGATCAAGGGTTTTTTCCAGCCCAGGAAATTTCTTCAGTGTTTTTATTTTAATGATGGGTGCTGCAAAATAGGGCGGAAATATTTTTTTGTCATCATTCAGGACATAGAGGTCAAAAGCTTTAATCCTGCCATCGGTAGAATACCCGCTGATAAGATCCAGCTCTTTTTCGTAGGCTGCTTTATACATAATGGCATCGTTTACAACAACGGGATTTACATTAAGTCCATAAACGGATCGCAAACCAAGATCACCATCCTGCCTTCCCATAAATTCGGGCGTAAAACCAGCCTTAATTTTATTCTTTGATACGGAAGTAAGCAGATACGCTGCACCAACAATAATAAGGATGGCGGGAATTATATATTTCAGTTTCTGAAATAATCGATAGCCGGATTTCTGTACAACGGCAATGGTCTGATCGAGCAAAACAGCCAACAAGGCAGCAGGAATGGCACCTGCCAGGATCATATTGGTATTATTCAGTGAGATGCCTCCGAAAATAAACTCACCCAAGCCACCTGCTGCCACAAAGGATGCCAATGTAGCCACCCCTACATTGATAACCGCTGCCGTTCTGATTCCTGCAATAATGACAGGCATGGCTAAAGGTAGTTCTACTTTAAAAAGGAGCTTTCTCCTGTTCATTCCCATTGCTTTTGCAGCTTCTACAACGATGGGACTCACTTCTGTAATTCCTGTATAGGTGTTTCGGATGATGGGTAACAGAGCATAAATTAACAAGGCTACAATAGCCGGCCTGGCCCCTATTCCAAAAACAGGAATCATAAAACCCAGCAGGGCAATGCTCGGAATAGTCTGCAAAATACCGGTAAAACCAAGCACCGGACTGGAAAGTTTTCTTTTTCTCGCAATCAGTATTCCTAAAGGCACACCGACAATAATTGCTAAAAGTAATGACAGAAATGTAAGCCCGAGATGTTGCACAACCTGGGTCAGTAATTTTTCCTGCTGTTCAATAATAAACTGCCAAAGACTTTGCTGTGTCATATGATCTTTAATTTTCTGTACTCATTAAATGCCCTGATCAGGTTTTCATAATACTGCATATTTCTGTGCTCCGAGCTTAATTTTTGCAAAGCATTCCAGACACTGGTATTTTCAGTAAAACCAAATTCACTGTATAGGTTTTGCGAACCAGGGAGATCCCTCAAAACCGCAATTTTGTATTCAAGCAAAAGCCTGTTTTCGGCAAAAAATTCATTCACAAAATCGTTTAGAGGACGGTAAAGCATTTCTTCAGGAGTTCCTGTCTGGATAATTTTCCCTTTATCCATCAGGCATATACGGTGCCCCAGTTCAAATGCTTCCTGAACATCGTGGGTAACCAATATGATGGTTTTGTTTTTAAGTTCTTCCAGCGATTTAAATTCCGAATGAATATCAGCCTTGGTGATATTGTCCAGGGCTCCAAAAGGCTCATCCATCAGTAAAACGGGTGTATTGGCGATCAAAGCTCTTGCAATGCCTACTCTCTGCTGCTGTCCCCCACTGAGTTCGTTCGGAAACCGCGAAAGTACATCTTCTGAAAGATGAAGTTTGTTCAGCAGCTCATGGGTCCGGTTTTCTGTTTTTTTCCTGTCCCATTTCAGTAATTCCGGAACTACGGCAATATTCTCTTGAATGGTATAGTGAGGAAACAGACCGGAATGCTGCATCACGAAACCGATTCCCATCCGCAGTTCTTCAGGTTTCTGATCACGGATATTTTTACCGTTGATCGAGATATTTCCTGAATCTGCTTCTACAAGACGATTGATCATTTTAAGAGTGGTCGTTTTGCCACAACCGCTCGTTCCCAAAAGGACCAAGATTTCCTGATCATGAGCCTGAAAAGAAATATCATCTACAGCAGGTTTTCCGTTAAAATTCTTTGAAACTGATTCAACTGTAATCATCGGCAAAAATTATTGAGCAAGTCGGATTCCTGTAAACTGCCATTTCAGATTGGTCTGAAAGAAATTGCGATAGGTATTCCTGCTGTGTCCGGCAGGAGTAGCCTCAGAAGCACCGCGCAAAACCATTTGATTGACCATAAATTTGCCGTTATATTCTCCTACAGCTCCTGCTTCTTTTTTGAAACCGGGATAAGGTAAATAGGCAGAATTGGTCCACTCCCAACGCTTTCCCCAACTGAATTTATCTGATGCTGCTTCCCATTCTGCTTCGGTAGGCAGACGCATTCCTTTCCAGGATGCAAAAGCAGAGGCCTCATAAAAATTGATATGGCAGACTGCCTCATTAAGGTCAAGTTCCTGTAAACCGTTTAAGGTATAATTCATCCATTTTCCATCAATAAGATGCCAGTACAGCGGAGATTCTGCATTGTTCTGCTTTACCCAATCCCATCCTTCGGCATGCCAGTGTCTGAAATCAGTATACCCTCCAGCTTCCATAAACTGCAGATATTCTCCGTTGGTCACCAGTTGATCTGCAATTTCAAAATCGTTCAGATAAACTTTATGCCTGTCCAGCTCATTATCAAAGCAGAAACCTTCTCCATTAAATCCAATTTCATAAATTCCTTCGGAAAAGTTTAGCATTTCAGTGCGTCCGCCACTTTCTTTTTTTGAGATCGTTTCTTTTTTATAAGCTGGAAAAAGCGGGTTGTGCCCCAGGATATATTTAATGTCGGTAATCAATAATTCCTGATGCTGCTGTTCATGATTAAGCCCCAATTCTAAGAGCGGCTCAACAGTTTCTGTCATGAACCTGCTCTGAAGAAATATCTTCATGTGCTCATCTACATACTGCCGGTATTTATAGATATCTGAAACAGAAGGACGGCTGAGATTTCCGCGGTCCGTACGGATCACTCTCGCTCCAATGGTCTCATAATAGCTGTTGAAAACAAAATTATACTGGGCGTCGAAAACTTTGTAATCAGGTAAATTGGGAATCAGAATAAAAGTTTCAAAAAACCAGGTAGTATGGCCGAGGTGCCACTTCGGCGGACTTACATCTACGATGGGCTGTACCACATAATCCTCTATTTCCAAAGGAGCACATATCTGTTCAGAATGCTCCCGAATATCTGTGTATTTTTTTACTAAATCCGTAGTGGTTATATCTGGGGTCATGTTCTTTAGTTTTAATGGGTTATCTTAACTTGAGGTTAAATAAATATACTTCTTATTTTTTACTCTAACAGATCGAGGTCAGATTAAAAGAATTCATGCTTTTGTAGATATATATGTTTTTTATTTAACGTAAAGTTTTATGAGTTCAAATGTATGAGATGAGGAAAGAAAATCGACAGAGCTGATGAAGCTGTATAGCTTGGTTGTTCGCTTCTTAAGAATCAACGTCCTTTATTTTACCTGCCAGGCTGCATCTACAAACCATTTTTTTGAGTCATTGATCTCTCCTATCCGTTTAAAACCTGAGTTATCTCTTAATTCTTCTATTTTTTCCATGGAAAATTTTTGTGAAATCTCCATGTCAATAAGTTCATTTTCCTCAAATGAAATGCTCTCGTTTCCAATTTTTACGGTCTGTTTTTGCAGACTCACGAGATAGCTTTTGCAAGCTCCGCTTATGGGATCGTAGGTTTGATAATGCTGGAATTGTTTCAGCTCAAAATTGGCATCAAGCTCTCGGTTGATACGGGCCAGCAGATTAAGGTTAAATGCTGCCGTGATACCTTTCCGGTCATTATAGGCATTTAAAATGGTATGAGGATTCTTCTTAAGATCAAAACCGACCAATACCCTGTCGCCGGAAGTCAGATTGCGGTTTAAACTGTGGCAAAAATTTTCAGCTTCTTCGGGATTCATATTGCCTATATTGCTCCCTAAAAACAGGATGACTTTTCTTCTGCCGGACAGTAAGGCTGCTTTCTGAAGCATTTCAAAATACTCACCTTCTAAGGCGGATACATCCAATTCCGCAAGTTCCGTACTTAATCTTTCTTTTAATATGGAAAGAATATTGCCCGAAATATCAATGGGCATATAGGTGAAATGTATACCTTTTTCTACCAGATGCTTCAGTAAAAATGTGGACTTCATGGCATCTCCGGCTCCCAGTTCAATCAAATCGAATGGCTCATTTTCAGGAATGACAAGACGGGCCAGATCAGTTGTTTTATTTTTGAAGATGTCGAGCTCACACTGGGTGAGGTAATATTCAGGCATAGCCATGATTTCCTGGAAAAGCCGGTCGCCTGTTTTATCGTAAAAATATTTTGAAGATAGCTTTTTCGGATTGCTTTTTAAGCCCTCCAGAACATCCGGAAGAAAACCATCAACATGATGATTGTCAACCTTTGAATGTGGGTTTAACTGTAAATTCATATGTTTTAATTTGTGTGGTTTTTAGTTAACTACAACTATCTTGCCGCCCCAACATTGAATTTACAAAAATATATTTACTCTTGTTTCATTCATTTAAATATCTGCTTAATTGATGTATCCCTTACCTCTTAATAATCTTATTTTACAACAATCTCCTAATCACTGAAAATAAACATTATATTTGAGAAAGCTATAACAAACATCTACTATGAAAAAGTTCTCAATATTGTTCTCTGAGTATTCTATCAGTATTTATTTTATTGGTCTGATCAGACTGAAAATTCAAAATTAATATCTACTTCTAACCTATTACATTATATTAAGCTACTATTTCGTAGTCATCATCAAAATATATAGAAAATGCTGAAATCTGCTTTAATTTCAAGTCTGGTATGTCTCACTATTTTTTGCTTTGGCCAAAAAGTAAAAAATAAAAAAAACGATTTACAACAGAAAACATATCTCTTGGATAAACTCATGAAATCTGCCTATGATATGGGAATATTTAATGGTAATGTTCTTGTTTCACAAAATGATAAAATAATTTACAAAGCTTCGTTTGGTTTTTCTGATGCTGCAAAGACCACTCAATTAACAGATGAATACAGATTTCATTTAGGCTCTATAACTAAGGAGTTTAGTGCCATTGCGTTATTTCAATTAAAAGAACAGGGGAAACTAAAACTATCTGATCATGTTTCCAAATTTATTCCTGAACTTCCTGTCTGGGCCAATGAAGTTACCATAAAAGATCTGTTGCAATATACAAGCGGAATTCCTAATGTGAATTGGAAGAAAATCAAAAATGACGCAGATATTTTCAATGATTTATTGTTGATTGACCATCTATCTTTTAAGCCGGGTACTGATTATGATTATAATAATAACAATCTTTTTCTGAGACAATTTATTATTGAACGTATTGCAGGAATTCCTTTTAAAACTTATGTTGAAAAATTTATTTTCAAGCCTTTGGAAATGAATACTACCCTGATGACTCCTTTTGAAAACGAAAAAAACATTGCTCAGGGATTTAACAATCAAACAATACCAGATCGTGCAGAACTACCCATAACTGGTGGAACTTATACTACAACTCTTGATTTATTGAAATGGGCCAATAGTCTACATTCCGAAAAAGTTATCAGTAAAAATTCTCTTTATGAATCAGGTCAAAGCTTTCATATTTCAGATAGCCAATCAGCGTTGGGAAATGCCAAATTTGATAATAAAAATTTAAAAGAACATCTTCATGATGGCAGAGCGGGAAGTTTTGAAGCTATCTTATTTTCAGATGTTCAAAACAAAATAACGATCATTTTACTCAGTAATAATTACAACGGAAAAATTTTTGATATTTCAGAAGCCATACAGGCGATTTTAAAAAACGAAACATTTAAAACGCTGCAAAAATAAAGACATCAATATTCAATTGTAATAATTCTTATAGAATATTGGTTTGCTTTAATTCATATTCAATTTCACCGTCGTCTGAATCTCCTGTTTTCACAAAATTAAGCCGTTCCAGCAGTTTAATGGCAGAACCATTATCTTGGCTCGTTGCCGCCCATATACGCTTCAACCCTAATGTATTCCTTCCAAAATCTATAGCCAGCGACATTCCATTGGTCATATACCCTTTGCCGTAATATTTTGACAATAAGACACAGCCCAGTTCTCCCTCTCCTTTATCTAGCCCCCGGTAATAGCCACAAGTTCCAACAATCTTATCAGTTGCATTATCTACGATTCCCCAGTGAATGGAATTCCCGTCCAGATAATCCTGATTGATCTTTCCCTGCATTTCCGCTGCCTGCTGAGCAGTTTCTGCCCGTACAGCATCATAAAATGAGATCTCGATAAGATCTTCAATATCAGTTTTCAGAATCTGTCTTAATGATACTCTGCTGCCTGTCACTTGTGGGAAATTGTTGTATTGAAATAGTTTCATGAGGATAGAATTATTAATTTTTGAAGATCAGTATCTAAATATAATTTCTATACATGAATTACATCTGATCTGTGATTTGATAAATATACTATTAATTGAGTATAAGAATTAAAAAAATACCGTTGGACCAATCTGTTAACGGAAAAAATGAAGAACGGGATTACGATTTCTGATTTAGAAAAGAAAAGTACTGCAACCTGTTTTCAATAAGGATGAAATTATTCTGACTCTGATCCGGGTTCGGAAAAGTGAAACATCAGAATCTTCTATCTGCTTTTTTACCAATCATTTTTATTACTAATGACCGATGTTGAGTTTTAACTGATTAAAAACCTTACCTATACTTCATTTTATTGATAAGAGGGTTCGCATACATGGTAAGAAAAAACTCTTTGGAGATAGCATCGGAAGGGTCAATACGCATTTCAAGTCTGCGCACGAACAGCTGTTTTTCCTGTTCCGTATATTGGTCAGCATAAATATCGGTATTGTGAAGCAGGTCGTAAGCTATAAATTTGGTGGGCCAAAGCTTATAGTTTTTTATAATGGAATCGTCGATGATCTGTGCAATTGCCTGCAGCTGCTTATTTTTATTTTCAGCATTGGCAGCAATATCATCCAGCTCCGTATTAAGAACTTTGCCTGCATGCAGGTGAATCCGTTTCTTCTGGCCTAAAACTCCGCTAAGCATGGTCATAAAATCCTCATCTTTACCTTTAACGTACTCTTCATCTCTGTGTTTAGCCAGAAGCTGAGGCATTTTTAAGGAATCTGTAGGATCATATTCGTAGGAAATGGATACGGGAACAATTTTCAGTGTTTTAAAATAATCCACCAAAGGTACATCTTCTGCGGCCATGGCAAGCATTTTTAAAACGCCTTGCTGGGTAACATCATTTCCGTCTTTTGTGCGTCCTTCGCGCTGGGCAATCCAGACGGAGCGGTTTTCTTTATGTAAAAGTTCCTTAATATATTCAGACATGATCTGGGAGCTCTTCAGCTGCTCACGAAGCGGCAGTCCTCTCTGAACTAAAAAATTACGGTTCAGCTTGGCCAGGTCATGTAAAAAAGTTTTCTGAACAAGATTGTCCCCAATCGCTGAAGCCGTCATAATAAGACCTTTCTCTAGAAGAACCAGGTTGATCAGTGAGGTATCTAAAACGATATCCCTATGGTTCGAAATGAAAAGGTACGACGTGTTTTTATCCAGCTTATCGAATCCCGAAGTCGTAAGCCCCTCAGAACTTTTCGCAAGGATCTGGCGAATGGTATGGGCAATAAAATTGTGCTGAAAATCACTTACAGAGTGGATATTTTTAAACTGCTCCCTCCAGATTTTCTTATCTGTATCAGGAAAAGTAAAACTCATCAGCGCGTTCATCATGGGATCACGGGCTATTCCAAGCAATGCTTCATTCACTTCACTGTCATCAAAAAACCGGATCTCATCGAACTTCGACATGTAATACTGTTAAAATTAAACTTTTTGCAAAAGAACAAAAATTTATTGAGGGTACGCCACAATGTTTGTTAAAGTATTATGATTGACGTTTAAGTTTAATGCTCTCCCTCGAATCGTGTTAGTCGGTTTCATCGGCCTAGGAAGCTGTAGCGTTTAAAAAAATAAAAATTGATCCGTTAAAAAATTCCCGCTGTCTGAGTGCGGACAGAACATTGAACCGAAGAAGAAACATTCAATCCGCACGAGTTTTGGGAATTTTAGGAGCAAATTTTATTTTTTAGCGAAAGATTCCAAGCCTTGAATTTTTGGTTCATTTTGTTTCAAGACAAAAGAACAATTGATAAAAAATAATCAATTATTTTACTTTTTCCAGCAGATACAGCTTAGCCCCTGAAAAAGCAAGTTTAGGCATTAGGTTTCCTTCCAGCACCATGGTTTTATTATTGACATCAATCACAGAAATATAATTATTGGAATTGTATTCTATATAATTTTCCTTTTCTTTGGTTAAAGGATTTTTCCCGAATTCCATAGAATATTTTACCCAATCTTCTTCACCGGAACTGCAGTGTACCGGTTTAAACTTGGATTTTTTAGCTTTGAAAATAATCTGATCGAAACTATCCGTACAGTCTGATGTAAATGAACTTTCCGGGTTCGGATCGTTGGTAAAATCTTCAAAAGAGCCTTTATAAACCCCTACAATTTTCCAGGTCCCGTCCAGGCGGTCTTCATCTATTTTTCCTTTGGCTTTGCTTACCGCCCAGCTGATGCCATTCACGGTTCCTTTTACGGCTTTGTAACCAATTGTCGCAGCTCCTGTCACCACTTTTGCAGCTGTTCTTACAACGCAGGAGTTTAGCACAAAGGCTGTTGAGACAAGGAATATTATCTTTTTCATATCATCAAATTATTTAAGATACGAAGATAAGATTTTAAAAACAGTATGTTTATTTCTGCAATATAGATTTCAGCTTTAGTGATCTACTGCTTTGAAAAAAGTATATTTTCAAATAAAAAAACAGCAAAAACTTCGTCTTTGCCGTTTTTTTTTATTACTTCGACAGTATGGCATGCACTCCTATTTTTGTACAAAAATGCTGTGTGGGATAAGAATGTCATCCCCTTCCCTGCCATACTGTGGTACAATAAATCCTTTCGGTTCATACCGGTTGGTCCCTGAATTATAATACCAGTTGGCACAGCCGCTTATCTGGAGTTTAATATGATAAATATGATCATATGCCTGTTGTTGGAAAGCCCCGAAATCAGGGAGGGAATTATGAAGATCATCCAGTTCCTGCCCATACGCATCGTGTAATCTCATCGCTTCTGTACAGGCTTCCTGATAGGTAAGGTTGTATTGGTGGCTCAGAATGAAGATAATATTCAGACTTTCACTTTCTATTTCAAGCTCTTTTTTGATAGAGGCAAAATCATTCTGGATCACAATAATCAGGGAAAGCAGCTCTCTGCAACGCTGTACAATAGGATGGTTGTAAATAAAAACCGGCAACGGAGAATTCGTTGCAGGATCTATCAGGTCCCCATATGGCCACATCCCGATCGAATATTTTCTGAAGCTGAGATAATGCGGAAGTAATGGATAAGTTCTTTTTTCAGCTTGTTTGAAAGGTATCTCCTCCAGCATTCCATAGATAATAAATTCATAAAAATTGATGGCCACCCGGTCTATCCAGAACCGGGGCATAAATGTTTCCCATTCTTTTCTTGCCTGTGCCATCTGCCGCAGAATACCAATTTCACCCGGATCCGGATCATCGCCCATCATGACTTCATATACCCTTTCTGCCATTGCTTTCAGTTCTTTCGCAGGGGTCATTCCGAAATAGTCATCAAACAATGTGATATAGATCATCAGCCTGGCACAGGGACGCATCCGTTCTATACTGTCGCAGGTAGGATTCATATAAGTAGCTACGCGGGACAGAAACTGGGGTTTGCATCTTTTTATTCCTTCTTCAGAAATGAAAGTATAATCATTGTCATACCAATCCTTTTCTTCTTCATCAAAGGCATTGGCAATGGGGCTGGTAACAGTGGGCCAAGGGTAGCGACATTTAGGGACAATTAATTCTTCTCTCATGGTTTTTTTTATCAATTTTAAATGGTTTTCATATCATTACTTATCTCCGGCCAGGCAAAGCCTACGCCTCCATGCCGGTATCTTTCGGTTTCCAGATAAAAAGAATTCACTCCCTGAAGCCCTACCCCTGCGTAATAAACGAACTTGTCTACATGCTCCTGATATTCACCAAACTCCCGGTACTCAGCATGTAAAGCAAGAACTTTTGCCAATTCTTCATTATGGATGCGAAATGCCTCTGCACAGGCATCCTCCAGCGAAAGATTATATTCCTGCTGCAATACAAAGACCAGGTTAAAAACCTCTGTCCCTTTCGCCATTTCTTTTGGCAGCGAGTGAATGTCATTTTGCCATGCAACAACCAGGGTTAAATGAGATATCATTTTTTGAACGACAATATGCTCAAAAATATGTTCAGGAAGAACGAGACCTGATTCAATCTCGCCCAGGATCAGATAGGGTCGCATAAGAACAGAATACTCACGAATTGTTTTGAAAAGCGTAAGCGATGGCGGACGCTCTGCTATTTTGTACGGATACTCCAACTCGATTCCGTATCTGAAGGACTGATAAAAATAGTAAATAAAGCGCTCCACCCATATATCCGGCATCAAGGCGCGAAATTCATCTCTTATTAATGCCATATGATGATAGAGTGCATTTTCTTCCTGCTTCGGCTGAGCTCCCTTCAGAATATCTACACAACGAGTTCGCAGCTGTTGGATTTCCTCCAGAGACGAATGCTCCACCTGATCATCAAGAGCGACATACTGAAGCATAAACCTGTTACAGGGAATAGTCTGTTCATAGGTTAAGTCCGGCCACATACGGGCGGTGCACATGTGCAGCCTCATTTTTTTGTATGTTGTGCGTTGTTTTTCTGTCAGGAAAGTGTAGTCATTGTCAATCCATCCGTCCATATCTTTCCCCATCTGCTCTGCATGTGGATTGATAAGGTCTGGCCAGGGATAATGGCCACGTGGCAGATAATCTTTTGAATTATATTCTTCCGGTTTCATATTGTTTACGATATAAGTTTGTAGATTATTGAATAGGTATAAGTTTACTGCTTTAATGTCTTTTTATATTTGGTTCAGTCTTTCTTTCAGCTCCCTGGCCTCCGGAAATTCCATAGCATTGTAACGGCCAAGTTTTGTAGATATATTCTTCCATCCGCTCAATACCATGCTCATATAATGAACCCAATTGACAACGGCGTCCTGCCAGATACCGAAGTCAGGTAAAGAAGTCTGTAAAGCCACAAATTCTTTAAGATCCTCATTGTGAAGACGCAGATCTTCAAGACAAGCCTCCTCCAGAGAGATTTGTCGTTCGTTCTGGATCACTTTAACAATATTGTAATAAACACTGCCGGTCGCTTCATCTTTCACTACGGACTGTACTTCGTTGAAATAAGTTACCAGATGGCAGGCCAGAGTCTGCAGGCGGCGGATGACCGGATGCTCGTGTATTTCCTGTGGCAGAATGATTCCTGTTTCTACCTCTGTAAGCTGCAGAAAAGGATAAAGACAGATAGAATCTTCCCTTAAAGCAATACATTCTTCTATGGTTGGAAATATTTTTTTCTCCTTGTATTGAAGTTCAGTTTCCAGTCCGGTAAAGTACCGGCTGATCATCCTTGTAAACCGCACGATTGATTCCTGTGGGATAAACTGCAGCAGCTCCTGCCTTAATGAAGCCAGCATAGCTCCCAGTGGTATTGTTGCTTCTGCAGCGCTTATTTCGCCATTAAGCACGGCAACCGACTGGAGATGTATTTTTTTAATATCACCGGATACACTTTCTTCATAAAGATCATCATTGTACAGCGTCCACAGCATCAGCCTGCAGATGGGTCTAAAACGTTCAAGTGATGCGGTAGGAAACCACTGAGCAGCAATGTGTGCCGTTTTGGTTTTTTTGTATTTTTTCCGAAGATCAGGATTTTGCTCATAAAGCCACAGGTATTCCCCGTCTATCCACTGATTTTCAGTTATTTCCTGCATTTTATCTGCATGGGGATTCTTTAATGTCGGAAACGGATAATTAAATTTTTTGTTTAATAGTTCAAGTGTGTTCATGGTTTTATAGTTATTTTAGTTTTACATAATAGGTACAATATGGGTGTCGTTGGGCCTAAAATGATAAATAGGCCCTATAAAAATTTAAGCATACACATTCCGTTGATGAATTATCTGTCTTTAAATTCATTCAATCTATATTTCCCTGGCATATCGGGTATAAGCTTCTTATAAAAATAATTCGGGATATAACCAATCCCAACCTGACTAAAAATATCAGAAATTATTTAAATTTAAAGGTTGATATCAAATAAACTAATCTGTTGTATGCAGATGAACAGCTCTATTTCTTTATGGGAATTTTGGTAAATCGTAGTATCCGAACAGGTTTACCATCTTATCTGATTGGGCAGAAAATTTTCATGAGTTTTCATTTAATTATTTTATGTTTTAATGGCATTAGTTTCTGATAATGAAAATAATAAAAAATATGACATGATTCAAATTTATCTCACATCTGATTGATATTTATCACCGTAACATGCTGATATGACAGCATTAATGAGCTTTCAGGAGAATAAAAAAGATTTAATGATCATTTAAAACATGACAATTTTTGTTTTTTGAACCATTTTTCTTCCTTTTCCATCTTCCGTTTTTAGCGAGAGAACACAAAACAATAGCAAATTTGTCAAAAAAAATACTTTATGATTAAATTATTCATTGGGTGTCATTGTAGGGCCAGTATCATGCCATGAACTGCTGTTTATTTAATAAAGCAGGCCTATATCAATTCTTGTAAGACACAAAAAAATTATAAAAACAGGTAATTATTATTCTTTCACAATCAAACACATTTTGCCTAAAAAATATCTATTTCAATATCAACGTCTATTCCCTCTATTTTAATATGATCCGGATTTTCAAACTGAAAAGTACCTTTTGCCGTAAAGGCTTTATTATAGGATATCTCCCGATCATCTTTACCTGACTCCACTGTTACGTCAAAAGAAAAGAAACCGTCATTTACTGAAAAAGTTCTGTTAGGAATATCTACCCCAATATCCGTTGGATTAATATCTACTTTCCAATGGTCACAAACATAATTTTCGGGCTGTGTATTATTCAATACACTGCTCCATACATGATAATCATTGTTTAGTTTCTGCACAATGTGATCTCTGATTTTGTCAATTTCCATAGTTATCGTTTTTTGGTTAAGTAAAATTAATAGAGTCCGCTATGAAGCTACCACAGACCGGCATAGATATCTTTTCAATCTTCTTACCGGCACATACACAAAAATGACAGACAGTACTCCTGCCAGCACGCCTACAAGCACTGCCATCGCCGTAGCATCCAGCTTATAATATTTTGAAAAACCGTACTGTGCAAAAAGTAATACAGACAATACCAGTAATCCGGTAATAAGTCCGTGCAAAATACTCAGCTTGATCATGAGTTTCTTTTTATTCAGCTGTTCATCTACGGTAAATTCAATCGCACCCTGTTCGGAAGCAATGATCACTCTGTTGATGATATCAATGGTGAGCACTACCGGTAAGAATATGGCCATAGGCAGGGTCAGCCGTGCCAGATTTTGGGTTCCGGAAAAGAAGTGTGTGTAACCCAATTCCTGAAAGCTGGCGTAAGCAATAATGAAATTGAAAAACACATTCGGAAGGACATAGTAAATCGTCCGCCTGATTAAAAAGCGTTTCAACGTGGTTTTTTTGAGTTTTTTAGGGGGTGGCGGCTTCAGTTTAAATTTCATAGCGACGAGGTCAGAAGTTCAATGGCTTTATTTTTAATGGTAACGGCTTCTTCTTTGGGCAGGAAATCCTCATTGGACATCAACGTGAAATCCATTTGCTGGCTATACGTTGTTGCAACCAAAGTATTCGAATTCAGCCAAGGAAAAGCAACCGTCGGGCTGAAGACCGTTTCCACTTTAAAATGTTTATAATCGCTTGGGATATTGATTCTTCCCATATTGGAAAGTGTTACATCATGCCCGCCTTTACTGGATTTCATCATGGAAACCATACGTTCAGCGACCGGATGCATCTGCTCACCCATCCACAGAAGCTCTCTGGCCTCCATTTTTTCTATTTTTTCTACAAGATCTTTTTTGATCTGTCTGGCGTTGTCCAGGACATCCGTGTTTCCTTTTTTTAATGACAATTCAACGGTTGGCGCGAAAGCAAATACATGATCCTGCCTGATCTCCGGAATAAAATGGCGCACATCTACCGGGCTGATCACCTTACCTTTTGCCTGCTTTCCCTGAATCTCCTGAAAAGCCTGCATAAATGAAGAACAGAGCAAAGCATGTACAGAAACACCATGAGCTTTGGACTTTTCCATTATCTGCGCAGTTGTATCTGAATTCAACTTCCAATGGACCGCGTAATTTTTTCCGAGGTTTCTTATCTTACTTTTTCGCTGCATAAGAAAAAAAAGTCGGGCCATCATGAGGTAAAAACGGGCTTTACGCTTCTTTTTTTTCATGCTGAAATCCAAAGGCAGAAAATCATCTACAGAGCTGAATACCTCATAAGGCTGCAGCTCCAGAGCAGGATCATCCAGTAAAGCAAGAAGCTCGGTCATCATGGTAACAAGGGAAGTTCCGTCGCAGATGCAGTGAGGCAGTACCCAGAGAATTTCCGATACATCCTGTCCTTTAACCCAGACCAATTGGGCCAGTGGCTTTTTTTCATCTTTAAACAGCCTGAACCACTCAGCTTCGGATTCCTGCAGCCAGTCTTCATCTGTTTTCCGCTCAACAATACGGAGCGGAATAGGTTCCATTTCTTTTTCTTCTATGAAAAACGGGTACTTTTCACTGCTGTTATCAATCCTTGTTCTCAGCAAAGGATGTTTTTGCTGGATTTTTTCTAAAGCAGCCTTAAAGTTCTCCTCAGGGATATTTCCCTTGATTTTTGCCGTAAATACACAATTGACAGGGGTTTCAGGATCAACATACATGATCCGTTCCACCATCATTAAATTTCGCCTGATCATAATACTGCTATAGGGTCTAATTGTAATTTCACCGTATGAATCACCTCATCACGAATAGCTAAGGCTTCAGCATACGGTAAATATCCTTCGCTTCCTACAAATGAAAAATCCATTTCCCCTCTGAATGTTGACGTTACCATCGTCGTGGTATTACCCAATGGCCCGATCACAGAAGGACTGAAAATGGTTTCCAGTGTAAATTCTTTGTACTGATGGGGAATCTGAATGCGTCCTAAATTGGAAAACATACAGTCGTTGGAAGATTTCCCATGCTTTAAAAGCTTGGTGAAATTTTTCAAGGCATCATGAGCAGACTCCATCACCATCATGGTAATGTAGGGATTCAGTTTGGAGGTTTTCTTTTCTACAGACTCCTGCATCATCCACAAATTATCTGAAAAACTCATCTTATCGTCAGATGAAACCACAATCATCAAACCGAAAGCGAAGATATGATCGTCCTTGATCTGTGGAGCAAAACGCCTGATATCTACTGGACAGGAAACTTTATTAAAAGCCGCCTCTCCCCTTACCTTTTTAAATGCATGAAGCAGCACAGCGCTTAAAAATGTATTGACAGTAACCTCCTGTGACTTGCAATAGGAAATCAGTTCCTTACTCATCTCTTTGTCAAATTTCCAGTGGATCAGGTAATCATTTTGCCGTTCAACTGCTTTCTTACTGACAGGAATACATTTGATAGCCGTTGCCGCCACCCTGCTGATGACCTTCGCTTTCAACTTTTGGTAGCGGCTTGTGAGAATCGCTTCCGGGACCACATCATGAATTCCAAGAATAGGATGTTCTATCCCGATTTCAGCCGATGGATTGTCCAAAATTGTTAAAAATTCATATAGAAAAGCCATCGCAGAACCCCCATCACATAAACAGTGATGAAAAGAAAAAAGCATATCTGAAACCTCTTCACCTTTGATCCAGATAAACCGGAGAAGGGGTTGTTGTCCAAAATCAAATAAAGTCTGCCACTCCCTTCTAGACTCTTCCTGCCAGTCATCTTCCCCTTTTCTGGAAACGATCCGTATCGGGATTTGCGGATATGTTTCCAACACTTCAAACCAGGGAATATCATCTTCATCATAACTGATGAGCGCTCTCAGCCAGGGATGTTTACCCTGAAGCTGATTCAGGGCATTTTGGATATTTTCTTCTTGAAAAGTACCACGCAGCCGAAACGGAATTACTGCATTGAATGGTTCTGTTCCGTCTCCTAAAAGCATACGCTCGCCAAATAACAATTTTCGTCTCATAGGCTTATATCGTAACTAATGTTGAACGATGTTGCTGTACAAAATCTTCCAGAAGCTCTACCGCCCGGTCATTACCGCCTGCATTCAATAAATTCGTCTGCACCTCCTTTGCTGCGTTTCTGTAGGCAGGATTTTCCAGCAGTTCAAAAACGGTTTCACGAAGAGACTCAACACGCAATCTCTTGTACCGGATGCTAATTCCGCAACCGGCCTTTTCGATTAATTTAGCAATATGAAAATGGTCGTAGGCGATAGGGGTAATGAGCATCGGTAACCCGTTGGTGAATGTATCATTAACGGTATTGAAACCTCCGTGGCAGATCACCGCATCCATATGAGGCATCAATGCGGATTGAGGGACAAAACCGTTTACAATAAAATTAGAAGGCCATTCATCAAATATGTCCGGCGGAGTTGCCGCGATGACCGTTACAGGTTGATCTGCAAAAGCGGCAATCACCTTTTCAAAGAATGCTTTACGGATGTCTACTAGAAGTGTTCCAAGTGATACAAATATTTTTGGTGTCGTAGATGCTTCCAGTTTTTCCCAGTCAAAAGGAGCCGGATTCGGACGTCCTTTTACGGGACCTACAAATCTCATATGGGAAGGTACCGTTTCAAAATCTGCAAACGTCTGTGATGTGAATACCAGATTTAACTTATTGGAATGGATAAAAATGCCTTCATCATTAATCCCTACTTCTTTTTGAAGATCTTTGATCAGGTTTTGCTGCCATTCAAATATTTTGGGTGCGTTATTTGCGGTATCGCCCATTACATCAGGGGGAACAGGGGTAGTCGTTACACATGGAATGTGATGTTTGTGGGCAAAAAGAGCTCCTCCGAAAGTGATGCAGTCATTCACCAGAACATCCGGTTTCCACTGCTGTACGAGACGCTCCAATCCGGGCATCATCATTTTGGCAAACGGAACATAGGTTTCCTCGAGTGCCAGTTTCATGACCTCAGGTCCTGAACAAGCGGGCCCGTCATCCTGTCTCTTTAAAATACGCTGAATTTCTTCCTGAAACGGACTCAAATCTTCTTCAGGATAAAAATAACTTCCTCCTTCCGGAATATGTTTGCTATCCAATGGGGTGATTCCAAACCATTTTACTTCGTGACCACGGGCAATCAAACTGGCACCAACACTCAATGTTGGGCTGATATGTCCAAAAAACGGCGGGATCACAAATAAAAATTTAGACCCCGGCTTTATTGTTTCCGTAGCTGGGATTAATGCTTTTTCAAGCAAATTGGCTGCAGTGGCAGTACCTCCGGCTTCGGTGAAAGACTCACTAACTTTTTCAGCAGCTTCTTTATATTCTGAATGATGTAAAATTTTCTGAACTGCTTCGTTCAAATGATGGGATTTGAACCGGTTAAAATTAAGACGTTCTCCTGCTCCGGTGCGTACTACGCGTCCTGCCACATGAGACTGATCATACGCAATCGGAATCACCACCAACGGAAGACCGTTGGAAAGGGCTTCAGAAACGGTATTGTGACCACCATGACAAACGACTCCATCCAGATGAGGCAGAAGATCCAGTTGTGGAACCTGATTATAGACCATAAAGTTTTCCGGCCAGCTGTCAAAAAGCTGCGGATCAGAAACCAGTACAACGATCAGATCTTCATCTTTAAAGGCATCTACCACTTTTTGGAAGAACGCTTTTTTATGATCATGATCGAAAGTTGTTCCGATACTTACCAGGATCTTTTTGTTGGTACTGCTTTTCAATCTGTCCCAATCAAATTCACAGGAGATCCGGCGTTCCGTAAGAACAGGTCCCGTAAATTGATAGTTTTCCGGCAGATCCATTTCGCCAAAGAAATATTTTGAAGTTAAAACAAGAGTTAACAGATCCGAAGAAGCGAATGAACGGTTTTCCGTTACCCCCAGTTCTTTCTGCAGTTCAATGATTTTATTAACTTCCCATTCATGCACTTTAGGCAGCTCGTCCATCATTTTAATGGCAGCCGGAGCGGTAACGGAGGTGCTGTAGGGAAGATTCAGTTTTTTAGAGGCAATAGCAGCAGCGAATAACTGATGATCGCCAATCACCATATCGGGCTGATATTGTTTCAGCAGGGTAACGATCCCATTGTAGCAATGTCTGTTTAAGGGAATCAGTACGTCATCGTAAAGAAACTTGATACTGTCGATACCGTAGACTACTTTTTTAGAAATAATATCGAGATAGCTCTCGCTTTCTCTTTTTTCTTCGTCGGTCTGGTCATATTGAATGAGCAACAATTCTCCCCCGACCGGAAGTTTTGTACCTAGATTTTTATCAAGACTGATCCAGGCTACTTCATGTCCTCTTTGCAGTAATTCTGCGCCGATGCTTAAGGTTGGATTGACATGGCCTGTCAATGGTGGAACAACAAATACAAATTTAGCCATGATTTTGTGTTAATGCGTTAGATAATGATTGAGATAAAAAATGAACGATCGATTCTGCGATCTGAACGGGCTCCTGTATCGGGACATTGTGATCCCCGGGAATCAGTTCCAGCTCTGATGAATTGATCTGTGTTTTCAGCCATTCCCCTGTAGGTTTACAGTTCGATTCGGATCCGTAAAGCAAAAGTGTAGGAGTATCCAGTTCTGAGAAATTGGCTTCCCCCAAAAAATGTTTTTCCCTGATCATATCTGCTTTGATACTGGTTTTTTCAAACAGGAATTCATACATCCGGTGGTTTTTCTCCATCTGTCTTTTTCCCATCTGCACTTTGGTGGTGTCTGTAAAATTGGCCACATAATGTTCGAGGAATTCTTTACTGTATTCATCGATGATGTTACGGGCCTTTTCGTCCTGAGGATCCGGGGCTTCTATAACGACCAGCTGACTGACACGATCCGGCGCGTTCAATGCCGTTTTCAAAGCGATCAATCCTCCAAAACTGTATCCGGCCAGATGTACTTTTTTAAGGTTTAAAACATCCATCAAAGCCAATACATCGGATGACATACTTTCCAGATCGTAGCCGTCTGTAAAACGCTCGCTCATGCCGTGGCTTTTCAGATCGTACATCACCACGTGGAAATGTTTTGCCAGAATC
Source organism: Chryseobacterium sp. UF-81 (assembly GCF_058245105.1). Classification (NCBI taxonomy): domain Bacteria; kingdom Pseudomonadati; phylum Bacteroidota; class Flavobacteriia; order Flavobacteriales; family Weeksellaceae; genus Chryseobacterium; species Chryseobacterium sp. UF-81. The sequence goes on along the minus strand of NZ_JBSIBX010000001.1, from coordinate 415,929 downwards.
GGGGCAATATTAAAATAATAAATGGAGAGGTTGCTGAACATCCCGTGGATCAATACCACCGTCTGTTCAGCCCCTTTGTTGAGTTCCTGAATATGAACCTGTTTATGGTTTACATTGATTATTGGCATTCGTAGATATAATTGATGATCATACGGAGGTCAAGGTTGATCAGTTCGTCTAAATCCATAGAAGACAGCCATCCCGTGAAGTCAATCTGATCGCCGAAATGCGCTTTGATCTTCTCGGAAAAAGAAACGATTTCTATGCTGTCCATTTCCAGGTCTTTCGTGAATGAACTGTCCGGAGTGATATCCATCTCCTCTACAAATTCGGCACCTATCACTTCCGTAATAAAACCTTTTAAAAGTGTGAACAGTTCCTCGTGATTCAGTTTTAATGTGTTGTTTATAGTGTCCATCCGATAATATATTTTTTATGTTTAATAGTTTTTATTTCAGTTTGGTTGATCCATAAATGATCTCCCTCAATATGGGTGATTTCAAAGGCTTTTGGATTTCCTTTCAGTCCGGATCCCAGAAACTTTCCGTACGCTTCTTTCGCTACCCAGAATCTGGTGGTCCATTCCGCCTGATCTCTGTCTTTTAATAAGGTTAATTCATGATCGGTAAATACCAGGTCGTAAAATCCGGAACTGCGTTCTTCCATGACCTCCATGTCAATTCCCACCGGACCGCCTTGTCGTGCAATACCTACCGCATCCTTTTCTTTATGAGCTAAAGAAATATGGATATCTTCCGTGACATCACCTATCAGATAAGGTTTTCCAGCTTCATCCTTCCCTATTTCAAAAGTGATGGGGAAACAAGGGTGATTTTTCTTTTCACGGAGAAGATTCCGAACGGCATCTTTCACGGCTACGCGGCTCACCATCCATTCTTTCCGCTTGTTGGGAAACAACTGCTGGTGATATTGTTTTTCCGTCTGGTTGAAATATCTTTTAAGAATAAAATCCCACGAAGCCACTCTGGTATACGCCTGATGAAAGAAAAATACTTCAGGAGCTATTTCCTCCGAAAGACGGTTGTGCAAAGGCGACATGGAAACATTCCACAGCGGTTCATCGATCTCCAGTCGGCGGTTTTGCCATCCTGTAATCGCACACCATACTTTTCCGTCTCTTTTCAGGATAATATCGGCAATGGCAAATTCTTCATTGAGTTCAGTAAGGATGCAGGTGCATTCAAAAAGGCCATCCTGGTCTTCCATAGCACCAAAGAATTCGATATCTCTGATTTTCACGGGGAAAGCGATACGGTCTTTGGTCAGGGTAAGCTGCAGCCACAACCCGAATAATTGCCCGGCATTATCAAGCAGTGAACCTTTTCCTCCGTTTCCTTTTATTTTTCCTATAATTCCCTTCGTTCCTACCGCTGAAATCTCTGTAATTCCCTGGTAGAGTTCTCCATGGAACATATGTTTGTCATAAATCTCTTCAGGGGTTCTTTCAATAGGCAGAAGATCCCCGATCGATAGGTTAAAGGCCGGAACAGCAGGTGCAGAGGAAGCCAGCAGGACTTCTGCATTGGCAAAGTTCTCAATATCAAGGTAGGCATGGTTGGGTGAGCGCCATTCTCCTTTGACTGTTTTTTCAAAAGGTTTGGCGACATTCATCCATTGAAACACGCTCACGTTCATAATTTTATGAACGCGGGTTCCCGGTATTTCGGCCTGTGCTATTTCTGCTAACTGCTCAAAAATCATGGTCATCGGGATTACCGGTTCCATATCAGAGACATTGGTCCATCCTTTCGGCTGTCTCAATAAACTGTGATCGATAAGGTAAGGATGCGTATCTAAAGTAACATGCAAAAGCTTCGAGAAATTCTTACTGACAGGTGCTCTAGAAACCACAGGTCTTGGGATTGTAATTTCCGGGCGGTTTTGAAACAGTGTCAGTACTTCTTCCTGCATCCGGATCATATCGCTAATATTTTCCTGGAAAGCCTGAACAAGAGGATGACCGGTCTTAGCTACCGTGGCAGAAATGGTATTTAGCTTTGGTATTTCAAAAGACTGAGCCAGATTTTTAATTTCTTTAAAATCACGGATGATCGGTGAACCCAGCTGTAATTTGATTCCCTTTCCTGATGATTTTTTAGGTGAGTTTTGTATTTCTAAAAAGTCCAATGCCACGGTTTTACCTTCCACAAATAATGCGGCTACCACACGCTGCAGCTGAGCCAGTGCAGATCTTGTGGCCACGCTGGAAGCAATCGTACTGAATGGTTTTCCTTTCAAAGTATCATCAATAAACCCGATCAGTCCTCCGGTACCAATCTGAATAAAGAATTTTGCGCCTTCTTCATACAGCTTATCCGTCAGTTCACGGAAACGGACCGGCTGTACCAAATGCTCGGCACTTAGTTTTCGGATCGCATCCTGATCGGCAGGATACGGTTCTAAAGTCGTTGCAGACCACAACGGGATTTTCGTCTGTTGAAACTGTGCTTTTTCCATTCCTGCTAAGATGACATCCAGTTTATCAGCGATAAACGGTGAATGAAAACCGGACTGGAAAGGCAGAATCTGATGAAAGATCTGTTTTGATTTTAACAATGGGACCAATTCATCCAAGGCTGCATTACTGCCACAAAGGATCACCTGATTGGGACAGTTGTCATTGGAAATATAAAGATTGGGAATCGCATCGATAAAAGGCTTCACCGCATCAATCCCCGCTCCGATGGCAATGAATCTGGAGTCTTTTAATTCAAAGGTTTCCGGATTCAGAACATCAATCAAAGCTTTCACAGAATTCACTTCTGCCAGTTCTGAGGAATATCCTGCCAGCCATTCTCCCAGGCTGTGCCCGGCATTCATAGCGGGAACAATTCCCAGTTTTTTCAGGGCGTTATCCAGGATGCTGCATTTATTGAAAATTCTCAATGCATCGCTTAGTAAACCTTCCCCTTCCGTTTCGATAGGTTCTGTTAATCCAAAATAACGGCTTACGCTGTCCACTTCACCCTTCGCAAGGCCATCCAGCCCCGGAAATACGAAAGCGATTTTGCCTCCATCTTTCAGTAAAGGGGTGTTGGTGTACCAGATATCCTGTTTGTTACGCCATGGATTATCTTTAGCTACAATTTTAGTGGCTTTTTCTATTCTTTCAGGGGTCGGGTCGAATAAAGCAATCCGGTAATCCCCTTCTCCTACTCTGTTGTCGTTGTTTTTTAAAGCTGAAAGCAATTCTGCATGGGTAGGTCTTGCCAATACTAAAACACGGTCTTTTTTCGGCATATCATAGCCTTCCAAAACAACATGTGCATTGATTCCTCCAAATCCGAAGGCATTGACTGCCGCTACTTTCGGCAAGCCTGTTTTCGACCAGCTTTTCGGGTCCTGTACCGGAGCAAAACGGGTCTGCTCCATATCTGCGATTGGATTTTCGCAATATAAGGTAGGTGGTAAAGTATCATGATGAAGTGCCAGACAGGTCTTGATCAAACCAGCGATTCCGGCAGCCGGCATGGCATGTCCAATATTGGATTTAACGGATCCTATTCCTGCAGCCTGGGTTGTTTCTTCTTTAGTGAAAAACTGAGCCAGGGTTTGAAGTTCTGTTTTATCTCCAAGTGGTGTTCCTGTGCCATGAGCTTCCAGATAACCGATCTGTTTTTCGTCCAGATCTGCATTGATCCAGGCCTGTTGCAAAGCTTTAAGCTGACCTTTAACGGATGGGCTCATCACGCTGGTTCCATTCCCATCGCTGCTTACACCAACGCCTTTGATCACTGCATAAATCTTATCCTGCTCACGAATGGCGTCTTCCAATCGTTTTAACACGACGAAACCACAGCCTTCGCCAATCAATAATCCGTCTGCATCTGTACTGAACGGCTTGATCTGCTGCTGATGTGACAGGGCTCCCAACTGGGCAAAAATGCTCCAGAAAGCAGCATTCTGTCCGGTATGCACACCTCCCGCGATGACCATATCACAACGGCCACGGTTGAGTTCCTGAACGGCGTGATCTACCGCAATCAGGGCACTGGCACAGGCAGCATCTACTGTGAATGCAGCACCTCCCAGATTGAACCTATTTGCCACTAAAGAGGCAACCAGATTGGGAATCAGTCCCATGGCTGTATCTGCGGCGAAGCGGCCTTTTCGCTCCTGGAAAGCATGTTTCACCTTTTCGATATCTGCCGAAGTTACCTGAGGAAGCAATTCCTGCAACAGCGAAGAAATCTGTTCTCCAGTGCGAACGATTTCTATGGCACGCGTTGCGCCGGGACCGGTATAATTTCCTTTACCAATGATGATTCCTGTTTTTTCAAGAGATGTTCCCTTTTGAAATACACCGGCATCTTCCAGGGCTTTCTGCACCAGATCGAGGGTTAATAAATGATCTGGCTCGGTACCTTCTACTGCTAACGGAAGAATTCCAAAAGCTGTCGGATCAAATTCATAATCTGAAATAAATCCACCGCGTTGACAGTAAAATCTGTCGACAGGACTGGTCGCATCACTGAAGTGTACAGGATCAATCCTGTCCGCAGGAGCCGGTTGGGTGGAATCTACCTTATTGACAATATTCTGCCAAAAAGTTTGGGCATCCTGTGCCCCGGGAAAGACACAGGACAGGCCAATAACAGCAACATCTGTTTTTTTCATAGTTATTGTATACAGAGGGTTACCAGTTGTTTCCGGACATGATCAGTACCTGACTTTCGGTTCCGTATTTGATCTCGTTAAGAAAAATTTCTTTCCCCTGGTCCAATGGAATTAAAGAGATACCGCGGCGTTCATATTCTGTTTCGAGAGACGATGAAACCATTCCGGCTCCTTTCCACGGGCCCCAGTTGATGGAAATTACTTTTCCTTTTAATTTTTTGTTTAATGCTTTCGCATAATCATCCAGTACGGAGTTGGCCGCCGCATAATCGGTCTGGCCTTTATTTCCGTATACTGAAGCGATGCTTGAAAACAATACCACAAACTGACAATCAGCACGAAGCTGTTCTGCCAATACTCGAAGTGGTTTCACTTTGGTATCAAAGACCCGTTCAAATGAGCTGGAGGTCTTCTGTCTGAACAGTTTATCTTCCAAAAGACCTGCCCCATGGATCACTCCGTCTAAACGGCTGTATTTCTTGTAAATATTTTTGATCAGATCTGATAATCCTTCTTCATCACAAAGGTCTAAGGATTGGTATACCACCTTATTTCCCAATTGTTCCATATCACGGATGGTACGCAGAATCTGATTGTTTTTGAAAATTCTTACGGTCTCTTTTTCTATTTCGGCAGGAGAAGTGAATGTTCCGGTTTTAATAAGATAGCTTCTTATTTCTTCCTTGGTTGTCATGGCTTCCACTTCTTTCAATCCGGCGGCGGCATCTCTCGGATCTGCTGATCTTCCGACAAGGATATAGGTGCAGGGATATGCTTCGGACATATGCTTCACCAGTTCGGAAGTGATTCCCTGTCCTCCGCCAAGTACCAGGACAACAGATTCCTGATCCAGTTGGATATGAGCCTCTTCCAGACTTGTCGACAATGGAGAAGGAATGATCTCTATTTTATGCCTTTGGTCATGTTTGTAAACGACTTCGGAAGGTTTATCTGTGGTTAATATTTCTTTTAACGTGATTTCCGTAATCTGATCCACTTCCTGTGGCGTGCTCAGACTGATCAGCCTGCATGAAGTTTGTTCAAATTCTCTTGCCAAACTTTTGAAAAGTCCGGGATAGCCTTTGTAATGACGTAAAAGACGGGTATCAGTCAGTTCCTGAATATGGGCAGGAATGTCTGAAATCAGATACACCCATTTGGCCTTGTCAAGATCCAGTTTCTTGATCTGGTCCACATGATCAATGATGCTGTGTTTTACGGTTGACGAGAACAGATCCAAAATGATCAGTCCGTCAAAATCTTTAAGATCTCTTTCCGTATCCACCAATTCTGCAACAGCGCCATGTTTTTCTAAAGCATTTTTGATCGCCATCGTCTGCGGACTGTTGTCCTGAGTGATCGCAAAACATTTTCCCTTGATGATGTCTGTATTCTGTTCTGTAGAAACATCGGTTGGAGTCAGATCAAAGCGAAGGCGTGACAATAAGTTCTGCACCGGTTCAGCATCGGTGTTTCCACTCATCTCGCTGATCCATGAAGCCAGTCCTTTTAATGTTTTAATGGCCGCCAGTTTTTCCATCAGATCGTCGGCCTGGTCCATATCCTGACCGAAACCGATTTTGGTTTTAAGGTCTCCGATAATTTCCATTCTTTTAATAGAGTCAATGCTCAGATCAGCTTCAAGGTCAAGATCCAATCCCAACATTTCTTTCGGATAACCTGTTTTTTCACTGACGATATCCAAAATGACATTTTGAAGTTCTTCAAGAGAGAATGCAGATTTACTTTGTACTTCTGCTGCCGGTGTTACTGCAGTTCCGTTTTTTTCAGGAGCAGCTGCCGGAGTTCCTGTCAATTCCGTCAACCAGGAAACCAGACCGCTTAACGTTTTGATCGATGCTAATTTTTCCATGACCGTATCTTCATCGGCATTACCTGATGTAAGCGCTCCCAGCTCACTGCGAAGTGTTCCAATGATTTCCACCCTTTTGATAGAGTCAATACTCAAATCAGCTTCCAGGTCCATTTCCATGCCCAGCATTTCTTGAGGATAACCTGTTTTATCACTAACCACCTGTAATAACAAGGTTTTAATATCTTTTGCCGCAGCCTGTTTTACTACAACAGCAGGCTGCTTTTCTACATTGACCGACTGTGCAGGAATCGTCACCAAACGGTCGTTCACAGGGGCCTGTACCGGCGCAGCATAAACAGGAGCAGGATTGATCTGTGGATTCTGTCCCAGGAAGGAAAGCATTACATCACGCTGTGCCTGGATCAGCTGTTTCATGGTATCTAAATATTCGTAAAGCATGCGTTCAGCGAAAGGCTGAGATTCTGCTATTGGAGCTGGTTGATTATTGGTAAAATTGTTCATTGGAATAGGATTTAATATCGGTAATGCACCATTAGCCGGTAGATTACCTGTGGTTGGATGTGCCGTCTGTCCGTTCACACGCCAGATGGCCGGATTTTTCTTATACAGTTCAGGCTGGTCCATCTGAATCAGTCTGGCATTGCGCCCTTCGAAAAGTTTTTCAATGCTGAAGCTTCGGCCTGTTCCCAGATATTGTGCCAGCATGGCAAGAAGATGGCTCAGTTTATTACGGTTGCTGTCTTCTACGTAAAGCGTCAGCTGATCTTTCTCCAGGCAGGATTTAGTCAGTCCGGAAAGAACTTTTCCAGGTCCTACTTCAATGAATATTCTGGCTCCGTCTTCATACATCGCCTGAATTTCTTCTACAAATCTTACCGGCTGCACCAAATGATCCGTCAGTCTTTTTTTGATTTCCGATGGACTTTTTGGATAGATTTCCGCAGTTGTATTCGACCAAACCGGAATCTGCATTTCATGGAAAGGAATGTCTTTTAAAACCTCATCATATAAGCCTTTGGATTTAGCCAATAATGGGCTGTGGAATGCACACGCAACTTCTAATTTCTTAGCAGAAATACGCTCCTGTTTTAGGGTTTCCATTAATTTATTGATGGCCGACGTACTTCCTGCCACCACGCATTGAGTCGGAGCATTATAATTAACCGGATAGCAGCCTTCCGTCTTGTCCAATACCGGCTGTAACTGTTCTCTTGTTGCGCTTACCGCAATCATGGTACCCGGATCTCCGCCTTCTACTGAATTCAGAATGGCGTGGGCTCTTTGAATACTTAGGTCAACCAGTTTTTCTTCTTCAAAAACACCGGCAAAGCATAAAGCGGGTAATTCACCATAGCTATGACCTGCTACCATATCCGGAACGATATCCAGTGATTTCAGGAATTGAGCCAAAGCAAGATCTACCATTCCCAAAATAGGTTGTGCCAGGCGGGTATCTTTAATGGTTTCTTTTTGTTGTTTTAAGGCAGTTTCATCAAACGTTGACGAAGGGAAAACTACTTTTTCCAATTCAGGATATCCGTCAATCAGGTTACGCATGGCCGGAAAAGCTACGAACAGATCGCGGGCCATATTGATTCTCTGGCTGCCCTGTCCAGGGAAAAGGAATGCTACTTTACCATCGCGTTTATTTACTGTAAAAGTGTCTTTGCTTTCAATGCCGGATAAAGCCAGCTCGATATTCATCATCAAATGTTCAGCAGTATCAGCAACAATGCTTAGCTGGATTGGCTTTTCTGAGTCCACCGCTAAGCTGTAAGCCATATCTTTTAGCGGAATATCACCGTTAATTTCTAATAAAGATTTGATCTGTGCCAATTGAATTTTCGCATCCTCATACGTTTCCCCACGGAATACAAATAATTCTGACGGCCACGATTGCAATACCGCAGAATCATCTTCTTTAGGATGATTGGCAATAACTGTATGGAAATTGGTTCCTCCGAATCCGAAAGCGCTGATTCCGGCATAACGGTTCTTCTCACTCCACAATCCACTTTCTGCATAAAAAGCAAAAGGACTGGTTTGGGCATTATAATAAGCATTAGGCTGCTGTAAGTGAAGTGTCGGTGGTTTTACACCGTGATATACTGCCAGTGAAGCTTTGATGAGTCCGGCTAATCCGGCCGCACATTTGGTATGCCCGATCTGCGTTTTCACGGAGCCTAAATGAGTCTGTCCCGGTATCGCTCCTGAGCGGCTGAATAAATTCGTCAGTGCACTCAATTCAGTTTTATCTCCAACTACAGTTCCTGTTCCGTGAGCTTCCACTAAACCAACTGCCGCAGGACTAATCCCTGCTTGGGAATAAGCACGTTCTAAAGCACGTACCTGTCCTATTTTTCTCGGGGCCGTAAGACCCAGCGCTTTTCCATCACTGGATCCTCCTACTCCTTTGATCACAGAATAAATACGGTCACCATCACGAACGGCATCTTCATATCTTTTTAAAACTAGTATTGCAACTCCTTCTCCAAGGGCAATTCCGTCAGCATCACCATCAAATGTCGCACATCTTCCTTTTCTGGAAAGTGCGTGGGTACTGGAAAACATCAGATAATCATTGATCCCGTTGTGCAAATCTGCTCCACCGGCAAGAACCATATCGGATTTCCCTAATACAAGTTCCTGACAGGCCAGATCAATAGCAGCCAAAGAAGAAGCACACGCCGCATCTACGGTGAAATTTCTTCCCCCAAGATCCAGACGGTTGGTAATCCTACCTGCAATTACATTCGCCAGAATACCCGGGAATGAATCTTCCGTCGTATGTGGAAATGCCTGCTTCACCTCTTCATGAAGTTCTCCGAAAACCTGTTTATAGTATCCTCTGAAACTATAGCTGTTAGCGAGGTCATTCCCGCCTTCAGCGCCGATAATGACAGAAATATTTTCTCTGTTGATGTGTTTTTCTCCATAACCTGCATCTTCCATGGCGCGTTTGGCGACCAATAAGGTCAACAGCTGTGTTGGCTCAATAGCAGCAAGTGACTGAGGAGGAATCCCGAATGCCAAAGGATCGAAATCTATTTTCGGGATAAATCCGCCCCACTTAGAGTGCGATACATCCGGCCCGTCTGAATCCGGATGGTAATACAGTTCTTTGTTCCAGCGTTCATCAGGAACTTCTGTAACACTGTCTCTGCCCAGGATGATGTTTCGCCAGTATTCTTCAAGGTTTTTAGCGCCCGGGAAAATACATTCCATCCCGACAATCGCTACATCCAAAGGCTTTTCTGTGGATATCGGCTGTTCCGGTAAAGCGGCCTCTTCAATATATTTATAATTATCAATACTTACGTTCTGATGTAGTGATGCAAGGGAAATCACGCGGTTTTGCATCGTGGCTACCTGGCCAATCATGTACATGCCCAGATCCAGCTGCTCATTTTTAGGAATATTCACCAGTTTATCGCCCTGACGGTCGATTCCTTTTGCAGCAATCCTAAGCCTTCCCACATTCAATTTTTCAAGCTGTTCCCAGACTTCTTTTTTATCGGTTCCGGCTGCCAGAAGCTTTATCTTCTCTTTACTGAAATGCTGGGCAAATGCTGTATTTAAGCAACGTGTCTCGTGTCCGGGTGCAGTCTCCAATAAAACCGTGTCTTTGGCCTGCATGGCCTGTACCTGAAATTCTTCCTGGATAGCTCCCGTTCGTACGGCTTCTTCAGTATACAGATAGGCAGTTCCGATTAATACTCCAACTTTTACGCCTCTGGCTGCTAACGGAGCCGCCATGACAGAAACGAATGCTGTTGAAAATGCATTGTGAATTCCGCCTGCAAAAAATACGCTGATCTTTTCCGGGTGTTCTTCTTTTAAGATGCGTTCAATCTGTTTTTCCCAAAGAACCATGCTGGAAAGCGGGCCTACGTGGCCACCGCATTCACGGCCTTCAAAAATGAAATTGGTAGCACCTTCTTTTAAGAAAATATCCAGTAATGCAGGGGAAGGAACATGCAAAAAGGTTGTTATTCCCGCCTTTTCAAATACCTTAGCCTGAGCAGGTCTTCCTCCGGCAATAAGAACCACAGGAGGCTTAGCTTCTAATATGTATGAAGTCTGTTCATCTCTCAATTCCTGAGGGGCAAATCCAAGGATACCTACGCCCCATGTTTTTTCACCAGCCAGTCTTTTAGTATCCATCACTAAAGATTTTGCCTGTTCTCCCTTAAGTAGCGACAAAGCCACAAAAGGCAGGGCACCTGCATCTGCAACTGCATTGGCAAATAGAGGTACGTCACTGACGCGGGTCATTGGTCCCTGAGCAATAGGATAACGCAAGCCCAGCTGTTTAGCCATTGTATTATTCTCGCTAATTACCTGAAGGGCTTTAGCCTGCTTCAGATGTCCATACATCGCTTCTTTAAATCCGAAAATCATTTTTTTCAGATTTTTGAAATTTTCATACAGATCTGTTGCTAACGAAATATCCTGGCCCATAGGAATATAATTTTTATACAGATCAAAGCCTGTAAAATATTCTCTGAGCTCTTCAGGAGTGATATTGTCCTGTAACGCAGGTGAATTTGGCCTCACCAATACGCGATGATTGGTTATTATTTTGGTTTCGGTACCGTTGAGCTTTGAGCAAAGGTCCTTGATTTCCTGTGGAACGGAACTCTCCGGGAACAGAGCAAGCTGGCTATCCAGTACAACACCTGCTGCTCCCAGTGCTTTGGCAGCAGCGGCCGTATGAATCCCTACTCCTCCATGTATCCAAACGGGAACAGAATTAATTTCTTTGATGATACGCTGAAATAATACAAATGTAGACTCATAGCCTACGAGGCCACCTGCTTCATTGCCTTTGATAATAATCCCTTCGGCTCCAGACTGTTCGGCCAACCTGGCTTCATCTAAACTGGTCACCTGATAAATAACGGGAAGATCCGGAATAAGGTTCATTAAAATACCGGACGGAAGGATGGCCAGCCTGACGTTTTCCGGGATCTGAAGGGATATAAAGTTGTCGTTCGGCAGATAAATTCCATAAGACGGTATATCTGTCTCGTTCATTTGATTCAGCGCTTCCTGAGCTGCTTTTGAATCATGTCCTAGGCTTAAGACGGGAAACGCACCTGCCTCATGCAATTTCAGCATAAGATTAACATCCGGCTTTTCAAAAGGCGTTACACCAATAATGGTTAAGTTTTTCATTACATTCATGGTATTGAGATAATAACTGGGAAATTATATAACACAACTCGTAACCTTTCGGTATAAAGAGCATTTATCAATTATTAGGGAATAAAAATAATAAATTTATATTACATTTCTAATCATAAATAAAATTTAATAATTAATTATTAACAATTAATTATTATTAATTTAAATAACATTAAAAAATGTAGATTATATTTTTATTATCGAAAATGAGACGGTACAGCCTATAAGCTTCAATTATAAACGTTTATAATTGATAATTTAAAGCAAATATAGAAATAAAAATAAAATAAATCAATAATAAGAGAATTATTTACCCTATATTACAAAAATATAACACTCCTGTAAAAGTGTATGAAATCTACAAAAAACAGGTTTGCTGATCCGGTAAAAAGAATCTGCAAATTCAGAATTTAGAAAAAACAATCGTAAAGTTCTATAAAACTTCACAAAAAAATAACGTTACCCGAAAGCACCGTTATGAGAATAAGAAGATTATAGAATTATTTTTTTATCCGTTGGGATTAATCATGCAACAGATGATTTAAGATCAATCCCTGTTCCCACTTTTAGCCTGTCGTACTGTCTGATTGTCTTTTTGGTTAAATCTGTAAACCAGCGTTAACCGATAGCGGGCAGCATTGGGAATACTGGTCTGGCTGATTTCGTAATCTGCTCCTGCAGTTTTGCTGATCGATTTTCTTAATCCAAACAAATTGCTTATATCAAACATAATCGTTGCCTTGTCTCTTAAAAAAGTTTTACTGAGTCCAAAATCGATGCTGTGAAGAGCATCTGTATGCGTCTGGGCTGTAGCATTGGCTCCTCTGAAATTATAAAGCGTCTGAAAAGCAAGTTTATTCTTCAATTTCAGCTGGGCACTTACGCGGGCGGTTAAGGTATTCCCGGAATAGTCGAAGTTTTGATCTTTATAACTGCCCTGTTCGGCATAATGAAACAGATTAAGCTCTGTATTAACCTGCAGCCATTTGACAGGATTATAAAGCACAGACAGCTCAAGACCGTAACGGGTTTCCCTGTTGATATTAACCGGCATCGTGATAAACAGCCCCTCCGGGTTCCGGAATGTATAATCTTCCATCACTCCGGTATTCCGCTGATAATAGAGGGATGGATTAAAAGTAAGGATCTTCCAGTTTTTAAGAAAAGCAAATTCAAAGACATTGGCGTAAGATGGGTTAAGATCTGGATTGCCCACATAACGGCTGGTCAGATCAGTCAGTTCATTAAAAGGATAAATCATATTCAGCCTTGGTCTGTTGATTCTTTTGCTGTAGCTTCCCTGTAAAGTCGCCTGCTCATTGAAACGATAGCTTACATTTAATGTTGGAAACAGACGGTTATAATTTTTCTCATTGGTATAACTGCCCGCACGGTCTTCGATACCAATATGGGTAAGCTCGCCGCGTACACCGGCCTGATAACTTAAAGCTCCGGTTTTTCCGGAAAACTGCACGTAAGCACTTCCAATCAATTCTTTATATAACAGATGGTTATCAATCTGATCAATAATCTCCCAGCCGGCTGAATTCTGCTGTTCCGCGATAAAGTCGCTGCTTACTCTCCGGTCTTCCAATTTCAAACCGAATTCCAGGGTGGAAATACTGTCCAGTGGCTGCACCATATCTGTTTTAATCATAAAATCTTTACTTGCACCCATTGAACTTGTTTTGATCACAGGTAAATCTACAGCAGATGGAAACACTTTGCGGGTTGATAAGTTCCAGTCTTTGTCACTATCCCAGAAATCATACTGCATGTCTACGGTCAGCTTCTTTCCTGCTTTAGCAAAGTTTTTGGTATAATTGAATTCGAACTGGTTATAGCTGCGTTTTTCCCATGATTCACCCTTTCTGGAAAGGCTACTATCCATAACATTGCTTTTATTTGAATATAAATAATTAAGCCGGGTCTTGTCGTGATCATGAGTTGAATTTCTCAGGAAAGCTGCGGTAATGGTATTATGATCATTAATCTTAAAATCTGCTCCAAAATAAAGTAATTTGGCATCATCATGCCGGTTCTCATCCTGCCTCCGGTTCAGATCAACCGGTGTTCCTGAAAGTCCAGTGGACTGTTTCATCGTATACAGACCTACATAATCTGACAGCCTAATGCCATAGGTAGCAAACAGATTCAGTTTATCTGATTTATAATTCAGGCTGGGACTGATACGGGTTTCATTGGGAATACCACCCACCAGACGCAGCTGTCCACTGAATCCAGCCTTTTTATTTTTTTTAAGTATGATATTGATAATCCCTGCAGAGCCACCTGCATCGAATCTGGAAGAAGGGTTGGTGATTACCTCCACACGCTCTACCTGATCTGCAGGTACCTGCTCCAAAGCACTGCTCTGAGTCAGTCCGGTCCGGCGGCCGTCAATTAATACCAATACATTAGAATTTCCCCGTAAGCTGATTTCCCCACCCGGACTCACACTAACAGAAGGAACGATGTTGAGAAGATCCGTTACCGCACCCGACTGTGAAAGAATATCCTTACCTACTTCAAAGACTTTTTTGTCGAGCTTTAAACTGACCGATGAACGTTGTCCTGTTACAGACACTTCCTGCAATAGTTTTGTATCAGACTCTAAAATGACCGTTCCCACATTGACTACCTCATCAGGCTTAACCGCCACAGACCTGCTGATCGTCTGAAAACCCGCAAGAGCATAAATGACGGTATAATTTCCAGCTGTAATGTCTTCCAGCCTGAATATTCCTTTAGCATCCGAAATACCGGCGGCAATCGCCCGATTTCCGCTATCCTTTAAAGTTACGGTTACATACGATATGGGTATATCCTGTTTTTCCTGAATGATTCCAGTGATCTGACCTTTCTGTGCGAATGAATACTGAACAGAAAAGATGATAAAAAAAATGATGGCTACTTGTTTCATGATGTAAATTTAAATCGCAGGAAAAGTCATTCACAGAAAAAACATCTGAACAGCTCTACAGACTTTCCAATGACATCCGGTTTTTCAAATTAGCTTGTATATTTACATTATGTATTATTTAATATTTTTATTAACGCTGCTTGACCTGCTGGCCATACCTGTTATCCGCAATGAAGACCCGGTACCGGTTTATAAAACCGGAGACAATATGGCCTGGGTAAGTAAAAATTACAATGATAAAGACTGGTCTGAAACCAGGGGTAATACTTCGGATAAGATATTCTGGTCACGTACCCATGTTGATCTGCGTCCGGTGGAAAACGAACTGATCCCTCTCGGTCTTCAGATCAATTCTTTCGGGGCTTTTGAAGTGTACTGGGATGGTGTACTGATCGGCAAAAACGGACAGCTTCCGAAAAATGGAAATCCGGAAATACCGGGAACCGAATGCAGTTATTACAGAATTCCGAATCATCTGATTTCGCCTGGTCTTCATACTATTGCCATGCGCAGCTCCCAATCCCTTTATCCGGATGTTCAGCGGAATATTGGATTCACAATCAACAATTACGAAACATTACTGACCAATCCGCTGATCACAATGGCCTATATGAACCTGATGGCCGGAGCTTTTCTGATTGCAGCCGTTTATTATTTCTTCATCTATCTGAACAGCAAAAGAAGGCAGAAAGACATCCTTATATTTGCCACCATATGTCTTCTTTTTTTTACTTTACTGATCATGGAATATCTGAAATTCCATGTGATGCTCCCCTATTCTAAGTTCTTCGTACGCCTTGAAATTATCGGATGGCTGACGTTTACCAATGCGCTGCTGGTTCCATGGTATTTTATTATTCAGTTTAACTTCAGGTATGGGAAATGGCTGATGCTCGCCCTGCTGCTGACACTGCTTGGACTCTATTGGTTTAATTACGGACACTATGACCTGACTGCCCGGCTCTACAGCCTGGCCATGCTGATAACTGCCTTCATTGTGGTTCTGAATGGAATTCGTCAAAAGGAAAAAGGTGGCTTTATTGCTCTGGCTGCTCTTTTGGCGAGTGCATTGGTGAACAGGCTTGTGGTTTACGATTTTGGGCTGTTCATCAGTTTTACCATTATTGTACTGTCTATGCTTTATCTGCACTCTATCCGTACCAGTGTCATTGAGGCGGAGCATCAAAATGCCGTTTTACTTTCATCAAGACTGCAACTAGAATTGCTTAAAAAGAATATTCAGCCTCATTTTTTAAGGAATACACTGACTTCGATGATGGATTGGGTAGAAGAAGCCCCTAAGGACGGAGCCCGCTTTATACAGGCACTGGCTACAGAATTTGACATTATGAACGAGATCTCTGAACAGACCCTGATCCCTATAACCAAAGAGCTAGAGCTTTGCCGCCAACATTTGTCGGTGATGGGTTTCCGGAAGGAAATGAATTATATCTGGGAGCAAAAGGGAATCGATGAAACACAGCTGATACCGCCGGCGGTAATTCATACTTTGCTGGAGAATGGCATTACACACAGCGAGCCATTGTCCGGAAATACAATTCAATTTGTACTCCATTATTCTTTATTAAAAGATGCCCATCATTATACTTTTGAAACTATTGCGAAGAACCGGCCAGTGATGACTGACCGTGCAGGCGGAAACGGCTTTAAATACATCAAAGCGAGACTGACTGAAAGTTACGGCCAAAACTGGACATTCGAATCGGGTTCTACGGAAAACGGCTGGATGTCTGCTATTCAAATTTTAAAATAATGAATATAGTAATTATAGAGGACGAGGCCAGAATTGCCCGCCGCCTGCAGCGTATGACATCTGAATTCTTTACAGACAGACCCCATGAGATCATTATCTGTGATTCCCTACAAAAGGGGCTTGACCAGGTTTCGGGCCGGATTCCTGACCTTGTATTGCTGGACCTTAACCTGAATGGAGATAATGGTTTTGAACTGATGGAGCAGATGGTAGCTGCTTCTTTTCATACGATCATCGTTTCTGCCAATATTGATAAAGCAATTACCGCTTTTGCGTACGGAGTTCTTGATTTTGTCCCCAAACCTTTTGATCAGGAAAGATTTTTTAAGGCCTTGACAAGATTCGTCAGCCCCACCCTAAAACCGAATGAAGGCATTAAATACCTTGCCGTAAAAAGGGCCGGACAGGTTCGTCTGATCAGTATTTCCGAAGTGATCTACATCAAAGGAGCCGGCATTTACACAGAGTTGCATCTCAATAACGGGCAACATGAACTCCATGATAAGTCCCTTGAATATTTGCAGCAGCTTCTTCCTGAGAGGTTTGAGCGTATTCATAAGTCTTATCTTGTCAATTTTCAGCAGATCGAAAAAATCATTATCACTCCCGGCACACGATATGGAGCATTGCTTAAAACAGGCGAAGTACTGCCTGTAGGGCGCTCCAAGTATAAGGATCTGAAAAATAAAATGGTCTGATGTCTGAACTCTACATGTAAAGACCTATTTTTAAAACAGACTCAGGTCATACTGTTTTACCAGGTCTAAAATCATGTGATAACCGGCTGAAGAGTTTCCATGCTGATCTAAAGCAGGACTGAAAACACCGATTCCCATTTTCCCGGGAACACTTACCGTAATTCCGCCTCCGACACCGGATTTGCTTGGCAAACCTACTGTTCTGGCATATTCTCCACTGAATTCGTACATCCCGGCAATGAGCATTTGAGACTGGATCAATCTGGCAAGATCCTCATTTTTATAGGCAGAATCTCCATCGAACCGCACACATTGATTGGCAAAGAAATAACCGATTTTAGCTAAATCTTCGGCTGTCAGCTCAATAGAGCATTGCTTGAAATAATTATCCAGCTGATCTTCATTTCCGGTAATCAATCCGTTGTTTTTCATCAGGTAAAACATCCCGCGATTACGATGCCCGGTAGATTTTTCAGATTGATAAACGGATGTATTATAGTCAATTGTCTGATTTTTGGTAATATACCTTACCAAATCCAAAATTTTAAGAAATGGCTTTTCACCTTCTCCAGCAATTAACGAAGTGGTAAGAATCGCTCCTGCATTCATCATCGGATTCAATGGCTTACCTGTGGTTTCGAGATTGGAAAAGTGGTTGAAAGGTTTATCGGTTCCGAAATAACCCATTTTATCAAAGACACCGGATTCACCTTTTTCACTGACAGCAATCATCAGTGCAATGATTTTGGAAATGCTCTGCATGGTAAATTTCTTGTGAACATCACCGGTATTAAAGATTTTCCCGTTTTTACCGACCACTGAAAAAGCGATTGCTTTTGCATCCATTTTCCCCAGCTCAGGAATGTAATCAGCCACTTTTCCCTGTGTGTAATAGGTTCTGTTTTTTTCCAGAATACTGTTTAAGGTTTTTTCCGAAATTGTGGAAATATCTGCTGCTTTTTGGGCATATATCACAGTATTCAAGGAAAGAAAGGCTGCAATACAGACCCCTTTTGCAGAAAGTAAGAAACTATTATTGTTCATAAAGGCATTTCGGCGGATAACTTATCATCAGCCATGAAAAACAAAGATAAAGCATTTCCTCCTCTGCCAACAAGTCTAACGGAAAATATCAGTTTTACAATTTGTTCTCCTAAGCTAAGTATTTCTACCCAAAGCCATAATTGGTCATTTGTACTCTACAACAGCCGTATTCTTATTTGTTACTTTGGAATACTAAACAATTAGAAATAACCAACAAAATAAATTCGATATGGAAACTACAAACGTTAATGCCAACTCTTCCGGCCAGCTTCAATTGGGTGGAGGGGCACAATTCTGGGTTTATCTTTCACCTCAGAACAATACCGCTAAAATGATTTCTACATGGCGTGTCACATTTTCACAGGGTAACTGGAGTGATTCGATTTCCAGCGATGACCCGACGAAACAAATCCAGACTCCCAATCTTTCGGGTATTTTTGAGATTAAAGTGGAATTATTAAGCGGTTCTACCGGTACTTGGCGCCAAATTCCGCCTCAGGCAGGAAGTTACAATGAAATAGGCTGTAATTCGAACTGCGCTTCTATGGTAGGTATTGTTGCTGACAGCACCAACCCGCCTCCGGGAGCTATAAATGCGCATTTCTGGACGACATGGGATGCTATGTGTAAAGCAGGATAAAACAATCTTCATCGCACTAAGCTGTCAGCTATTCATTTAAGGACATCAGATACAAAATCAGATAAAGCCGTCTCATTGCTAAGACGGCTTTATATTTATTACCGAAATCGTCTGAACATTATCTAACAAAAGTCAAGTGCATTGGCAAACGGTTGCAGGAACTTTGTGTTATTAAAATAAGCAATTATGACACAGAAAAATCTGGCCTTAGTTTCCGGGGCCAACGGACATTTAGGAAATAACCTGGTGAGATTCCTGATCAAAAAAGGTATTCCTGTAAGAGCCAGCGTAAGAAATATTAATAATAAAGCGCCATTTGCAGGACTTGACTGCGAGGTGGTACAGGCCGATATCACCGACAAATCATCTTTTATCAAAGCTTTACAGGGAGTGGAGACATTTTATGCAGTGGGAGCATCCTTCAAGCTCTGGGCACAGGATCCTGAAACAGAAATTTATGATGTGAATATGCAGGGCACAAAAAACACTATTGAAGCCGCAGCAGAAGCAGGCGTAAAACGTATTGTCTATGTAAGTTCTATAGCGGCATTAGATTATACAAAGCTCCCTACCAAAGAAAACTACGGCTACAATCCTGACCGCAGGGACATGTATTACAATTCTAAAAATGATAGTGAAAAACTTGCCTTTGAACTGGCCGGAAAACTGGGAATAGAAATAGTATCCGTCATGCCTTCAGCAATGATCGGAAGTGAGGCTTTTTTACCGCTGAATGTTTCTTACGGAGTTTTAAAGCTTATCCTCAACAAGGAAATTCCGGTAGACACCAAAATCACCCTGAACTGGATTGATGTAAAAGATGTAGCGGAAGGCTGCTATCTGGCTGCACAGAACGGCCGAAACGGAGAACGCTATATTCTTGCCAATGAAAAGTGTATGACTATTACAGACACTACTATCTTAGCCAATACATTATTTCCTGAGCTGAAGATCAAAATACCCGGTTCGGTACCTAAATCTGTTTTATTTATTATTGCGGGGATCATGGAGCTTACTGCCAAAATACAGAAAAAGCCGCCTGTTCTGACCCGTAAGGATATTGCCATGTTTTCGGGCTTACAGCAAAATTTTGACATTACAAAAGCAAGAAAAGAATTGGGATTCAGCCCCAAAAGCCCCGAACAGGCAGTAAAGGAGGCATTACTTTATTTAATGGAGCATAAAGAGCTATTGAAATAGTTATTGTACATTTGAATATATGATCACTGTAAGGTATGATGCAGCAGAAATTAATTGATTTTATCCAAGCCGGATATCCTCTTTCCCAAATGGATAAGGATTTTATTTTTCAGTATTTTGAACCGGTACTTTTTCCTAAAAACCGCATTATTGAAGAATCGGGAAAAGTACCGGAATACCTTTATTACATTATATCAGGTTATTTACGCCTGTTCCATTACAATGAAAATGGAGACGAAGTGACAACGCATATCAACTGCCCTCCGGGATTTTTCACTTCCTATTTTAATTTCATAAATGCAACAAAATCCAATGAAAATGTTGAATGCATCACTGAATGTGAGCTTCTAAAAATCAGCAAGAAAGACCTTGATTTTCTGACTTCAAAAAGTGAAGCTATGAAAGATTTCAGCATAGAAGTTTTTCAAAAGTCTATTATCTATAATGAAACCCGGTCCACCGAGCTTGCCACTCTTTCCGGGGAAAAACGATACAGGAAACTTATTGAAAATTATCCGGGAATCCTGCATAATGTTCCTATTAGCTATATTGCTTCTTTCCTTGGCATGAAACCGGAAAGCCTGAGCCGCATCCGCCGGAAACTGACATGAAAAATAATTAGAGTCTAATCCTTATTTTTGCAGATCATTAAGCAACTTAATTGTTTATTCTAAATTATGAACCGAACATTTTCTGGCAACAATCAAATTGAAGTAGTTTCTACTTTTTCTGAACTTGTAAATACTCATTTTCAGGGAGCGATGAATGCAGTTTGCTGGAACAGGAATTTAGCCGGTGATTTTAAAGAAATTGTATCTCAACTTCAATTAAAAGAGAATATTACAGAAGTTTCCATTGAAGATCTTTTAGCGCTACAGCTATCAGAAGAAGGTCATATTGCAAGAGAAATTATCTTAAGTGATTTACAGCAGTTAACTGATTTCGGAGCCTCTCCTTCACTCAATTTACTCAAAAGTTACGAGCGAGATGAGGAGTTCGATTTCATTTCCACAGACGTATATTCATACCATGTAGACCGTTCGCCTGTTGGTACGCCAACTTTTTTATGTACCTACCATGGTGCTGCAAGCGATATCTTACCCAATGATCAGGCTATACAAAAAATCCTGATTCCGGAAATCCGGGAAAAGCTTAAAGAATTACATGACGGTCCGGAGGCCGAATTTGAAACATTCCTGAAAGACTGTTTCTTCGATCTGCATTATCAGCCCAAACCCAATGCCCAACCCATCAATCTAGGATCAGGGCATCTTTGGAAATTGGCTGTAGATCATCCCGGACAGCAGGCCCTGCCTTGTATCCATAGGGCTCCTGCTGAAAATGAGGGTGAATGTAGATTGCTTTTGATTTGTTAAATGAGGATTGGTATTTGCTAAAATTACTTCCCGATACAAAAATAGTTAATATTAATTACCAATTAGTTACAAAAAATAGAAACAGTATAGTAGCAAATAAATAAAATAACATTATTTTCACCCAAATTGTAGCTCGCTAATAACAAGATAACTAAGACCTGAAATAATGTCCATTTGATTCAAAATAATCATACATAACATTTCTTGCTGTAGCTTCCCAATCAATTACTACAAAATTCGGCAAATTAAATGGTATATCATTTTCATATAGATATTCCACGAACTTAATATCGTTTGCATGCTCACCGTAGTAAAAATTGTTTATGTACTCATAAAGGCTTTGAAAGTCAATTTTTCCAAGATTATCCAAACAGGCTTCAAATACTTCTGAGTTGTATTCTGATTCATTTATTTGCTCAGCAATGTTGTAAATTTCGGGAGATAAAAAACTTTCTCCTATCAATCCTAATTTCTCAAAGAGTTCGCAGTTTTCGTAATCTTGGAGCATGAACTCGCAATCTTGTTCATCATTGTGTAACTCTCGCATTGCTTCTAATAGTTCGTCATAATCTGAATAATCAGAAAGATTTAACCATTTGCCGTAAAGGCTTCCGTTGTTGTACTTGGCATATGTGCCACAATAGATACTAGCAGTATCAAGACAATTTCGTAGATTTGTCATGTTGATAAGTTTTAAGTCAGATTTAAAATTTATTGATTCGCCTAGCAGTACGCCAATACTGTTAGGCACTTTTGTTTTTATATTGCACCTTATGCCCAAAGATACAAGGCTAAAAAGTAGCTTGTAAAAGATGTATAAATATACAATAAAAAGTGCATAAATACAAGGGTTTACAACACTTTTTAACCAGAATATCAACGTCAGTTAAAAACTTTTTGACTACTCGGAGCGCAGGAAAGAAAAACAGCAGTCAAAAACAAAGAATCTTTGACAGGGGGTATAGCAAAAAAAACTCATTTACGGGGTATCAAAATACGTATAGTAAATACACACCCGATACCTATATGAAAATTTGAGATTCTGCATGGGGGGACATTTTTTAAGTAAAATTTGACTAGTGGTGTAAATAGTAACCTAAGTATTGTACATTTTTCATTATTTCTAGCCTTAATAACCTGACTGTAGAATAAAACGGTAGTTTGAGTCTTTCCTAGTAAAAAGAATTGTAAAAACTAAAGATGGTCACTAAAAGCGACCATCCAAATTATTTATACCAAAAATTTCTAAAAGATATTTTTCAATTAACGGAGAAAGTACCCTATATATTTCCTTTTTATCATCAGGAATATCATTAGAAGAAATTGTCAATAGATACATAATTGCAACTGGAATATTTAAAACTTCTGAAATCTTTTCTAAAGTTTCAGGGCTAGGACTATATGCTCCATTAATCATTTGAGATACAGCAGTTTTACTTTTACCAATTTTACTAGCTAGTTCCAATTGTGTAATATTTCTACTTTTTAATATTTCTTTTATTACTTCTCCGATTGTCATTTAAAATAAATTTTGAAAAATTGAGTACATATGTAAAGCTTCCTTAAACAAGGTTATCCATTTTAATGCAATGTCTTTTGCCTCCTTTTTATTTTTATTTTTATTTTGTTTTATGCTATCTTTTAAATCAACCAATTTTTCTTTTAAATCAGTAGAAAGTTCAGAATTAGCTAATAATTCATCTATTTTATCAATAATTATTTTTGCTTCCATTATGAAGATTTTTTGAGTAAGTATTAGAAATTAAATTTTTGGACTTTAATTTTAATACTATCTCTTCTTCATCATTATAATTAAGATTAGATTTTACATGCTTTATATTTATTCTTTGGTCTATTTTATTACGTAACTTATCATAGGCTTTTACTCTAGACAATGAAATAATATACTTCGTTAAAAACCTGATTTTTTCCTCTAATAAATCTAAAGAAATTACAAAATCTAAATCACAAAGAATCTGTTGAGCTATTTCTCTTACAGAAATATTTTGCTTTATATATTTCGACGAATTTTCCAGAACGAATTCTTTTTCGTAATCTGAAATAATACTGTGACTGTAATCATGGTTAAACAAAAATCTATGCGAGTGACGGATTGATAAGTCTTCAATGAGAGACTCTTTTAATCCATTACTAATACGAATATTACTATTTGAATAATATTTTTTGCTAACCTTTCTACCTATACTAGACTCTTTTTTACCCTTGTAAATTATTATTGAGCTAGCAATTGTATTAAGTGCATTTTGTAATTCATTACCACTTAATAGATACTGCATACATAATATTTTATACAAATTTAATAAAAACTTAAACAAATGCAAATTAATTAAATAAAAAAATAACAAAAAATTAAATATCATTATATTTTACTCCATACTTTTTTTACACCTAAACCAAACAACAAAGATTATTTACTATCCCAAATCAATATTTATTTATTCAAATTTGAAAAAATCCATATTTTTGTAGTTGAATTTTATCGAAAAAATATAAAGCGTTAGCTTTTATTCTGTTAATAGGAAATCTCGCAAATTAACTAAAGTTACACAGGATAAACAGTTGATGCCTCCACATATGGCGTGGAGGCTATTCTTGTTTGTGTAACACGGTTTCGCGAGAACCTCCTATTTACAAATTAAGTTTAGTCCTTCACGCTTTCTGTATTATTAATACTCACTTCAGGAGGACGAGTGAATAAAAACATTCACTATGAAAAAGTTTATCCTTTCCGCATCTTTGTTAATTGGAACTTTTTGCTTTTCTCAATCAGTTACTAAAAAGTATAATTCATTTTATGACAGATATGAGTATTTTGACCCAAACGGAAATATGATTAGCTATGAAAAGTATAATAGTTTAGCTAAACAATGGGAAATGTACAATGTTGATGGTTCAAACATTTCAAGCAATAATAGGCAACCCACACAATATCGTGACCCACAACAATTAAGCATTTCAGGCTTAGGAAATGCAATGACAGCAAAGCAAAACAGATATGACAATAATGTTCAGCAAGTTCAGAATACCGTAAACTCAATATCTAATCAAATCAATAATTTAAACGTAACTGACGAACAAAGGCAACTTATACACGATACTTTTCAAAAAAGCTGTGTTAATGAAGTAAATCGAACAAGAATTAATTACTCATCAGCCAATGAAACCAACCGTGTTATACAATGGCTGTATGATTCTATAAATACCATTATTAAAAATGTAACAGCTTCTTCCAGTGTCAGCTATAATAATAACAGTAGTAATTATCAAAACAATTATGGTAGTGATAGCAAGATAAAAGCTAATTATGGCAGAACATTACCTGTCTATAATATTGCCATTTTTGATAAGGATAATCGCAGACTAAAAGACGAAACGATTATTAGTGATTCTTATGTAATTATAAATGAAAATCGAATTGATTTCAAAAGGGCTGATGGATTTGTCACTTATAGAGATTTTTATGGGAAGGTTTATAATGAGCAAAAAAAAGGTTATACATATTCATCAACTACAGGTGCAGTTTTTATACATGATGATTTGAAATATATTGAATTTTTCACTAATAATTTAGGAGAGGGAGAAAATTACACTTATTACATTACACCATCGGGAAATAGATAGAACATTTCATGTAAAAGGCAGTCCAAAAGGCTGTCTTTTAAATTTATATCATTTACTTTTTAACAAAAGGGATTGCAGGAATTAAGCATAATCGTTAAAAGATTATCTCAAAATACCGTAAAAATACCTATCAGCAAATCTCTTTTTTTATCGATATTGTAGAATTAATTTTAAAGCTAATAATATATTTTAAGTTATGAGAACACCAAATTTCAGAAATATATCCACATTGATAAAAAATAATAGCTATTATGGTTTCCCGTAGTTATAGAAATTTAAAAAAAATTATTTTAGTCCCATTACTTACTAATAATTTGCTATTAAACTAATTGAATTAAAAACATGAGTGCTTCTTCTGCTTTAAAAGGATACAGAACACAATTTCTGTATTCATTATATAGGATATTAAATGAATATGAAAAAGGATATATCTATCAACCTGAAGGTTTTTATGAAGATTTAGATATTCTTGATACTGAAAATAACCATATTGAAATAATACAAATTAAAAATTTAAGCTCGAGATTAGTATTTAGTGATTTATTTACTAACACTACATCTTTTTTTAATAGAGCGGAAAAAGCAATCACTAACAATGAAAGTTGCATCCTTAAATTAGTTTCATTTGGAGAGATTAGTGATGAGATTACAGATAAGAAGAAATTAGAAAAAAAATTAAAGAATAAAAAGTTCAAACAAATCAGTATTAATAAAATTGTTGATAATTTTTTCTTCGAAATAATTGAGGAAAAAGATATTGAAGAGAAAGTTTTAAAATTAATAAAAGAGACTAATCTATTTTCAGACCCAAAGGCAGCTTTAGAATTGCTAGTCTATTGGTTATATACATTAGGTGAAAATAGAAAACCTACGAGAACTTCAGAGTTAATATTAAACTTACAAAAAATAGGAAAATTTATTAGTGAACAAGAAGCTTTCAATAAATCCTTCAATAATACCATTCTACCCTTAAAAATTAAAAATATTGAAAATGACGATTTAGCGAAATACAAAGATGATTTCTACTATGGTGTATCAGCTAGGTATGAGCATATTTTAGCTGATTTAGATATAATACGAGAAGAAAAATTATCACAAATTGAAACTCTATTCCAAGAAAGTAATATCGTCTTTATTCATGGAGCTTCAGGACAAGGGAAAAGCACTTTAGCTTATAGATATTTAAACAACTATGGAACTGAAAATATAGTATACGAACTAAAAATATCAGAATCTCTAAACAGTGTTTTTGATACCATTAATAGTTTAGACGCTTTAAGTAAAGGGTTAAAGTTCCCAATATTATTATATATAGATGTTACCCCTCAAAATACTAACTGGAATGAGATATTAAAAGAACTTTATGGAAAAGAAAATATTAAGTTTTTAGTTACTATAAGACAAGAAGATTGGAATTTCCGAAGTAATGATTTACAGCAATATTATAAATACAAAGAAATTGAATTAGATTTTAATGAAGAGGAAGCAAAAATAATCTATGACTCTCTGTCAAAATACAAAAAGGATTTAAAATTTACAGATTTTGAAGAATCTTGGAATGCATTTGGAAATCAAGGTTTATTGTTAGAATACGTTTATCTAATAAACCAAGGAAATACATTAAAAAGCAGATTATTCCAACAGGTTCAAAATATAAGAAATAAGGTTGCTCAGCAAAAAACAGATGAACTAGACATATTAAAATATGTTTGTTTATCAGATTCCTTTAATGCAAAATTAAGTTATAAAAAACTTATTAATCATCTTAACATACAAGTCCCAATTAAGTATATTAATGAGTTAGAAAAAGAATATTTATTGCAATATTCTGAAAATAAAGAGTATTTATTAGGGCTTCACCCTATACGGTCAAAAATATTATGTGAAATTCTCTTTGATGAAGATGAATACACCAATATATATGAGTTCATTAGTAACGCTCTTTCTTTAATTGACGAAGATAGTATACATGAATTCTTATTAAATTCATTCATGAAAGGATATAATGTTCATGAAAGTATCAAGTCCTTAATAAAAATTAATTTTAAAACATATACAGCATATAAAAATATATTTAATGCGTTAATGTGGAAAGGAGTTTATGAATTTATATTTGAAAAGAATTTTGAAAATTTTGAAAAATTAAGAAACTTTTTAGGGGATGCATGGTCTTTAGGTCTGCCTTTTAATTTCACATCTTCAGACGGAAGTAGTATGCACGATATAATAAAAAATTCATTTCCTGATGATAAAAATGAGGTCATTAAACAAATTCATGAAGGCTTTTCAGATGAAAGATTAGTTTTTGAATACATACTGAAATGGTTCGAAAAAATATCAATATCTGATTTAAGTATAAATAACGACGAGGAATTAGATGCTCTTTCTGAAATTCTTTTCTGGAAGGCATATTTAAAAAATAAGATTCCTATAGAATTTAATCTTCCTGACATTACTAATCTGTCAAAAAAAATAAAAAGCAATCAAAAAGAGTTTGCTAAACTCATCTATTCTTTAGAAATGCTTCCAGAAAGTGACAGGAATTTTATCTCAGAAATTAAAAACAATCTTATTGAATATATAAGAAAAGAATATAGTATTCCCTACTTCCAAGAAACTAATGATACGGTAGTTGCTCAATATTTTTATAACCCCATAAAATACGAAGAGGGGAATTTAGAATTTAAAGGAAATCTCTTTCATGAAATGACAATGGAAATAGTTGACTTGCTAAAATATATATTTCCACACAAGAAAAAATACAACGTAAAAGGAATTGCCCTTACAAATTTTTTAGGTATAAACTTTCCTTATGACCCCTCTGAAAAAAATATAAGTAATGAAAATCTGCCTATCGAATATTTAATTAATATAAATTCACTCGTTTTAGGTATATATAGAATGAGTTATAAAAATTCAGAATGGAATGATTATATAAGATTACTTAATGAAAGAAGGAGTTTGTATAATGACTTAACACAAAAACTTATCAAATCCTTTTCTGAATATTTCAAAACTAACAATTATACAGTATTTATAAATACTCTACGTTATATCAATGATAAAATTTATGGTTTAAACGAAATTTCCTTTCCTTCATCAAATGAATATAATAAGTGGGGATATAGAGAACCTATAAATAAAAACTCGTTTGAAGATAGATATACTTTATATAAAAAATACCAGAAAGATTATTTCCAGGGAATTGAAAATTTTTTAAGGCAAATTGAGAACAATATTTTAGCAATTTATGATGAGTCACTTGGCATATCTAAACAAGAATACAACCATAATATTGCTTTTTATAATATTAAAGAAGCTATAAAGAATCATGTATGGTTTAAGGAAGAATATAACAAGTTCTTTAGAAAATATAATGAGTCATCACTTCTTAAAAACCTAGAAGAGTCGGAAAGTAATAATTTACAGGCATTATTTTATTGTTGGAATAAATTTTACTCTCGACAAAATGGTGGAAATAAAGTATTTAAAGATTCTCAAAAGCTAATAGAAAATGAAAGAATAAATTTAACAAAAAGATTTAAAGCGGAAAGAGAAAAAATCTTCAAAGAAACAGGATTTTCTTTTGATATAGAATTAAATTCCAAATTAGAAAAAAACCTTATAATAACTAATGAAGTCTTTGGAAATACTTATTTGCACTCTCTCATAGCTGCTAGAGAATTAGTTAGAAAAGTTTTAAGCACTGGAAGTCTTTTTAGTGCAAAGAAATTATTTATTGAAATTAATATAGAATCTGTCATTTATATCCCAACAATGTTTGGAAATCCTATTAACAATAAAGCTTTTGAGATAAATTTACATCATCTTGATGAAGAAATAGTTGTGGAAGATTTCTATAAGTATATAAACTTTTTTAATAATATTCCTAAATGTGTGTTGGATTATTATCAATTTGAATTATGGAATACAAGAATTGATTCACTCAAACATTTCGAACTCAATATGGGGAATATTTCTACTTTATTATTTTTTCAAATTCAAAAAACTCATTTAAACCAAATTAAGATAAGTGACGAAGATAAAGCAGGTAGAGAAATTGTCAGCAATTATTTTGATGAGATAAAAGTTTTCATGAAAAATAAAATTTCCGATGAACTACAGCCGTGGAAAAATATAGAAAATGATATTAGTAATAAAGAACTTTACAATAAAACCAAATCATTGTTAGATAATTATCTTATCAATATTGAACCACAAAATGAGGATTTAGAATTACTACAAAGAGAATTAGGTGATGAATATTACATCTTTGCTGATAAAGTAATTAGTGAAGATTTTAATAAATAATATAAAGTGTGCAGAGATATATTAAAACTGTTTTCTTAAATAACTATAAAAATAACCTAAAAAAATTAAATATGCGATTTTTAAATACAAACGATTTAGAAAGATGGGCAGATACTGTGGAATGTAAATATCATTTGCCTCACGTTATTAGAAAATTAATTTTATCTACAATCGATAATAATACAATTAAAAATATTTCTTTCCCTTATGGAGAGGACGTTCAGACAGGTGGATTTGATGGGGAGCTTAATACAGAATCTGAAAATGTATTTGTTCCGTTAGGCGAAAGTGTTTGGGAATTCGGAACAACAATGAATAAAAAGGGTAAGGCAGATGATGATTATGAAAAGCGGAAACAAAATACTTTAGGAAAAAATCCAACAGATACTACATACATTAATATTAATGCTAAAAAATACAGAGATAAAAGTAAATGGGCTACAGAAAAAAAAGCTGATGGCTTTTGGAAAGATGTTAGATATATAGATGTATTAGATATAGAACAATGGCTAGAATTGGCGCCAACAGTAGAATTATGGCTTGCTGAAAAATTAAAGAAACCTACATTAGGAATATATACAATTGAAGAATATTGGAAAAGGTGGAGTGAAAATGAATCAGTAAAAATTATTCCAGAAATGTTATTAGGAGATAGCAGGTTAAAAGAGATTGAAACAGTTAAGTTATTTTTATCAAATACTGAGAAAATACTTTATATTAAATCAATAACTGTTGATGAAGCAGTTGCTTTTCCAATAGCAGTTTTACAATCTAATGATTTATCAAATCATAATGTTGTTGTTATTGATAACAGAGAATCTTTTAACCAATTTACACAGACAGAAAAGCCATTAATTGTCATTGCTAAATTCAAAATAGATAGTATAGATTTAAGTGGAGCTATACAGAGAGGACATAAAATAATAATTCCAATAAGCCTTTCAGACGAAACAACTTCATCTGAAAAAATTCAATTACCAATAGTTTCGAGAGATACATTTGAAAAAAGCTTAGAAAAAATGGGTATAGACTCTGAGCAAGCTGGTGTTTTGACTAAAAATTCAGGAAGAAATATCTCTGTATTAAAAAGACTACTAAAATTTAATGATAGCACTAAACCAAAATATTTAGATAGTGTTGAAATTAGGGATATCATTCCTATGCTTTTAATAAATCGTTTTTCAGAAAACCTTGAAGGAGACAGAGAAATTATTGAAAAATTAAGTGGTAAGTCTTCTGATGAGTATATTCAGTTTTTGAAAATTCTAGTTACATTAGAAGACTCTCCTATTTATTACATTAATGGAGTATGGAGGTTGATTTCACCAACTGATACATGGTTATATTTTGCTAAATATGTAACACAGCAAGACCTTAAGAATTTTCAGGAAGCATGTTTAGAGGTCTTAAATGAAGTTCAGTACAAATATACTTTACCATTAGAAAAGAGAGGTGGTTTATTTCAAACAAATGAAAATAGAACAACATACTCATCAAAATTAAGAGAGGGACTTTGTGAGACTTTAAATGTTATATCTGTTTTCGGAGAAAATTATGGCTTAGATTCTATCTCTAATATTTCTTCATATACAGATAATATTGTTCAGAAAATTCTTGAAATGGATTTGGTAGTCTGGAGGTCATTGTCCAGTAATTTACAGCTTTTAGCAGAAGCTTCTCCGATAGTATTTTTAAATAATTTGGAAAGAATTATAAAAGATAAATCTTTTACCGTATTTTTTGAGGAGGAACAAGGATTTCTAGATACCTCAAATGACCTAGCTCCTATATTATGGTGTCTCGATATTATTGCTTGGTTTCCAGAACATCTTATGAGAGTCTCGGTAGCATTGTGTGAAATAATATCAATCTCTCCTAAAAGTTTTCCAACGACAAACACGCCATTAAGTAATTTAAGAAATATTTATAGACCTTGGTATCCTCAAACTAACACAAATGCAGAGGACAGAAAAAAGATAATGGAAATCCTTATTAAAAAGTATCCAGAAACACTCTATAATTTACTTCACGAAATCATTGATTCTAAATTTGATACTGCCTTTCATGTACCAAGACCAAAATGGAGATTGTTTTCAGAACTTAGAGAGATTCGAGTAACTCAACGTGAAGTTTACTATATGCGTAATTTTTGTATAGACAATATTATTGAAATGTCTAAAAATAGAATTGATAGGATTTTAATTCTTATTGATTTATTAGATGATATGGAATGGGATAAAATGGATGAAGCATTGTTGGCAATAGAAACTGCGATTGGTTTTGATGAAATACATAAAAATGAAATTTATCATAAGTTCCGAAAATTTATAGGAAATCATAGAAGTCATCTATCTGAACATTGGTCTTTACCGAAAGAGATTCTTAATAAAATAGAACAGGTAGCACTTAAATTTAAACAAGAAGATAACCTATTAAATGATATCTATTTATTTAAAGACTCCTATCCGATGTTTATTGAAGGACAGCAATGGGATGATTATACAAAACACGATGAGGAAATTTTAACAAAAAGACTTCTATTTGTTGAGGATATCTATGATAAATATGGAGTTAATAAAATACTTGAATTAGCTTTAGATACGGAACACCCATACTTATATGGAAATATTCTAGCTATCTCTGATAAAATAAGAGAAGAAGACAAACCTATTATTTATAAACTTGTTGAATCTACAAATAAAAACCATTTATCCTTAGTTAGAGCATTCATAGGAACTTCAGAAAATAAGACAAACCTTAGGGTACAAACAGATATTTTAGATGAGATGCTAAAAATAGGTCTTTCAACACGGGGCACGGCTAATTTCCTCATGTCATTGAGAAGTAATATTGATTTATGGAGGTTCATCTCGGATTTAAATAATAATGAAGTAGAAAAATTATATTGGCAATCTCAACAAGGATTCTTATATACAAAGAGTAAAGAAGAACTCTTTTATGCCTTGGATAAGTTAGAACAACATAACAAATCTATAACCTTATTAAATACACTTGGCTGGGGGGCTTATGTACATAAAACAACTTTGACTTCAGAGGAGGTTTTGACAGCACTTGAAAAGGTATCATTATCAGATTTTGGAGATACGTCTCATTTAGACCATCATCATTTTAGAAACATTTTGGATTTCCTATATTCAAAAGACGATTATAATATAGAAAGGGCGGCAAAAATTGAAATGAAATTCATGTTTATTTTTGGAGGAGGTACTTATGGACCAAAGCCAAGAAACCTTTACAAATTGATGTCACAAAAGCCCGATGAATATTTTGGAATATTATCGCAGGTTTATTTACCAGATGATGATGAACTTAGAGAATCTGAATTGCAGAAAGTAAAAGATAATCCTGGATATAACGAAATTCTTAAAATGGGATGGGGTATCTTTAATTCCTTTAATTTAATCCCTTCACTACAGGAAGATGGTTCTTTGGATGGAGAAGTATTAAAAAACTGGATAATAGAGGTACGAAAACTTGCCGAAGAGAATCATAGGATTGGAGTAACGGATGATTGTTTAGGAAAGTTATTGGCAAAATATCCTATTAATATGAAAGAAAATACAGGATTTCCAAGTGAAATTTATGACCTCATTGAACAAATTAATACTAAGGAAGTCAAAATCGCTTTTGAAATTCAAATTTCTAATAATTTAGGATTCACTAGCAGAGGAGCATTTGAGGGAGGTGATATTGAACGATTCAGAGCTAATTATTTCAATTCTCTGTTTGAAGAAACAAAAATTACTCATCCAAATGTTTCTCTAATTTTTAAAAATCTTCGAGATAAATATATACATGAATCAAAATGGGAAGATGAAAATGCTTTGCTGAGAAGTTTAGAATAAATTAAACTTTGTAAAATTGAAAGATTGGCTTTATATATTTTTTATAAAATCAGTCTTTTTTTAACATAATATATTAATAATTATTTTTCATCCCACATTCATTTAATATTAATTATTTTACACAAATATAATTAACATGGGGTTAGGTAGAATTGCATATAAACAAGAAAATAATTATATTAGAATAAAATTACAACACATTTAAGCAGTCAAATGTGAAGGCTTTAGTCAATAAATTTTGAAATTATACCATGTCAATAGAAGTCCATATAGATAGTATTACCTTAGATATTCTTTCTCGAAGGCTCAAAAATACAGTTACTCCTATGGGGATATTGAATTGGCTCAATAATTTTGAAAAAGAAGAAACAGAAATAGCCATTGATTTTCTTAAACGTTTTACAGTTTATACCTCAAATGAAATTGAAGAAATTTTTCATGAAAAGTTAAATTTAGTATTCAGAAAATTACAAAAATCTGAATGTATGATAGTACATCCAATAGGCACTTTTGGTAAAAGTGGAAGCATGATGAGTTATCTATTGAAAAAGACTAATATTTATAAAATAAATTCTGAAAGAATAAAATTATGTCCCAATAGTATATTGTTAAAAAACTATGATAAAACTACTCACAAAACACTGGTACTAATTGACGATTTTATAGGTTCTGGAAAATCAGTTATTGATTATTGGAATAGCGACTTAAATGAAATACGGGATTATTACGAAAATATATTTTTTATAGGAATAGCTGGTATGGAATTAGGCATTAATAATATTGAACCACTTTTTGATGATATAATAATTCCTAAATCAAATATTTACAAGAAAGCATTTTCCAGTGACGCAAGTTTCTTTGGATATAGAAACCAACACCAGCATAGAGAAATTGCTTATAAATATGGATGTAAACTAACTAAACCTAGAAGGCTAAAATCTAAAAAATTTAAATATGATAATGCCTTAGGTTTTGAAAATTCTCAGTCATTAGTAGGTTTTTTTTACGGTTGCCCAAACAATACTCTGCCAATTTTTTGGCAAGATAGTAATAGTGATTTTAAATGGGCTTCACTATTACCTAGATTTAGTCAAGACAAAATTTCAAAAGCTAAGGACTTTAGAAAAAGTATTTCATTTGAATTGAGTCTCTTACAAGAATTTGGCACAGATAGATTGCAAAGAGAGTTTGTTACTTATGAAGTTATTCGAGGAAAAAAAATATTTGAATCTGTGAATCATATTGATTTTTCCTTATACGCTATTTTAAAACTTACAAGAGAAGGACATAATGATTTTAATATTTGCCAAAAATTAGGTATTTTACATTCAGATTATTTGGAATACCTTAAACTTGGAAAAAGAAAGGGAATATTTAATAGTAAATACGAGATATCACTTAAAGGTCTCGAATTATATAGCGATGCGAAAAAATGTATAAAAAACAGTTTTGCTTTTAAATTTGAAAGTAAAAATGATTTTAATGATAATCAAATAAATTATATACCAAAAACTTTCAATGGGAAGTCATAAATGGCAAGCAATATCTTGTTTAAAAACAGATAATAAGCAAGATTACCTGAACAGTTGTTCAAGTTTAGCTGAAGATACTTATCAACTTTCACACCACAACATCTTTCCAAGTATTCGAGAGTTGTGGTGTAATACGCTTCGCATATTTTAAAAAAGAGTTGCCATTATGACTTTTCCGTTGGATAAATACATAGAAAATGCTTTAGCACTTAATCATAGTGAAGATTTTACAAAAGACACAGTTGATTATGCTACAAAACTAATCAACAAAGATTTACCTGTATTGTTTTCATTGCCTCATTTATGTTTAGCATCCACAGTTAGTATAAAAAATACTATAGAGATTTGCTACTCAAGTCGTATTGATTATTACAAAAGATTTAAAGTAAAAAAAAGAAGAGGAGGATATCGGGTTATTCAAACACCAAGTAATGAACTAAAATATTTACAAAAATGGATTTTGAAGAATATATTAGAGAAAATTCCTTCACATCAATGTTGTAAAGGTTTTGATAAATTAAGTTCTATAAAAAAAAATGCTGAATCTCATTTAAATGCTGAATGTATTCTTAAAATCGATTTGCTTCGTTTTTTTGATTCTATAAATGAAAAAAGAGTTTATGGCATTTTTAAATCATTAGGATACCAAAAAAACTTAAGTGTATCATTAGCTAAAATTTGTACGATAAAACAGAATGATACATTCTATAAATCATTTAAAAAAAATGAAAATAACTTACTGAAATATTTATTATTTAAAGATGAAGGAATATTACCACAAGGAGCTCCTACAAGTCCAAAACTCGCAAATCTTATTTTAAGAAATTTGGATTTACGCTTATATAAATTATGCTCAAAAAAAAATGTTAAATATTCTAGATATGCAGATGATTTAACATTTTCTGGAAAAAAGGAAGATTTGGTACACCTGAAAAAAATAATTTATAAAATAATATATAGTGAAAATTTATTTGTGAATTTGGGGAAGACAAAATTTCTAGTTCGAGGTAATTCGTATTTTGTTACAGGATTGTCAGTTCATAATAATGAGGTCAAAGTAATCAAACGAAAAAAGAAAGAGATAGAACATCATTTATATCACTGTATTAAGAATGGAGTTATGGGACATTTAAATAGGTCAAAAATAAAAAATAGAAACTTTAAAGATTGGTTATATGGAAATATTTGTTTTATATTTTCAATTGAGCAAGATTTAGGTCAAGAGTACTTTAATCAATTCAATAAGATTGACTGGCCATTGTAACTACTTAATTGAATTCAATAAGCAAAAATAAGTTACAGTTTCAACTTTATATGTAAACCTTTTTGGTCATATTTTGACTTTAATTAATAGATAAGAAATTTACAGAAATGATTGGTTTACCTTATCGCGGGAAAACCAATCATTTTAGGTAGTGCTTTCACTTATATACATTTTCAGATAGAATATAAGGTACACTTACGTTCACTTATACAATGTCCGTAAATTAATTATCTAATAGTTCAACGAACTTCCTGTCCATCAGGTTTAAGAGAATATTTTTATGTTCTAATAAATTATTTTTTTCAAGATAGGGATAAACTTTTTTTGATTCAAGTTTGAACTTATCTCTATCCAATTCTCCCCAGAATTTATGAGAACTATATTTGTAAAGTTTATTTTTTTTGTAGTTGGAAAACTGTCTATCTTCAATATTATCAATACACATTAATTTGAAATTTATGAGGGTGTTTAATTTATTATAGAAAAAGATGAGATTATCTTTATTATATAAATCGCTCAAAACATAAATATTATTTTTATTGAAATCTCGCTTATCTAAAAACTTGACTTCAACTCTTAAAATATTTTCTCCGTGACATTGCTGCCTGCCTTTGTGATATATTTTAAGCCTATAGTTACCTTTCTCAAATTCTTTATAAACCAATTCATCATTTGGCGGTGGCACTTTTGATGCTTGACAAAAATCGTAGAGTACACATTCATTTAAAATAAAATTATCTAAATCAAAAGGTATAGTTAGGTTTAACCCAAACTCCAAACCTTGTGAAAGTTGCAATTTTTTAACGGGGAATTTAATTTGTTCTTCTAAAAAACCGATTGAACTGCTGAGTGATGAATGGCTAAAATCATTATAATTCCCATCAATTCCAAGTAATATTTTATTGTAAAAATGATGTAAAGAATTATGAATATATGCTCCCTGGTTAGTAATTTTAAGCTGCATATTTTCAAAATCTTTCTTATAAGTCTCATATAAAACATCTGTATCTTTATTTTTATCAAATCGGGAATAACTGATTTTTTCGAGATTGTAATTTTCTTGCATAATTTCAAAAATTTCATTCTTGTCAGGAAAATATGCTTTAATGTAATCTATCATGTCTTATGGATTAAGATTAAACATATTTTCTATTATCAAATCCACGATTGACTTCAGCGTTAATCATTGAAATTGATTTATACTGAGTTCCTGATGTAATCTCTTTAATTAATTCTTGCTTTAACACAAAAAACTTATTAGTAATCTTACATTTATAAGCAGGAATTAATCCTGAATTAATCTTTTGAACTATTACTCGTTCATTCATGTCAAGAAGTTCTGCAACATCTTTGACTGTTAGAATAGCTTTTGAATCAGCTATTTCAATTATTTTTTCCAATTCTGTTGTATAAGCAGAGAAATATTCACTTACTTGTCTCTGTACCAATTTTTCGATTATAGAATCGAAATTTTCGTTATGGCTGGTTTTCGCCGTCATGATTTTATCTTTCATGCAACGGTTACATCAATAACTTAGCGACTGTGCCAAAAACAAAAAAACTCCTACTATACAGTAAGAGTTTTTATTTGTTGATTTTCAACAACTTGAATTATATATTAATCGAGAAATAATTCATTTATGCTATAGGTTATGGGAAAAATTTAAGAAAGTCTAAAAAATTTTTAGAGGTGGAGTGTAGTTTTAAGTCGTGACAAAGTGACAATCATAGTTCAGTCAAATTGTTAGATAAACTTGTGCCTTGTTTTTAGTTATTCATACGAATATCAAGTTTATGCAACAATCTTTTTCAAAAAACTAAAAGTATCTTTAAGTTCATCTACCATATTTAGGTTTGTAGACCTTTTCTTGCCTCTAAGTTCTTCTTTCGTTATTTCAGAATCCTTTGTTAAAATGAAATAATCTGATAAAATTTTCCAATGTTCTCCCTCTGAATCCTGTATAATTTTGTCTTCTTCCATTACTTTGTAAAATGTATGTAAAGCTGTGACATTCTTAAGCCAAATGATTTTATGCAATTCTCTTCGCTTATTATTAAAAAGGTCATTAATTTGTTCATAGGTAGTCGTATCTGAAATAAATCCATTGTCAATTAGACTCTTTTGAATAGATGATATAATCTGAAATCTTGCATCCATATCCTTTAGATTCCTATAGTTATTCCTTGTTGCCAATTTAAATGATTGAACCTCTTTTTTGGACGGATATACAAGCTTTTTTAAAATCTCAAAATTTTCGTTTGATAAATAATCCGCAAAGTTTGAATAAAAATCCCTAAAAATTTGTAAATAAACTTCCTTTATAACAATTCCATACTTGGCAAAAACATTTTTCTCTTTTCTTATCGCATCATCTAAATCATAATAATCACCAATCATCAACTGAGTGAGTTTATTTGTGTAAGAATGTTTGTTTTTTAATAAGATATATTCATGCCTTAGTAATATTTGACATCTATTTTTTTCCTCAATCAAGGCATTGTATAAAGGTTCAAAAAAGGAAATTGTTTTTAAACTACCATTATCTTCAATTTTCATTCTTCCTTCAACTTTATACTCAAAACCATAATCTTTAACATGATTAAAATATTGATAAGCTATAAGGTAGAAATAATCTCCTCTTGTGAATATATTTTTGAACATATCGAATCTTTCAATCCGAGATTCATCTATTTGTAAAAATGCTGGCAATCTTTTTTTTTCCCAAAAGAAATATCTAAATCGAGAAAACGGGTATTCTGTAAAGTTAACATCATTACTACTATACATATCCGCCGTAGAATAATGTACAAATAGTGGTGAAAAGTCAAAGTCATCATAAATAGCAGGTAAAAAATTTATCATATTCCTAAAATTATATTATTAATGGTATTTGCTTTACGCTTGTCAACTATTTTTGCGTAAATCTCTGTTGTTGTTACATTTTTATGACCGAGCATTTTGGAAATTAGATAAATATCCGCTCCTGCTTCTAATTGAGCAACTGCATAAGAAGTTCTAAAATTATGAAAAGTAACCTTTTTGTCAATTTCTGCCTTTGAAAGCCATTTTCTTAAATTATCATTCAATGAGTGATACGCAATTCTATCAAAAACAAAATCTGTCTTGTCTTTTCTTTCTCCCATCAACCTTATAGCTTCTTCTGAAATTGGATGATACTGAAAGGCTGAGGTTTTCTTCATTCTGAAAAATATATAGTTAATTCCTTCCCGTTCGACTACATCACACCATTGTAAGCTATTAATATCACTGTATCTTAAACCACTCAAAAGGGCAAAAATGCAATATTTCTTTAATGCTTCATCGGGAAAATCAGTAGTAAATAATATTTTACATTCTTCTATAGTCAAGAAATTTTTCATTACCTCTTCCTCTTCAATCCATTCTATTCGCCCCTTAAAACTTTGAGAAAGATAGTTTTCATCATAAGCCATTTCTAAAACCTGTATAAACCTAATAAAATAACTTGCTGCTGAATTTCTGCTAATTTTATGTGTAGTACTTTTTAACTGATAAGCATTAAGTAACTTATTTTTAAAATCTTCAATGAGAGTCTTATTAATATCTTGAAACAGAATATTTCCATAAAATTTTATAAAATGTCCGTAGCTCCCACTCCATGCACCTGCAGAACTAGTTGCATTTTGGGCTTTTTCCTTAAAATATTCAGTAAAGATTTTGCTTTTATTTTCCGCTAATTCTAAAGACTTTAATTCTGTTTCTGTATAAATGTCAGGCTTTGTTATTTCTTTGAATCTTTTAGCTCTGTATAGCTCAACCATTTCCAAGACTTCTTTATTATGAAGTTTTTGAGCTGGAGTTAATGTTAGTTTTTTAGGAAAACCTTTTTTATCTGTGACAATTTCAATTTTAGACTGCTTTTTACCTTTTGAATCATTGTAATAAATAATCTCACTTTGAAAATCATTATATAAAAAGTAACTTGTTTTTTCATAGCGGGTATATTTGCCAGTCTTCCTATTGAAAACAGGAGGATAAAAATTTAATGATAGATTACTCTTATTACCTTTTACAAGTTTTTTCAGTACAGTTACTTTTTTACTCATTATTGAAGATTGTATTTACTAAGTTTTTGGGAACATAAACATTTTTACCTTTTGGAATTTTCGGAATATTATGTTTTTTGCATAAATGATAAAATGAACCAGAACTCACTTTAAATAAGTCTAAGACTTCGTTAATCGTGTAATAATTGTCATCACAGAAATATGGTAAATTATATTGTTTTTCTTCGTTATTTTCGGCTTTTTGCCTGAAGAGTGCATCTAAGTCAATCTTTCTAATCCTAACCGATTTAAAGCCTTCTAATTTGCTTAATCTGCCCTCTTTTAACATTCGATAAATTGATGTTCTACTAATATTAAGTAAAAGCATAACTTCTTTGATTGATAAGTAATCTTTCTTTTGAATTTCTTCAATATCATAACCTTTAATTTGCACTTCCAAATCCTTATCACTCGCTTGAATCTTTTCATTACGCTTTCTCTTTTTGTAGAATTTCTTAGCACAGTCATCAGAGCAACATTGAGTAGTTGTTCTTTTGGCTACAAATCTATTTCCGCAGAATTGACAAATTTTATTGACTTCCATAACAATTAAATTCTCCTCAGAAATGTTTCACATTGTTTCCTCATGTTTCTCATTGTTTCAAAATGTAATATTTTTTAACGATGAAATTACAAAATTTATTCCAAATTAAATTCATAGAAACGAAATAGAAACAAATAGAATGTATATATTCTTCAATATTAAATTTTGAAACAAAACAGAAAGCAAATAAAAAACCCCTTAAATACTATATTTAAAGGGTTTTTTGTATTATTGTAATTGCAATCTATATACAATTTAAAACACAGCCTACTTTCCGATACAAAACTTAGAAAAAATATTCCCCAGCACCTCATCATTGGTTACTTCACCGGAAATTTCACCAAGATGTTCCAGAGCATTTCTCAGTTCATAGGCCAGCAGCTCTGTGGAGATCTGGAAAGAAATGGCTTCTTTTACTTTATGGGTAGCCTCCAAAGATTTGCGAAGGGCTTCAAAATGTCTTTGGTTCGTAATAACTACATTATTTTCCTGGGACTTTAACTGTTCAACGTAGGAAGACAGTTCATTTTTAAGATCCTGGATATTTTGGTTTTCTACCGCTGATATTCTGATAAAATCAAACTCCTGGGGAATTTCATTTCTGAAAATATCTTCTACAGCTTCATATTTCGGAGGCAACACTTCGTCAATTTTTGTAGCACAGATAATCAGTTTCAGATCATCTCTCTGCAGGGATTTTATCATTTCGATATCTTCAGAATAATCTTCTGTCGCGGCATCTGCCAGATATACAAGAATATTGGCATTTTCTACTTTTTCTTTGGCCTTCTTTACCCCGATGGCTTCGATCTCATCAACCGTTTCACGGAGTCCGGCCGTATCAATCAAGCGGAACGCATGACCTTTGATGTGGAGCACTTCTTCGATCGTGTCTCTTGTAGTTCCGGCAATATTACTAACGATTGCTCTTTCTTCTTTCAGTAAAGCATTTAGTAAGGTTGATTTTCCGGCATTCGGCTTTCCGATAATGGCCACTGCTGTTCCGTTTTTGATGGCATTTCCATATTGGAAACTTTCAATAAGAGAGTCTAATTTTAATTCGATCTTATCCAGCAGTCCGTTAAGGGCTGATCTGTCAGCAAATTCTACATCCTCTTCAGCAAAATCCAGTTCCAGCTCAATCAGGGACACAAAATTCAGAAGATCTGTCCTTAAGATTGATATTTCATTGGTAATTCCTCCTTTCAGCTGATTGATCGCTACTTTTCGGGAAGCTTCATTTTCAGAGGCAATCACGTCCGCAATGGCTTCCGCCTGTGAAAGATCTATTCTTCCATTGATAAAAGCACGAAGGGTAAATTCTCCTGCCTTGGCCATTCTTGCCCCGTTCTTAGTCAGAGTTTCCAAAATACGTTTTCCGATATGCGGTGAACCGTGAAAAGCTATTTCCACAGAATTTTCTGTAGTAAAACTTTTCGGAGCCAGGAAAATAGAAAGCATTACTTCATCAATAGCTTCTTCACCATCCATAAAATATCCGTAATGGATGGTATGAGACTTCTGCTTTTCCAGTTTTTTGCCCGGAAAACTCTTCTGGACAACCGGTAAAGCATCGTTCCCTGAAACCCTGATAATCCCTAAAGCTCCCACTCCATTGGCTGTGGCCAGTGCGCAAATCGTATCGTTATTCATGATGCAAATTTACGTTTTTTCAGGCTAATTTCTGATGGGGTATTTTATACAGATTGTCTATGTCTTTGATTGGAATTATTGGAGTTTTAAAGTCATTGCGAGGAACAAAGTGACGAAGCAATCTCAATTCGTGCTAAACCTTTGTGCTATTTGTGTTAAGATACCCTATAATTCTGTAAAAAAGCTCTTGCATAATTATAAGTCTCCAGGAATTAAACATTCCTTTTTTAAATAAGGCTGCTTCGCCCCTTTGTTCCTTGCAATGACAGCTTACTGTCTTCTGCCCAATTCCTTCACTTTCTGAAGCCATCCGACACGCTGTGCCTCGGTAGAATTCCGTATGATACCTATATAAGTAATTTTCACCGGTTTTACACCGCAGAATTCCAACGTTGATTTTTTCAGCTGATTAATGCTGGGCCTTCCATATAAAAGCCGGTAATACCATCCCGGCTGATCGAGTGTTGTGATGATATGGGCGGTTTTCCCTTTCAGCAGCTTATCCCACCAAACTGAATTTTCCCTGTACCGGTAGGCAAATCCGGGAAGAAAAAGCCTGTCAATGAAACCCTTCATCAGCGCAGGTAAACCTCCCCACCAGACCGGATGAATCCACACCAGATGATCTGCCCATTGTACGGTTTCCCAAGCCTTCAACAGATCAGGTTCCAGCTCCATTCTTTTCTGGTATCCAAAGTGAAGAACAGGATCGAATTCCAATTCGGCTATTATGATTTCTCTGATTTCAGCGCCTGATTGTTCGGCTCCTTTCCTGTAAGCTTCTGCCATTCCGAAATTGAATGAATTCTTATTGGGATGTCCGTTGATGATGGCTATTTTTTTCATCTTGATGTTTTTATATTTATGGATTCATAAGCTTTAAGCTTCTCTAGAAGTGAGTATGGCTGATGGAGCTGATGACTGAAATAAGTATTATTTTCATGGGAATTCTTCAACAGCTCTTCCGTATGAAGCACTGCAGAAAGTGCCGTTAATTCTGCCTGTCCTTTTGTACTTTGCAGGCTTAATTTTTCATTCCCTGATTTAGTTTTTATAATAATCTCAAATACGCTTTGATCGCCATTTCCACTTGATCCGAAAATCATTCTCCGTTCTTTAAGTGATAAAATATTAAAAATCCTCACCTTTTGAAATGCGCCTAAAAGCCATGTAATAAATTTAGAGTTATAAGTCATCTTCACACTGACATCAGGTATTTTTTCTATCTGATTGAGAATATATAAATCCGGAACATCAAAGTTATAGGCTTCCCTTTTCCCTATTCCAAAAGAAAAATCAAAATCTTCGGAATCCAAAAAGTGTTTTATGGGAACCTGTCGGTTATTCTCATACCTGATAAATGGCTTTGCTACGTTTTCAGCCATAAAGTGGGCTGAGCTTTCTCCCGCAAGGTCTTTCACGGAGTAGTATACAAAAAGCTTCACTTCCTGAATGTCGCCTGTATTACCTGCAAGTGTTTTTACCAATCCGTTGACAATACCTCCCATCCATCCGGAACTGAATACAATCCTGCTCCTGACATTTCTGTTTTTAGCAATTGCATACGCTTTGACAAGGTCGGGAGTCGGTTTGGTGATATCCAGATAATCTATTTTATTTTCGATGGCAAAACGAAGAATATTATCCTCTTTATCATTCACAGAAAGAATGACCAGATTTATTTCCTTTTCCAGAATCACCTGAAAAGTCCCGGGATCCGTAACATCAATTTTAAGATGATTGCCCGTTCCTCCTTTTCTGCCACCAATGAAAATATTAACCTGGGGATTTCTTGATTTTAAAATTCGGATAATTGTTTTACCTACAAGGCCGTTTCCTCCAACAACCAGAATATTGTGCTCCATATTATTTTTTTTACAAAATTATAGAGCTGTAATGCTGGGGCACAGGACAAATGTCCAAAAATTATATGACCGTTTCTTTTCTGATCCTGCTAAGATGCCTCTGTGTAATTCCTAAGTAAGATGCCAAATACTGCAGAGGAATTTTCTGTACATAATCGGGTTGATTGCCAAGCAGCGTTTCATACCGCTGTGAGGCACTGTCTCTTTGGAGCTGAAAAAATCTTTTCTCAAGCTCAAGATATTCCTGTTCTGCTATCATCTTTAAAAATTTTGTCCAGTTAAGATCATCTTTTATCAGATCATCTATTGCCTCTTTTTTTAAAACCAGCAAATCGGCATCGGTAATAGCCTGCATATTTTCCCTGCTGGGACAATCTGCAATAAATGAGGAATAGCTAGCCATCAGTTGATTGGGAAACCTGAAGCAGTAGGTCATATCCTTTCCATTATCCGAGATATAATAGGAACGGAATATTCCTGATATAATAAATGCTATTTCCCTGCATTTGTCACCTTCCTGCACAAAAAAGTCATTTTTATACACTTTTCTGGTTTCAAAAAGCTGTAAAAAATCTTCAATCTCATGGTCTGAGAATATATTAAAGCTCCGGAAATAGTTTTCTATCATATTTTTCAAATTGCAATTAGAATCCTGAAAGTTTTTCTTCAACGTGTTTTTTGCAAAATTAAACAAATACAAAGCGACTGCAAGCCTTTGAAATTTTCTTTGATGCTTATAACCTTACTCCATTGAATTAAGTATGATTATATTCAAAATTGAATGTATTCTATCTGTGAGAAATCTTAACCCGATGATGAAAAATAAAACCATTTCAGAACGAAATGGTTTACCTGCTTTGAATTTAATAAATATATGAAGATATGAAATGATG
This sequence comes from Chryseobacterium sp. UF-81, assembly GCF_058245105.1. NCBI lineage: Bacteria > Pseudomonadati > Bacteroidota > Flavobacteriia > Flavobacteriales > Weeksellaceae > Chryseobacterium > Chryseobacterium sp. UF-81. Next base: position 370,956 of record NZ_JBSIBX010000001.1, on the reverse strand, counting down.
CATTTTTATTGACACAAAGATAGATCGTCCCGCAGGGTTTTCTGTCAGGGGAATCCCTAAAATTATATCCGTGAAAATACGGTTGCAGGTATAAAAAAGCCCTGCGGATTTCTCCGTAGGGCTTCAGAATTTATCTAACAATTATTAATGTTCTAAGTATGGAATTCAATATTTAAGGTCCAAAAATTGACCATTGACTATTCACAATTACCATTTATTGACCTACTAAAGAGGACTTACCAGTTCAAGGAACCATGTTTTAACATCTCCTTCAAGGTAAGGACCTATTTTTTCTTCACATGTTCTGTGGTAGTTATTCAGCCATGTTATTTCTTCTTCTGAAAGGATTTCTTTTACAATAGTATCCTTAAAGAACGGGCAGAACGTCAGGGTTTCGAATTCATAGAAAGTTCCATGAATTGTTTTTTCCGCTTCTTTTACAGCAATCAGATTTTCATGTCGGATTCCGTATTCTCCTTCAAGATAATATCCCGGCTCATTGGAACATACCATTCCCGGAAGAAGATCCTGCGGGTTCATATCTTTTCGGATGCTCTGCGGACCTTCATGAACGTTCATAAAGCTTCCTACTCCATGGCCTGTTCCATGATTGAAGTCCTTCCCTTCCATCCAGAGTGGAAGCCGTGCAATGGCATCAAGGTGAACCCCTTTTGTTCCTTTCGGGAACTTTACCATCGATAAACGGATCATGCCCTGAAGCACTAAGGTAGAATTTCTTTTGAACTCATCGGAAACAGCTCCTAAAGCCAGGGTTCTTGTAATGTCGGTCGTTCCCTCCAGATACTGTCCTCCTGAATCTACCAGGATACTTGCATCATTGGTAACTTCTTTACTTCCTTCACTTTTTGCAGAATAATGCATGATAGCTCCGTTATCCTTATATCCTACAATGCTGCCAAAGCTTTCCCCAACAAAGTTTTCTCCTTCTGCACGGAAGCCTCTCAGTTTTTCACCGATAGAATATTCGTTCATACTTTCTTTCCCTGCATGATGGGTCAGCCAGTAAAGGAATTTTACCATGGCAACACCGTCCCTTACCATCACTTTTCTGAATCCTTCCAGTTCAGTTTCATTTTTCTGGGCTTTCATCAGGTTACCGGGAACCGGAGCTTTTATAAACTGGTTGTTTTCTTTTAAAGTTTCAATGATCATCTGGTTGCTGTTTGGCGAAACCAGGATTTTTTCATCTTTAAAGGCTTTCAGATAGTTGTAAAATTCTTCATAGGGCATCATTTTCACAAAGGAATCATCCATCTGTTTTCTTGCTTCAACTTCCAGCTTTTCAAGGTCTGTGAACAGCACTGCGTCATTTTTGGTAATGACAATATATCCTAAAAATACAGGATTGCTCTGTACATCACTCCCTCTTAAATTCAGTGTCCAGGCTACATCATCGAGACTGGAAATAATATGAACAGTAGCTTCCTGTTCTTCCATTTTCTGACGGATTGCTCCCAGTTTATCTGTAACAGATTTTCCGGCTCTCTCGACAGGATGTACGAAAATAGGATTTTTTGAGGGTGTGCCCCTGTCTTTCCAGATCTCCTTTAATAACGGAAAATCTGTTAAGGCAATATTTTTTGACTGCAGTTTTTGCGAAAGCAGTTCCCAATTGGCATTTGAAGTGGCAACTGCATTAACGGCCACTTTTCCTCCGGCAGGAATCTGGGAAATAATCCAGTCAATATAATTGGGTGTCCCTTCCATTCCGTCTTTGAAAAGATCGATTCCTGAACCTTCCAGCTCCAGGGCAGCCTGAGTAAAGTATCTTCCGTCCGTCCAAAGCCCCGCTTTGTCTTTTGTTATTACTACAAAACCTGCAGAACCTAAAAATCCTGACAGCCAAGCTCTTTCCTGCCATTCTTCAGGCAGATATTCGCTCATATGGGGATCTGCAGAATATATTATAAATGCATCAACATTATTTTTTTGCATTTCTTCACGAAGTGCGGCCACTTTTTCCTTTGAAGTCATTCTTTTCTTTTTTAAAACACCGAAAGTTACAAAAAAATTGAGGTTTGGAAATGAATTCCAACCTGTATTTTCGTTAATAATCTGTTATTTTTCTTTGTTTCTGCATTCAATCCGTAAAAATTTTATCGCGTTTAATTTTAACGCTTATTCTGGATTCAGATGAAATATATTTTTTACATCTTGATGATTTTATCAACAATATCTATTGTAATAATATACTTACATACCACAAAAACAACATTATTGCTAAACATATAAGGTTTTGGAGAGATTATTGCTAGTATTATAACATGAGAGAGCAGAATTATAAAAATCACAGGAAATTTTATCCTCCCCATCATTTTATTTATCTTCCGCTACTGATCGTGCTGGAAATTCTTGGGATTTATAAAATCTGGGACGATCCTGAAAATAAGCTGATATGGATATTATTTTCAACCGTGATATTTCTGCTTTTCTACCTGGCTTTTATGACGAGACAGCATTATGCGCTGGGACTTCAGAACCGTATGGTAATGCTTGAATTTAAACAGCGGTATTTTGAAATTTTCGGACAGAGATCTGATGAAACGGCAGATAAGCTGAGATTTGACCAAATAGCAGCATTAAGGTTCGCCTATGATGATGAATTCAGGGAACTTCTGTACCGGGCACTTCACGAAAATATATCAGGAGACGAGATCAAGCGTTCTATCAAGAACTGGAGAGCTGATCGCCAGAGAATCTGATTTAACACCAAAAATATTTATATCATGAGAAAGTTAACTTTATACAGTATGATCGTTTTCACATTGCTAACGTTAACAAGCTGTGAAGCAATTGAAACTATTTTTAAGGCTGGAATGTGGTGGGGAATTATCCTGGTCGTTGCAGTAGTAGTAATCCTTTTTTTAATCTTTTCGAGGGGTAAGAACTCTTAACCATTTTTTATGGAGAAGAATACGGATCTGGAAATTATTTCCCACTTAAAGCCTTCAAAAATTATCAAGATCATGAAGGATCCCGAAGCCTCCGCAAAGGCGGTACATCTTGTATATACCACCGATGCGGAAACTGCCGGGATTACCCGCAAAAAAACGGGAAAAAAATATTCTTATTACAAAGACGGTGAAAAACTCAAGGATAAGGATGAAATTTCAAGAATCAATAAGCTGGTGATACCTCCTGCCTGGGAAAACGTCTGGATATGTGCCTTGGACAATGGTCATCTTCAGGCTACAGGTTTTGATGTAAAAAAAAGGAAACAGTACCGTTATCATCCGCTGTGGAGCGCACTCAGAAACCACACCAAATTTTACAGAATGCTTCAGTTTGGGTATGCATTGCCCAATATCCGGCTTCAGGTAGAGCAGGATCTTGCTTTAAGAAATTTCGAGAAAAGAAAAATCCTGGCATTAATTGTCAGTTTGATGCAGCATACGAACATCCGTATCGGCAACAATGCCTATGAAAAGCTATATGGCTCTTTTGGCTTAACCACTCTGAAAGGCAAACATGTGAAAATTAACGGTCAGAAAATTTCCTTTTCGTTTAAAGGAAAGAAAGGGGTTATGCATAATATTGATCTTAAAAGCAAAAGGCTCTCCAGACTTGTGCAGAAATGCAAGGATATTCCCGGAAAAGAACTTTTTCAGTATTTTGATGATGATGGAAACCGCCATTCGATAGATTCAGGGATGGTTAATGAATATATTAAGGAGATCAGCGGAGAAGATTTTACAGCCAAAGATTTCAGAACATGGTCAGGAACAGTAAGTGCTCTGATCGCTTTTAAAGAGATAGGCTACGCCGAAAACAACAGCCAATATAAAAAAAAGGTAAAAGAGGCCCTGGAAATCGTTGCCGAACATCTGGGAAATACCAGTACGGTATGTAAAAAGTATTATGTACACCCTTTGGTGATCAATCTTTATGAGAATAATACGATTAAAAAATATCTTGACGAACTGGAACAGATTGAAGAAAATGACGGAAAAGCAGGTCTTACTCATGAAGAAAAGCTTGTCCTGAAAATTCTGGAGAATGAAAAGATGTAGGTTAAAAGGACATAAAGCAGATTCTTGAAAATGGAAGCCCAAACCTTAGATATAGGTTTTTATTGCTGATTTTTCCTTAATCCACAGACTGCAAATTGTTTTGGCTAACCAAGAATATATTAAAATAATAAATTTCCCCTTTTACACTGTAATTTTATTGGTTAAAAAATGCGATCTGTATTCTTTGGGCGTAATACCGGCAATTTTCTTGAAAAGCTGGGTGAAGTGTGAGGCGGTCTGGAAATTCAGTTCGTAGGCAATTTCAGCAATATCCCTGCTCGAGTGAAGCAAGGCTTTGCTATAATTGATATCAATCTCATTGATCCACTGTTTTAGTGACTTTTGAGTAACATTTTTCACACACTTGTTAAGATAACTCTCCGTTACCGATAATTTATCTGCATAAAAAGCCACTCTTTTTTCTTGTACGTGATATTTAAACAACAGGTCACGAAACTGAAGCGAAAGCTCCATTGGCCTTGTTGCTGATTTGTGATGGTTATCCGGGTCCGTGTTCAGCATTTTCATCAGGATCAGATGTAGCATTGTGACAATAACTTCGTTCATATTCAGATTATTCAACCATATTTCCTGTTCCATAATCGGAAGAAGCTGGGTAATTGTTCCATAGGTCAGGCTGTCGAGATTAAGGAAAGGGGTCATGAAGAAGATACTGCTTTTATGCTTCGGCAGTTCCTGTTCGGACAGAACATTATTTTCGTAGGCCAGGAAAAATCCCTCGATATCATCGGAGAGTTCCAGGGTGGCAGTAATTGTTCCCTGTTTGATAAAGATTACACCTCCTTTTTCTGCATGATACTCCTTATTTTCAAGATATTGCCGGATATGACCGTTGGTTACAAAAATAATAAAGTTAAAGGTCGTACGGTACGGAATCACCGGGATCAGAATTCCTTTAAGATAATTCTCCAGCCGGTAAAGCTGTATATCGGCATTATTGGCTAATATTTTCTCCGTAATATTCGGGAGGAAAAGCTTTTTATACTGAAAATTGGATAATACTTCCATATCCGATAAATAATTTAATAAAGTTAGACAAAATTTGCTTAATCAGGTTAAAAGGTTTGAGAGTGGGAGAGTTTTAGGGTGATAGAGTCAATCAAGTTGGAAATATCCTGATAAATTTTCAAAAGATTTTTTTTCAATATTCTACCATACCTTTACACCCAAACTCTCAAACTCTCCCACTCTCAAACCCTAAAATTTATAATACATTCCTACTTTCACTCCCAACGGGCTTCCCGGCGTATAGGTAAGATCAGTAACGGATTCTGCTTCGCCTTTTAACTGGGTTTCCGTGGCAAACTGGGCTTCGTTCCATTTTACATTGAAAAGATTGTTTACCTGAATATTCGCACCCCATTTCTGGCGGCTGTAGGATAACATAAGATCATTGACGAAATAAGCTTTTGTTTTGATGCTGTTGTCTTCCACAGCAGGTCTTGATCCAAGATACCTGTACTGAAACCCTACCGAGAATCCCTGCAGAAAATCCCAGTTAACGGATCCTGTACTGGTGACAACAGGAGCCAGCGGAACGTAATCCTGACCTTTTTCTTCCTCAATGAATCTTGCATGGGAATAATTGATATCTGCATTGAAATAGAAATTTTCCACCGGCTGGAAACGGATTCCCAGATCCGCCCCGAAGCGTCTTGATTTTCCGGATGGTTCCACTACCGCATCATCTCCTACGTAAACAAACTCCTGCTGAAGATACATATACCATAAAGCCGGAGTAATAATCAATGATTTAAAAGGATGCAGCCTCACCCCAAAATCTCCGCCTATGGAATACGGAAGTGTTTTCTGATCAGGATTCGGGACAACTACTCTCAGGTCATTGGAATGGAAACCCATTCCGGTTTTCAGAAACCACATGATATTATCGTTCTGAGCATAGGAAAAATTAAGTTTCGGGCTTAATCTTGTGGCTTCTTTTGACTGTCCCGAAGGAAGTTGTTCCGGGTCCAGAAGATTATGCATATTGAAAATAAAATGATCTGCTCTCAAAGCCGGATTAACGGTCCATTTTCCGCTTTTCCAGATCAATCCTGAATAGACATGAAGATTGGTTTCTGTTCCGTTCACGTCAGCTTTTCTGTCCAGCAGAAGATCTCTGTGATAAACATGATTGAGCTGTAGTGTATTGATATCGTCATTTCTTAATCCTACTCCGGAAATCCAGTTCAAAGAGCTATTTGCGAATGTAAAGCTTTTGGTATATTTTATCTCGGCTCCGTAGATGTTTCTTCCGTCTGTCTGCTGGATTTCGTCACCATGGTCTTTATCATTCAGATAAAAAGTAAAATCTGAATAGAGATTAAAATTATATTTCGAATAAAAAGCCATGACATCCATCTGTTCCGAAGATGAAATAATGTGCTTAAAGTTCATCTGCAGGTTGGTTCTGGAAGTTTTTCCGCCTTCCGTAGGATCAATACTTCCCCATCTGCCTATAATTCCTTCATCTACAGCCCGTTCAGGAATCTGTCCGGAAGCGTTCCACGAAGAATTAAATGTTGAGAACTGGATGTTGAAATAATCATTATCAGTAATCCACTGGTTATATTTCCCGAAAATATTAACTCTGTTAAAATTCTGCTTTACATCAAAAGGTCCGTCGGTATAGTTGTATTCTGCAGCTACATAAGCATTTTTCCTTCCTGTATCATCATGCAGAATATTGAACATTCCCAAAATTCTTTTTGAATTAAATGAACCGCCTTCCAGTTTGACCACGCTGTTTTTTAATCCGTTATAGGTTTGAAAATCCACATATCCGGCGGTATTAAAATCTCCACGGTCCATATAATAGGCCCCTTTCCCGAAATCAATATTATTTACGGTTTCAGGAATCACAAAATGCAGATCGGAATATCCCTGTCCGTGCGCATGGGAAACAATATTTACCGGCATTCCGTCCACGTTGACGCTCACATCTGTACCGTGGTCTGCATCAAATCCTCTCAGAAACAATTGCTCAGCCTTTCCGCCTCCTGCATGCTGTGCAATAAACAGTCCGGGAACTTTTCTCAGCAGATCCTGAGCGGAATTCACTGGAAACTTGTTCAGGTCCACTTTGGTAATAGCCGTTAAAAACGAACTGTGATTAATAGATACTTCGGAGATCTGATAAGGTTTGTGCTGTAAAAAGATAACTTTATTTTGATCTTCACCATTTGTTACCACCCATTTAACCTCATCGTATCCCTGACGGCTGATCATCAGCGTATCAGGAAGACTGGCATCAGGAATGATAAAGGTTCCGTCTGTTCCTGAATGCGTATGGCTGTTTCCGTGGTTGTATTTCACTAATACATCGGCGACTGGAAATTTATCTTCTGCATCTTTTACTAGCAGTTTTTTTTCTGTTTCCTGAGCTGATATTTTTCCGTTAAAAGCCAGTGCCAGAAATATGGCTGCTATTTTAGTTATCTTCATTTTTAATTGAATATTTATTTTGTTTAGTGTCTGGTAAGAGTCAAGAACCTAGAACCAAGAGACAAGACTTCAGATGCCAGACGCTAGATTTTAAATTTTAGATTTAAATATTGTACACTTCTTTCCTCTTTTTGCTTAAAGGTATCTTAATCATTTTTTTTTGCTTTAAATATTTTTTGAATTACAAGGGTTATCCATGTTCCCGCAACAAACGGGAAAGTCAGTACACCTCCTACTTCACTCAGTGTGTTATGATCTATCAGGAGATCATCTATAACAACTGTAATAACAACTGCTATCAGTACCCAAAGTCCGTCTTTCTTTTTAAATCCTGAAAAGACAATAGCAGAAAGTACCGCATTGAACCCGAAAAGCCCCATGTGTATCTTCTCGATCGGCTCACCATTCATATGGGATATGTAAGACCCTATGATAGCGCCTGCAAAACCATACAGTGCCGCCGCCGGCGAGCTTATGAAAACGGCCACAAAGAAAATGATCCCCGAAAGTATTCCTCCCTGAAATATTACCTCTCCAAAAGCATTGGTACAGGTCAGAAAATCATCATAGTCCGTAGGAACTGCCGAAGCTGAGATCATTTCCGAAGGAGGAATCTGTGTGAAATGATGCAATACAAATACACACCCCCATGTAATAATGATAAAGGGCAATGTAAATACCGGAATCTTTTTCTGAATGAAAAAATGCTGGATAATCGCTGCCAAAGTACCTCCCAGTATAATAAGTATCCAAATGACCACAGTTGTCTGAAAAACAAATGACAATGCAACTCCCACAAGCGCAGCGCTGAAACCATAAAGCCCTGCATTGATTTCGGAAAGATCATATTTAAGCTTCATCGCGGTAAAAGTTCCTGCGATTGTTGAAAGTAATACCGCAACACCACCCTGCCAGCTTCCCATAAAGATTCCGATGAGGAAGAGAAGCCCCGTCCATCTGTTTTCCTGGAGCATAATCTGCCCGATTCCTTTTAAAATGTTGTCTATAAAAGGGAGTTTTTTAAAAATTTCGTCCATAGTTTTTTTATGTATAGTGTATTATTTAAAGTGTATTAATGCCTTGAAGTAAAGATTTTAGATTTCAGATGCCAGACATCAGATTTCAGATTTTAAAGAGCTGGAAAATGAGTAGTTTCTTTTTCACTCTAACCCTAAACATTCTGACTCTAAAGCTCTCCGACTCTCAAACCCTGCTTACCATCCCAGAAACACCATCCCAATGCCGCAGACTGTTACCACAGCACCGCTTACCACTCCCATATATCTTTCCAATTTTTCTGTGTTGAATAACGTTGAATAGCCGTAGCGCCCCAGAAGAACCATTCCCAGCATTGTCAGAACAGTTGTTAATGTGAATGAAGTAACCAGTACCACAATTTCAGACATCGAATGTTTCACTCCTGAGTAGAATAGCAAAGGAATCAGCGGTTCACTGGGACCCATCACGAAGATCATGAAAAGAACCAGAGGAGTTACCTTAATTCTTTTCTGAGGCATCACCATTTCAGTGTGGTTGTGTTCATAAACATATACATCATCCCCCATCACATCGAAATGCTTATGAGGTTTGTTTCTGATAGCCTGGATCAATCCATACACTAAGTAGATCCCCCCAAATATCAGCAAGGCCCATCCTGAAAAATTTCCTCTGATATCCTGAAACCATGATATTTTATTCAGCTGCCAACCTAAAAACACTCCGATGAAGCCTAAGATCAGAGAGCTCAATACATGCCCGAATCCGCAGACAACAGTTAAGACAGCCGTTTTCATTCTGCTCCATTTTTTGGATTTTGAAAGCACAATAAACGGCAGATAATGATCCGGTCCGGAAGCTGTGTGTATAAAACTTATTGAAACGGCACTTATGAGAAGTGCCCAAACTGTACTGTCCATTCTTCTGTTTTTCTGTTATGCCTAATCTTATTTAGGTTTGGCTAAAGCCATTTATTAATGTTTTTATTTTTTTAGCGGGCTAAAGCCCACTCCTATTGAATTGCATTCTGCCGTAATTCAAAAAGAAATCAAACCGATTATTTATTCTAAAGACCAAAGGATTTCCTGAGCCTGAAGGAAAAAATTATACATCAGTTCGCCTCCGTGGCCTAAAGCCCTTACCACAAAACCATTATCTTCCATAGCGGAAACTCCTACTTCCATTGCTTCCTTATGCTGTTCTGCCAGTTCTACAATAGTCTCAACCAAATTATTTTTGTCAATATTGTTTTTTGTACTGTAGAAAATAAGGGTTCCCTGGTGCGTATACTGCTCCAGATTTCCAATACTGCTGATAGGAATCAGATCCGGTTGAATGACAACATTATCCTTGATAACCAGCTTATTTTCATGGTAGATTTCCATCAGATTCTGGAAGCGTTTCAGTTTAAAAACCTCACCGTAATGCTTTCTTCCGCAGGTAATAATTTCACTGATGATGATCTGGCTGTTCTTTCCTACCTGAATATTAGCTTTACTCTGAAAATTGGAATTTTCATGAGGAACCACAGGATGAGGCACATAAGCAAAAGAAGTATTGTCGTCCATCTTTACATTAAGCTCCTGAACAGCTTTATCTTTCATATTGAATAATCTCTGATAGGACTGCGACTGCAATTGCAAGGATGAACCTTTTTCCAGCTCAATGTTCAGATAATAATGATCTCCATCCAGGATTCCGGGAGAGGAACTCATTACCATCTGGTAAAGCTTGTTGTCACTTTTCCTCTGCCCTACGGAAACCACCCTAAATGGAAGTGAAACATAGAGGTCTTTCACATAAGATCCTCCATCCTTGAATCCTGCAATGATATGTAAACGGCTGTCCATCTATCTTACCAGGTTCGGTTCTTCAATTTCTTCCAGAAGTGCATATTTTTTGATCCAGCCGATCACTTTATCCAGACCTTCATCTGTTTTAAGGTTGGTGAAAACAAAAGGATTCCCGTTTCTCATTCTCCTGGCATCTTTTTCCATGACCTCAAGGCTGGCTCCCACGTGTGGGGCAAGATCTATTTTATTAATAATCAGCAGATCTGATCTTGTAATACCAGGTCCTCCTTTTCTCGGGATCTTCTCTCCTTCGGCTACGTCAATGATGAAAATGGTTACATCCGCTAAGTCCGGACTGAATGTTGCGGATAGATTATCGCCGCCACTTTCGATCAGTACCAGTTCAATATCCGGGAAACGTGCTGCAAGCTCGTCTACTGCTTCCAGATTCATACTTGCATCTTCACGGATCGCGGTGTGCGGGCAGCCTCCTGTTTCTACCCCGATAATCCTGTCATGAGGCAAAAGGCTGTTTTTTGCCATAAATTCGGCATCTTCTTTTGTATAAATATCATTCGTGATCACCCCAAGATCATATTTTCCGAATAATTTTCTGCTTAAGCGTTCCAATAATGCTGTTTTTCCAGAACCCACAGGCCCGGCAACTCCTACTTTTATATATTTTCTGTTTTCCATTTTTTAATTTTATTTATTTTATGAACAACTTCTCTGCTCTTTATTTTTTAAGACATATACAATCTGGAATACAACCTCTCATGTTGCATGCATCTGATATCAAAGGCTGTATTGCATAGGCCAATCATCTCCCTGTCCAGTTCTATTGTTTCATTGGCTGTTTTTTCCATGACCGGATAGAGAGAAAACAGGATATCCTGGCCGTCCAGCTGTCCCAGTGGCACCAGTTTTACTGCATTGGTAATCATTCCGGCTACGGAAGTGTGATAGAATCCCAAAAGTGCTTCGTATAAAGGAATTTTCATCAAATAAGCATACACCCCGAATACGATGCAGTAATGTGAATTGGCTTCACGGTTCTGAACTGCTTTTTCAAAGGCTTTCATCAATGGGAAATGCTCCCTTCTTTTAAAGATTTTAATTAGCCTCAATCCCAGTTTCTGGCTGGCCTGCCGGATTTCCTTAGGACATTTTATGGCATTACATTCATTGTCAAGGCTTATCAACAGTTCCAGATCATTATTTTCTGCAGCATTGTAGGCAAGCTTTACGAAGGCTCCGTCATTGTATTTGATGTTGTACTGAAGCATATTTTCAACAAATTCTTTAGCGGTCTGTAAATTATTGACAATTCTTTGCTGCACATACGTTTCAAGACCATTGGAATGAGTATAACCCCCTATCGGAAGGGTTGGGTCAGACAAATGAAGCAGACCTGACAGGAAATTTAAATTCATATTATTCATCTTTTGGAGCAGCCATTTTTAAGATTTTAGTAAAAATTGAAGATCCCAAACTTCCGTGCCCGTGAGGTTCCACATTGGATTTAAGAAGGTTAAGCAGTTTTACGGTCTGTTTTTCAGGTTTAAAGCCACTTGCCTCGAGCCATCTGAACATCGGCATTTCAAAAGGAAGAAGCACTTTATCGTCCTGAATAAAAAGCGGAATATGCTTGTTTCCGATTTCGTAACAAACAGTTCCCATTTCGAGCAAAGACCCAGGCGACATAACGATGGCTTCTGTTTCCAGTACATTTACTGCAATCACTTTTTCTTCATCTTCAAACAGGATATCTCCTTCACGCAAACGTTGTCCTTCGCGGAGAAACTTGATGGCTACGTCTATTCCCTGTCTTGTTTTCTTGCGCTGAATTCTTTTTGTGGTTTCAAACCACTCCAAATCCAGAAAATCAACAGATTTTGGTGTAGGATTTTGGGAAAGGTTACCAATTGCTTCATTAATTATCATCTTTTTTTGTTTTTTTTCTGAAATCTAGATTTTTAGAAATTCCCACTCCGAATGTTGAACCGCTGATTCCGGCAACATAAGTTTTCGTCCAGCCTTCCTGTTTTGTTTTAGTCTGAAGCATTGAAAGCTCTGCAAACTTGAATTTCAGGGCCCAGCCTCCTCCCAGCACAATCCCGATCAAAGGATAGGCACGAAATCGGTAGCCGTTAAAATTTTCCATTGAATCTGCTGTTCCTGATACCTGCTGCCCCCATACATAATGCGCATCCACCTGGGCAATCAGAAGGAAATATTTCCCAAGCGTTAATGACGGGCTGTACCAAATTCCGGCTTCATTCTGTTTATATACTACGTTATGGTCCACAGCATTCTGCGAGTAAGCATAGTTTACTCCGATAACATCATTATTATTAATGAAATATCCCAATCCAATCGGCGCACTTGAAACTGTGCTGGAGCTGCTTGAAGGGGTTGTTATTTTTGAGTAATCCAATGAACCATAAATCATAAATTGCCCTTTAGGCCCTTCATCATCATTTTTCAGTCTGCTCCCTCCCAGAAACTGAGCGTTAAGATGTCCTGAAAGCATAGACATTCCGGCTACAGCAAAGGAAAAAACAGTTTTATTTAAGTGTTTCATTTAATTTGTTCAATGTTAGTTATATCATTCATTTTCTGAAAAGGCCCGGCATTTAACCGAGCCTAAAAACTCAAGATTAAAACAAGTAATACAACTGTGTTAAAGGAAGTTTTTCCGCAGGTTCGCAGGTAATGTATTCACCGTCAACCGTTACTTTGTAGTTTTCGGGATTTACTTCAATTACAGGTGTTTTATCATTGTGGATCAGGTCCTTTTTTGAAATATTTCTACAGTTTTTCACTGGCAGGATCGTTTTTTCCAGCTTGTATGATGCTATAGTCCCGTTATCAATGGAAATTTGAGAAACAAAATTCACGCAGGTTCCAAATTTTGCCTTTCCGTGCGCTCCGAACATATTTCTGTAAATAACGGGCTGTGGTGTAGGAATAGAAGCATTCGGGTCACCCATTTTAGCGGCAATCACAAATCCTCCTTTTACAATCATTTCCGGTTTTACCCCAAATAATGCCGGTTTCCAGATGACAAGATCAGCCAGTTTTCCTTCTTCAAGAGATCCCACATATTCTGAAATACCGTGGGCAATAGCCGGATTGATGGTATATTTTGCTACGTATCTTTTGGCTCTGTAGTTATCATTTCCACCTTCTTTATCTTCTTCAAGGTTACCTCGCTGCTCTTTCATTTTGCTTGCCGTCTGCCAAGTTCTGGTAATCACTTCGCCGGGTCTTCCCATCGCCTGTGAATCCGAGCTCATAATACTGAAAACACCCATATCATGAAGAATATCTTCTGCAGCAATGGTTTCAGGACGGATACGTGAGTCAGCGAAAGCTACATCTTCAGGGATATTTTTGCTTAAATGATGACATACCATCAACATATCAAGATGCTCATCAATCGTATTTATGGTATAAGGACGTGTAGGGTTTGTGGAAGCCGGAAGCACGTTGGGATACATCGCAGCTTTGATGATATCCGGCGCATGGCCTCCACCAGCTCCTTCTGTATGGAACGTATGGATTACTCTTCCGTTGATGGCTCTCATGGTATCTTCCAGGAACCCTCCTTCATTGAGTGTATCGGTGTGGATAGCCACCTGAACATCATATTTATCAGCAACTTTTAATGCTGCATCAATGGTGGCCGGAGTTGCTCCCCAGTCTTCATGGATTTTCACACCCAAAGCCCCTGCTTCCACCTGCTCTTCAATAGGTGCTTCTGCAGAACAGTTTCCTTTTCCGAAGAAACCGAGATTCATAGGATATTCTTCAGCAGCTTCAAGCATTTTCTGCATATTGAATTTTCCCGGAGTAACGGTGGTTGCATTGGTTCCGTCGTTTGGTCCTGTTCCGCCACCGATCATTGTGGTGATTCCGCTGTATAAAGAGGTTTCGATCTGTTGTGGGCAGATATAGTGAATGTGGGTATCGATTCCTCCTGCCGTCACAATATATCCTTTTCCGCCATGCACTTCTGTGGAAGCACCGATAATCATGTTTGGAGAAACACCGTCCATTGTGTCAGGGTTTCCGGCTTTTCCAATGCCTACAATTTTACCGTCTTTAATTCCGATATCCCCTTTTACGATTCCCCAATGGTCAATAATCACTGCTCCGGTAATGCAGAGATCCAGAACACCTTCATCTCTTTTCGCGGTAACGTTCTGGCCCATTCCGTCACGAACGGTTTTTCCACCTCCGAAAACGGCTTCATCTCCGTAATGGGTGAAATCTTTTTCTATTTCAATAATAATTTCAGTGTCTCCGAGTCTGATTTTGTCGCCGGCTGTAGGCCCTAATATATTGGCATATTTTTTTCTGTCTACGTTTAAGCTCATCTTAGTGTGTTTTAAAGTTTAATTGTTCAGCTTTTGCAAGGCTTGCTTTTTTCTGGTCTTCAGAATCTGTCTGCCCGTCTACAAGGTTATTGAAGCCCATAGCTTTTTTTGTCCCGCCTATTTCCACCAATTCCACCTCTTTTTCTTCTCCCGGTTCAAAACGGACAGCAGTACTTGCTACGATATTCAATCTTTTTCCAAAGGCTGCTTCCCGGTCAAAGCTCATCGCTTTATTCACTTCAAAGAAATGGAAGTGGGAACCTACCTGAATTGGGCGGTCTCCTGTATTGACAACTTTTATTCTGACAGTTTTTCTACCTTCATTGCAGATGATTGTGCCTTCTTTTACAAATATTTCTCCTGGTATCATAGGTATTAACGAATTGGGTTATGTACGGTTACCAGTTTGGTTCCGTCCGGAAAAGTTGCTTCAATCTGTACATCGTGTATCATATCTGATACTCCGGGCATTACATCATCTTTGGTTAAAAGATTTGCGCCTTCCTGCATCAGTTCGGCCACTTTTTTTCCGTCTCTTGCGCCTTCAAGCAGAAAGTGGCTGATGAGTGCAATAGATTCTGGATAGTTAAGTTTAAGACCTCTGGCCTTTCTTTTTAGGGCAAGCTCGCCTGCCATGAACAGCATGAGCTTCTCCGTTTCTCTCGGTGTTAAATGCATTGTATTTTTATTTTAAATTGGGTATAGGGAATCCTGTTTGCCTCATAAAAAGGCAAATAGATATATTCAAAAAATATTGAAGCCCGGAAATGAGACTTACAGATCTGTATTTATATACAAATCATAGTAAATCATTAAGATGGGGAAAAATTTTAGTAGCGTGCAATTTGCAGAGAATGATACAGAATGTATCTGGGTGCTGTAATATAGACGCGGTTTTGTACAGCAGCGGTTTTGGTTTTGTAAGAATAATCAGTGAAGAAAAAGTTCAACCACTGCTGTATGATGACTGAATAATCAAATTTAACTTTTTCAAGATCATTGGAATCCTGTGCATCCTGATCATCCGAAACACTGTAAATTTCCAGCTGTCCCTGCTCATCTACATGCTTCAGAAGACTTGTTTTTGAGGACTTACCCAAGTATGAATCTACCTTATCCTTACCTGCAAAAAAACCTGCACATAAAGCGGTGAAAAAAATTACAAAAGAGAATAATAGGATTCTATTTTTCATACCTGTCATTGATGGGATAAAATTAGACAATCCGATATGCCTTAGCTATCAAAAAGATCATTTAAAATGTTCAAAATCGAGACAAATATAATCCCTACCCAAACAAGTATTTATTGTTGATTTCTTTTAAACAGCCCGTTTTGAAGCATTTAATGGATTTTTCTATTGCAATATATTTTAATTCTCATATAATTACTAAGCCAATATATCTTCATTATAAAATTTAAAATCATCTAAAAAAAGCTAAAATCTATCCAATATGTCTTATAAAATCTCCTATTTTTTAAATTTAAGACCGTATTAAATTTTATTTTATAAAGATGAACTGCTTTTTTTCTTTGCGTTAATTATTGTAAATTTGTATACCAACATATTTATCAATTTAAAATAATACAACATAATATGTCAAAAGCAATTTCGCAAGTACCATTTGCAGTAAACGAGCCGGTAAATTCTTATGTACCGGGATCTCCAGAAGTTAAAAGCCTTATCGCTACTTACAAAAAGATGTGGGCCGAGAAAACAGAAATTCCAATGATCATCAACGGGAAGGAAGTAAAGTCTGACGAGAAAATTCAGCTTCAGTCTCCTCAGGATCATGCTCATGATTTCGGATTTTACTACAAGGGTACGATGCAGCATGTAGATGACGCTATCAACGCGGCACTGGCAGCTAAAAAAGAATGGAACGAACTGGGCTGGGAACAGCGTGCAGCTATTTTCCTGAAGGCAGCTGACCTTTTGGCCGGACCTTACAGAGATGTGATCAACGCGGCAACTATGATCGGACAGTCTAAGAATGTACATCAGGCCGAGATAGATTCTGCCTGCGAATTTATTGATTTCTTAAGATTCAACGTAGAATTCATGACTGAAATGTATTCTGAGCAGCCGGTTTCCGACAGCGGAATCTGGAACCGTGTAGAGTACAGACCATTGGAAGGGTTCTGTTTTGCAGTAACTCCGTTTAACTTTACGGCAATTTCCGGAAACTTACCGACCTGTATGGCAATGCTTGGAAACGTGGTTGTTTGGAAACCTTCCGACAAGCAGGTTTATTCTGCTAAAGTCATCATGGATGTATTAATTGAAGCAGGTCTTCCTGCGGGGGTTATCAACATGGTATTTACAGACGGAAAAGAAACTGCTGAGAAAGTATTGGCACATCCTGATTTTGCAGGTCTTCATTTCACAGGTTCTACGAAAGTATTCCAGGGAATGTGGAAAATGATCGGTGATAATATCCATAACTACAGAACTTATCCAAGAATTGTCGGAGAAACCGGTGGAAAAGACTTTGTAATCGCTCACCCTTCTTCCAATGTTGAAGCTGTGGCTACTGCTTTGGTAAGAGGTTCTTTTGAATACCAGGGGCAGAAATGTTCAGCAGCTTCAAGAGCTTATATTCCTAAATCTCTTTGGGCTGATGTGAAAAAAGTAATGGAAACCCAGATGAATTCTATCAAAATAGGTTCTCCTGAAGATCCGTCTAACTTCGTTAATGCAGTAATCGACAAAAATTCTTTCGAAAAATGTAAAGGTTATATCGACAGAGCAAAAGCTTCAGGTGAAGCGGAAGTAGCAATAGGCGGTAAATATGACGATTCTAAAGGATGGTTTGTACACCCAACTGTCATTGAAACGACAAATCCACATTATGAAAGCATGGTTGAAGAGATCTTCGGACCTATCTTATCGGTTTATGTATATGAAGATCAGGACTGGAAAGAAACCCTGAAATTGGTAGATTCCACTTCTCCGTATTCATTGACAGGTTCTGTTTTCTCACAAGACCGTTATGCAATCAATGAAGCTTTCAAAGCTCTGGAAAATGCATCAGGAAACTTCTATATCAACGATAAGCCGACAGGCGCCGTAGTAGGACAGCAGCCTTTCGGAGGAGGAAGAGCTTCAGGTACCAACGATAAAGCAGGTTCTAAAATGAACTTACTAAGATGGACTTCCGTAAGAAGTATTAAAGAAACTTTCGTTTCTCCAAAAGACTACAAATACCCATACCTGGGATAAGAGCTAAATTGTGAGTTAGATGATGAGCAATCAGTAATGAACAAAGAATAATCCAAAGCCCCGAATTTATTTTCGGGGCTTTTTTTATTAATGATAAAACATTATTTATAATTCAAAACTTTGTTCTAACCATCTATAATCTTTTACTGTTATTTTTCTAACAACTTTTAACAAAGTTTATCTATGTTTTAATATTTTGAGTGACCGGTTAGGAATAATTATTGAACTTTAAATAATAACACCAAAATAAAATATTTATGAAAAAGTTTTTGTTAGCAGCCATAGGTACAGGAATACTGGTTGTGAGCTGCGGAACCAAGGAATCTTCTATGTCATCCGGTAATACTGATTCAACGGCAGTAGATACTACCAGAACAGCAACACCTCGTACAACAGATACAACATCCACAAAGATGGCTACTCCTGATACGATGAAGATGAAAGTAGACTCTACGGCTACCACACCTCCGGCTAAATAGATAAAAACAAGTTTAATCTAAAATGGAAAATCCGCAGATGAAAGCTCTGCGGATTTTTAATGTTTGCTATTGAAGGTAACAATAATTTTTTCTTAGAATCTATAGCTGACTCTCAGAAAGCTCCTAATATTTTTTTATATTTGATTGTATTAAACATCAAAATTAACTATTATGAGAAAATTATGGATAGGAGCTGTTCTGGGGATATTGTTTTTAGGAAGCTGCGCTCAGAATAAAGAGAAAAGAGAAGAGTTTAAAGATGAGCACAATAAAGATTCACTGAGAAACAATATGGGAGATTCAGCGGTTGCCAACTCTGAACCGGCTCCGGTTGCTCAGGATACCACCAAAATAAAAGCCGACAGTCTTAAAACAAAATAAAAAAACAAATCCGCAGCATACTGCGGATTTGTACTTAAAAAAACTTGACTGAAAAAAACCGGGCAATCAACCCCGATTGTATTATTGCATCAGATCAGATTACTACTCCTGATCAATAAAAAACATTTGCTATTTGATGAATATCCGTTAATCGAATACTGTTTTCAAAAAGTCCTGGAGAGATTCTCCCCTAGTCTGGGATCCGTTACTGTTCACGACGATATCCAGACCGCAACCGAAACAGCAGTATTGGATCTCTATCTTTTCAAAGACATTGATAGAAAATATAAATTCCAATACGGCCGCTGAAGTTGCCATCCGTTTAATTTACCAGCTTAAAAGTTTTCATGGTTAATGTAAAATAATCAGATATTTTACACGTCTAGTAATTTTAGTGTTTAGATTGGAACGCTGTTCTGCTTTATTGGAATGAAGATTAAAAAATGAGTGACAAACCGCAGTAGGTCTATTCCCATAAAGCTGGCGCAAAGATATAGATGTGAAGCCCTTACGTAAAACAATAGGTTAGCCATTTTCGTGAAAATGAAAAGACAGAATATATAAAAACATCTGCTTTTTAATTGTTTTCGGGAAAATGGGTATTTTTATCTGACTGATTTTCATCCAGATATTTAATATAGGCTGAAGGAGAAAAATCTGTCACTGCCTTAAATACGGAAGCAAATTTGCTGTGGGAAGAAAAACCGCATTCTTCAGCAAGGATACTTATTTTATACTGCCTGTATTTATCATCATTGATGAGTTTGTCTACAATATAATTAATCCTTAAGCGGTTGACATATGTTTTTACATCTGTACATTTATGCCGGTTGATCACATAGGACAGGTATTTCGTATTGGTATTCAGTTCTGCGGCTAAAAATGATAAAGACATATTTTTGTTGTTGTACAGCTCTCCTTTTTCAAATTCCTCCAGAAGTTCCAGAAGCTTAGATTCTGTTTCGGAAGTCATCAGGGATTCACTTCTTCGTTTATCACTTTCCCCGGCTCTGTCGTCTACTTCTTCCACAGAAATATTTGAAAAATCAGATTGTTCCCTTTTTAAAGGTAAAGGCTCGTTGCGTACACTGATCATCTTCAGCTGGCTCCTGATAATATTCCTGAATTTTGCACGCTGCTTTTTCTGTTTGGTTCTGAAAAAAATAATGATAGTAACCAGCGCAGCAAACAGAACAATAATTGCAGCATTTTTAACAATACTGATCCGGGCACTTTTTTTATTGGGCTGAACAAGGGTTTCAGGACTTTTAAGGGCAAATTCACGGTTTCTTGCCATAAGACTGTCATAAGCTCTTACATATTTTACGGCATAAAGTGAGGCTTTGACGTTATCGCCAATTCCTTCATAATAATCATTGATATTGGAATATACTGCTTTTTTAAGCTTGAGACTCCGTGAACTGTCCGCTATATTTTCAGCTTTTTTCAGATAGATTTCAGCATCCTTCCAGTTTTTCTGCTTTAGGCAAATGCCGCCCAGCCCGTTATATACCAAACCCAGAACACAGCATTTATCTTTAAGCATCGATTCTGCTTTGCGGTAATTGCTTTCAGAAGTCACGTAATCTTTAAGCTTAAAATATATGTCTCCAAGAAGCTGGTATGAGGCTGCTACAGCCCGTTCATTATCCTGAAGATTATTTTTCCCAAAAGAATGTAATGAATATTCAATATATTGAATGGCATTGGAATAATTTCCCTGTTCGATTTCATAATAGGCCATTTCCTGATCCAGCAGCCCCAGTATCTCTCCTCTTTTTCTAATATCGCTGAGACTTTTCGCTGCTTCCATACCCTTCAGCGTGTATTTTTTCGATCGCTCAAAGAGGCCGACCAGCCGGTACTCTTTAGCCAAAAATTCATTGACACGGCAACGCCATTCAGCATCATCAATCTGGCTAAGCAGGGAATGGGCATTTTCACCATAACAGATGGACTTTTTGAATTCACCCGCTGAGTGGTACAGTTCGGCAGAAAGTAAAAGGCTTTTTACCTTATCCAGGGGCTTTTGCGCCGTCATGTATAAAGAATCTGCTGTTTTTAAAGCTTCGGGAATATCTTTTTGTGCTACCTGAACCGATGTTCTTTCACAGATCTGGTCAAAGTTGTATTTTTTCTGCGCCCAGACGGGGGCAGCGGTAATGAACAAAAACAAAAGTTTTAGCAGACTCCTGGACATAAAAAAATAAATTATTATTTTGATTTTATAATAATTCATCATTCTCATGGGGTGTCTTTTTGTTTTTACAAAGCTACTAATATTTTATATTTTATTAAAATATTCTTCTATTATTTAATTTTTTTAACTAAAAAGTTCAATACTATTTATTTTAATAACATTTCATCAATAATATTTATTTTTATATAGACTTATTACATATTAAAATAAATATCCGTAACTATTTTCTTTATGCACCGACTTATTTGTTAACATAATTATTACATTTGTAATCAATAAAAAGTTTTATGAAAAAATTAGCACTATTTTCTTCTTTATTTATAGGAGCTCTGGCATTGGCGCAGGGAATTAAATTTGAAGACAGCAATTTTGCCGCTATACTGGCAAAAGCAAAAAAAGAGAATAAACTGGTATTTGTTGATGCTTATGCATCATGGTGCGGACCCTGCAAACTGATGGTAAAAAATATTTTCCCGCTTCAGACGGTTGGAGATTTTTATAATTCCCACTTCGTGAATGCAAAAATAGATATGGAAAAGGGCGAAGGAATAGCTCTTGCCAAGAAATACAATGTAAAGGCATTCCCAACTTATCTTTTCATCAACGGTGACGGAGAAGAAGTACACAGGACATTAGGCTATGTAGAGGAAAAAGATTTTATCCAGTTTGCCAAAGACGCTGAAGATCCTAATAAAAGGCTTACCGCATTGAAGCAAAAGTTTGAAAATGGAGAAAAAGATCCTGAATTTTTAAAGAACCTTGCAGGATTGACGATCTATAATGATTCCGAATTTGCAGGAAAGGTAATGGACCGTTATTTCCAGCAGAAAACAACCCTTGACCAGGAAGATGTACAGATGCTTCTTTCAGGAACACAAAGCACGGAAAGCCCATTATATAAGACATTCCAGGCAAGAAAATCTGAAATCATCAAGATTTTCCCGGAGGAAAAGTATGCAAAATTCGACAAAAACATTAAGCTTAATACTGTTCTTAAAAAGTCTTACAATGCAGATACAAAATCCTGGAACGATAATTATTTTCTAGCCGAATCTCAAAAATTCATGACGAAAGACGAGGCTGAAAAAACATTAAAAAGAGCAAAGGCAGGCAGAGCTTTAAAAAATAAAGATATTCCAGCCTATGAGAAATTAATGCTGGAGCTGTATAAGGATTCTTCTGCAGCTAGTTCTGAAGAATTAAATTCTTTAGCATGGAATTTTTTTGAAAACGTAAGCAACAAAGCTTCTCTGGAAAAAGCAGTAGCCTGGGCCCAGGAATCTGTAAAAAAAGATGAAAACTATGCCAATACAGATACTCTGGCCAATCTTTACAACAAGATCGGTGATAAAAAGAATGCCAAGATCTGGGCTGAAAAATCTGTTCAGTTGGCTAAAAGTACTGGACAGGATTCAGCAGATACCGAGAAGTTGCTGAAGAGCCTGTAAATCTATCAAACCACAAATAAAAAATCCGCAGAAAATTCTGCGGATTTTTTATTTTTTAATCTTTGCTGTTTAGTTATTGTATACCAAAACCTGCATTTTGGTCAGCATTGATTCTGTATCACCATTATATCCTCCATATGTAGAAGGCACAAAATTAACGATTTGATTTCCTGCCCATGCAGAATACTGCACTTTAAAAGTATAGGTCCCTGCTGTAAGCGTCACAGCCTTCAGAAAAGTGACCGGAATTGGAAGTCTTACTAAAGCAGTTCCACTTACCATTGAAGTATAGGCAGAGGATATTTTAGTTCCATCCTGTAACAAATAGAAAGCGCCTTGTGCATCAGTTGCAGTCGTACTCGCTGCATATCCCAAAATAGTAAACAGGAAAGTTTGAGTAATACCGGCTGGTACTGTTAAAGTTATGGTAACTCCCGGCACATCAGCAACCGCCCCTTGGTTAACCGTCAATGCTGTTGTACCCTGCACATAATTAGCCGAAGAAATAGTTCCACTTGATGTATTAAGAGTCTTCCAGGTAGGTGCCGCTCCGGCTCCGCTCGATGTGAGAATCTGGCCTGTAGTCCCTGCCGATCCAGCCGTAGTAGCATT
Organism: Chryseobacterium sp. UF-81; assembly: GCF_058245105.1. Taxonomy (NCBI): domain Bacteria; kingdom Pseudomonadati; phylum Bacteroidota; class Flavobacteriia; order Flavobacteriales; family Weeksellaceae; genus Chryseobacterium; species Chryseobacterium sp. UF-81. Next base: position 347,948 of record NZ_JBSIBX010000001.1, on the reverse strand, counting down.
ACCCCCGACGTTAAGTTCATTCACAACCTGTAAAGAACCATTAACATGCAATGTTTTCTGTGGGGTCGTTGTCCCAACCCCCACCTGCGCATGATAGAATAAGGGCAAGAGAAAAACCCCAAGTAATAAATTCTTTTTCATTTGTTATTGTTTATAAATTAGCATAACAAAGTTAACAAATTAAAAATTCATCTCAGACTTTTTTTTGAATAATTTTTAATGAAAACAATTAAACACCCTTAAAAACACATGATAAAATAGAAATCAATCAATTAATCACATAATATTGAAAAATTATTAATATTCAAACAGAACACTTCCCCATGTAAATCCGCTTCCGAATGCTGAAAGAAGCACAAGATCTCCTCTTTTGATCTTTCCTTCCTCGATTGCTTCGCTTAATGCAATAGGAATAGAAGCAGCCGTCGTATTTCCGTATTTCTGAATATTATTATGGACCTTCTCATCCGGAAGACCAAATTTCTGCTGGACAAACTGGGCAATTCTAAGATTGGCCTGATGAGGAATGAACATATCAAGATCTTCAATAGTTTTTCCTGCTTTATTCAGAGCCTCCATCATGGTTTCAGGGAATCTTGTCACCGCATGCTTGAATACAAAGTTACCGTTCATGATAGGATAAACTTCCTTGTCAGTAACATTTTCAGGCTCTTTTCTCATTCTGTCGCTCCACCCGAATTTGGAACCCGGGAACTGTGTACACAGTTCATCAGCATATTTTCCTTCGGAATGCATGTTTACCGCTAAAATATCTCCTGCATTTTCATCTTCCGTTGCTGAAAGTATAATAGCTCCTGCCCCATCTCCAAAGATCACAGAAACACCCCTTCCTTCATCTGAAAAATCAAGTCCGAAAGAATGGATCTCTGCTCCTACTACAAGTATATTTTTATAAGTTCCTGATTTGATAAAAGCATTGGCAACACTTACTGCATACACAAATCCGGAACATTGATTTCTTACATCCAAAGCACCGATGGTATCACACCCCAGCATATCCTGAAGTAAAACACCGCAACCCGGGAAATAATAGTCCGGAGAAAGCGTTGCAAAAACAATATAATCTATATCCTGAGCAGTAAGGCCTGCCTTTTCAAGAGCTTTTTGAGAAGCTTTGAAAGCTAAATAGGCAGTGGTTTCCTGAGAATCATTTCTGTTTTTTCTGTGTCTTCTTTCTTTGATACCCGTTCTTTCCGTAATCCATTCATCATTGGTGGTCATCAGTTTTGCTAAATCATCATTCGTAACAACATTATCTGGAACATAAAATCCAATCCCCTTTATTGTACTTTTAATCATATAGTTTTTTTAATTTTGGTAAAGATAAAATTATTAACAGATAGTTTTTCAAAATATTAGTATTTTTATTATATGCCAATTGATACGATATACAGAGACTCCCAATGTGAATGGGTAGATGTAGAGGCTCCCACTGCGGAAGACCTGAAATTTCTTCACGAAAGATATGAGATCAACAATCTTCTCCTGGAAGACACGATGGACCCCAACCACCTTCCGAAATATGAAGAGGATGGCAATATAAAGTTCTTTCTCCTCCGCGAAAGCACAGAGCTGGAACGTAAAAATCTCAATACCATAAGCGATATCAGCACAAAAATCGGGATCTTTCTGGTGGAAAATACCATTATTACTATCCACAGGATGAAGACCAAAAGCATTTCGGAAACGAAGAAGCAAATCACCGGTATGCAGACAGAAGTTCCGCCTTCAAAAATAGCTTTAATAATAGCCCTGCTGATCATGAAAAGCTTCGATGACGAGTCGGTAAGTCTGCTGGAAACGATGGACAATATCGAAAATGAAATTTTTCTTAAAAACACCAACCATACCAACCAGATCAGAAGACTGTATAAGCTAAAAAGGAAATCCGGACTGAATTCCAGGGTGATGACCATTTCCACAGATGCTGTGGATAAATTCAGATTATTACATCTTCAGGATTCTGAAATTGTTGATTTAAAGGACAAACACAAAGATGTAGTGGCAGATTTTGACCATCTTAATATCCAGATTACCAACCTTATTTCGATGTTCCTCGCATTGTCGGATCAGAAAGCGAACCAGGTCATGAAAGTTCTGGCTATTTATTCAGTATATTTCTTGCCGATCACCTTCATTGCCGGTGTTTACGGAATGAACTTCGATAATATGCCTGAGCTTCATCATAAATACGGTTATTTTATAACGTTGGGCATTATGGCTTTGGTGGTGATCTGTACGTTTATTTATGCAAGGAGAAAACAATGGTAATGGAATTAAAAAAAAATCAAATAAATGAAAACACTTAATGAAAAAATGAAAGATTGGACGGATATTGACATTGCAATGCATGAGATTGCATTGAAATTAGAACTCATACCTGAAGACAATTTTCCCAAATTTAAGTCATATTATTGGTCAGGGACAGAAAAAAGCAAAGCTTTAAAAAATATATTATATGAATTAACAAATATTGGATTTCTGGACTTTAATACAGATGAAAATATTGTCAAAGTAAATCAAGAGTTTTGTTTTGAAAAATAGTTTATAAGCTTATCAAGAAATGTTTTTTCGTTGGTAGAAGAAACTTTTTCAAGATTGACTGCTCAGTCACAATAAAACACCAAACCGCCATGAAAACCGAAATCCTAAATAAAATTCTTGAGGAAGATATTCTCTCCGGAGCGTCTAAAAATAAGCTTTCTGCTCTGCACGAAAATATTTCTTCTAAAGAGTTTTCTGACCTGTTAGATGCTCAGGGAAATCAATATGTAGAGTTTGTTCAGGAAGGAGGCGGTGTATGGGGGAGTGCGCTGGTTGGCTATCTTTATGGTCTGGAAATTTTTGGAGTCCGTTTTCTGAAAGTAGCGGGAACCAGTGCAGGAGCGATCAACACGATGCTTATTGCTGCCTGCAAAACTAAAGAAGAGGCTAAAAGTGAGATCATCAAAGATATTCTCTTCAGCTGGAATTTTGCAGATTTCATGGACGGAAAAACCTACGTTAAAACAACCATCCATGCAATCCTTAACAATAAAGATTTTTTTAAGATCAATGCCATTATTGCAGCGGTCCTTATGATCATTCTTATAATTATTCCTTTTGCAGCTCAGCCTGAAACCACGCTAAGCGCCAAACTGCTTTTCCTGATCCCACTGATTCCCGTTATTATTGCTTTTTTCTGTATTAAAAAATTCTATAATGATTTCAGAAAGCAAAACAGCGGATTCAATCCGGGAAATACATTTTTGAGTACAATGCAAAGTGTTCTGGATGGTTTCGGAATTAAAACTGTGGCTCATCTTAATGAGAAATTTATTCAGGAAGAACAGGATCTCAACCTCAATTACCGCTACGGAAATAACCAGGAGTATTATACCATTGCTCTGAAAAGCATAGAGGCAATCAAGGAGAAAAATCTTGAACATATTGACCAGACCCGTTACAGGATATTTTACGAAAGTGCCGTCAACAATGATTATTACAAGAACAACCCTTTCTACCAGCTCCGTTCGGAATATGTTGTAATTACTACGGACATTAATGCAAAGATAAAGGTAGAGCTTCCCACAATGGCCAATTTATACTGGTCGGAAGAGGAACTGAAACATATCAGCCCCGCTGAATTTGTGCGGGCATCCATGTCTGTTCCTTTCTTTTTCGAACCCTTCCAGAAAAGGATCAATAAGGATGATGATTCTGTGAAATACGCCTGGAAATTCTGGATGAACACGAAACCGGAAGACATCTACCCTGTCGGTCTGTTCATTGATGGGGGAAGCATTTCCAATTTTCCCATTGACATTTTCCACGCCAGCGATGTATTTTATCCGAGAATGCCGCTTTTCGGGGTACAGCTTACCAGTGATTCCGATATCCTTTCGGACAAAGGAAAAACCAGTGAACAGATTCTCAAAACACCATTTTCTTACGCAGGAAACATCATCAGTACTTTAAAAGGTTTTAATGACAAATTATTTCTTACCAAGCACAGTTTTTACCGGCTTTACAGTATCCAATCTGTGAACTGTGGCACAAGCAGCTGGCTGAATTTCTTCATGAAAAGAGAGGAAAAAGAAGATCTTTTCAACAGAGGCTTCCAGGCTGCCCTCGACTTTCTTAATCAGTTTGACTGGGAGAAATATAAATATGAAAGGATGATGCTTTCGATGAAGGAGAAAAAAATATTGAAGGAAGAGGATACAAAAACGGTGGGGTAAGGAAATTAAATATTTACAGGAAACTTAGTATTTACACTAGTTTCATCACAAACTTTCCAAAAACTCCAGATACATCGGTACACTTCTTTCAATCCATTCTTCTGAAGGATCGTTTTCGATTCCATAATAGACAAATGGTTCTTTGTAATCTGCTCTGATATAGTCAAAAGTAAGCTCATAAGGCCGGAAAAGCTCGTTCATGGTATATTTATATTTCCCGGATGCGCTGTAACCTTGCTCATCAATTCCTGCCGTAACGGCCAGGGTCATCTTCTTTCCTCCTAATTTATAGCCGCTTTTGCTTCCGTAAGCCCAACCGTAAAGCAAAACCTCATCAAACCATTTTTTCAAAAGAGGCGGACTGCTGAACCAATAAAACGGAAACTGGAAAACTATTCTTTCATATGATTCCATGAGTTGCTGCTCTTTCGCAACATCTATCTTTTCATCCGGATATGCTTCATACAGAGAGTGAACGGTATATTTCTCAGGATGTTTTTTCAGTTCCCTGATCCATCTTTTATTGATCACCGATTTTTCTATATCAGGATGAATGACTATGATTAATGTTTTCATTTTTATTTAAATTTCTTCAGCAAAAATAATATGCGTAACTTACATTTTCAATAGTAGTGCCCAATTGTATGGTACTATAAAAAATGTAAGTAATGACTAAAATAAAGGAAACATCTACCAATTTTGCCAATAAAAAAGCCCTTGCTGATGAATGTCCCGAAATCTATGCTTCCAATACAATCGGCGGACAGTGGGCACTCGCAATCTGCTGTTACCTGATCAACGGGAAACTGAGGTTTGGAGAGCTTAGAAAAAAGCTGAACAATATCACAGAACGTATGCTCACGCTGCAGCTTCGCAGGCTGGAAGAAGACCGTATTATCACCAGAACCGTTTATGCTGAAGTTCCGCCCCGTGTGGAATATGAACTGACCGAGATTGGATATAAGCTGAAACCTATTATCCTGGAATTTGAAAAATGGGGGAAAGAGCATAAGGAAATTATGAAAAATATAGATTCTGCTTCTGAATCACAAAAATTATAATACTAAATTTAGATTCTAGCTAAAGCCCGCTTCTACTATCAGAATTCATTACTCTAGTCCATCCAAAGCGGCTTCTGTTTCAGCACATGATGATAAACAGGGCAGCTCTCGGCATGTGCCCCTTTCAGGTAACCTGTACTCATTAAAAATTCATTGACAATTTCTCCGCCTGTAAATTTGAATGTCTTTTTGAACAGCTTCATCCATTCCTGAAGGGTTTTCGGATGATGATATTCCAGCCACTTTTCAAACGACCCGAATTCTTTCTGCAATTCTATAATGGTCTTCGCATTTTCAATGGCAGCATTTATTTTGAGTCGGTTTCTTATGATTCCGGCGTCATTCATAAGCCTTTCTCGATCGTCTTCCGTATAGGCTGCAATGATCTGAATATCAAAATTGCTGTAAGCTTTCCTAAAGCTCTCTTCTTTCTTTAAAACAGTTTCCCAGCTTAGTCCTGCCTGGTTGATCTCCAGAATCAGCCTTCCGAAAAGTTCATTATCATCATGGATAGGAAATCCGTAATAATTATCGTGATAGTTTTTATGCAGTTCTTTTCTGCTTTCGGGCTGCATTCCTTCGATGGCTAAACAATAACTCATTTTAATAAATTTTCTGTTTTGGTTGAACAATTTCAGGCGGTAAAGATAAGACAGGTTTGTGACAACAGTTAGTCAGCAGTATTTTAATTTTTAAATATTATAGTCTATATATTTATAAAACATTTTAAATTAGAAGCTTCAAAAAACAATCCATGAAATCTCTCCTGTCTCTTCTTTTCAGCCTGCTTTTGGTTTCCTTTAATGCCCAGAAAATCTATTCTAAATCTTACGGCAGTCCGAAAGACACGCCTGTTATTTTCATTCATGGCGGACCGGGTGGAAATGCCACTTTATTTGAAGGAACAACAGCTCAGAAGCTTGCAGATAAAGGATTTTATGTTATTGTATACGACAGACGCGGAGAAGGCAGGTCCAAAGACGGCAATGCTTCTATGACTTTTAAAGAAAGTTTTGAAGACATCAACCAAATTTATAAAACCTACGGCATTAAAAAGGCAAATATTCTCGCCCACAGTTTTGGGGGAATTATAGGAACCCTGTTTACGAGACAGTTTCCTGAAAAGGTAAGTTCACTGACCCTGGCAGGAGCTTTATTTTCCCAGCAGGAAACCTACGATCATATTTTGAAAAAGGCTGAAGAAAAATTTAAAGACAATCCTTCAAAACTGAAAGAGATCTCTGAGATTGAAAATTTAAATAAAAACTCTGCAGATTACAGGAAAAGATGCTACAATATAGCAAGTGATATGAATCTCTTCTCCATGCCTTCCCCTACTCCTGAGAGCCAACAATTAAGGAAAGAATATGAATCGGGTGAGTTTTATGCTGCCAATTTCAGAAATCCGGAATCGCCCTTGAAATTTTATAAAAATGAAACTCGGAACAATCTCGACAATACTGCCGTTTTGAAAGAAATCAAAAAACAGGGAATCCCAATTTTTGCTATTTATGGAAAAGATGATGGCATATTTTCAGAAAAGCAGCTCAACGATATGAAAGCAATCGCCGGAGCAAATCATTTTAAGGTTATTGGCAACTGTTCGCACTACTTATTCGTGGATCAGCAGCATGAATTTCTGCAATTCCTAAGCTTACATCTAAAATAAAGTGTAGTTTTGTAAAAATGCCCATACCAGGAACCCATATGAAAAACCACAAAGCACTCATCATGATGCTTATACTGGTGTTTTCATTATCACCGTGTTCCGTAAAAAGAGATTTTCTCGGAATTTTTGATATCCAGCATATCAGCGGTTTAAATAAAGCAAAAACAACAACCGTTTCAGTATCGTTATGTGGCCCTTCTGCCGACGCTTCATCAGTGCAGACTATCCTTTCAAAGGCTGATGTTAAGCTTAAAAGTAAAGGTTTTCTTTTCAGTTTAAGTACAGTTATCGGTTTAGGAGAGAAAAAAATTGCTTTCAACAAATATTCCGGACACTCTACCGGAAACAGTCCACCGAAATATATTTTGTTTAAAAGATTGAAGTTAGATCTGGTTTAAATTCTAACCGGATTAATTTTTAACACACAGTCTTTTAATACAATACAATTTCAATGAAACATACTTCAGACAGCCGGTCTTATGACCTGGCCGGACTCTACACATTATCACTCCGTCTGGTAATCGGATGGACTTACTTCTCAGCTTTCTGGCGCAGACTCGTTCTCGAAAATAAATTAAGCCCTGATGAAGCGGGATATATCGGTGAGAAATTCAATCATTTCCTGCCTAATGCCTTAGGCATAAAACCTCTTATCGAATATCTGGTTACCCATCCGGATGCCTTACATACGTCCATGGTTACCTTTACCATTGTGGAAGCAGTTGTAGGGCTTTTTATTATTTTAGGATTATTTACAAGATTAATGAGCATCGGCATTTTTGGCCTTGCGATGGGAATCCTGTTGGGCTCCGGCTGGATCGGGACAACCTGTCTTGATGAATGGCAGATCGGTGTTTTGGGAATTGCGGGAGGATTTGTTCTGTTCCTTACCGGAAGTGGTCCTTTTTCCCTCGATCATTATTTCATTAAGAATGATAAGAATTTCACCCGTAAAAAATGGTTTTTATGGCTGGGATCGGGTATTCTTCCTTTCTCAAAGCCAAAGACAATTGTACTCGCAGGTTCTATCTTCATTTTTGGACTTACACTCTATACCAACCAGTATTTTCATGGTGGAGTCTGGGGGATACTGCACAATAAATCCGTAAAACCTAAGATTGAAATTTCCAATATTTCTTTAGTCAATACAGATCTAACCTTTGAAGTTTACAGAACGGAAGGTGCAGATGTTTACGGCTCTTTTGTTATAGGCATTCATATTCTGGATAACAACGGGAAGATTATAAAAGTTGTAAACCACACAGAACTTTCAAACTTTTCAAAAGAAAACATCAGAAACCATTATGTAGCTAAAGTAAAGCCGGGAAAACACAGCCTGGTTATTCCGCTTGGCTCAAAAGCTGTCCTTACATTGAACCTCAATGATATTTTAATGGAAAAAGACAAGATTCACACGATAAAACTGATTGACATCAGTGGGATAGAGTGGACGGCGAAAATTAATAAGTTTTAAAACCATTAAGGACTTTTAAGCTTTTAAGAATATTAAGTGAAATGCTTCGACTCCGCTCAGCATGACGTTTCTGATACTAACTGTTTTTAACAATCCTTTTTAGTGTTGTTATGCTGAGCGAAGTCGAAGCATCTTTCAGGAAGAACATTCGTATCATTTCCGCAAAAAAACCTCCGGATATTTCCGGAGGTTTATATTGAATTCAATTTAATGCATGGCTTCACTTAAATCTATTTTCTCTTTGCTTTTCCTTTCTTTAATGAAAAGAATAAACGGTATACAAACGAGGAATATAACTCCTAAATAAAGGAAAACATCCATATATGAAAGTACCGTAGCCTGTTTTGTGACTGATAGATCCAACATTTTATAAGCGGCATTCATGGCTGCATCCGGAGTCATTCCCTTTGCAACAAAGCTGGCTTTTAATGCATTCAGACGCTGCTGTACATCAAAACTGTTTTCATCCAGATGGGAAATCAGATTAAGCCTGTATTTCTGACCTGCATTGGCAATAAACGTGGTAATCGCTGCAATCCCGAATGAACCTCCGAGCTGTCTCATCATCCCTGTAAATGCCGCACCCTGGCCAATTTCCTGTCCTTTCAATGTACTCAAAGACAGTGAAGTGATCGGGATAAACAAAAGTCCCAAACCGGCTCCCCTTACGATCAGCATCCAGAAAAAAGCATCTTTACTGGTATCCGGTGTAAGGATTTTGTAGCCCCAGAAGCTATACACAAAGAAGATGAACAGTCCCAGAGAAACAAGGATCTGCTGTTTTGCCCCTTTTGAAAGGAGTCTTCCGATAATCGGCATCATGAAGGCTGTCGTCAGCGCTGCAGGGATCATCAAAGCTCCCGACTGCAGGGCCGTCCATCCTAAAATACTCTGTGTATAAAGCGGAACGATGAATGTAGAACCATACAGCCCAAACCCCAAAACAAACGACATCACCGTTCCGATTCTTAAGTTTCCGTTTTTCAGTACCCGGAGTTCCACAATGGGATATTTGAAGGTAAGCTCCCGCCATAGGAAGAGGATGAATCCTAATATGGCCGATACGGTAAATGTTACGATCATTCCACTCTCAAACCAGTCTTCTTCGTGCCCTCGTTCCAGAATAAACTGTAAAGATCCAACGGTAACGGCCAATAAAGCAATTCCGATCCAGTCTACATCCGAAGCCTTCCGTTTTTCAGCATATTTCGGACTTTTCACAAACTGTAAAGTCATCAGCGTTGCTGCAATTCCAATCGGAATATTGATATAGAAAATATACGGCCAGCTGAAATTATCTACGATATATCCTCCTAATGGCGGGCCTAAGGTTGGACCGATAATTACTCCCAGACCATAAATCGCCTGAGCCATACTTCTTTTCTCAATAGGATACGATTCTGTAATGATCGTTTGTGAAGTTACCAGAAGAGCTCCCCCACCTATTCCCTGCATGAGTCTGAAAAATACAAGCTCCCAGATATTGGTGGCATTTCCGCATAAAAATGAAAATATGGTGAATATAATGATGGAGGCAGCAAAGTAATTTCTACGTCCGAACTGCTGCGACAGCCAGCTTGTCATCGGTACCACAATTACGTTACCGATGGCATAAGCTGTAATCACCCAGCCAACTTCAGAAAGAGTGGCTCCAAGATTCCCCTTCATTTCATTCAGGGCAACATTCACAATCGTGGAGTCCACAATTTCAAGCAGAGCACAAAGGATTGCTGTGATCGTGATGATCACCCTCCGGGCTCCATATTCTACTAATGATTCTTGCATAGTTTTTTACGATGTAAAAAAGTCAATTGTGAATTCTGCTACGCAGGGGAATGATGAATTTTAAAACCAATCATTTAAATTGACAATAAACAAATTCACCATTGACAGCGAAGCTAATTGACCATTCACAGTTTTAATATTATTTAAGCGACACTTCTGCTTTTACGTTCATTCCTGTTCTCAGTCTTTTTGCAATATTCTTGTCCAGATTTACAAAATCGATCTTTACAGGAAGTCTCTGAACCACTTTTACGAAGTTACCGCTGGCATTATCCGGAGGCAGAATTGAAAAAGTAGCTCCTGTTGCCGGAGAGAATGAGCTTACAACTCCATCAAACTCCTGGTCAGGGAAAGCATCAATTTCAATTTTAACTTTCTGTCCTTCTACCATTTTATCTACCTGTGTTTCCTTGAAGTTGGCCACTACCCATTTCTGGTCATTTTTAACCAAAGCAAAAAGTTGCGATCCGGCTTGCAGGTATTGACCCGCCTGAGTGGAAACTTTACCTACATACCCGTCTTCCGGAGCAAGGATCACCGTGTATGATAAGTTTAATCTGGCATTTTCCACATCCACTTCTCTCTGTTTTGCTACTGATCCGGCAACGCTGATCTGCTGAGAGCTTGCTGCAGTCTGAGAAGACGCAATGGTAGTCTGCTGTGCAATCTGATTTCTCTGATCCACCAAAACCTGAAGCTGTCTGTCCGCCGACTGTTTAGCCGCTAAAGCCTGTTCGTACTGCTGTTCTGTAATCGAATGGTCTTTGACAAGATTGGCATATCTTTTCAGATCCTGTGATGTTTTCCAAACATTTACTTTTGCTGCTTCTATCTGTGCATTGGCTGTTGTTACCGCTGCCTGGGAAGAGCTTATATTTTTTGAAGTAGCCGTAGTGGTAGCTTCTGCATTTGAAATATTGCTTCTGGCTGTTGACAGAGCGGCCTGAGCCTGCTCAAGGGCCATTTTCTGATCTCTGTTATCCAGGATCACCAAAGTATCTCCTTTTTTTACGAACTGATTGTCTTTTACTTTTACTTCTGCTACATATCCGGAAATTTTAGAAATTACCGGCGCCATATTGGATGTAATCTGTGCATCGTCGGTTTCTTCATGATACTGTCCGTAAGTAAAAGCTCTGTATCCATAAATCCCTCCACCGATTACAACAGCGGCTAAGATGATAGGAAAAACAAAACTTTTTTTCTTTTTAGGTTCAAGTTCAGCGGTTGTTTTATTATTATTTTCCATTTTGGTTTCAGTCTGATTATTTAATTGTTAAAGTTCCTGTTGTCTGTAATAATTTTCTGTACGCTAAAGCGGCATCTGCCTTGGCATTGATCACACCTACATTAGCTGATATCTGAGCAGCGTCCGCATCCAGAAGTTCTGTCATGGTTGCAAGACCGTTGTCGTATTTGTTTTTGGTAATCCTGTAGTTTTCATTAGCCTGTTCAGCAGCTTTTTCATAAACTGATATTCTCTTTTTAGAGTAATCAGTGTTCTGATATTCTCTGTTGACATCAAGTTTAATGTTGTCATTCAGCAATTCATCATTGGCTGCCAACTGCTTTTCTCTAGCCTGAGACTGTCTTAACGATGAATTTTCTTTCCAGATATTGGATAGGTTATAAGAAATTCCAACCCCGACGTTTACAGCATTGTATATGGTCAGGAATTTTGGAATATCTGCCGCCACATATCCTCCGGTAAATGCTATAGAAGGAAGGTTTTCAGCTTTTGCGGATTTTGTTCCCAGTTCTGCAGCTTTTCTTTGCTGAGCCAGAGCCTGCAGATCTTTACGGTTTTCTTTAGCCTCATTTACGTAGTAATCCACTGTTTTTACTTCAGAACCTTCATCGATATAATTCGGATCAACCTCAATTTCTGTGGTTTCCGGAATCCCCAGCAGCAGATCCATATTGATATTGGCAATATTATAGTTGTTTTTAGCTTCCAATAGCTGCAGCTCGATATTTGAAGTCTGAAGGTTTGCTTTTAAACGGTCATTTCTTGCAATAACTCCATTATTTTCAAGCTTAAGAAAAGTCTCATCTCTTTTTTGAGAAGCCGTAAGGTTTTCTTCTAAAACTTTGATGGACTGGTTAGCTTTAAATAAATTATTATAAGCCTGGGCAACATTGTAAGCAATCGCTATTTTATCATTCTCCGTGCTTAGCTTTGATGCTTCCACCAAATATTTTGCAGACTGGATACCATATTTGATCCTTCCACCGCTGTAAACCGGAACACTTAGGTTAACTGATCCGTAAGCCACCTGATGCACTTCCGGGCCTCCTTCGCCTGAAACACCTGAAAGCTTCAGATCAACAGTGGGCTTAAGAGGAAGGTACATATAGCTTCCCGAAACTTTAAGTTCCGGAAGCTGCCTGTTTTTAGCTTCCAAAAGATCTGCCGTAGCTTCTTCTATTTTAGCAGCATCGATCTTAAGGTTTTTACTGTTCTGGATTCCCAGCTGCACGGCTTCATCGAGAGTGAGCTGTTTTTTCTCCTGAGCATTGATGGCTGCCATTCCCATAAACAGGGATAATGCCAATACCGAGTTATTTATTCTCTTCATAACCTAAAAGGTCTTTTAGTAAATATTTTATATGTTTATTAAGTTCTGTGTAGTACTTTTCATCAAAAACTTCATCCTCCTCCGTATCGTTCAGGAATTCTTTGTACATCTCTTTGGCATTGGATGCATAAAATAAGGTTCCGCTTACTGTGGCATGAAGTAGATAGATAGGAGGATTTTTAGTGAAAATTCCCTTTTTCAGACCGCTTTCAAGAACCTGGGAATACATGGAGATAAAGCCCATCTTAGTCTGCTTCAGAAATTCCACGATCTGCGGCTTTTCCGTGTGAAGCTGCTCACGCTGCATGATTCTGTAAAAACATTTATGATGTCTTACTCTTCCGGAAAACTGGTCTACGATCTTTTCTATTTTCTGCCATTCATTGATATCTGTTCTTTCAAGAATATCTTTGGCAAAGAACTGACCTTCATTCATTCTGTATTCCACTAATTTCTCGTACAGCTTTTCCTTGGATCCGAAATAGTAAGAAATCATCGATATATTTACATTCGCCGCCTTGGAAATCTCCCTGGTGGAAGTTCCTTCGAAGCCTTTTTCAGCAAAAAGCTTTTCAGCAGCAAACAATATATTTTCTTCTTTTGAAATCATAGTAATTCTATTTTTCAGGCCGCAAATTTACATAAGATTCTAAACAAATCAAACGATTGATTGATTTTTTAATTAATATTTAATATTAGCCAATGTAAACAGCTGAATATTAATTACATTTAAAACAAAAAAAATTAAAGAAAATGTAAGTAGCGTCAGAAATTTTGCGCAATATGGAAAGTCCGAAAGAGTCCGGACTTTATTGTATTCATTTAAAATTAGTCGTGTAATCAGCCGGAACTATGAGTTTTTGTGAATGTACCGTGATAATTTAATCCCAAGGTCTGTCCAGACAATTTTAGGATTCCCGTTTCTTGTCAGGTGCAGATCCGCAGTGCTGATCTCTTCCAGAATACTTTCAATATTGGCCCCGCTGATGAATTTTGAGAATCCGGTCCAGTTGAAACCGTCTGCATCAATCTTTTTATACACCAGATTTTCGGACTGGTAATTCTGAAGCAGGGCAAGCCTGAAGATCTCGGAGCAGTAGTTAAGGAAGTTTTTCTGTTTTTCACGGTTCCAGCCTGCAATTTCTCTGGCCCATAGGATAATGCTTTTAAGGAACTGAGGTTTCTTTTTTACCATGAACGCATCTCTTACCCACTGTATAAAAAGCTTTTCAAACTCGTCGCTCTTATGTCCGGAATTTAAAATTTTCAGAGCTTCATTAAGGTCGCCTTGGGCTTCGTGAACAATCTCCCTAACTTTTTCTTCTGAAATTTGAAAATTCTTCCTAAAGTAATTTTCCAGATCCTCATCACTTATTCTTGGAACTTCCACGATCTGTGTCCTGGAAAGAATGGTGGGAAGAATATCATTAGCCGTTTCAGCAGTAAGAAGAATAAGTGTTTTTGCCGGTGGTTCTTCCAAAAACTTCAGAAATTTATTCGCGGCTGCTATATTCATTTTATCGGCTCTCCAGATGATCAGGATTTTGGTTCCGCCTTCAAAACTCTTTAAAGCAAACTTCTGGTTCTGATCATCAATTTCATCGGCAGAAATAAAAAGCTGTTTGTTTTCAGATTCAAGAAAAGCGGTCCAGTCGTCATAGCTTGCATAGGGAGAAGCCATGATCATTTCCCTGAAATCCTCAAATTTATTTTTACTTAAAGAATTTTTGTTATCGGTAAAAACGGGGAAACTAAAGTGCAGATCAAGATGGTTCAGATGTTCCACTTTCGAAGCAGCATGTTCATTTTCCCGGGTAAAGATCTCTTTGGCATAGGCCAAAACCATAGGAAATGTACCATATCCTTCTTTTCCTAAAAAAAGCTGGGCATGGCTTACCCTGTTTTCAGCAATGCTTTCACGAAGAAGTTTTTTCAGATTTTCCTGTCCGGCGATGTTCTCCCAATTCATGGCTCAAAGATAAAGAATTTTTAGAACGGATGATTTCTGAAATGTGAATTTTGCTTCGGAAGTGAATGGTGAATTTTAGTAATATCATTTATAAGTAAAGCATAAAAATAACAGGCAAAGCGTATTCACAATTAACAATTCACCATAATTATGGCTATTCATCCCCCTTAACAAACTTTAACCACATATAATTTTTACAATTCATTAATATTTAAGATATTTGCGCATTGTTTTAAAAATAAAGAATGAAAAAAATCTTTGCCGTATCATTCATATCAGTTGGATACTTCCTAAATGCACAGAGTATTAGTAACTCTCCGTATGCAACTTATGGAATTGGGGATGTAAAATATGATAATACGATTGAAACTGCCTCTATGGGTGGTATATCTACTGCTTATATCAGTGATTTCACGAGCAGCTTCAATTTCGCAAACCCTGCGAATAACTCTAATTTCGAGCTTACAAGTATCAGACTGGAGGCTACCAACGAAAACAATTACTTCAAAACAGATTATAACGATACGAAGTCTACCAAACATTCTACGTATCTTTCTAATATTGCATTGGCATTTCCATTGTCTCCAAAGGTAAAGATGGGACTTTCTTATCAGCCTTACAGTTCCAAGAGCTATGATATTGTAAATACGATTAAAACCTACGAAACTGTAGATAATGTTCAAACATTAAGCGGATATTATACGAACCGTTTTAAAGGAAGCGGAACTTTGAATACTGCCCAGGCAGCCATTTCTTATAAAATCAACCAGAACTTTGCGGTAGGTTTGAGAGCTAACCTTTATTTTGGAAATCTTTATGACCTGAACGAGCTTAGGTCTTACGATAAAGACGGAGTAGCTAATGCTGAATATATCAACGGTTACGAAACTAAAAACAGCATTAAAAACTTTAATTTCACGCTTGGGGGTAGCTACCAGAGCCTGAATACGCGTACAGACAAGAAATTAACCATCGGGGCTACGGCTACGTTTGGTAATACCAGCAACATGACCACAGATTACGTCAACAGTACTTATATATATTCTGATGTTGCACAGACAGTTAAGGCTTTGGAAACCGTTATAGAACAAAAAAGCACAAGCTCTAAAAACCTTCTTCCATTACAGGCATCTTTAGGGGTTGGATATGGAAGCGAAAACCACTGGTTCTTTTCAGGACAGCTTGACTATAAAAAAGGAGAAGATATTTCTTATTTCGGAAGAACTTTTGACTTCCAGGATACTTACAGAATTTCTGCCGGAGGATGGTATCTGCCGAATTATAACAACTTCAGAAACTATTTTTCAAGAGTAACCTACAGGTATGGGGCTTTCTATGAACGAGGAAATCTTAAGATAAACGGTACCAGCATCAATAAGTTTGGGGTCTCTGCAGGGGTATTGCTTCCATTCAAAACCAGCAGTATTACAAGAATGAGCGGTCTTGAACTGGGCGTTGAACTTGGAAAGAGAGGAACTCTTAATAACAACCTGATCAACCAGAATTTCATTAACTTAAAAGTCGGCTTCAACTTTGCTGACAGATGGTTCAGAAAGACTCTGTACAACTAAAATGAATTTTTCAATAAAAATATCATATAAAAATATAGCATGCCTTTTTAGTTGTGCTATATTTTTTATACTGACATCCTGTGAGGAAGATCTTACCAAAGCCAATGGAAATAAAAGCAAGAACTTCCCTTCACAGATCATCAATAACGCAAATATCATACAAAGGGATTCAGGTTTTATATCTTTAAAAGCCAAGGCTCCGATCATTGAAAAATATGAGCTGATCGACAGTCCGTACGTTGTGGCCAAAAGGGGGATCAACATAGAATTTTACGATAAGAAGAAGCCTAAGATTCCTGGTAAAATCACCGCTAAATATGCCCGCATTTTTGAATATAAAAGATTCTACGAAGCCAAAGGCGATGTAAGAATTACGACCAATGAAGGCCAGCGGTTCGCAATGCAGAGTATCTACTGGGATCAGAAAAAGAAAAGAATTTACACAAAAGACACCGTATATGTCACCATGGAAGACGGCTCTACTCTGGTTGGTGCCAATGGTATGACAGCCAAAGATGATTTCTCCGAATATACTTTCTTCAATAATTCAGGGGATTTCAGTACAAAAAGACTCGAAGAAAAAAAAACACCACAGTAATATGAAAGTTCAGGCTATTGGGCTCATGTCCGGAACCAGTCTGGATGGTCTGGATATCTGTTTTGCTGCTTTTGAAAAAAAGGAGGACTGGAATTTTCAGATCATAAAAGCTGAAACCCTTCCCTATTCTCAAAACTGGGAGGAAAAGCTCAGAAATTCCATTCATTTATCTTCGGAAGAATTACTGGAACTTCACTCGGAATATG
This sequence comes from Chryseobacterium sp. UF-81, assembly GCF_058245105.1. Classification (NCBI taxonomy): domain Bacteria; kingdom Pseudomonadati; phylum Bacteroidota; class Flavobacteriia; order Flavobacteriales; family Weeksellaceae; genus Chryseobacterium; species Chryseobacterium sp. UF-81. The sequence goes on along the minus strand of NZ_JBSIBX010000001.1, from coordinate 330,795 downwards.
GTTTTTACCTTGGCCAGAAGGTCCGGGAATTTATTGACCGTCATCGTCTCGAAAAGATTGACCTGATCGCCTCTCATGGCCACACGGTATTTCACCAGCCTAAAAAGAAATTTACTCTCCAGATCGGAGACGGCAGAGCCATCAAAATAGAAACAGGACTTCCGGTTATCTACGATTTCAGAAGCCAGGATGTATTGATGGGAGGAAACGGAGCTCCCTTGGTTCCCATCGGGGACGAACTTCTTTTTTCTGAATATGATGCATGCCTGAATCTGGGTGGGTTTTCCAATATCTCTTTAAAGCAGGATGGCAAAAGAATAGCATTTGATATTGCTCCTGTCAATATTGTTCTGAACAGGCTTGCTCAGAAATTCAATAAAAATTTTGATGAAAACGGAGATTTAGCCCGAAAAGGCCGTATTGACAAAGATCTTCTGGAAAAACTTAATTCCCTGGATTTTTATGATCAGCCACATCCTAAATCTTTAGGAATTGAATGGTGCAATGAGTCTATCTTCCCTCTTTTGGCAGGCATTACAACAGAAGATGCCATGGCTACGTTCACTGAGCATGTGGCCTGGCAGATCTCAAATGTTATTAACCAACACCATTTAGAAAATGTCCTCTGCACCGGCGGCGGCAGTTATAATACCTGTCTCATCGAAAAGATCAGAGAAAAAACAGCGTTTTCAGTTATCACTCCGGACAGGCAGATCATCGATCATAAAGAAGCGTTAATCTTTGCCTTTATGGGTGTTTTAAGGATGAAGAATGAAATCAATGTCCTTTCTTCTGCAACCGGAAGTACCGGAGATCACAGTTCAGGAGTATGGGCATAAAAAAACCTTCATTGCTGAAGGTTTTCATATTATTTGTAAGCTTCGATCTTATCTGTCAGTGTATTGATAAAGTTCTGAAGCGGCTTTTCCACCATCATTTTGATAAAAGGATTAAATTTTCCTTCAAAAAGCATCTGAACTTCAGTTTGACTTTCGTTGATAGAGTTTAAAGCAGCGGTCAAGGTAAAATCCAGACTTGAGCTTGCGGATTTCAAAACTGCTTTCTGCTCGTTCACTTCATCTATTTTCAAAGCGATTTCAGGCATACCCTGAAGACCGAATTTGAACCCGTTATCTCTGGTTTCAAATTTCTGAAGACCATCCGGCATAAAATCTTTATAGTTTTCAGGCGATTTCAATATTTCAGACAAGTCTTTAGATGATTTATTGACAATAATCTTTCGTCCTTCTAAATTCATTTTTTATTTTTGTATTTAAATTCTTAATTCTTACAAATATATGTATAAAGTTTTTGTGAACGAAAAAAAATTATTAGTGTCTAAGCAGCCCGAACCTCTTGAAAAAGAACTTAGGTACGAAAGTTTCACAACTTTAGAGATTGCATTGGATCTTCTGGAAAATACTTCGGTGAAAGAACTTAATGTTTTCGGTGAGAATATTGAAGAAATCTGGAGCGAATTCCAGAAGCTTTTCAGAATCATAGAAGCGGCAGGCGGCCTTGTCAGCAACCCTGACGGAAAGCTGCTTTTCATTAAAAGGTTAGGCAAATGGGATCTGCCCAAGGGTAAAATGGAAAAAGGCGAATCCCGCGAAGAATCGGCTATAAGAGAAATTGAGGAGGAAACAGGGCTGAAAAATGTAGAGCTGGTAAAATTCATTAATACAACCTACCATATCTATATCGAAAGAAACGGTGAAAAGATCCTTAAATGCACACATTGGTTTGAAATGAACTTCGATGGTGAAGATACCTCGAAACCACAGATAGAAGAAGGAATTACAGAAGTTGCCTGGAAAAACACCACTCAGATCGAAAATGAAGTTTTCCCAAGCACTTTCCAAAATATTAAACTGATCGTAAAAGAATTCTGGAATTCAAAGCTTAAATAAATTCGATAGCCTTTTCAAGCGCAATCCCTCTTGAACCTTTTAACAGGATATTTTCTGCATCAATTTTATTCTGCTTGAGATATTCTATTAATTCTGCCGTATTTTCAAAAGACAATGAAGAGGAACTGACAGCTTTAAAATGTTTCCCTACCGTAATGATTTGGTCAAAAGCTAATTCCTGGGCAAGATTTAAGATATTTTGATGTTCTTTTACGCTCTCCTCACCCAATTCAAGCATATCACCGATAATGATTGTTTTACGGCCTTCAAAGGTCACAAAATTGTGCAGTGAAGCAGTCATAGAGCTTGGATTGGCATTGTAGGTATCCAGGACTAATGTTGCATTTTCCTTTTTCACGACCTGCGAGCGCATATTGGTCGGGGTATAATTTTCAACAGCATGTTTTATGTTTTCAAAGCTGATCCCGAAATGAAGACCAAGACTGGCTGCTGCACATAAATTGGTAAAGTTATATTCTCCGGTCAGCTTCGAAACTGCTTTTGAATTCTTATATTCTAATCCTACAAAGTGTTCTTCGGAAAACAGTCCGAACTGGTAATCGGAAGTATGTTTTCCAAAGGTAATTGCAGGCGTATAGTTTTCCGTTTTTTCTACCTGTACCGGGTCATTCTCATTGACAATAATAGTCTGATGATGGGCTTTCAAATAATCATACAGTTCAGATTTCCCTTTGATCACTCCTTCAAATCCACCAAAGCCTTCCAGATGGGCTTTCCCAAAATTGGTAATATACCCAAAGTCCGGCTGTGAAATAGTACATAAAAGCTCAATTTCTTTCTGGTGATTGGCTCCCATTTCTACCACTGCCATTTCATGCTCAGGTTTAATGGAAAGAATGGTTAAAGGAACTCCAATGTGGTTATTTAAATTTCCGGAAGTATACTGTACATTGAATTTTTCAGAAAGAACAGCATGGATAAGCTCTTTGGTCGTTGTTTTCCCATTACTTCCCGTAAGCCCGATAACAGGGATTTTAAGCTGATTTCTGTGGTGAATCGCAAGCTGCTGAAGAAATTCCAGTGTAGAAGGAACACAGAAGATGTTTCTATCCTTATTTTCAAATTCCTGTTTCTCCACAATCACGGCCAAAGCTCCGTCATCAGCAGCTTTTTCTGCCAGTGTTGCAGCATTGAAATTTTCACCGGAAAAGGCAAAGAAAATATCATTCTTACCGACTTTTCTGCTGTCGATTGTCACTTTATCTGACTGTAAAAATAAAGGATAAAACTGTTCTATATTCATGTGGAAATATATATTTTTTTTAAAGAAGTCACATGCAATCGCCAAATCTATACAAGTGTTTTTAGACTTTTTAGCCAAAGCGATTTCATAGTTCAAAAATAAAAAAACCTTCCGGAAATCCGGAAGGTTTTTTATAAGTATTTTTTGATAAATATTATCTTCTAGTTCTGCCTTTATCATTAGCTCTGGCATCCTGTGCAACACGGAACCCAATCCATCCGAAAGCTTTGCCTTCGTTTTTGTATCTTCTTTGTCCCGGATCCAGCCAATATGCTGTATCCTGCCAAGAACCACCTTTTACAACTCTTACGTCATTAGATACTGCAGATGTTCTGTCTCTGGTATCTTTCTGTAGTTTTACTCTTCCCCCTGCATCTACAATAAATCTTCTCTGAGGAGCATTGTACATATTAAATGAAGAAGATGAGTCTGAAGAAGCTCTGTAATATTCTAAAGAAGACTGTCTGTCACCATCTCTGTAGTTTCTAAGATCAGCAACGGTTTCTCTTTCAAACTGTCCAGGTAAACCTTTGTATACTAATCTTCCGTCTGCTAAAGTATCATACTTGATCGTACCTTCGTCGATCATTTTGTAAGTTCCGTCACCGTTTCTTACAATAGCCTGAGGCATATTCCCTCTATAGTAGTTGAAATCGTTGAAATCTTCATCAATGATTGGTCTGTATACGTCAGCCGTCCATTCAGAAACGTTTCCGTACATACCGTAGATTCCAAGATCGTTAGAAGGATATTGTCTTACGTCTGCTGTTTGTGCAGCTCCGTCGTTTTTCCATCCTGCAATACCGGAATAGTCACCTCTTCCCATTTTGAAGTTTTCAAGGAACATTCCTTTATCTCTTCCTTTGGTACCTCTTAATCTTTCGATTTCAGGTTTTTTACCTAAGTATTGGTTGTATTCTCTGTTTTTAGCCATACCAAGAGCTGCATATTCCCATTCAACTTCGGTAGGAAGTCTGAACTTCTGAACCATTGAAGCATTTGGAGCTCTGTTTGCAGAAAGAAGTCTCTGGTTGGTTGTTTTCATACCAGATTTTTGCTGCAACCTTTTCTCATTGATATATCCCTGCATTTCCGGATCATTCGATTTGAATTTATCCATGTTGAATGCAGTTCCGCCCTGGTTATTGGATTCGTTGATGTACAAATCTTTAGCAATAACTCCGGCTTGCATTAAAGCTTTTTCATTTGCTCTGTCTGTAAGCCATTCACAGTATCTGTTCGCCTGAGTCCAGGAAACGCCTACTACCGGGTAGTAATCGAATTCCGGAGAACGAAGATACGTTTCATTATAATCGTTTCTAGCTAGTTTGTTGTCCCATAAGAGAGTATCTGGCAAAGCGCCGTTATAGATCTCCTTGAAGCTGGGGTCACTTGGTGGAAATACATACTTCAACCATGTAAGGTATTCGCGGTATTCGTAGTTAGTAATTTCTGTTTCTCCGATGAAGAATGAACTTACCTGCATTCTGCGCGGTGTGTTATTCCAATCATGCATAACATCATCTTTCACTAATCCCATTGTAAAAGTTCCACCTTCTACATATACCATTCCTGGCCACCCCTTCTGTTTTTGTTGCTTTCCTGCAAAAAACCAACCTTGTTTTTCGTTTGGTTTCCAACCCGTCTTGCTGACAAATTTTTTAGTACCGCCTCCTTTGCTGGTCCCGGATCCGCCACAGCTGGTTAATGCAAGTGTAGAACTTAATGCTATTAATGAAAACAACTTTAGTTTTTTCATAGTCGATATAAATATTTTCAAAGTACAAAGAAAAAATAAATTATTCAATAAATCAAGTAAACATTTGATTTTTTTGAAAAACGTTAACAAATTAATTTTATTGTATCACAATTTAATTCTAAAATTTTCATTTTATTTGTAATTCAGAAATTTCAATAATAAACATGAAACAAAAAATCACCTTTTTATTACTATTCTCTTTTGTATCAACACTTTGGGCCCAGAGAAAAGCCATAGAATGGGAAGGCTCTAAAATCCAAGATTTTGGTGACACAAAATTAAATCTTCCAAATTTCAAAAATGAAGGTTTTTCGTTCAGCCAAAATAATGTTTTTATCATAACCAAACAAAAAATAGGAGAAAAGCAGCTGAAAGTTTCAGATCTGGCCTGGGAGAATGTTTCCAGTAAAGATTTATATGATCTTGACAAGGGCAGACTGCCGGATTATGACGTTGCAGATATTGCCTACTATACATTGGAAGGAGAAAGGTATGCAAGCATCAGTGTGTCTTTATTTAAGAATGTAAAGGGACGTATCCAGAGACTTTCTTCATTCAACATTTCTGAAACAGCAGCTTCCAGCAATTTCATATCCGGAAATGCAAACAAAGTGGGAAGCACCGCAAATCCTCTTTCGAGTGGTGGCTTTTATAAAATTAAAGTAGACAAATCGGGTATATTTAAAATTACAACCCAGTTTTTAAAAGATAACGGCATTAATCCGGCTTCTGTAAATCCGAAAAATTTCAGAATTTATGGAAACGGCGGTGTAATGCTTCCTGAATATAACCTGGACACCAAATACAGCGCACTTCAGGAAAATGCTATTCAGGTAGTGGGTGAAGAAGACGGTGTATGGAATGACGGTGATTATGCTCTGTTCTATGCTCAGGGGCCAGACGGATACAATCTTTATGACACATCCAACGGAAATGGTTTCAAGAGAGTGGACAATAGAATGGACAGAAGCAATAATGTCAAAAATATATATGAAGATTTTTCTTACTACTTTATTAATTTTGATAAGGGTGCAGGCAAAAGAGTGCAGCCAGTCGACGTTAATCTTCCGGCCGGTAATTTAATAACAAGGTATGATAATTACCAGGTGATTAATAATGACCAGAAGAATCTTTTAAAAGTAGGACGAATCTGGGTGGAAGAAGCGCCATTTACTACGGATAAAGCAGTAACTTTTACTACCAATTCACCAATACAGGCTGGTGATGTCATAAGATACAGAACACAGGCGATAGGCTATAGATCTCAGCAGAATAGTGTTGAATTTAAAATTAACAACCAAAACCCTATCACTCAGACGGTTCCGGCCAATACCAATAATTATGTATTTGATTTTTATCAGCTAAGATATGAAGGAACGATATCCAACCTGAGCGGAAACCAGATTACTTTTAATTATGCTCCCAATATTTCTGTAAATCCGAACGGAGTTTTCCACTTTGATTATGCGGAAGTACAGTATAAAGAAAATCTTGCTTTCAACGGATCCCAGATGAACTTCAGGGATTTCTCACTTACCAGCGGAACCAATACCAGTTACGGCTTCGGTATTTCCAATGCTGTAAACCTTGAGCAGGTATGGGATGTAACTGATATTACAAATGCCAACAGAAGAGTAAATAAAGCGGGCGCAGGCAGCTTTAACTTTGGCTACCTGACTTCTGACCCAAATTTCAATAATGAATTTGTGGCTTTCCGTGCTGATGCAGCATATAACCCTCAGTTTGTAGAAAGAGTTGCCAACCAGAATCTTTCCGGGCTGCAGAATGTGGATTACCTCATCATCACAGTTCCCGAAATGATGGGACAGGCCCAGAGACTGGCCAGCTACCACCAGACTAAAAACAATTATACGGTAGAGATCGTAGATGCGGCTAAGATTTATAATGAATTCGGGAGCGGAAGCAGAGATCTTACTGCAATAAGGGATTTTGTAACAAAGCTTAATAACAGCGCAAGACTTAAATATGTATTTATTTTGGGAGACGCTTCTTATGACTACAAAAACAGGATCTCCGGCAATTCGAATATAGTTTCTGGTTACCATGGTGAAAATTCGGCAGATTTTGTCGGTTCTTTTATAACCGATGACTATATTGTGATGACGCAGCCACAGACTACATCTTCCATTGAAAATAACCTTCCGGATATCCCTGTGGGCAGAATTCCTGCAGCCAATGCAACTGAAGCGGGAAATATGATCAGTAAAACTCTTGCCTATTACAATGCTCTTCCAGGGCAATCTTCTCCTTTCGGAGAATGGCGTATGAAGCTTGATTTTGTAGTAGATGATGATAAAGATGGCGGAAGTCCATTCCATGAAGTAATGAATAATACGCTAGCCAGTGTTTTTGAAGTTCCCGGCCAGCAGGATCTGAAAGAATATAACGTAAGAAAATTATATCTGGATGCTTTCGCAGCCCAAAGTACTGCGGCCGGACAAAGATTTCCTCAGGTGACCCAGGCCATTTCAAATGATATCGGAAACAGTCTTTATCTGTTCTATTTCGGACATGGAGGAATCAACGGATGGGCACAGGAAAGGGTACTGACGAGTACGGAAATTCAGAATTCCAATAATTTCTCCAATGTATACAGCAGATTCCCGTTTGTATCTACCATCACCTGTGAATTTACATTATGGGATGAACCGGCTACTTCTTCTGCAGGGGAACAGTTCATTAAACTTAAACAGGGAGGTGCTGCTGCCATGATTACATCAAGCCGTGCCATTGGGGTAGATTACGGACGTAACTTTACAGATCTTTACACAAAGAATATTTTCAAACTGATCAATGACGATTTCGAAACTTTAGGTTATGCCCATTTAAATGCTAAAAAACAAAAAGGAGCCAATATTGACCATCTGAAAGTAAATTTACTTGGGGATCCGGCAATGAAACTGAGCAGGCCACAGAGACAGCTTGTTATCGACAATATTGAATCTCCGGTTCCGGGACTGATCAGAGGTCTGGATTTCATTAAAGTGAAAGGCCATATCAACAATCCTAACGGAACGGTTAACACAACTTTCAACGGAAGGGTTTCTATCAATATTTTTGATAAAAGACTCAACAAAAAAACCTTGAATAATGACGGGGCATTAGCACCTGTCATGAATTACACAGAAGAAGGAAGTGCTATTGTTAAGGCCTCAGGAACTGCGGTAAACGGAGTCTTCACTGTAGAATTCTATGTGCCGAAAGATATCAACTATGCTGTAGGACAAGGAAGAATACTGGGCTATGCGGACAATAAAGTAACAGATGTGTTCAATAACCAGGCAGTACAGGTGGGAGATATCAATCCTAACGGAATCAACGATAACGAGCCACCAAAAGTAAAATTGTATATGAATAATACAAATTTTGCCGATGGCGGAATTACCAACCAGAATCCCATGCTTTTGGCTTGTGTTACAGATGATACGGGGATCAATTCCACAGGATCTGGTGTAGGTCATGATATTACTGTTTATCTTGACGGGCAGATCATCAACACGGTTGTTCTGAATGATTTCTTTGCATCAGGCGAAGGAAACGGATGTCTTAGCCCAAGTCTTGCCGACTATCAGAAAGGAAATGTAACCTACCCTTTCAGGAATTTAGCAATAGGACAACACCAGTTAACATTTAAAGTTTGGGACATAAACAATAATTCGACAACGTCTACGTTAAACTTTGAAGTTAAGGATGAAACCGACCAGCATCTGATCATTAACAGACCGCTAAACTGGCCGAATCCGTTCACCAATAAAACATACATCCAGTTTGAACATAACTGCGATGATATTTTAGATGTAAATGTTCAAATCTATACGATAACAGGAAAATTAGTGAGAACATTATCTCAGCCTGTAGTTGCAGAACCGTTCCTACAGGGCTTTAGAACGCCTCGTCAGGCAATAGAATGGGACGGAAGAGACGATTTTGGGTCAACTGTTGCAAAAGGTACGTATATTTTTAAGATATTTGCAAAAAGTCAAAATCAAGAAAAATGCAAAGGAAGTGCTACAGCTGTAGAAAAAATGGTACTTTTGAAATAAATTAAATAAGACATAGACAATAATTTTTATAAAAAACTGATAATATATAAAAGACAACATATGAATTTAACTACTAAACTGCTTTTGGGATTTGGTTTAAGTGCTGGTTTTTTAGGCTATTCGCAAGATTTAAGTAAAATAAATCCAGTATTAACCGGAGCTCCTTTTCTAAGAATTGCACCAGATGCAAGAGCTGGAGGTATGGGAGACCAAGGGGTGGTAACTTCACCGGATGCATTTTCACAATTCTGGAATGCGGCAAAATATCCTTTTAGCAGAACAAGTTCTTCCATAGGTCTTAACTATACGCCTTATATGGGGAAACTTACCAATGATGTATTTTTACTATATGGTGCATTCCATAAATTTTTAGGCCAGGAAGAAAGATCTACTATTTCAGCAAGTATCTATTATTTCAACATGGGTGAGGTAGACCTTACTCAGCTGGTAGGTTCAGAAGTAACTTCTATGGGTACATCGAAGCCTAATGAATTTTCCATTGATGTTGCTTACGGCCTGAAACTTTCTGATTCTTACTCAATGGCCGTTACCGGTAGATTCATCCGTTCAGATTTAGCCGGAGGTTTTAACACAGATACTACCCTTAAAGCTGCCAACTCTTTTGCAGTTGACGTTTCAGGATACTATACTTCTCCAAGATTTTCAAGTTTCGGAGGATATGATGGTAAAGTGAATGCAGGTTTCGCTATTCAGAACTTAGGTCCGAAATTAGACTATACAGGAAATGAAGAATCCAGATCTTATCTGCCTACGATGGCAAGATTGGGGCTTGGATACGATATGTATTTAGATGATATGAACAAAATCGGCATTAGTGTTGAAGGTTCTAAGATTTTGGTTCCGGGTTCAGAATATGTTGGAATAGATCCTAACACCAGACAGCCAAGATATGAGATTCCTAACGTAGGAGTAATGGCAGGGATCGGAAAATCTTTCAAAAATAAAAATTCTATCATGATGAGTGGTGCCCTAGAATATTCTTATGATAATGCATTTGCCGTAAGAACAGGTTACTTCCACGAAAGTGAAGAGCAGGGAGCAAGACAGTTCGCTACAGCAGGTATCGGATTAAAGTACCGTTCTTTCGGACTTGATATTTCTTACCTGATCAATATGTCAAAAATAAATACTGCTTTAGATAATACCCTTCGTTTCGGTCTTACCTGGAACATTGGTGATGAGACATCTAATGTAGATAATTAAGATATTTACTGCCCAAATACAAAAGCCTCATTTTTATGGGGCTTTTTTTTGTAAACCATTAGTTGGTCAATAGGCAATTAGCTGCGCTGTCAATTGGCTTCGCCGTGAATTTTTCTACCTTTTACAGATTCACCATTCACTTGCAAAGCAAAATTCACCATTCACACTTGAGCAACAGACAATGCAATCCCAGCACTAAATTTGTATTGGCTTTGCCGTGAATTTTTCTACCCTTTACAAATTCACTATTCACTTGCGAAGCAAAATTCACCATTCACACTTGAACAACAAATAATACAATCCCAGCATTAAATTTATATTGGGATTACCATGATTTTTCTGTCCTTCACAGATTCACTATTCACTTGCGAAGCAAAATTCACCATTCACACTTGAGCAACAAATAATACAATCCCAGCACTAAATTTGTATTAGACCCAACCACAATCCATTACCAATTGAAAAATTATTACAGAAATATAATATATAAGTTTGCAAAAGTCTCATTTTTATAAGGCATTTCTTGTTTTCAATAATTAATTTTGTAGTATGAACTATTCAGCAGAACTCAAAAAATTTGTTACCAGCCAATATGTCTATTCTGCGATCAGAATTACGCTGGCAACTGTTCTGCCTTGTTTAGTCCTCGCCCACTTCGGAATCCTGAAAGAGTACTTTTTATTTCCTCTCGGAACCAGCTTTGTAGCACTTTGCGATCAGCCCGGGCCTTTTATCAGAAGGAGAAATGCACTTACGTTTGCTATTTTTTGTTTTGTGTTCGTTGCATTTATTGCCAGCATGGTCATGAATTTTAAAGTCCTGGTCATCCTGGAAATTATTGTATTCGGCATGTTTTTCTCTCTTATCGGGGTGTACGGACAGAGGCTTGCTGCCGTCGGTTCGTTATCTCTTGTTGTACTCGCGATCTTTATTGACGGGCATCTTACGGGAGGTAATATTTTTAAAAGCCTGCTGATCTTTGCATCCGGCTGTATCTGGTTTTTGCTGATCTTCCTTGTGGTTACCACCATCCAGCCTTATAAACTGGCAGGACAGATGATCGGGGAAAATTATCTGCAGCTCGCAGAATTTTTAAAGATCAAAGCTAATTATTACCAGAAAAACCCTGATTTTGATAAACTGACCACTCAGGTCATTGCCAAGCAGGTCGGCATCAAAAACCTTCAGGAAGAAACAAGAGAAACTGTTTTCAAAACGAGAACCATCGTAAATGAATCTACCACAACCAGCCGATTGCTGATGCTGATGTTCCTTAATTCTATGGATCTTCATGAAAAACTGATGACTTCTGAAAGCGACTATCAGAAACTGCAGCAGAGTTTTGAAGACAGCATGATCCTTGTTAATATTCATGACTATCTAAACCTTCTGGCTGAAGAAATCACAAATATCGGAATCTCGCTTCAGATCGGAACAAGGGCAAAACCCATATTCGATCTGGAACATGAACTGAAAAATCTCAACGTTCATTATTTTGAGTTGCGCAATAAACAGCTGACCCCTGATAATCTGGAAAATTTTATGATCCTCCGTCAGATCCTGATGCGCATCAACGAGATCACAAAAGAGATCAATGAAATTTATAAAGTATTTTCCCAGGATGTAAAACTGGCCAAAAGTCTTTCCACAGGTTTAGATTTAAAAAAATTCATGCCTAATGAAGAGAAGCTTAACTTCAAAGTTTTAAGGAATAATGTTTCGTTTTCTTCCTCTCATTTCAGACACGCCATAAGAATTACGACAGCACTGCTTGTAGGCTATCTTTTCTCTATGTTCGATTTTCTGGGCCTGGGCCATACCTATTGGATCCTGATCACAATTACGGCGATATTGAAGCCCGCCTACTCCATTACAAAAAAGAGAAATCTTCTCCGTTTATACGGAACCATTGCAGGTGCAGTTATTGCCTATACGATTCTGCATTTTATACACTTCAATGGGCTTTTATTTACCATTCTGCTTTTGAGCATGATTATGTGTTTCAGCTTTCTGAAAGGCCGCTATTTCTGGGCCGTCCTGTTTATGACCATCTATATATTTCTGAGCTTTAACTTTTTAAATCCCGGAAATGTAAACGTGATCTTTAAGGACAGGATTCTGGATACCATTATAGCCGGAGTTATTGCTTTTGCCGTATCATATATTGTTCTTCCTGTATGGGAACATACTCAGAATCTTGATCTGATGAAAAAGTCTGCGGCAGATAATCTGATTTATTTTGAAAGTGTCATTTCGAAGTTTTTACATGGAAATTTTGATATTGAAGATTATAAAGTAAAGCGGAAAAATGCCATTATTTCGCTGGCCAACCTTTCCGACAACTTCCAGAGAATGATCTCTGAACCGAAGAACCAGCAGAAAAAGCTGGAAGTCGTGCATCAGTTTGTCGCAACATCACACCTGATCACAGCCTATACCGCTTCCCTTTCCCAATATTCTAAAAACAATGAAAAGTATCCTGAAATAGATGCCGAAAGCTGGAGCAGAAAAATCGAAGCCGAAATGCAGCAAACGTCCGTTTTATTACATGGAAACGAGATTAATGAAGCTTTAAAAATGGAGAGCCGCCTGGAACCGGAAGATTCTTCCATTGAAGATCTGATTTCGAAAAGAAAAACGGAGATAGAGGAAAATGATCTGGTTGACAAAAGAGATCCTGATAAAATTTCACATTTAACGGAGCTTAAAAACATCCACGATATTCTGGAACTGATTTACGACGTAGCCAAAGAACAGAGAAAAGTAATTGAAAAATACAGAAGCGAAGCTGATTCTACTCCTCCACAATCGTAAAGCAATAGTCATCAAAAAATTCCACTCTCGCCTTGAATTCGTCTGAAAACTGTTCATCATAAACCCTGCAGCTAATTTTATAAAGATGCTTGAGCTCAAACGGCTTAACTTCGTAATTCTTCTTCAGGGACCAATACTTGGAATGATGAATCTTGTACATGCTTTCCTTCACACTCCATATAATAGTGTAGAAAGCAGGAGCATTATCTTCAGGAATGAATCCTCTTTCATGCTCGTAGGTGAATTTATCGATAACTCTTAAAATTTTTGGATTGAACTTTTCAATATCAATGCCTATTTTATTTTTAGAAACCGCTATCGCTGCGAAAGGAAATGAATGGGTAATAGAAATTTCTGCATCTTTAGGCGACAGGAAAGGCTCCCTTTCTTTATACAATATTTTGGAGTGAGGTTTTAACCCTTTCAGGAGCTTACGGACCATGAGTACCTCCTGGAGTTTTTTCGGATGATAGTCTTTTACTTTTTCCGCATTTTCAGGTTCCAGAAGCTCGTTGATGTCAAGTTCTTCGCTTTCATCATATTTCCATACAAGGATCGTGGCATTGTCATCTGAAAAATCTCGGTAAAGGGGCATCGTTTTTTTATTCGATAAAAGTAGTGAAAAGAAGCGGAAAGAGAAAATGGAGTAAATGAAGAGGGACGGAAGATGGAAGCTTGAAGAAGGAAGTTTATATTTGTCAATAAAACAAAGGTACCTATTAAAAGTATTTTTGCCTCTTAGCTTAACAGGTATAACCTCCAGCCTCCCTCTTCCAGTTCCCCTTACCTATTTACTTAGACTGATGGTTCACATCATTTCTATGCTCAAGAATTTCAAGATTCTCATCTACAAAATACGCGCTTCCAAATCCGTTTACATAGGAACCTTTTACGGCTGCAGAGCGATAAGAATAAAATCTCCCATTTCTGAAATAACATCAACCACTTTTCCGTGAGTTTCTTTAAGCTTAGTAACAGCAGTGTTCCAGGTTTCAGAATCTCTTTCTATCCGGGATGTTGATGCTTCAATGGTGAGACGTTCACGGGCATAAATCTGTTTAGTTGCAGATTCGTCTTCAATAAACATTACTGAAGCTTTTCTGCCGTCTGCAAGGTTTTTAGTATGTTTTGCCATAAAGGATACCAGAATATACAACGTATTTCCCAACTGTACAAAAGGTGCATAGCTGGAATTAGGAGTTCCTTCCGCATCTACCGTAGCCAAAATCACACTTTTGGCACGTTCTATCAGTTCCTTTACTTTTGGAGCAACCGGCTTTGCTTTTCTGTTAGCCATTTCCTGGGTATTCGTATGATTCATAGTATAAAATTATCTGAACAAAAATAGTTATTTATATTAAGACTAAATAATATTAAATTATGTGTAATCTCATTAATATAACCCGGCCTGCCGTTTTTTTATCTTAATTATTAATCGTAATTTTGCATTTCGTTATCAACTGAATTTAAACTTATTCATTACATATGAGTACTACAACACAATACGTTCCTTACAAAGTGAAGGACATATCCCTAGCAGAATGGGGAAGAAAAGAAATTACCCTTGCCGAAGCAGAAATGCCAGGTTTGATGTCTATCCGTGAAGAATACGGACCATCTCAACCCTTAAAAGGCGCAAGAATTGCCGGATGTCTTCACATGACGATCCAGACAGCTGTGCTTATCGAGACATTGGTAGCTTTAGGAGCTGAAGTTACCTGGTCTTCTTGTAATATTTTCTCTACACAGGATCATGCTGCTGCTGCTATTGCTGCTGCAGGAATTCCCGTTTATGCCTGGAAAGGTCTGAACGAAGAGGAATTTGACTGGTGTATTGAGCAGACTTTATTCTTCGGTGAAGACAGAAAACCATTGAACATGATTTTGGACGATGGTGGAGATTTAACAAACATGGTTTTTGATAAATACCCTGAATTCACAAAAGATATCAAAGGTCTTTCTGAAGAAACCACTACAGGTGTACACAGACTTTATGAAAGAATGAAGAACGGAACTTTAGTAATGCCTGCTATCAACGTAAATGATTCTGTAACTAAATCTAAGTTCGACAACAAATACGGATGTAAAGAATCTGCAGTAGATGCTGTAAGAAGAGCTACAGACGTTATGCTTGCCGGGAAAAGAGTGGTAGTTTGCGGTTATGGAGATGTTGGTAAAGGTACTGCTGCCTCTTTCAGAGGAGCTGGTTCTATTGTTACGGTTACTGAAATTGACCCAATCTGTGCGCTTCAGGCTGCCATGGATGGTTATGAAGTAAAAAGACTGGATACAGTTGTAGACAATGCAGATATCATCATCACCACTACAGGTAACTTCAACATTGTAAGAGGAGAGCATTTCCTTAAAATGAAAGATAAAGCGATCGTTTGTAACATCGGTCACTTTGATAATGAAATCGATATGGCCTGGTTAAACAAAAACTACGGTCACACAAAATCTGAAGTTAAGCCTCAGGTAGACATCTACACATTAGAAGGCGGGAAAGAAGTAATTATTCTTGCTGAAGGTAGATTGGTAAACCTTGGTTGTGCAACAGGACACCCAAGTTTTGTAATGTCTAACTCTTTCTCTAACCAGACTTTGGCTCAGATCGAATTGTGGAACAATGCTGCTGCTTACAAAAACGAAGTGTATATGCTTCCAAAGCATTTAGATGAAAAAGTAGCTGCTTTGCACCTTAAAAAATTAAGCGTTGAACTGGAAACTCTTTCTCCGGAACAGGCTGAATATATCGGTGTAGATGTAAAAGGGCCATTCAAGCCTGAGTACTACAGATACTAAGATTTATTTCAATCCATACACAATCCCATTATTCAATATAGTGGGATTTTTTTGTTTGCTGTATTTCCAAACCTGACAAGTATTCCTTATTTTTGGAAAATAAAAAAAGAGAATGAAAAAATATTTATTTCTGGGGTTAATGGGCTCAGCGACAATTTTTACAAGCTGCAGCAGCGATGATAACGAAATTACAAATGATCCTTCAGAAAAAAAATTGTTATTGAGTAAAGTCACTACCATTTACTACGACAATCCTTCCAATCCTGAAACCACTGTATCCACATTCGAATACAACAGCCAGGGAGAGCTCATAAAAATGCTGTCCGGAGGGAGATCTTCCGTTTTCGAGTATAGCAACGGAAAACCGATAAAGATAAATTACTACACAGCCAATCAGACTTTAGAGTATTATGCTGTATTTAATTATAATGGCGATCAATTAGTTGATATCAAAGCTATCTATACGAACCCGGATTTCAACAGAAAAAGCACTTATACATATAATTCAAACGGTAAACTCGTATCTTCCACCCATTGTCAGTCAGCAGACTGCTCGAATCCAGGTACTTCCACCTACACTTATGGCGGAGACAACATTTCCGTGGAAACTTCCACCTTCGGCGGAATAATAAGCCCTACTTATAAAAGAGAATTCTCTTATGATGATAAACTAAGTCCGTTTACCAATACAAACAAGTATATGAGAATTATGATGGAAGGAGCCTATTCTTTAAGCAAAAACAATTATACAGCAGAAAAAATAAGTTACAGAAATAGTGACGGAAGCTGGACCCAAAATCAAACTAATACTTATACCATACAGTACAATAGTGCCCAGCTACCCATTCAGGTAGTCGGAAAACAGGCTAATGGAAGCAATTACGTGCAATATAATTACGAATATATTACACAGTAACGGCTACAGAAAACTTTCCATTTAGGAGAGTTTTTCTTTTTTGAAGCTATTCCCGCTATCCGCTTCTACTCCTCGCGCCGGGCTTAAGGCCTCACTGCTGTGGGGTAACCGCTTCTATCGGGGCTAATGGAATCCCAATTACTGCCGTATCCCTATTTTATCCATATTTTCTTCCATCGTGCTGTTGGCAGTTGGGCTTTGGAATGCCACCATACTTCCAAGTGAAAAAGGATTTTATGCATTTGCATTTCTCCTCGCCCTTTTCGGAGCCATCTCCGTCCAGAAAAATACACGGGACAATATGATCCAGGAATAATAAAAAAACGCTTCAAATATTGAAGCGTTTTTTTATTAAAAGCAATATAATGAGAATACAGGAATAGATTTTCCAATATTTGCAGAATTTTATTAATTTACATATATTTATTTCCAAAAAACTAATATATGATTAATAAAATTCTATTATTTATTTCAATAACATTATTATTTCAATCTATCAATGCCCAGGATGAATTTATTACAATCTGGAAGCCCAACCTCCAACCACTGAACTCCGTCACTATAGATGCTCCTGTACAGGCAGGGGTTAATGAAATATGGTTTCCCGGAATTGGTGAAAACTACACCATTACTTGGGAAGAAGTAAACTACCCCCAGCATAATGGTACAATGGTGAATGTCAATTCGAACAAACAGGTACTGATTCAGTTCGGAACTCCTCTGAACCCCATTCCTGCCAATGCCACTTATAAAGTAAAAGCAAGCAACGGAAACGGTCTTTTCAAACAGATTCAATTCAGCAGCAACATAGGCAACTCATGGACTAATTACGGAAATATTGATAAGATTATGGAAATATCTCAATGGGGAAATATCCAATGGACATCTATGAAGAGTGCATTTGCAAACTGCCCTTCCCTCCAGCTCACTGCATCCGACGCACCTGATCTTTCCCTGGTTACTGATGCATCCTATATGTTTTACAATATCAGACAGTTTGCGGGAAACCTATCAATGGGTACCTGGAATACATCGTCCATAATAAATTTTGAATATATGTTTGCCTGTCCTCCTTTTTTATCACAGGATAATTTTGATGCACCTATAGGTTCCTGGAATACTTCATCTGCCGGAAATTTCAGTTACATGTTTTACAACAACAAAAAATTTAATCAGAATCTGAATAACTGGAATACATCAAATGTTACAAATATGCAGTATATGTTCGCTGAAACACTTAATTTTAATCAGCCTTTGAACAACTGGAACACTTTGAATGTGACCAATATGACCTTCCTTTTCCATTTCAACCCCAATTTTAATCAGCCGCTCAACAATTGGAATATCTCCAACACCACTGATATTTCCCATATGTTTCATGGCTGTACCGCATTCAATCAGCCTCTTGATTCATGGAATACCAGTAAAGTGACTACTATCAATACCATGTTTACAGGAGCGGCTCATTTTAATCAAAGTCTGGAAAACTGGAATCTTCCATTTCTTACCGATGCGCACACGGTTTTTTATAATTCGGGGATTAACTGTACAAATTACAGCAAAACCCTCTCCGGATGGGCCATGAATATCAATACAGCAAATAATATTAATCTGGGCCCGCTACAGCCCCTTTCCTATTCTACGGATATTATTGATAAAAGAAATATCCTGATTGCCAAAGGCTGGATTTTCACTTATGATCTGCCTGGAGATTGCCGTGTATTATCTGTTTCAGACTCACATTTGGAAGAAAACGGATCTATCTATCCCAATCCCGTACATCATAGCATTTTTATCAGAAATATGCCGGAAATCATTTCTTATATGATTCTGGATACATCGGGCAGAATATTAATGAAAGACCATATAAAAGGGGATAGCATCAATGTAGAACCTTTACTACCGGGAAATTATATGCTGCAGCTTATTTCAAAAGAAAAAATCCGGTCTTTTAAATTTATCAGGAAATAAAACAAAAATCGCCTTATATCTTCTGATAGGGCGATTTTTTATTGGTGCATGTGCTATTAAAGATCAAAATGATTCGGGTGTATGGCTTTGATATCATCCACTGTTCCCAATACTTTATCTTTAAGGGAGTCCTGGTATTTCTGCAGATTTTCAGCGATTGCTTCATCTGCGCTTCCCAGAATTTTCACAGCTAAAATTCCAGCATTTAAGGCTCCATTCAATGCTACCGTTGCCACAGGAATTCCTCCAGGCATCTGAAGAATAGACAGTACAGAATCCCAACCGTCAATAGAATTGCTGGACAGGATTGGAACTCCAATGACGGGCAAGGTGGTGCAGCTCGCTACCATTCCCGGAAGATGTGCTGCCCCGCCGGCTCCTGCAATGATTACTTTAAGCCCTCTCTCTTTTGCCGTTTTTGCATAATCGAACATTCTTTCCGGTGTTCTGTGTGCTGAAACTACTGTCAGTTCGTATGGAATGTCGAGGCTTTTCAAAAAATTTGCAGCCTGTTCCATGATCGGCAGATCGCTCTGGCTGCCCATTATAATTCCTACCATCTTCAATTTTTTATTAGATGGTCAAAGATAAAAAAATATAACCTTTTTTTGATATACATTTTGTCCTGCCCTTTCAGATGAGAAAGGATAAGAATATTTCACTTTATCCAATCAAATAAAGAAGTTAAACTGTGTTAATTTTGACTTGTCGCTATTATTTTTTTCCAATATTTGTTTCACCAATAACATAAAATTTACTTGTAATGAAAAATTTAAAAAAGCTTAAAAAAGAAGAATTAAAAAAAGTTTTAGGAGGTATTGAAGCCTGCTCATTCCAACTTTGCTATAGAAACGGCAAATGGGTATGTGTCCCTTTTGACACATGCGGGGGATTCCAGCCTTAAAAAAACAAAGAGAGTACATTTTTAATGTGCTCTCTTTTATTCCATACCTGATCAGTTCTTCTGTATCTTCAAAAAATACAACAACTGTACCCATTCGCTTTATTTCATAACAGGTATATTTGTTTGTTATACTATAGATTCACCTTGAAAGATTACAAACTTCTTTTTGCCGTTCTCACTGTCGCCCTCGTTTGGGGAACTACATTTCTTGCTATCCGTGTTGCTGTAGAAACTATTCCTGCTTGGTTTGTAGCCGGAATCCGTCAGTTTCTGGCCGCCATGATTATGCTTCTTATTCTCCTGTATAGAAAAGAATTCAGATGGATTGGCTGGAACAAGCTGAAATACCAGCTTATATTTTCGTCATTAATGCTGATCATTGCAAACGGAATGACGACGGTAGCGGAGGAAGAGGTTACCAGCAGCCTGACATCCCTGATCAGTGCCTGCTCACCTATTCTTGTTTTTCTGGGAAGCCTGGCATTTGGGCTTCAGAAGTTCCATGCAAGGGCTTTTATCGGTATCATCATGTCTTTCAGTGGCATTGTTTTTATATTTTGGGATGGCATTCATGATCTTAAAAACCCGGATTATGCCTTAGGTATTCTGTTTCTGTTCATTGCCATTGCAGGATGGGCTTCAGGAACGATCTTTACAAAAAAAATGAATATCCAGAGTGGTAACATTTTTCTGAATCTGTTTTACCAGTTTCTGTTTGCCGGAATCGTACAGATTATTTTTGCATTTTTGTTTTCAGAAAATTATAATTTTGAGAATTGGAGCTTAAAAAGCATATCTGCAATGCTTTATCTGGCCGTTTTTGGCTCTGTTGCAGCATTCTTTGCCTTTCATTATGCTTTAACCAAAATATCACCGGTGCAGATATCAATACTTGCTTACATCAACACCCTTATTTCTATATTTTTAAGCTGGCTGATCCTTAATGAGGATATCAGCGTTAAATTTATCATTGCAGCCGTACTGATCATCCTTGGGGTATTTATCATTAATTATAATCCGCAAATGTTCAAGAAACAAAAAATAGAATAATAATAAAATTAAATGGCCGGTGCAGAATGCAGAAAATATTCCCGTCAGCTGAAAACTCAAAAGCCTGTTTTTTTTTCGCATTTAAGGGGATATGAACCGGTAAATTTTATATTTTCCTTATTTTTTCCTATATTGTTTAAACCAACACTGACAATATGCTTAAAAACACATTTTTTATCCTTCTTACCGGCTCATTTCTCCTGATCAGCTGTGATGATAAGGAAAAAGAAAAAAATCTGACAGAAAGGGAAAAACAGCTGCTCGAAAAAGAAAAAATATTTGCCCGGAAAGAATCTGAATATCAGTCTCTTTTAAAAATGAGGGATAGTATTTTTGCGAAGAAAGATTCCGTTAAGATCGCTTTATGGCCGGAAGAAATTTCAGGTCTGTGGACGGGAAAAGTCATCTGTACAGAATCTAACTGCAGTGATTATGTAGTGGGTGATCAGCGTACGGATACCTGGGAATTCGACAGCGACTCTATTCATCTGTCGGCCAAAATCATCAATAACAATAACCTGGTAAGGGTTTATTCCGGAAGGTTCGAGCATAATGAGATTAAGCTTAATTTCAGGACAGATTCCACTTCTCAAAAGAAAGTAGAAATGAACGTCCTGCTTAATGATATTTCGGATACCAAATTAAAAGGAACAAGAACTATTACTGCCGAAAACGGCTGTACAGCCAAATTTTCCGTCGAATTAGTACGTTCTACCAAATAAAACACCTATGATTTTACTGAGTATACATAATCTGAGTTTTCCTATAGAAGATCCGGTTCTAAAATTCCTGTTGGTACTGGTCATCATCCTTGCCGCTCCCCTTCTTCTGAATAAAATTAAAGTTCCGCACTTGTTGGGCCTTATCATTGCAGGAGCTATAATAGGCCCCAATGGCTTTAATGTATTAGCCAGGGACAGCAGCATTGTTGTAACGGGAACTACAGGTCTTCTTTATATCATGTTTCTTGCCGGATTAGAGATCGACATGGGCGATTTTAAAAAAAATAAGTGGAAAAGCCTTACTTTCGGAATTTACACATTTACTGTCCCGTTCGTTCTGGGATATCTTGGCGGTTACTATCTGCTGCATTTCTCTATACTGACCTCTATTCTTTTTGCGAGTCTTTTTTCTTCGCATACATTGATTGCCTACCCGTTAGTCAGCAAACTGGGAATTGCAAAAAATAAAGCAGTGAATATTACAGTCGGCGGAACTATGATTACCGATATTCTGGCGCTTTTGGTTCTTGCCGTCATTGTAGGGATGTCGCAAGGTGATGTGGGTACGGAGTTTTGGGTTAAACTCTCCGTTTCCTTTATCGTTTTTGCCCTGATTGTTCTGATTGTATTTCCAATCATAGGACGTTGGTTCTTCAAAAAGGTAGATGATAAGATTTCACAGTATATTTTTGTGCTTGTCATGATCTATCTGGCAGCGATGCTTGCTGAGCTTGCAGGAGTAGAAGCTATTATTGGAGCATTCTTTGCCGGACTTGCCCTAAACAGGCTCATTCCGCATACCTCATCTTTAATGAACAGAGTAGAGTTTGTAGGAAATGCGATCTTCATTCCGTTCTTTCTGATCAGTGTAGGAATGCTGATCGACTTTAAAGTTTTCTTTAAAAGCTGGGAAACACTGGAGGTAGCGGGAATCATGCTCGTTGCATCCATCGGAGGGAAATATCTCTCAGCGGTAATGACCCAAAAGACCTTCAGGCTGTCTAAGGAAGAAGGAAAGCTTATTTTTGGATTGAGTTCTGCTTCTGCGGCGGCAACATTGGCCTCCGTAATGGTAGGATACAATATTATTCTTTCTGAAACGGAAACCGGTGAACCGGTAAGATTGCTGAATGAGCATGTACTGAACGGAAGTATTCTTCTGATCCTTATTTCCTGTACCATCTCTTCATTTATTTCCATGGCCAGCGCCCAGAAAATTGCAGAAAGCGACAATGAAGATACGGTTTCGGGTAACAGCCATGAAGAGGAAAATATCCTTCTGGCTATTAACCATGAGGAAACTGTGGAAAGAATGGTGAATCTGGGTATTTTGATCAAAGCCCATTCTAATACAGAAAACCTGTTTGCTTTAAATGTCATTAATGAGGATAAAAATGAATCTTCAGTAAAAAATGCTGAAAAACTACTTCATCAGGCTGCCGATGCTGCAGCCGCAGCTGACGTTAAAATGCAGTCTCTGAAAAGGTATGACAATGATGTCATTAATGGAGTTAAAAATGTCATTAAGGAGCAGAACATTACGGATCTTATCATTGGGCTGGAAGATGAAAAAGGCTTCTCTCCTTCTTTTGTGTACAATCTTTACAGCGGATATCTTCAGAATGATGACGTGAACGTGCTGGTGTACCATGCTGCACAGCCACTCTCCACGATAAAAAAATATGCTGTGATGATCCCGGAAAATGCTCATAAGGAAGCTGGATTCTTCCATGCGCTTCTCAGAGTGTGGAATATTGCCAGAAATTCCGGTGCCAGTGTAGTATTTTATGCCCCGGAAAACATATTGGACATTCTTCAGAAGATCGTTAAAAAAGCCAATATAGAAGCTGAATTTATCATTATGAGTACATGGCAGGATGGTGAAAAAACAGCAGCCCAATTGAAAGAAGATGAAGCACTGATTGTCCTGATGGCTAAACGCGGAATGAAGTCTTATATTCCGCGGATGAGGCTTATCCCGGAATTACTGAACAGATACTTAAATGGTAATAATTATCTGTTGATCTTCTCGTTCTCAGAATTTGATGAAAACAGCCCGGAGATACGTTCCGTAGGGAACCATGGAGATTTTGTGGAAATCGGAAATGTGATCCAGAAGATTTTTAAATAACAGGAATGAATAAAAAAGCCGGAAGAAAAATCTTCCGACCTTAGGCTACCAAAGGGGTATCTTTATTGTATGTACCAACGTCCACAAGCATTATGACAACCCAAATTAATATCAGGGTCATAATTTGGAGATTGAAGACAGGCAGTCTGACTTGTATAATATGGCTGCCCTGAGCCCCACCATTGTGCACATTCCGGAGTAATTCCTCCTTTTACAGATTTTAAAGATTCTCTTGAAATTTTTTTTAAATTTTTCATAGTAAATAATGTTTGATGTTTATCCTACTTTTATACTTTAGGATTCGTGTTATGAAAATACATGTTTTATTTTAATTTAAATATATTTTTTTATTAAAATCAAATAAAAAAATTAAAATAATTTCATTGACAGGCACAATTCACAATCTAATGTAATATTGAGAATATAAGATAAAGCTGGAATCAACAATTTGATTTGATGAAGCGGACAGATTGTAATCACATAAAAAGAGCTGTAATAATTTTACAGCTCTTTATCTTTTTTCTTTTATCTAAGTTTTATTCAGCAATAACCTTTACCATGCTTTTTACCTTCACCAGCTTTTCCATCAGCTCTTCTCTGGAATCAGCCAGCACATTGATGTGTCCCATTTTTCGTCCTGGCTTGGTTTCTGTTTTTCCGTAGAGATGAATATAAGTTTTCGGTAGTTTAAGAACATCATCCATTCCTTCATAAATCACTTTTCCTGCATGTCCTTCTGCGCCGACAAGGTTCAGCATTCCGCTGTAAGTAAAAGCATCTGTGTCTGCCAATGGCAGGTTTTTTACAACCCGGTACATCTGCTCAAACTGGGAATTGGCATTTCCTTCCTGGCTTTGATGGCCTGAATTATGCAGCCTCGGAGCAGTTTCATTCACCCATACTTTTCCATTTTTATCAAGAAATAATTCGATGGCAAAAAGCCCCGGAGAATTGACTGCATCCAGAAATTTTTCAGTAATGGAATTGATCTGCTTCTGGATATCATCGCTCAAAAATACAGGGCAGATATTGAAATCCAACAGGTTCAGCTTTGGATCAGCTACCATTTCCGTTACGGGAAAAGTTTTGGTTTCACCATTTTCATTTCTTGCAACAATTACAGAAAGTTCTTTGTCGATGTCTACCAGTTTTTCAATCACAGAATCCTGTACCCAAAAATTTTTCATGTCTTCTGCTGTGCGGATTACCTGAACTCCTTTTCCGTCATATCCTCCCGTATTCATTTTCTGTACGAATGGTAGCAGCATTTTAATTTCGTCAGAACTTCCGTCCATCACTTCAAATTCAGGACTTGGAATATCGTATGTTTTGTAGAATTCTTTCTGGAGGATTTTCTGCTGGATGGTTTTGATAATAGCGGCATTGGGAACTACTTTTACCCCCTGCTTTTCAAGTTCGGCCAAAGCATCAGCATTCACATGTTCTATTTCAATGGTTACCACATCTTTATCTTTTCCGAAATTCAGTACCGTATCATAATCATTGAAATTTCCCTGGGTAAAATGGGAGATGCTGCTGCACGGTGCATCGGAAGCAGGATCGAGTGTATAAAACTGGTCGTCGTATTTCAGTGCGCTTTGTATCAGCATTCTTCCAAGCTGTCCGCCTCCTAAAATTCCTATTTTCATTCTTACTTTATTTTTTTCTATTAGATTTTTAATGGAAAGCTTTATTAAATTTTATCAATCTTTAAATACCCAAGCTCTATTGGATTCTCCTGGTTTTCTGCATCAGATTTTGTCAGGATGATGGAGTATTTTTCTTTCATTTTTTCCGGCAGAATATCATTGACATTGAAAATATCATCAATATCAACACCATGCTTATCATCAATATGGCTCACAGCTCCTTCAAAGCCCATTGTTGCATAAAATTCTGTAGCCTTAGCTCTTTTCACAATTTCCCCCATTGATTTTCCTACCATCAGGTGCTGTTCGTGAAATTCTTCAAAAAAACCTTTTTTATATCCTCCTAAATTAAGGAAATACAACTGGTCTTCAGACGGCTGATCTGTTTTCTCAACGATCTTCACCTCGTATCCGTCTGCAAATTTCACTTCCTGATAACAGTCCAAATGGATCTTCCCTTCTGCTTCTTTCCAGAAATCTTTCATATCGGGAACGAGATCTTTAAGATTTTCTGCGATCCCGAAAAAAACGTCATGCTGCTCGATATTCCTGCCTTTGGGCGTTGCACCGAGAATGATATAAAATAATTTCATTTCACTTTTCATACCTGCAAAAATACATCAAATTTATCTTTTTTAAACGTTTGGCAGAGTACGACAATAGTTTTATATTTGTAGCATGTCAGAAATTATTATTCTGTTTCTCGGCGCAGTTTCCGCCGGTCTTTTGGGTTCACTTACAGGTTTGGGAGGAGGAGTTATTATTATCCCTTTATTGACGCTGGGTTTCGGCGTCCCAATGCATTATGCCATTGGTGCTTCTTTAATTTCTGTGATCGGTACATCTTCGGGTGCTGCCGTAGCTTTCGTGAAGGAAGGTTTCACCAACATGCGGATAGGCATGTTTCTGGAAATCGGGACTACTGCCGGGGCAATTATCGGAGCATTGGTTTCCGGAATGCTTAATCCGAATACCATCGGAATTATTTTCGCCAGTATCCTTTTATTGACAGTTATTATCAACCTTAAGGGAAAACCTGATCACCAGGAACCTTTGATAAAAGGAAGCCTTGAAGAAAAACTGAAACTGTACGGAACGTTTCCTGATAAAGGGGTTGTAAAAAGCTATTCTGCAAGAAATACCGTTTCAGGATTCCTGATGATGCTGTTTGCCGGTGCCATGTCCGGGCTTTTAGGAATCGGGTCTGGTGCATTAAAGGTTTTGGCGATGGACAATATGATGAAGCTGCCGTTTAAGGTTTCTACAACTACAAGTAACTTTATGATCGGTGTAACGGCTGTGGCCAGTGCCCTGATCTACTTCCAGAGGGGTGAGATTATTCCCGTAATTGTAGCTCCGGTACTTATCGGTGTCGTAGTAGGAAGTTTCATAGGTTCAAAAACCCTGATGGTATCCAAAACGAAGAAGCTAAAAGTATTCTTTGCGATTGTGATAACCATTTTATCAATATATATGATGTATAACGGTATCAATAAAAGTTTCAGATAATGAGAAAGAATTTTACAGATGTAGATCTGAACCGTTCGGTAGGAAATCTTCTGAGACTTGGTGTTATTTTATCCGTGGCAACATCATTGATCGGCTTTATCAAGCTTTTTATGGAAGGCTTTAAAATGCCTGAAAAATATACTTCTCTGGAAATGGGCTCGTCATCTGAAAAGGTATGGGCAATGTTTTGGAATTCTTTATGCAAGGGGGAAGGCATGGCCATTATTCAGCTGGGAATACTACTGCTGATCTTTACGCCTCTGGTCAGGATTATTTTTGCACTGGTAGGGTATCTAAAAGAAAAAGACTACGTGTATGTAGTCATTTCTTCAATTGTGTTGGCGATTATGGCAATCAGTTTCTTTGCAGGTTACGCTCACTAATTTTACATTTCATAAAATTCCAGCGGAAGCTGATCCGGATCCTGGGTAAAGAAAAATTCCTTTCCTGTGTATTCATCTATGCGGATATCCTCGCAGATGAGTCCTTTGGCTATAAGCTCATCTCTTTTGATCCCGACATTTTCTACAGAGAAAGCCAAATGCCTTAAACCACATGACTCCGGACGGGAAGGCCTTGGCGGCGGATCGAGAAATGAAAACAGTTCAATAACGTAATGATCTCCGATAGCGAGGTCAAGCTTATAGGACTGTCTTTCTTCACGGTATACTTCGCGGATTATAGTAAGACCTAAAACTTCAGTGTAAAATTTCTTTGAGACTTTATAATCTGAGCATATAATGGCAATGTGATGGATCTTCATTTTAAATGTTTTTTAATTCTTCTGTCAGATTTGATAGGTTTTGAAGTGAAATCAGGTTTTCAGCTCTTCATTATTTTATTTCTCTGCAATTCTCTTTTCTTCTGGTATCTACAATATACTGAATTTTCCAGTCATTCTGTTGCCTAACCAGTTGAAAGCTGTTCGCCCCACAATGTGAGAATTTACCTTTGAAGAAGAAAGAATACGGCGTGAACACACTTGCAAGCCCACCATCAGTATGGATTGCATCTATGATAATCCTTTCATCAAGATCATCTTTTGAAAATTTGGAAACAGAGGCGATAAATTCCTGTACATTTTCATTTTTCACTGTTCCGTCCTTAGTAATACTCTGAAGAATGGCTCCTTCTGCAAAAGCGGATTTCATCAGTTCAGGATCTGCATTCTTCATCCCTAAAAACAGGTTACGGATTGGTTTTTCTATTTCCAGGTTCTGCTGTCCGAAACAAAAAGCACCAAAGAGCAGGGCAGCTGCAATAAGTTTATTCATATGGGATTTAATTAATCTGACAGGATAAAAATAGGAAAAATTATGGCAAACTCTTAAATTAACAAAGCTTAAAAAGCGAATTGATTTGAATTGTTTAAAAAATAAACTATTTTTATCCGTTGATTAAATTTTATGTGGGGTATTTATTTGTCGTTAATCGGATTGCTGGTGCTTTTGACACTATTGCCTAAAATTCAGAATTCCCATTGGATATTCAGGGTTCCGGAGTTTGGTAAGATCCAGATAACCTATATTGTTGTTATTACTTTTATTGCAGGTCTTCTGATTGATCATCCTCAGGATTTCTGGTATGGACAGGGAGTTTTACTCTTACTCTTTGTTCATCATGGGGTCACGCTTGTAAAATATACTCCGCTCTATCCTGTGAAAAAGCATAAGCAGCAGCAATCTTCTCAAAGGCTGCATTTCATTTCTGCCAATGTTTATCAGTTTAATAAAGAATATGGCAGATTTATCAGCCTTATTAAAAAATACAGGCCCGAAGTCTTCATGACCATGGAAAGCAATGGCGATTGGGAACAGGCCATGCAAGCTCTTGAAAAAGATTATCCGTTCCAGCATAAAGTAACTCTTGAAAACACCTACGGAATGCACTTCTACTCTAAGCTTGAGGTTAAGAGTGCTCAGACCCATTATTTCGTAGCTGATGATATTCCTAGCATTGAAATACACCTAAAGACCGAAGATGGTTTTTCATTTGTGTTTTTCGGAGTGCATCCGCCTCCACCGAGCCCTACTGAAGAGGAGACTTCAAAAGAAAGGGATGGTGATCTTTTAAGTGCGGCCAAACGGGTAAAAGATATCCATGAGCCGGTGATTGTGGTGGGAGACTTTAATAATGTAGCATGGTCAAAATCATCCATATTATTTAGAAAAACAAGCCATTTGATTGATCCCAGAATCGGGCGTTCCTTTGTGTCTACCTTTCATGCCAAATACCGCCTGTTGAGATTCCCTATCGATCTGATGTTCCACAGTGAGGATATTTTTATCAAAGAGCTTAAAACTCTGGAAAATTTCGGTTCAGACCATCTTCCGGTCTACTGTGAGTTTTTCATAGACCATCACAATGATGAACAGGAAGAACGGGTTCAGGAAGCTACCCAGGAAGAAAAAGCGGAAGCAGAAGAAATGATACAGGAAGGAAAAGAAGAAGACGGCAACCGTGATGAAGTGGTAACTGAAGGATAAAATCCTTTCTCACATGAGCTGATAATTTTTCCCCATAAAAAAAGAGACTGTCGCTTGACAGTCTCTTTTTTTATTATATTGTATTCTAAAAATATTAGAATAATTCTTTTCTGATGATGTTCTGGCTTCTTTCAGGACCTACAGAAACCAAATATACATTGATTCCCAAATACTCCTCAATAAACTCGATGTATTTCTGAGCATTATCCGGAAGTTCGTCATAGCTTCTTACTTTTGTAAGATCTTCGTTCCAGCCTGGTAAATCGTGATAAATTGGCTCGTAGTTGTACAATTTCTCCGTTGAAGAAGTGAAATAATCGATGATTTTTCCGTCCTCAGTTTTATAATGGGTTACAATCTTTAAGTTTTCGATCCCCGTAAGAACGTCTAGCTTTGTAATAACAAGGTTATTGATTCCGTTGATCATACAAGCATGTTTTAAAGAAACAAGGTCTAACCAGCCTGTTCTCCTTGGTCTGCCTGTTGTAGCTCCAAACTCACCACCGATCTGTCTGATCTTTTCTCCCAATTCGTTATCCAGTTCAGAAGGGAAAGGCCCGTTTCCTACTCTTGTGCAATAGGCTTTGGCAACACCGATAAGGTTTTGAAGTGAAGTCGGCGGTACACCTGCTCCCGTACAAACTCCTCCTGTAGACGGAGAAGATGAAGTTACGTATGGATATGTCCCGAAGTCGATATCCAGCATCAATGCCTGAGCTCCTTCGAATAAAACATTTTTACCGTCTCTGATCGCTTCATTCAGCTCAACTTCTGTATCTACGATTCTGTCCTGAAGCTGTTTTCCGATGGCTAAGAATTCGTTATAAATTTCTTCTACATCCAGTGTCGGTTTTCCGTAGTATTTTTCAAAAAGAGAATTTTTAACTTTTAAATTCTTCTCAATTTTATCTCTTAAGATTTCCGGATTTAAAAGGTCTACCATTCTGATCCCGATTCTTGCGATCTTATCTTCATAGCATGGCCCGATTCCTTTTTTCGTAGTTCCGATCTGAGTTCCTCCATGTTCCTCTTCACGGTAAGTATCCAAAAGAATGTGGTAAGGCATGATCACATGCGCTCTTCTGCTGATAAAAATGTGGTCAGTTCTCAAGCCTTTGCTCTCGATCTGGCCAACCTCTTTAATGAAAGATTTTGGGTTTACCACTACTCCATTAGCAATGATACATTTCCCTTTGCACTGCAGTACACCAGAAGGAAGAAGGTGAAGTACAAATTTTTCTTCGCCTACATAAACCGTGTGACCAGCGTTGTCTCCTCCTTGGAAACGAACAACATAATCCGATTTAGCCGATAAAACATCCGTGATTTTTCCTTTACCTTCATCTCCATACTGAAGACCTACAACTACGTAAGTTGACATATTTTACTTTTATTTTAGATTCATGCAAAATTACTTTTTAAAAATAGGGTGGGCAAATTATGAGGGAAATTTATTTTATGGGTGGGGTGGAAATCATAGAATTATATAGAATTTTCCTTCAGTATATTAACTTTATTATGTTTGAAAGTTTACAAATTAATTTCATTAAATCAATATAAGATCCAATTTCTATTATTTGGTAAATATCAATAATTGGTAACTTTGAATTAAATTAAAATGGAATGAAATGGCAAAAAACACATCCATATTATTGGGAGATTATTTTGATAATTTCATCAGTAAACAAATAAAATCCGGAAAATACTCTTCTGCCAGTGAGGTAATAAGAAATGCTCTTAGATTATTTGAATATGAACAGTCTAAGAAATCAGAATTAATCAATGAATTAAAAAAGGAGAAAAATCTGGCTTTGTTGAAAGTTTTGACCGCAAAGAATTCTTAAAAAATATTTATCAAAACAACGTGATTAGATGAATAGACTAAAAATTTAAAATCATCAAAAAAGCACTTGATGATCTTAAATGAGGTTTAATTAATTCCGTATATTTGATTGTCTACTGAAATAATAAGGCAATCCATATGGCATCAAAAGAATCATCCTACTTCTCCCCATCCCCAACCAGCAAAACAAAACTCTTCCATACCCTGTTCACGCCTGATGCAGTTCCCGTAAAAGCCACTCTGCTTATTATCCACGGCATGCAGGAACACAGCGGAAGATATGCTGAAATTGCCGGTTATTTTGCAGACCGGGGATTTGCTGTACTCACCTATGATCATCTGGGACATGGAAAATCGGTGAAAGACAAAAAAGACATCGGGTTTTTCCAGCAGGACCAACCTGATGAAAAGCTTATTTCAGACGCTGAAGCAATGAGTAAATATCTTCACCAACAATATCCTGATGTCCCCCATTTTGTTCTTGGACATTCCATGGGATCATTTGTTACACGCTGTCTTCTGCAAAAATCCAGTGGGAAATTTACCGGAGCTGTCATTGTTGGAACCGGTGGTCCTTTGGCCGGCATTAGCCTGATAAAAGGATATCTCTCCTTAGCTAATAAAATAGCACCGCATTATCCGACTTATCTCAATACTCTTTTCAATATTGTCAATAATAAACATTTCAAGAAAGATCCGGATTTCAGCGACACGAGCTGGCTCAGCCTGAATCCTGCCAACAGAAAAGCTTTTGCCCAAGATGAGCTCTGCGGACTCCCTTTTACCAATAATGCTTTCTATGCGCTGTTCAGCATTTACAAAAAGGCTACAGCAAGAAACTGGGCTTCCACTATTTCAGAATCTTTTCCTTTTTTGTTTATCAGTGGACAGAATGATCCGATAGGAGATTTCAGTAAAGGTGTGCAACAAACAGTTGATCATTTGAAACAGGATGGATTCAAAGATGTAGATGCTAAAATCTATCCCGAAATGCGCCACGAAATATTAAATGAGAAAATCAAAGCAGATGTCTTCAATGATATATACCAGTGGATTCTAAAGCATTTATAACATTAATGTCCGTGTTCATCTGTAAAATCTGCGGGAGATCTTTATGTTTGAAGGCTGCAAGCTTACTTTCTTCTTTCATTTTTTTAATTATTATATATTTAAGCATTGATAATTATAACAAAAACACAAAAAATTATGGCTAAAAGATTAAATTTTATTGTTGCTCTACTTTCCCTCATAACATTTTCTCTACATGCTCAGAATAAAACGATTGATTATTTAAACATTCCTGGCCCAATTAAAATGGATAGCAAAACCTATAATTTGGTCTGGAGCTCTCATCCCAATGAAAATTATTACAAGCAGGAATATTTATGTTCCAACGAAAAGATTGAAAAATACAATACATTAACTTTGATCGAATTTGTAAAGGGAGATTTCAATCTTAAAGATGTTATTGATCAAAAAGTAAGCGAACTTGAAAAAATGAAGCAATCGAATCCGGTTGTAAATTATAAAATATATGAAAATGATGGTGAATATATTTTAGATTTTCTCATGAGCGAAAATTCGAAAGATGGAAAGGAAATACTAATTG
The DNA here is from genome assembly GCF_058245105.1 of Chryseobacterium sp. UF-81. Taxonomy (NCBI): domain Bacteria; kingdom Pseudomonadati; phylum Bacteroidota; class Flavobacteriia; order Flavobacteriales; family Weeksellaceae; genus Chryseobacterium; species Chryseobacterium sp. UF-81. The sequence goes on along the minus strand of NZ_JBSIBX010000001.1, from coordinate 298,168 downwards.
CAGAAAGAAATATATACCGTTATAAGCTGATTACTGCAAATGAAAACAAAGGTGTCTTACTTTTCGCCATAAGTGAAAGAGGTTATAAAGAAAATATGGCGAAATTTTTCAACAATCTAAAAAATAACTCTGCTCATTTAATAGAAGTCGTTGGGAATTATAAACTACCCAATGTTCAGTTAAAATAAAACTTTGCGAACAACAGAGAAACGTTACCTCCACTCGAACCTTATAGGTTTTAGAAACCTATAAGGTTTACATCTCCAATAAAAAATACAATATATATCTACATCATCTGCAAAATCTGCTAGAGATTCTTAGCTAATTTATCCTTTATACGATTCTTCAAATGTAAATTGTGACTGTCATTGCGAACCGTAGGTGAAGCAATCTGGATTGCTTCGTCCTTGCGCTCCTCGCAATGACAAATACAACAAAAACATCTGCTCAATCAGCAAAATCTGCGGAGCATAAAATCATCAGGTCATAACGGTTCAATTTAATCTAAAACAATCTCCCGCTCCACTCCGATCTCTTCCAGAAACACCTCATCATGCGAAATAACTAGCAAAGTCCCATGATAATCTTTAATAGATCTCGTTAAAATTTCCACATTCTGCAGATCCAAATTATTCGTAGGTTCATCAAGGACAATCATATCAGGTGCTGTACTGCTTATGGAAAGTCCGCACAGAAGCACCCTTAAGCGCTCTCCTCCGCTCAATAGTCCGCATTTCTTATCCCAGGCTTCTTTTCCAAACAAAAATCTGGACAACAAAGTTTTCACTTCAGACTCCTGCATCGCACCGTCATTAAACTGTTGTACAAAATCATACACGCTTATTTCCTGCCCGATCAGGGAATATTCCTGGTCAATGTAAATCGTATTAAATTCTGACCTCGAAATATTACCAACAGTCGGTTGTAAACTTCCCAACAACAGTTTTATCAAGGTCGTTTTCCCCGATCCGTTTGAGCCTTTGATAGAAATTCTGTCGCCACTTCTGATCTCAAGACTGAGATTATCTTTCCATAGGTTTTCATTTCCGTATTTGAAATTAGTATCCTCCGCATTGATCAGAATTTTCCCGGAATGCAGACTGGAATCGTTGAAATTCACTTTCATCTGATCAGAATTTTTCAGTGAAGAACGAAGATCGCGAAGGTCACCGGAAATGCCGCTGATTTTTTCAGCATGAACACCTTTTAATCTGGATGTATTTTTCTCAGCATTATTCCGTAAGGTATTCATCATAATTCTTGCCACACCGGATTTTTCCTGTTTCTGTTTTCCTCTTGCATCCAGTTTCTGTTTACGTTCTATGGTTTCCCGCTCCTTTTCTTTTGCCTTTTTCAGGGCCCTTTCTTTAGCATGAATGTCATTATAAAGTGCCTCCTGCTCTATTTCTTTCTGCTCAGCATAAAAGTCATAATTTCCGCCATAGGAAGCTATGCCCTGGTTACTCAATTCAAATATAGTGTCAGCAAGATTCAGCAATGAACGGTCATGACTCACCATAACCACTTCTGCATCCGTTTTTTCGATAAAACTGTAAAGTAAGTTTCGCCCTTCCAGATCAAGGTGATTTGTAGGCTCATCCAGAATAATAATGTCCGGCTGACTGATCTGAATACCAGCCAGAAAAACTTTTGTTTTCTGACCTCCGCTTAAGCTTTCCAGCTTTTGACTTAATTCCAGTTCTTCTAGTTTCCAGTAACTTAATGCATTCTGGCAGCGTTCTTCAATATCCCAATCATCATTTAGAATCTCAAAATATTCTTCATCCACTTCGCCACTGATGATCTTTTGAAGAGCATTCAGCTTTTTGTCAATTTTAAGACATTCTGCAACAGACAGATGATCAAAATTGCCAAACATCTGTGGAACATAGTATACATCACCCCTGACCGTTACACTTCCTTCTAAAGGTTGAATTTCCCGGCCAATGATCTTCAGGAGCGTAGATTTCCCAATACCATTACTTCCGGCTAATGCGGATATGGTGTGAGGCTGTATAGTTAAATTGATTGAATTAAAAAGGAGATCCTCTCCCGGAAACCCGTAAGATATATTTTGTAGTAAAATCATTATTTCTTTCTTAGTAATAGTTAAACATCAGCAGCGCCAGGCTACTGTTTGATAGATCGGAAAGAAACTGAATCCTACATGTTATAATCAGGTTTTTGGAAATACAAAGATAGTAAATTATTAATTATTTATTTTTTTCAGGTAAAAAACATAAAATCTTCATCTGAAAAACAAAGGCAAAAGCACAAAAAACATCATATTTTTATCATGCTCAAATTCATTGGATCAGAATTTTGTTTACGTAAAGGACTTTTAAATCGAAGATTTTTCCAAACAGCTTACGATAATTAAAGCCGTAAAAGGTGAATTATTTCAATATATTCTTTTTAAATTATATGTTTATTAAATCCGGAATAAAAGTAGAAAAGATTTTCATCAAAAATCCGTAACTTTGCCGACTACTAAAATTTTTTATGGAAAGCATTAAAGTTCACGACAAAACTTTCGTTCCTTATCTGAAGGATGCCGAAATTCAGGAAATTGTAAAAGAAACAGCGTTAAGGATTTATGAAGATTACAAAGACGAGGTTCCTGTTTTTATCGGGGTTCTGAACGGGGTGATCATGTTCTTCTCAGATCTTTTAAAATACTACCCTGGCGAATGCGAAATTGCTTTCATCCAGATGAGTTCGTATGCAGGAACAGAGTCTACAGGGATTGTTTACCAGAAAATGGAGCTGACTAAAGATGTGAAAGACCGTCACATTATTCTTGTAGAAGATATTGTGGATACGGGAAACACGGTTGAGAGCCTGTTCAAATATTTTACGGAAACGCAACGTCCGAAATCTGTAAAGCTGGCTTCATTCTTATTAAAGCCTGATGTTTACAAAAAAGATTTCAAGCTGGATTATATCGGAAAAGAGATTCCAAATAAATTTGTCCTTGGGTATGGTCTTGATTATGATGAATTAGGAAGAAATCTTTCGAATCTGTATCAACTGGAAGAAGGCCAGATCAACCATTAATTACTGCTACTAGCTTTTGGCTATTAGCCATTAGCTTTAAATATTAAAATCGAAATAAAGTAAATATTAACTAAAAAAGCTAAAGGCTGAAAGCTTAGTGCCGGAAGCTGCAGGCGAATCAACATTATGATAAACATTGTTCTGTTCGGCCCTCCAGGAAGTGGAAAAGGAACACAAGCTCAAAACCTGATCGAAAAATTCAATTTAAAACAGATTTCAACAGGCGACCTTTTCAGATACAACATGAAAAATGATACCGAGCTTGGAAAACTGGCTAAGTCTTACATCGATAAGGGAGAACTGGTTCCGGATCAGGTAACAACGGATATGCTGATCGACGAGCTCAGAAAACCTACCGATACCAACGGATTTATCTTTGATGGCTACCCAAGAACTACTGCCCAGACGGAAGCTTTGGAAAAAATTGTAGCAGAGGAACTGAACGACAAGATCGACATTTGTCTTTCATTAGTGGTAGAAGATAAAATTTTAGTGGAAAGACTTCTGAAGAGAGGTGAAACCAGCGGAAGATCTGACGACAGCAATGTGGAGATCATTGAAAACAGAATTAAAGAATATTATACTAAAACAGCAGAAGTTGCCGAACTTTACAAACAACAGGGTAAATATGTTGAAGTAAACGGTGTAGGAGAAATTGATGAAATTTCCCAAAAGCTTTTCGCTGAAGTCGAAAAAATTAAATAATCGGGATATGGATTACAGGGTTCTAAAATTCGGGCCCTGTAACCTACACCCCGCAACACAAACTATATGTCTAACTTTGTAGATTACGTAAAGATCCATTGTAAAAGCGGACACGGAGGTGCTGGTTCTGCCCACCTTCGCCGTGAAAAATATATTCCTAAAGGTGGTCCGGATGGAGGCGACGGAGGCCGTGGCGGACACGTCATCATGAGAGGGAATGCTCAGGAATGGACTTTACTTCCGCTTCGCTACACCCGTCACATAAAAGCGGACCGTGGTGAAAACGGAGCAAAAAACCAGCTGACCGGCGCTGACGGTTCTGATATTTATATTGATGTTCCGATCGGGACTATCGCTAAAAATGAAGATGGAGAAATTATCGGCGAAATTCTTGAAGACAAGCAGGAAATTATCCTGATGCAGGGAGGAAAAGGAGGAAAAGGAAACGAGCATTTCAAATCTTCTACCAACCAGACGCCAAGATATGCACAGCCAGGAATGGATGGCGAGGAAGGTTTTGTTGTTTTTGAGCTTAAAATTTTGGCCGATGTAGGTTTAGTTGGTTTTCCAAATGCCGGAAAATCTACCCTTCTTGCATCCGTATCTGCTGCCAAACCTAAGATCGCTAACTATGCATTTACAACTCTGACCCCCAATCTTGGCATTGTGGACTACAGAAATTACAAATCATTTGTAATGGCTGATATTCCGGGAATCATTGAAGGTGCTGCAGAAGGAAAAGGTCTGGGACACAGATTCTTAAGACATATTGAAAGAAATTCCATCTTATTATTCTTAATTCCGGCTGATTCTGAAAGTCACTTTCAGGAGTTTAAAATTCTGGAAAATGAATTATCAGAATATAATCCGGAACTATTAGATAAGGATTTCATCATTTCTATTTCAAAATCTGATCTTCTGGATGATGAACTGAAAAAAGAAATTTATGCTGAATTCCCTGAAAACAGGAAGCCGTTATTCTTCTCCGGTGTTACGGGAGAAGGTCTTGTAGAACTGAAAGACGCTGTCTGGAAAAAACTTCACGGATAAAAGATGATACACCCATTGAAGAAAATAACAGCACCCTCTGTTATTTTTGTTTCATTTCTGTTGCCTGCCCTGACTTATGCTCAGGACAGCTTTTCATTCATGGAAACATCCAAACAGGATGAACCGGCCCCTTTAAATAATAAGGCGTTCTTTAAGTATGAATTCAATAAAAGGCTACAGTATAAGCTTACCTACGAGAAGGCGGAGAATCATGGTATCAGTAATGAGCTAAGCAATATTATAGAATATTACACCAATGAAACCGATCTTTCTGTACTGTATTTTGACAACAGCAGAAATGGGGTTATTTATAATTTAAATAAAGATACCAATCCTGTTCTTCCTGTTTCGATCAAGGATGAGAGTAAAGAGATCAAACCCGGCAATTTTGATTATTTCACCGGAGACATTCCCTTAGAATCTGAAATTGCTGACATCAGAAAAAGGAAAAAGTTAAAAACTGACCGGATATTAGAGTTAGTTGAAAAGAAAACGGAAAATGATCTTATCCATTATAAATATAATCTTATCCGTAATAATAAAGCAAAAACGAATCTGGGAATTATTGAGCTGGATGTAACCAACGATGACCAGAATTTCAACAATAATATTCTTTATGACATGGAACCTTTGTTCTTTAAAAATAAGATCTTTTTTGACAAAGGGGAAATAAAAACCTATTCTTATTATAATACAGCTAAGAAGAGAACAAAGTATTATGAATCAATGAATAATGATTCTGTACTTTTAAGATTATCATTCACCAAAGGCTGTTGTGTTTCATCTCTGGAATAGCTTCTATACTGAGACCGGTCTGCATTTGGAATAATTATTGAAAGAAACCAGGAAACCATCGGCTATGAAATATATACTAAGTCTTTGTGCATTTATATGTTTATTTTCTTGCACAACCCAGAAAACCAATTCAAAATACGCTAAAATTGAATATGAAGCAGGAGCATGCTTTGGATCCTGTCCTATCTTCACGATGACCATCAACCCGGACAGGACGGCCATATTGGAAGCTGAGCATTTCAATTTTTCGAAAGATTTTTCAAAAGGTGAATTTTCAAAACCACGTGAGGGAACTTTTAAAGGGGTGATCAAAGAAGCAGATTATAACAAATTGGTTTCTCTACTGAATGGTCTTGACGTGAAAAATCTAAAAGACAAATACGGAACAAGAAATATCACGGACCTCTCAACTTCATATCTAAGAATTAATTTTACGGACGGAACTTCCAAAAATGTAGAAGACTACGGCAAAAGAGGAAGTGAAAAATTAAGAGAAGTTTACCTGTTCATTGAAGACCTGAGACATAATCAGCAGTGGGCAAAAGTAAAATAATTCGTTTAAAAATATTTAGACTACCTTTGCATCGTATAATTCCTTCACATTGAGGGAATTTTATTTTAAATTAAAAAAACAGTTCATTTGAATTTTACAGACCTAAACTTAATAGAACCTATTGCAAAAGCAATTCAGGAACAGGGATATACAAACCCAACACCCATTCAGGAGAGATCTATCCCTGAAATTTTAAAAGGTAGCGACTTTTTGGGATGCGCACAGACAGGAACAGGAAAGACAGCGGCGTTTGCTATTCCTATTCTTCAGAATTTATCAAAAAACAAGACCAAAAATAATCATATAAAAGCCCTGATCTTAACGCCAACAAGAGAACTTGCCATACAGATCGAGGAAAACATTAATGCATACGGGAAATACCTTCCGCTAAAACAGCTCGTAATTTTCGGAGGTGTAAAGCAGGGAAATCAGGAGGCCGCCTTAAGAAAAGGTATCGACATTCTGGTAGCAACCCCCGGCAGACTTCTGGATTTTATCGCTCAAGGTATTATCAGCTTAAAGAACATCGAAATCTTTGTTCTTGATGAGGCAGACAGAATGCTCGATATGGGTTTTGTGCACGACGTAAAAAGAGTCATCAAACTTCTTCCACAGAGAAGACAGACTTTATTCTTTTCAGCGACAATGCCTTCTGAAATCCAGAAGCTGGCAGATTCTATCCTGAATAATCCTGTGAAAGTAGAAGTGACTCCGGTTTCTTCCACTGCAGAAACGATTAAACAGTCGGTTTATTTTGTAGAAAAAGACAACAAGCTGAACCTTCTTTCCCATATTTTAGAGAACGACATTGCGGATTCCGTTCTGGTATTTTCGAGAACGAAACACGGTGCCGATAAAATTGCAAGAAAACTTCAGAAAGACAATATTTCAGCAGAGGCTATTCACGGGAATAAATCCCAGAATGCAAGGCAGAATGCCCTGAATAATTTTAAGTCCGGAAAAACAAGGATTCTGGTTGCTACAGACATCGCTGCAAGAGGTATTGACATTGATGAACTTAAATATGTAATCAACTTCGAACTTTCTGATGTTTCTGAAACGTATGTTCACAGAATCGGAAGAACGGGAAGAGCGGGAGCTGAAGGATCTTCAATTTCTTTTGTAGACAGCCTTGACCTTTTAAATTTAAGGAATACAGAAAAACTTATCGGCAAGAAAATTCCAGTTATAAAGGACCATCCTTTCCATACAGATGATCTTGTAGCACAAAAAAGAGATTCTAATAACAAGCCTATGGCAGCCGGCGGTGACAGAAGACCTCCGAGATCTCCAAAACCGCAGACTAATAACAATAAACCTGCAGGCAGCACTCCGACCGGGTTCAAGAAACCTAAGAATAAAAATTTCACCAGAAAAAAATAATACGAAAGCCCTTTCCAACGAAAGGGCTTTTTTATATAGAATTTTCAGATTTAAAAACGGTTGCCCTACTCATGATTCTGAGATTTTTAAATATAAAGGGGCTTTTGGATGTTAAAGAAAATTTAGATTATAAAACTGGAATTACTAATTTGATTCTTTACCGAGACTATTTGGATCGGGTGATATAAGAATTTGTCTTCGACAAAATAAGCAGAGCTCAGTAATCCATCTTTAAACTCAATTATCTGAATACTCAGACTTTCTCTGTTTCTTTCTGAATGGAGAAGCAATAAGCAATAATACTGAAAGGAAGGCAAGCCGCCAGATAGGTGGTTGAAAAAAGATTATGCTGGAAACCCAGTCCGAAAAGCAAAAATTTTTCCACTACAAAGCTGAGCATCACCAGAAAAACAATATATGCCGAAAAATAAAATACATCATTTATTGTTCTGACATAAAAAGCCACAAACAGAGTTACCCCGAAAAAAAACAATATGACAAATTTATTGCTTTGCCCCTGAAGAGTCAGTGGATTGTGCTGTATAATGTAATCAAGATTTTCAGCAGGAAAAAAAACGGTTAATAGTAATATGGCTATGGTGAGCATAAATGCTGCAGCTGTTTTTATTTTACGGTTTACACCTGTGGCCAGAAAAGGCTTCAGTAAAAAAATAATCAGTGGGATAACAGCCACACTCCTTGTCAGAAATAAAACACCAAGGCATACTCCCAACAGCGCCGGTTTCTGAAAATAATCTCCCTTAAACTTACTGTGCCAGAAAAGGATGAATGCAGCCACGAAAATAAAAGAAGAAATAAAATCACTCTTACATACCACTTCATAAATGTAAGACAAGGATATTCCAAACATCAGTATAGCTGTGAACCTGATCAGATTGTTTTTAAATTCCAGAAGCACAGCATAAGAAAACAGCAAAAAAACAGCTACCTGAAGATAGCCAACATTTCCTAGCAGATACGCAGGGAGAGCCAGTAAAAGCTGCCCGGGAAGGTACGAGGATAAGTTCCCCATAAAGTTATGGATATCATAAATATATTTTCCGTGAATCCAGTAATCTAAAGAAAATTCCAGCGTTTGCCAACGGTCTATATTCATTTGATAAGGATCTTTTAAGATATGGCATAAAGCAATATACCCAACTCCTAAAATCCCCGTCAAAACATAGACAAGCTTTACATTAATCTTTTTTACCAACAGTTCATTCTTTCTTACAAGAAACAGGAAAACATGTACAGCAATAAAGACAACAATCAGTATACTAATGGGTATAAATGACTGTCGAATACCATATTTGGTCAGGAATAAAAAATTGATCACAAAATAGACTGCAAACAGCATTAAACTGCTTACCTTACTGTTTTTTGTAGAGATTAAAATTTTATTCATATGAATAAGTTAACGGGAAAAAATTCTATTAGCATTTTCAGTAGTGATTTCATCAATTTCAGAAAAATCTTTACCATAGATATTCACCAACTTTCCGGCTACGAGATCCAGATAAGCGCTTTCATTTCTTTTGCCTCTATGCGGAACAGGTGCCAGATAAGGTGAATCTGTTTCCAGAACAATCTTATCCAGAGGTATTTCATTCAGGAACTGATCAATCTTACCGTTTTTGAACGTTACAACGCCTCCGATTCCCAATATAAAATTCAGATCTATGGCATGTTTGGCCTGTTCCAGATCTCCTGAAAAACAATGAAAAATTCCACGAAGTTTGGGATGTTTTTTTCTTTCAAGGACCTCAAATGTTTCATCAAAGCTTTCTCTTGTATGGATCACGATAGGGAGATCTTTTTCTATAGCCCAGTCGATCTGCTGTTCAAAAGCCTTAACCTGGATATCCAGCGTTGTTTTATCCCAGTAAAGATCGATCCCAATCTCTCCTATTGCCGGAAAATCCTTTTCTTCCAGATAATTTTTAACGATATCAAGCTCTTTTTCCCAGGATTCAGGCTTTACATAGCACGGATGAAGCCCCATCATGGAAATGATCTGTCCCGGATAATCGGCTTCCAGCTGAAGCATCTTTTCATGGGATTCCGAATCAATGGCAGGGAGGTAAAATTTTGTGATTCCTTTATCTACTGCTCTCTGTATAGCCTCTTTTCTGTCTTCATCAAATTCTTCAGCGTATAAATGGGTATGTGTATCAATCATTGTCTTAAAATTTTAACAGATCTTCATAAGGGTTTTCCAGTTCCATCAGTAAGCCGAAGGCCGGTTCGGTCTTCACTCCCTGTTTTTTCAGATCTATTATTTTATGTTTAAAATCTGCTCCTTTTTCTTTTAATATTTTATATTCGGCAAGCATATGCCGATAAGCATTCTGTTCAGTTGAGGGTATATTCTGTCCGAAAATCTCTATGGGAAATTCTTCCAGCATAAAGTTCAGAATGATGCTTTTTTCTCCATTAATAATGATATTTTCAATTTTCACTTCAGCATCCGCAGGAACTAATCGGTTAGCCGTGATATTATCGAGGAAATCTTTTTCAAATTCAAGATTAACTTCACAAATGATATCCAGATCACTGTTTTCAATATCGATTTCAATAGGAATTGTTCCGGCAAGAACTGGAGAATAGGGTTTTAATTTCTCAAAGATCTGATATTTTTGAAGAACTTCATAAGCTCTTTTCTGCCTTTCGTTTCCTGATTTCAAATAAATAAGGTTTGAAAAATCAATCATTTATAAAAATTTTGTGCCTTACTTTTCCTCTCTGAACTTCAATTCTCTGACTTAATTTTTCTCTAAATTCAATATATTTTGGATCCTTCTCATCATCAGTTCTATGTTCCAGTGCTTTATTGATCTTAAAATTTTCTTTGATAAAACTTTTTGTCTCATCTGAAAAATAGGCTTCTCCGAATTTATCAAAAATGTAACTGACAGCCTGCGATGTCGGATGGATCATATCTTCCTTATAAAAACGGTAATCACGCAAATCATCCATCAGTATTTCATAAATGGGCAGGTAATGGCAATTTTCCAACTGCAAAATTGCTTCATGAACGGCAGTGATGAGTTTGGATTTGCTGAGCTGATTTTCAATCATCCCATCCTTGGTATGACGTACGGGTGACACGGTAAACAGGATCTGTACATCATCCCTGCAGATATCTTTCAGGTTTAAAACCGTATTATAGATGGAGTCTGTAAGTTCCTGATGGGAAAGCAACCGCTTTTCAAAAAACTTCTGCGGAATTTTGTGGCAGTTAGCAGCCAGTTTTTTCTTTGGAATAAATTCATAAATAAATGAAGTTCCGTACGTAATGATTACCCACCCTGTATCCTGCAGAAATCTGTTTCCTACTTCTATCCCCATATTAATCCTGTCCAGAGTTTGATGGACATATCTTCTGTCGAAGCTGCTATGATGGTCTAGGGAGATAAATTCGTCGTTAAAAGTGATCAGCTCATCTTCTGTATAAAACTCTGAATCATGAAGCCTTTTAACGGCATTACTGATCGAAAACGGATTAAAAATAGTTCCGAACGGATTATTGACCGTCTGAAGCTGTCCTTGACCCAGCAAATCTGCCATTTCTGAGGCAAAACAGGATCCTATTGAAAATATTTTATCTTCAACATCAATCTTTTTTTCTGATTCCGGAATGTTAACTTCAGTTCTGAATTTCATTATTTAGGTAGCAGATAATAGGTAGCTGGTGGCAGATAACAAGTGGCAGGTAGTAGTCAGTCTTTGAAAACTTACAACCTCTTACCTGTCATCTTAGCTTTCTCTTCTCAACAGATAATTAGCCAGTTCTATGAAAGGTTTTTTCTTTTCTTCGGGAATATTGATCTTCTCCAGGTAGCTCTGCCCTATTTCGTTGTGCTTTTCGATCAGGCGCAATGCTTTTTCATCCACTTTAGTTCTTCTGAAGATTTTTTCAACACCATATACTTTATCAATATTATCGGTTTTCTTACCATACCAGTGGTCTAATTCTCTTCTTTCTTCTTCTGTGGCATGTTCTCTGGCTAAAAGATAAAGAACGGTTTTTTTATTTTCATAAATATCCCCTGCATGCTTCTTCCCAAACTGAGCCTGGTCTCCAAATACATCAAGATAATCATCCATAATCTGGAACGCAATACCGATATGTTTTCCGAAATTAAAGATAGCTTTGGCATCTTTAAAATTAGCTTTTGCAATAAGTGCCCCTATTTCAAAGGAAGATGCACTCAGAACCCCTGTTTTGTAAGTGATCATTCTGATATAATCATCGTATGTTACATTCTCCTGAGTTTCAAAATTGATGTCGTATTGCTGCCCTTCACACAGAAGAAGTCCTGTATGCGTAAAGATCCTGATACAAGCCTTAAAAATTTCAGGTTCAAGGTCTTCAAAAAATTTATAGGCTTTCAGCATCAGTCCGTCTCCGGAAAGGATCCCGACATTGATCCCATGAAGGGTATGGATAGTAGGCTTATTCCTTCTTAAAGGAGCTTCATCCATAATATCATCATGGATAAGGGTGAAATTATGGAAAAATTCAATGGCCAGTGCAGGTTTTATTGCCTGTTTAAGGTCTCCGCCAAAGAGGTCGCAGGCCATCAGTACCATAATAGGACGAAGACGCTTTCCGCCATGGGAAATGATGTAGTTCATCGGATCATAGAGTTCTGCGGGCTTGTCTTTGAAAGTATACTTAGTAATGGCTTCAGCAACAATCTGCTGGTATCTGTCTAAAAATTCCATAAAATCTAATAGTTTGAACAAAAATACAATTTTTCAAGGCTTTATAAAACAAAAAACTTCGTCCCGAAGGACAAAGTTTATATGATGTATTGTGCATTTAAATTAAGACAGAAATGTTACTGCAAGATAAGTAAGCGCAGCAACAATTGCTGAAATAGGAATTGTCAGTATCCAAGCCCAAAGAAGGCTTACTGTAATTCCCCATCTTACAGCAGAGATTCTTTTCGTTAATCCTACCCCGATAATGGAGCCTGTAATGGTATGTGTTGTAGATACGGGAATACTAAGCTGATCTGTCAGGAAAAGTGTAATAGCTCCTGCCGTTTCAGCACTTACTCCTTCCAATGGAGTTACTTTCGTAATTTTCGTCCCCATTGTCTTGATGATCTTCCAGCCTCCGCTCATTGTTCCTAAACCAATCGCAAGGAATGATACCAAAGGAACCCAAAGATAGTGCTGTGCGAAGTAATCAAAACGACCGGCAGACGGAATGTTAAGGTATACCGGATCGTGCAGCATTTCCACGTGATAGTAAATCAGGGCAGCACCAATAATACCCATTACTTTCTGAGCATCATTCAGACCGTGACCTACACTGAAAAGTGCTGATGAAACAAGCTGTAATCTCTTGAAAGACTTGTCTGCTTTGTACGGGTTGGATCTTTTATAAAGATGAACAATAATTAATGTAATGATGATTGATATTACCATCCCTATTATCGGAGCCATGAAAATGAAAAGGAAAATAGGAATCACTTTATCAAATTTTACAACACTCTGAGTTGTTAACTGATGAAAAGCCTGTTTTAATGTATCAAACATCCCAAGATTTGGCTGTGTGGCTACAACATTGTGATAGTCCAGCATGAAAGCATGCATCAGGGCCGCTCCTAAAAACCCTCCGATAAGTGTATGCGAAGATGAAGATGGGATACCAAACCACCAGGTTAAAAGATTCCATGCGATTGCTGCCAAAAGACCTGAAAATATCACTTCAAGTGTGATAAAATTCTCATTCACTGTTTTAGCAATGGTGTTCCCTATCCTGAATTCACCTATCACATAGGCTGCTAAAAAGAAGGCTGCAAAGTTCCATAGTGCTGCCCAAAGTACAGCCTGAAAAGGGCTTAAAACTTTTGTAGAAACAATGGTTGCGATTGAATTGGCCGCATCATGAAAACCATTAATATAATCGAAAATTAAAGCCAAAGCAATAATAACCGTAAGTAAAATCGGAAATTCCATTTCTGTAAGTTATAATTGTTTTAAGCGTATTTAATCATGATGTTCTCAATCGTGTTGGCAACATCTTCTGCTTTGTCAGTTACTATTTCAAGATAATTAAGTACAGATGAAACTTTGATAATGTTAATGGCATCATTAGTTTCAAAAAGATCTACCATTGAGTTGGAAAGCAGGTCATCTGCAATGTTTTCAATAGAGTTCACTTTGATACATGCTTCTTTTACCTGGTCCATATTTTTGAAGCCTTTAAGGTTTTTCATCGCATTCTGGATCTCAAGACAAGCTTTGTGGATCAATAATGAAAAATCTGAGTAAGCCTTCATTTCAGGCGATTTGTATAGGAAGATGTATTTTGTGGAAGCATAGATGTAATCAGCGATATCATCAAGGCCGGTTGCCAGGGTGTGAATATCTTCACGGTCGAACGGCGTAATGAAGTTTTTTCCTAATTCAACAAAGATCTCATGGGTCAGTTCGTCGTTTTTGTGCTCATAGTCGCTCATTCTTTTTAACATTGTATCATCATTAAGATCGAAATCTTTGATACCGTTATTAAAGTCTTCAGACATTGCCACTAGGTTCTCCGTTACTTTTTCAAAAAGCACAAAGAAGATTTTATCTTTTGGTTGAAAAGCGTGGAAAATATTACCAATTCCCATTTTTATGTATTTATAATTTGAGTGCAAATTTCCTAAAAAAGGATTTGCCCTGAAACAATATAACATTAAGTTTTGTTAACATTAGGTTAACACCTGATTATCAAATAAAAAAACCGGCCAAAAGCCGGTTTTATATATCTTGAGAAGCCTTAGTTTGCTACTTCAGCTCTCATTTCTTTTCCCTTAAATTTCATTGAAGGAATATTACTCATTACATTTTCCTGGAATGATTTTTCCACTTCAAAGAAAGAAAATTTTTCTAAGATTTCAATATCACCGATTTCCGCTCTTTTTTTGCTTTTTCCGGCTGTCGCTTTATTGATGATATCTAATACATCAAGCTTTTTCAACTGATCTTTTTTCCCAAGGTTGAAGAAGAATCTCACCATGTTTTCGTCCTTTCTTCTAGGTTTTCCACCACGGTCTCTGCTATCTCTGCTTCCTCGTGTATCACGATCTCCACGATCTCTTCCCCTGTCTCTGTCTCTGTCACGTCCTCTGTCTCTTCGTGAATAATCATCATCTCTGCTGCTGAACTTCTGCTCAACAAGATCATGCTTATCTTTGTAGTACAGCGCAAGATCTTTCAACTGGAACTGTAACAGTTTATGAACAAGTTCTTCTTTAGTGAAAGCACTCAGATCAGGAATTAAGCTATCGTTAAATTCAAAGATATCTTCTTCATGCTCTGTAAATAGTTTTTCAAAAACTCCTCCAACCTGAGCTTTGATAATATCATCACCTGTTGGAATAAATTTTTCTACGATATCGATTTTAGTTGCAGATTTGATCTGCTTCAGTTTTCTGCTTTCTTCCGGCTTTATTAATGCCATTGAAATACCGTCTTTTCCAGCTCTTCCGGTTCTTCCGCTTCTGTGAACGAATACTTCCGGATCATCAGGTAAAGAATAGTGGATAACGTGCGTTAAAGAGTTCACATCCAGACCTCTTGCAGCAACATCAGTCGCTACAAGGATATCGATGTTTTTCAGTCTGAATTTCTTCATTACCGTATCTCTCTGTGCCTGGGATAGATCTCCATGTAGAGCATCCGCTGCATAGCCATTCTGCATCAGGAAATCTGCAACCTCCTGAGTTTCCATTCTTGTTCTGCAGAAAAGAATAGAATACTGGTTAGGGTTTGCATCAATTAATCTCTTAAGAGCTTCTTTTTTCTGACGGTAACCTACCACGTAATATTCATGCTTAATGTTCTTTTTAACTTCGTTAATAGAACCTACAGAAATACGGTGCGGGTTGGTAAGATAATTTTTAGAAATTCTTTCCACTTCTTTGTTCATCGTTGCCGAGAACAAGAAAGTTTGCTTTGTATCCGGTGTTTCACTTAAAATTGTTTCCAACTCATCTTTGAAACCCATGGAAAGCATTTCATCAGCTTCGTCTAAAACTAACCAATGAATGGCAGAAAAATCTAGGGCTTTTCTGTTGATAAGGTCGATTACTCTCCCCGGAGTACCTACAATAATTTGTGGTTTGTCCTTTAAAGAGCGAATCTGATCCATAATACTGCTTCCACCGTAAACCGCTGTGGTTTTGATGTCTTTCATGTACTTGGAATAATTTTTTATGTCTTTAGAAATCTGAAGACATAATTCCCGTGTCGGACAAAGGACCAAAAATTGGATTTTGCGACTCGTTTCGTCAATCATATCCAAAATCGGAAGCGAAAACGCTGCTGTTTTGCCTGTCCCTGTCTGCGCAAGTGCGATCAAATCGCGAATATCTGAAAGAATGAAAGGGATAGTCTGTTTTTGGATTTCTGTCGGGCTTTCATAACCCAGTTCGCCAACTGCCTTAAGGATGTCAGGACTTAAATTGGACTCCGTAAATAAATTCATTAAATATTTTAAAATTTTTGCAAAGATACAACAAATATTTGATTTGTTTTTGAATAAAGTTTTAAATATGTAAACTTTAATTCAGAATCCTTTAATAGTTTCTTAATTTTTAAAAAATTAAATCCAAAAAAACACGGCCTGCATTAAAAACATGTTAAACATTATTTTTTTTTATTAAATTGGTTTGATTTTTTCGGTATTATTTATGAATTTTCAAAAATAACATAATTCATGGTAATTTTTTTCTTTAAAATTACCTTTCTTCCCCATCCGGATTATTTCCTTTAACTGCGACAATTTTTAGATATTTATCACTCAATGGTTAAGTATAATTTTCTTTACGTCCGGTTATTTTAAGTATTCTATTTATTTTTTAAACTGCCGGAATTACCCAGCTTTTATTTTAAAGCATGGACTGCACTATATAAGTTTGGTCAGCATGACTTTATTTTTTAACTTGGTTTAAAATAAATTCACAGCACATCATATTAAACATTAAAAACATGAATATTATAAATCCGGAAACACTGACATTTCTAACAAACCTAACCGCCAACAACAACCGTGAATGGTTTAATGAAAATAAAGCCGCTTATACCGAGGCACAGGAAAATGTTATTGCCTTTCTTGACGGATTGATCAAAGAAATGTCGGGTTTTGATGAAGAATTGGCGAAAATTGACGGTAAAAAATCACTATTCAGGATTTACAGAGACACCCGGTTTTCAAAAGACAAGTCACCTTACAAAACCAATTTCGGAGCCTCTCTCGGTATGGGTAAAGGAAGTCAGAAAGGAGGCTATTATCTGCATATGGAACCGGGAAAATCTTTTCTGGCGGGCGGAATCTATATGCCGGAGTCTTCTGTTCTGAAGGAAGTAAGGAAAGAGATCTCACTTTATGGCGACGATTTCCTTAAAATCATTAACCAGAAAGAGTTCAAAAAGCATTTTCCGGAACTGGATCAGGACGATAAGCTGAAAAAAATTCCGCAGGGATTTGAGAAAGAGGATCCAATGGGTGAATATTTGAAATTAAAGAATTTTATTGTGATCTACTATTTGAAAGACGAAGAAATTCTGGACAAGAATGCCCTAAAAAATATAACTAAGATCTTTAAACTTATGAAGCCTTTCAATGATTTCCTGAATGCACCTTTTCAATAAAATATTCCACGTTTAATTAAAAAGATAAATACAAAAGTTAAATGTAAACTGACTTTATTTTTTTACTGAAAGTTTAAAAAAGAAATCTGCTTAATCTGTCAAATCTGGAAAAAAACTCTCGCAGATTTGACAGATTAAGCAGATTTTTATATTATAATCTTTTAAAACTTCATTACGTCCTTCACTACTCCATTTTTCTGGGTGTGCTGCAATAATTCGGTTTCGATGAATGTTTTGATCTTATCTTCAGAACCATTGTCTGGGAATAGGAGATGAACGTTGGCCCCGGCATCCAGCGTGAAGAACAGCGGCAGGCCCGTTTCTCTTCTGAAATCCCAGATTTTATTGATCACCTCCAGTGTTCCGGTTTTCATCAGAATAAAAGCAGGATCACTCATCATCATCATGGCGTGAAGAGTAAGCGCTTCATGCTCCACCAATTTGATGAAACGCTCCATATCACCATTTTTTAAAATTTCCTTCATAGGAACAAAATTCTCCCTTGCTTCCTGAAATCTTCTTTCAGCATAAGGATTGGTGTTCATCAGGCCGTGTCCTACGGTTGAGGAAACGCTTTTCTGCCCTTCATGGATCAACAGGACCCAATCGTTGAAGTTTTTAAATACATCATGAATTTCTGCATCAGGATATTTTACCGCAAACAGGTCTGAACTTCCTCCTACCTCATCTGATGTTCCCCAGACCACGAGCCCATTGTACAGACTCCTGCATGCGCTTCCGCTTCCTAATCTCGCTAAAAATGATGCTTTTCTTAATGATTCTTCTTGAGATTCATTTCCTGAAAACTCTGCATTCAGCTTCATCAGGCATTTAGCAATAGCACCGAATCCGGAAGCCGAACTTGCAATCCCGGAACTGTGGGGAAAGGTATTTTCTGTTCTGATGATATATTTCCCTTTCAGAATCCAGGGTAAATACTGCTCAATATTTTTGAAATATTTTTCTATTTTTTCAGCAAATTTCACTTCTTCATTTCCTGACAGAAAAGTCTGAACAGAGAATGGTTCATCTGCCAGAAATTCTATAGAAGTATTGGTCTTACAATGATTTAAGGTGTAGCTGATGCTTGGGTTTGCTGGAATCTGGTTATCGTATTTGCCCCAGTATTTAATCAGGGCAATATTGGATGGACAGCTTTCTGAAACTGTCCGGGTATGGATGGTAAAATTTTGTTTCCCTAGAAATTCTTGTGTTGTCATAGTCTGATTTAAAATGATAAAATGCTTTTATTTAACCATAAAAGGCACAAAAGAACCTTAACACTTAATTTATTCATAAGTTAAATAAAACTGTCTATTCTAGACCACTTAAGTTTTTTTATTGGAAAAAACCGTTTGTGTCTTTTGTGGTTTAGATCGTTTTATTTTAATACATTTTCTCTATAATATCTGCATATTTTTTAAGTACTACATTTCTTTTGACTTTCAATGTAGGTGTAATTTCGCCGGTATTGATATCAAATTCAGCAGGCATTAATGTAAACTTTTTTACTTTTTCGTAATCCGCCAGGTGAACCTGCAGTTCTTTAATTTTTTCTTTGTACAAAGCAATGATCTTTTCATTTTCCACCGCTTCTTCCCAATTGGTAAAAGGAATATTGTTTTTCTTCATAAAATCCTGCAGAAACTCAAAATTGGGAACGATAAGGGCTGAAACGAACTGTCTGCCTTCCGCTACAAGCATGATCTGTTGGATAAAATTATTATTGGTAAGAAGATTCTCGATCTGCTGCGGGGCCACGTACTTTCCGTTGGATGTTTTCATGAGGTCTTTGATCCTGTCTGTGATGATCAGGTTTCCTTTATCATCAAATTTTCCGGCATCTCCTGTTTTGAACCATCCGTCTTCCGTGAAAACTTTGCGTGTTTCTTCAGGCTTATTGTAATAGCCTTTCATAATCCCGTTCCCTTTGGCCTGGATCTCATCGTTTTCTCCGATACGGATTTCTACACCGGGTAAGGGTTTTCCACTCGTTCCGTGCTCAAAATGTGTTAATGGGAAAAGTGTAAGTGTTGCCGTTGTTTCGGTCAATCCATAACCTACTGTTACGTGAATTCCTACCGAATCGAAGAATTTCGTAACTTCCGGTGACAGGGATGCTCCTCCGCAAGGCAAGAACCATAGCCTTCCGCCCATCTTTTCTTTAATTTTACTGAACACCAGCATATCTGCCACGGATTCTTTCAGTTTTAACCCGAGAGGAATCTGTTTTTCGTTTCTTCTCAGTTCTGCTGTCTGCCATCCTGTTGCCAATGCCCAGTCGAAGATTTTTTTCTTCAATGATGAACCTTCTTCTGCTTTTTCCAGAACGCCGGCATATACTTTCTGGAAAAACCTCGGCACCGCACACATCATGGTCGGTTTTACTTCTTCCAGAGTTTTGGCAATATTTTTCGGATCTTCCAGGAAATACACTCTTGCACCGCCATACAAACAAAGCAGGCTCCAGCTTCTTTCGAAAACATGACTTAATGGAAGGAATGCCAATGACAACTCTTCTTCGAAATTTTTAAATTTAAAAAACTCAAAGTGGGAATCGAAAGCTTTGATGAAATTTCCATGGGTAAGCATTACGCCTTTCGGTGTTCCTGTAGTTCCTGACGTATAGATCAGCGTTGCTGTATCATCATATTCTTTTTTACAGATCTCCAGCTTAGGAGAGGATTTTGCGATGAAATCTTCGAGATAGAAGCTGTTCAGCTCTTTCTTGATCCAGACAGATTTTTTGGAAACAATAATGGTTTCCAACTGATTTTCTTCTTTCTGCAAAATTTCCAGGCAAGCATCATACTGCTCCTGACTTCCGACAAGGACAGCCTTTGCAGAGGAATCATTTACAATATATTCTGCCTGCTCTGCATTATTGGTAGAATAAACAGGTACGGTAACAGCACCAATGGCCATTGAAGCCAGATCAAAAATCACCCATTCCGAAGAATTATCTGAGTAAATGGCTACTTTATCATTTTCCTGAATTCCCGCATTTTTCAGCGCATTGGCTGTTTTAAAAACGATCTCACCGAATTTTTTCCAGCTCAGCTCTTTCCAGGCTTCGTCTTTCTTTTTAAAGCCTATCGCTGATTTTACCGGATGCTTTTCTACATTTTTAAGTATAATTGCTGCTGCAAGGTTCATGAATTCAGCTTTTTGTCGTTAATATAATTTTTAAGATGAAAATCTATACTATCTTTCACAGAGATAAACTGATAGTTGGTCTTTTCTTTAATTTTCTGATTGGAAATGGTATTGAGTGATGAGATGGATTCAATATTGGATTTTGTAATGATTCTCAGCTTAGGGATCAGCCACCCAAAAAGGATATTGGCGAATCTTCCCAAGCTTAGCTGAGATTTTGTAAGGATTTTTGCTTCTTTCAGTCCAAGCTGGCCTCTGATCTGTTTTCCAAGCTCTGCATATCTTTTATTTTCGGAAATGAGAATAAAACGTTCTCCGAAAGCATTCTTTTCCATCAGCTCAATTGAAATCCGAGCAGCATCTCGTACGTCTATATAACTTGTTCCACCGGAAAATGTAAACCCATTTTTTTCGAAAGTAGGAAAGATATCTCCACTGCTCTGCCCCCAGTTTCCACTTCCGATGATCATTCCCGGATTTACGATTATGGTGTTCAGCCCTTCAGCAGAGGCTCTCCACACTTCCATTTCAGCAAGATGCTTAGAAACAGCATAAGCAGAATGTTCTTCTTTGGGATTAAATTCTGAGGTTTCGTCCAGTTCTCCTTTTTCATTAAAAATATCTAAAACAGCAATCGTGCTTACATGCAGAAATTTTTTCACCATTGAACCTTCGCATACAAACAGCAGATTTTCTATACCTTTTACATTGGTATGGTACATTTCTTTTGCATCATGCGGATGGAAGCTTACTTTTGCAGCACAGTGATAAACCTCTTCCACACCTTCTAATGCGTTCTGAAGAGAATCAAGATCGTCAAAATCTACATCTACCCATTCGATCTTATTAAAAAGATCTTCGGGATTCTTTGTATAGAAGCCGTAAGAATGTTTTACATCGTTTAAATTGCTCCCCGGTCTTTTGGAGGCACGTACGCTTTTTCCTTTTTTAAGAAGCTCTAAAACAATGACTCTGCCTAAAATTCCCGTTGCTCCTGTTACAAATACCATTTACTGTTTTAATTTATTTTTCCGTTCCCAAGCATTGTCTGCCATACAGATTTATATATGGTGTTTTTAATACCTTGTGTATGATATGGATTTCTATTATTTTTTTTATTGGGCTTCTCTGATGAAAAGTCTATTTTTTTATCAAAAGCAAAGATATGATCTTTTGGAATTTTTAATGCCGTACATATTTCTCCTAAAGTTTTTGCGGCTATTTCATCAATATGATAGGTAGCATACCATTTCTCTGCTGGTGTTTTACTTTTGTTAAAATACCAGCCAGCTATTTTTTTCTCTTTAGAATTTGAATAGTCCCAACCTCCCGAAAAACTAATAACCCTGTCTACAGAATTATTCTGAGCAATAAATTCAGCCATGCCTCCTCCCTGTGATTGTCCGGAAACGGCAATTTTGTTCCAGTCGGGACTATCATTTTTCAGATAGGCAGACCAGCCTCCCTGAGGATCAGATTTTGAAAGGCTTTGTAATAGTTTGATGAACCTGGGTACTATTGCATCCTGAGGTTTATCCGGAATTAAAGAAAAAGCGGGTGTCCCGTAAATTCTCATTCTTCTAAATTCAGCAGCACAGTCTGTGTCTGATTTCAAATTATCACCTATACAAACCTGAGAAACCCCCGGATCAGAGATAAACGAAATTGCAATTACTCTATACCCGCTTTCTAAAGCTGTATTGATAAATGATTCGGGAACATGTTTTGTTGTTCCTCCTGTTCCTGTAAGCCAAAGCAAAATTTTATTATTTTTTATTTTTGGATTATAAAAAACAATGTGAGGGTCGTCCGCCATCCGGACAGATTGATCTAGCTTGCTTGGCTTCACTTTAATTATTTTATAAACAGCTGAATCTATGGTTTTTTGTGCAGCTACAGGAACATACATTAAAGCTATAATAATAGCCATAATGCTTCTAATAATACTTTTTTTCATTTCTTTATGTACTTTTTCACAAAGATAGTATTTTAGCTAATGATAAAAAGTATTTTTATATGGCTGTGGCTTAAATTTTATAACTTTTTAGGAATTATTAAAATTAAACTTATCTATACCACAATCATATTGTTCCTTCTTGGCGCTTTGTCACAAAGAACGTCTGCAATACTCTTCGAAATCAGATTTTCTTCTGTTAAATTATCTAACCAGAAAAATTCTCCTGCAGCATTGATCTCGATGAAATAATATTCGTCTTCGGGAGAAACAATGATGTCTATAGCACCGTAATCTACGTTGTAAACATCTAAAAGCTCCAGAAGCTTGGCTTCAACATCTGAAGGAAGTTCTGTCCTTACCCATTTGGTGAGCAGATTCACCCCGTCCTTTCTCCAGTCAATCTTTGCATCTTCGGACTGCTGGGAATCTATTTCGAAAGCATATACATCCCGACCAACAATGGTAACCCGTAATTCTTTTTTCTTTTCTATTTTTTTCTGGAACTGCATCGGGCAATACACCAGTGAATCCAGTTCTTCAAGTTTGTCTTCATTAACTACATTGGTAAAAACCACATTTTCCACACCGTCTTCATAGATGGCAAAGCCGGTCTGCATTTTGGCTATCACATTCTGATGCTTAAGGATGAATTGTCTGGCTTCTTCAGGATTATTGGTAAGGCAGGTTTCCGGAATTTTAAGGCCTAGCTTAACGGCAATTTTCAACTGCTCTTCCTTACTGTCCAGTCTTCTGTAAACTCCCGGTTTTCCCAGTGCATAAGCATCTACAGATTCTATAAATCCAAAAAGTGTGTTGCGGATCTCGCCCATTGCGGCACTATAAAACTTTTTATCCATTTCTTCTTTCACCCCGTTTCCGATGTTGTAAGCTCTTCTGTACCAGATTGCAGCAATATCGTCAAGACGGTATTTTGCCTCTTTGGTTTCAAGGACACTTACCCACTCACCATCCTGAAAAACAGTGGAAAGTTTATTTTGTATTGGATACAGGTCTACATCGAAGCGAATGACCTCGCAGCCGTTTTTCTCTATATATTCTGTTACTTTTTCGATTGAAAAATTATCTTGTGTATGCGTTATAATTAGTATTTTATTCATGGATATTGATTCTTTTTATAAGGTTATCGGCAATTCTTTCTGCAATGGGAAACCCAAGCTCTTTCTGGAGCATTCCCCATTCTCCCTGAGGATTTACTTCAAGGAAATAATATGCTCCGTCTTTTCCCCGGATCATGTCTATGGCTCCGATATAAAGCTCCATTTTTTTCATCATTGAAGCAAGACCGGTTTTGACTTTTTCCGGCAGTTCATAGGCAGACCATGCATAATTTTCTTGAGCTAGTCTCCAGTCTGCATTGTCGCTATTGTTAATCTTTCCGGTAAAAAACTCTCCGGCTATATAAACAATTCTCAATTCATATTCTTTGTCTATATAGGGCTGGAAGATCATCGGACAATAAGTAATATCTGCAATATGCTCCAGGGTAGCTTCTTCAATGACCATGGTTGAAATAAGGTTCTCGCCATTCATGGATTTAGCTGTCAGACTGTGAAGTTTTGCAACCGCTTTACCATTGCAGAATTCATGAAAAAAGGCAGTGATCCTTTGTTCATCGTTGGAAAAAATAGTTTCAGGGATGGTCAGGTTACTTTCTTTTGCTATTTTCAGCTGAAGCATTTTGTTTCCATCAATCTTTCTTTCATTTTCATAAGGATTGATCCATGGAATATCTTCCAAAACAGAGATCAGATTATAGCGTAGATTTGCATACGCGGCCAGGAATATTTTTTTGTAATCTTCATCCAGTTCTTCGGGAACAGTTATTCCCCAGGCCTTTCTGTGCCATACTGCTTTGATATCTTTGGAGTGAACGGTATTTCCATACTCATCGGTCAGTTCAAATGAATTTTCATTTACGGTGAGCTTCTGGAGATGGTTCATACGGTCAGAATTCAGTCTGAAGTAAGGAATATCCTTAGAAGCAAGATATTCAAAAAAGATATCGATATTGTAAAAATCCTTCGAATGGGTAATGCAGAGAATCATTGGCCGGCTTTTATTAAAAAAGGAAACTTAGTGGTAAGTTTCCTTTGGAAGATTGTATAATACGATTATTTCTTTAAAGTATTAGTCTAATGGTACTGTTGGGGCATCATCATCTCCGTCAGATGGATACTTCATTGTATGCATCAGATCATCTTGAGGTGAAGTCACCGTATCAACTGACGGTTTTGTGATCACATCTCTTTCAGGAATAGTAATCTCACCGCCTCCTTTCACTGTTTCAGGATCTTTAAGCTGCTTTTCTAAAAATGACGCAAAAAACGGTTTTTTTTGTGAATTTTTGTTTTTCATAATAATTTAGTTTTGGTTAAAATATGCTTTTGATTTCTTTCCGGAGAAATTTAAACAACATCTTCATCACCATCCGAAGGATACTTCATCGTAACCAAAAGATCCTTGCTCGGAAGCGTTACGTTGTCAAAAACCTGTGCTGTAACATTATCAGCTGAAGGTGCCGTAACGATGTCGTTATCGGTACTGGTAATAATGCCGCCTCCCTGGATGGTTTCCGGATCTTTGATCTGCTTTTCCAGGAACGAAGCAAAAAAGGGCTTCTTTTTTGAATTCTCGTCTTTCATGGTAATTGAGTAGATTATGTTATTTTGTAATGCTGATTATAGTGCATCCAGATCTCCACTCTCGTCGCTGTCGGAAGGATATTTCATTGTCACCGCCTGATCTTTTAACTGCGATGTTGCATTATCAAGAAATGGTGAAGTCGTGACAGTATCTCTCGTAGGTACAGTAAGTACATCAGTAGTAGGTGTCGTAATTCCACCTCCCTGAATAGTCTCAGGATCATTGATCTGTTTCTCTAAAAATGAAGCAAAGAATGGCTTTTTTGAGTTTTTCTTTTCCATAAGTTATTATATTTAGTTTTATGCAAACTAAAGTACAAAAAATTTCAATGCACGGGGATATATTGTTTTATTTTAAGAGAATTTTAACTAAACCCACAAAAAGAAAGAATTAAATTAACTCAAACCTAAAAATTCTTTAACAACTTTCGCAAAATCAACCGGATTTTCAGCCTGAACCCAATGTCCGGCATTTTTTACTGTAACAATTTTCGCTTTTGGAAACTGCTGTTTGATCCCGTATTCATCCTGAGGAAGGATATAATTTGATTTTTCGCCTGCAATAAATAAAGAATCACCTTCGAAAACTCCAAATTTCACGGCATTAGAGACAAATTCGTTATATTTTTCAGACAGGGTTTTAAGATTGAATCTCCAGTTCAGCTTTTTATTGTCGTCCCAGTATAGATTTTTTGCCAGAAACTGGATCGTTGATTTTTCAGGAATGTATTGGCTTAATACTGCTTCCACATCACCACGAGAGCCTGCCGTATTGAAATCCACAATTTCAAGAGCTTTAATGATTCCCTGATGATGCGGAGGATAGGCTTTTGGGGAAATATCCACTACAATCAGCTTTTCTACTCTTTCAGGATATTTTAAAGCAAACTGCATCACTGCCTTTCCACCCAGAGAATGTCCCAGAACATGGGCCTTCTGAATACCATAATGATCCATATAATGTGCAATATCATCCGCCAGGTCATCATGAGACATACTTTCGGAATGAAAGCTTCTCCCGTGATTTCTAAGATCGATCAGGTGTACGGGAAGGTATTCACCTAAGTCTTTTCCAAAACTTCCCCAGTTGTCGAGCATTCCAAACAGTCCGTGAAATACAAGAAGTGGCGTAACCGTAAGATTCTCGCCGAATATTTTTGAATTTAAGATTTCCATTTTTTAGAGGTTAGATATTAGAAGTTAGAAGCTAGAATTTAGGGCTGGGAGTTAATATTTAAAGCATGTCTTTACACTGGCTTCTAACCTCTAATTTCTAGCTTCTTCTTTACCATTTTGCCAGTCTCTTCAAATAAGCCTGAACGGTGTTTTCAAGTCCCATATAAAGAGCTTCAGAAACCAAGGCATGCCCAATAGAAACTTCAAGAAGATTCGGAATATGGTCTGCAAAGTATTTTAAATTTTCCAGGCTCAGATCATGCCCAGCATTGATTCCCAAACCGAATTCTGTAGCAGCAACCGCTGTATCATAATAAGGTTTTATAGCCTGTTCTTTATTGATAAGATAGTTTTTCGCGTAAGCTTCAGTGTAGAGCTCAATTCTGTCGGCTCCTGTTTTCGCAGCATGTTCTACCAGCTCAGGAAGAGGATCAAGAAAAACAGAGGTACGGATTCCTGCATTTTTAAACTCTGTAATAATTTCGGTCAGAAAGTCCAGATGCTTTTTAGTATCCCAACCGGCATTGGATGTAATGGCATCATCTGCATCCGGAACCAAAGTTACCTGTTCAGGTTTCACTTCCAGAACCATATCAATAAAAGTGCGGTGCGGATTTCCTTCAATATTGAATTCAGTGGTAACGAGCGGCTTCAGATCATATACGTCTTTTCTTGTAATGTGCCTTTCATCAGGTCTGGGATGTATGGTAATTCCCTGTCCTCCAAATTCCTGAATTTTTACGGCTGCTTCTGTTACGCTTGGGGTATCACCTCCTCTGGCATTTCTTAATGTCGCAATTTTATTAATGTTTACGCTTAATTTTGTCATTTCTTTATTTAGATGTTATTTTTTAGAAATTAGATATTAGAGTCAGAAATCAGTTTTGGGGTTACTTCTCTAGCTGGATAAAAGTAACGGTCGAATTATACTAACTTCTGCTCTTCAGTTTCTAACTTCTCTATTTATGCCTTAATGCTTATCTGCATCACCTGAAGATCAAATTCTTTAGAAGCCACCAGGAGATGATCGAAAATATCAGCCTGGATCTGCTCAAAATGCTCCCATTTGGAATCATTTGCAAAACAATATACTTCAAGAGGAAGTCCCTGTGGCGTAATATCCATCTGGCGGACCATTTTAGCCCCTTTCTGATCTATATCCGGATCATTCTCTATATATTTTTGGGCATAATACCTGAAAACCCCGATATTGGTAAGCTGTCTTCCGTTAATGGTTTTATCATTATGCTTCAGGTCCTGTTTTTCTTTTTCTATCTCCAGTGTTTTCTCTTTCAGATAATCCGAGATCAGGTTGATTTCTTTTAAACGTTCAATATCTTCTTCATTCAAAAATTTAAAAGAATTGATATTAAAATAAATAGATTTCTTGATTCTTCTTGTATTGGATTCGGACATCACCTGAAGGTTTCTGATCTCCGTAGTCAAAAGGTCATAGGTAGGAATTGTAGAAATGGTTTTATCAAAATTCATAACTTTCGTTGTCAGAAGACTGATATCTATAATATTTCCTTCCATGCTGTATTTCGGAATGCTTACCCAGTCCCCTACCTTAAGGTTTTTGGAAGTAGCAACATGAATCCCGGTCACAAAACCTAAAATGGTATCTCTGAAAACCAGTACCAGCACAGCCGTAATAGCTCCTAAACTCCCGACAATAGTGGTTCCTTTAATTCCAAACATGACGCATACTCCCAATACGGAAAATATGAAAATCCCTAAGATCTTTACGGTTTCTGAAATAGCATTCAGCGCCATAATCTTATAAAAGTCCTGCTTTATGGTGAAATAATTCCTGAAACCTGTTAATGACCTGTAAAGCATTCCGGCAAGGATAAGTACAAGCCCCAAATTGATAGACCTGTTGATAAAAATATTTGTTTTAGGAAGTGCCGTTGCCGGAAATATAGAAGGATGTATTCCCGCAACCACCAAAAGCGCAGCAAAATGAGCCACAGAATTGGAGATTTTAGACTGGTAGATAGATCTGATGATTGGATATTTTTCATCATTCCTGAAAAATCTGAAAATAAAATTGATCGCAAATTTAAAAACAAAATCTACCACTAAAAATACGGTACACAGAAGTGCCAGCTTGATAATAATATGAACAACCCAATCCATTCCGCCGGGCGTTACCTGGCTGATATAGATGTATAGCTGATCACTTATTTCCTGTAAAAAATTTTTAGTGTCTTGTATTTCGTCTTTCATTACAGCAAATTTATAAATTAAGAATGATGATCTTACTATTGACAATCAATTTTCATCCCAAATATTAAAAAGGCTTCTGTAAATTTTCTTTTTTCCTATCTTGCATTGATAATTTAAAAGAATGGATACAACCTTAATTAATATTCTCTGCCTTATTTTATTGGTTCTCGGGATGCTGGGAACTTTCCTTCCTGTACTTCCGGGGCTTTTATTAAGCATCTGCGGACTTTTAATTTATAAATTCGGGACAGATGCCGATCTGCCGATGTTTTATATCTGGGCATTCGGTATCCTCACAGCAGTTTCTGTAGTTCTGAGCTATGTAATCCCCGCAAAGACCAACAGGAAATACGGCGGAACGCGTTGGGGAAGCATCGGATCAATCATCGGAACCATTGTGGGAATTTTCATTCCTATTCCCTTAGGATTTCTGATCGGGATGTTTGCCGGAGTATTTATAGGGGAACTTCTTCATGACAGTAAGGATATGAATAAGGCCTTACGGTCTACCAAAGGTGCGTTTATCGGTTTCATTTACGGAACAGGTTTTAGTCTTGTGGTAGGTGTGGCAATGTTTTTGGTAGTAGTTTTAGATATGCTTGATATTATTTAAAAAATAAAATATGTTCCATAAAGCCATCATACTCAGTCTGGGACTGCTCACTTTAGCAGGATGCAATGCCCAAAAGAAAACAAAAACTCCAAGATCAACCGCCGGAACGGCCTCCAATGCTTCAGGAGTCAAATCTGGAGTACAGAAAGAGGGTATCATTTATTTCAATCAGGGGGAAAATAAATTCCTTAAAGAATATGAAATGAATGTGACCTTCAAAGGCATTTCTGAAGACAGTCGCTGTCCTGAAGGAATGGCCTGTATCTGGGCAGGCGTTGCCGTAGCACAGGTAGAAGTTATGGGGACTTACTCCCGCCCTATGGTTTTAAGCCTTGCTACCATGGATAATACGGGACGAAATTACCAAAAGTCTGCAGAATTTAACGGGTATACCATTTCACTGGAAGAAGTAACTCCTTCCCGGAAAGCTGAAACCGGAGGAAAAGATCTGGAAGGAAAATACAGAATCGGAATCAAAATTACAAAAGCTGACGGGAAATCAAATTCTACCAAGAAATAGGCTTCTTCCCTTTTGATATCAGATATTCATTGATCTTTGAGAAGGGTCTGCTTCCAAAAAAACCTCTATGTACAGAAAACGGTGACGGATGTGCCGATTTTAGAATAAAATGCTTAGCCGGATCAATGAGTTCGGCTTTTTTCTGTGCAAAAGCTCCCCAAAGAACAAATACGACGTTCTCCTTTTTATCTGAAATTTCTTTGATAATAAAATCTGTAAATTTTTCCCAGCCTAAATCCTTGTGAGAGTTAGGGGCATGGGCACGAACCGTTAAAGTAGCATTCAGTAATAAAACACCCTGCTTTCCCCAGTCATCCAGTTCTTTTGAAGTCCTTATGATTCCCAGGTCATCTTTCAGTTCTGTAAAAATATTTTTAAGTGACGGTGGCGCAGCAACCTGCTCCGAAACGGAAAAGCACAGACCATTAGCCTGATAATCATTATGATAAGGATCCTGCCCGATGATCACCACCTTGATCTCCTCAAAAGGTGTAATCTCCAATGCTCTGAATATTTGGTTTTTAGGAGGAAATACTTGGGTTGTAGCATATTCCTGTTTTACTTTTTCCCAAAGGTTTGTAAAATAGGCTGTGCTTTTTATGGGGGCTAAAACGTCTGTCCAGGTCATGGGGTTGATATGATAATTTGAAAATGTATGAATGTGATATAATTCTTCCTTTACCGGAAACTATATTACAAAAATATTCTTTAATTCCTGGATGACCAAATCTGGCAATACAATGATTGGATGATGTGGTATTGAAATAGCCGGCTGAATTACGTTTTAAATATTTTCACTCTTTTTTCAATAAGCAGGTAAGAAAAATAAGACAGCAGTATGCAAAATCCAATCAGCAGAAAATTATTGAGATGGTAGGAATCTACAATGACGATTTTCTGTCGCCTTACGATATAATGGATAATATATAGTGAATATGAAATATTTCCTAAAAAATAAACCGCTTTTGTTTCTAAAAAACTTTTAACCAGACTCCTTTTTTCTGAATACAGATGCTTAATGATAACTGCTGACAACAAAGGAATAAAGAATAATCCTCTTGCCGTATAAAGCAGCAAAAAAGATAGAATAACTACACCATAGATAATAAAATTACTTTTCCTTATTTTTATTTCCGGCAAAAATGCAACGCCGATTCCCAATAAATAAGACGATACTGTCCGTACCAAAGAGCTCATCCCAAAAACTACATCAAGATATTGCGATGATCTGTCTATCTCAAGCGGTGCATCATCAAAATACATGTCCGGCAGATAAGGAACAATACCTCTTAAAACCAAACCTAATATGATAAGGAACCAGCTGTTTATTTTATAGCGCAGTATAATCCAGAGTATAAATGGAAATATAAGATAACAGATCCACTCTGTGCTCAATGACCAGTAAATCTCATTCAATGAATAATTAGGATTAAAAAAACACTGTAGCAGTGCTGCATTAACTAAAAATTGGGACCAGGTAGGATTTTTTGCTATAAAAAGGATGATAAAAACAACAGAGAAAAAATATACAGGATAGATCCTGTTGACTCTTTTCTTATAAAACCTCTGAACACCGTCAAAAGTCAGGCGCTGAAATTTTCCCGAATAAGATACCGCCAGCAGAAAAGCACTCAGTACAAAAAAAATATCTACTGCCACATACCCTTTCCCGTTCACTGACTGGATCCAAAAATTTCTAAAGTAACTGAAATGGAAAAATGTTACCCATAGCGCAACAATACCTCTAAGCCCTGTTAATGATTTTATTTCATTTTTCATATGCTAAACAATGCAGTCCGCGGGGAAATCAATTAAGTGTTTTCTTTAAACTAAAAATAATATTATCGGGAAAATCCTCATCTTCTTTGTTCTCTTCCAAAACAAAATTATGCTTCAAAAGAAGACCTTTCGAGTTTTCATTAAGCTTGTGGGTAATCGCTAAGATTTCCTGTAGATGCAAATTATTAAATCCATAATCTAAAATAGCTGTTAAGGCTTCAGACATAATTCCTTTTCTGTGATAGTCCGGTAGCAGTTCATAGCCGACTTCAGCCGTTTTTCTGTCTTCAGAAAAGTTCCAGAGGCAGATAGTCCCAATAAGGTTCGGCTGGTTTTTATAGGCAATTCCCAAATAAAGCGACTGCCCGTTCAGGGTTCGTTCTTTAATCGTTAAAATAAACTGCAAAGCATCATAGTTTGTTTTCGGAGAATTCCTTTTCACAAACTGATTAATTATTTCGTTGCTTCTAATCTTCAGGATATCTTCTACGTGGCTTTCGTTGATTTCCTTTAATATTAACCGGTCTGTTTCAATCATTAATTTCGTAAATAACTCAAATATACATAATAATCACATTTTCTCACTAAATTTGCAGTGTGTATATAAATAAAGAAGATTTAAACGAATTAGAGTTTCCGCAATTGCTCGCGGAAATCTCTCCATTTGCGTATTCTCCGAAAACGAGAGAAAAAATTCTTCAACTTCGTCCCATGGAAATTGACGAGGCGGAACTTTCATTGAAAAAAACGTCGGAATACCTTTCGAGTTTTGAAAGCTCAAATGCAATTCCGTTCGATGAATACGAAGATATCGAAAGTGAGCTGAAATTAATGCTGATCGAGAATTACCGTCTGGAAAACAGTGCTTTCATTAAAATAAAAACTTTAACCGAACAGATAGGAAAACTTCAGAAATTTTTCCCGACCATGCCCGAGACCTTCCCTAGTCTGATAGGTGATGTTTCTGTGCTGGAATTTAAAAAGGAAATTATTGATAAGATTGATAAGGTCTTTAACCGTTTTGGGGAAGTAAAAAGTGATGCCTCTCCTATTTTAAAGGAGCTCAGAGCTGAAATTCAACATGCTAAAAAAGCAATTCAGGAGAATTTCAACCGTGCACTGTTTAATTACGGGCAAAGCGACTTTCTGGACGATATCCGCGAAACCATTATTGAGGATCAAAGGGTTTTAGCTGTAAAATCCGGGTTCAAGAAAAGGGTGGCAGGAAGAGTTTTAGGAATTTCAAAAACAGGTTCTATCACATATATCCAGCCGGACAGTGTGGTAAAGCACTACTTCAAGCTGCGTGAAAGTGAAGAGGAAGAGAAGAAAGAGATAGATAAAATCCTCAGAAAACTGACTGCTGAACTGGCAGAATTCCAGCCTCAGCTTTGGAGATACCAGATTTATATTTTTGATCTTGACCTTACAAGAGCGAAAGCAAAATTTGCTGAACTTGTCAACGGAATCCTTCCGAAGATCAACCGTCACAGGACATTAAAGCTGAAAGACGCGTATCATCCGCTGTTATGGCTCAGAAATAAAGCTGAAAACAAGACTATTTTCCCACAGACCCTGGCATTAACGGATCACAACAGAATTATCTGTATTTCCGGTCCGAATGCAGGAGGAAAATCCATCACATTAAAAACCGTTGGATTACTTCAGCTGATGATTCAGAGCGGGATTTTGGTTCCGGTACATCCGAGGTCCGAAATGTTCTTCTTCGAAAAAATCATGACGGATATCGGGGACAATCAGTCGATCGAAAATCACCTGTCCACCTATTCATCAAGGCTTAAAAAAATGGCAGGGATCATCCGTGAAGCAGATGCCAATACCCTTTTGCTTATTGATGAATTTGGAACCGGATCTGATCCTGAACTTGGCGGTGCACTTGCAGAAAGTTTCATGGAGTATTTCTATGATAAAAAGAGTTTCGCCATCATTACCACGCACTATACGAATATCAAACTGGTGATAGAACAGCTTCCGAATGCTGAAAATGCAGCGATGCTTTTTGATGAAGAGACGCTGGAACCAATGTATAAACTGGAAGTGGGACAGGCCGGAAGCTCGTTTACTTTTGAAGTAGCAGAAAAGAACAGGATCCCGAGGTTTATCATTCATGCTGCCAAAAAGAAGGTAGAGCATGACATTGTGAATCTCGATAAAACGATCGTAAAACTTCAGCAGGAAAAATTTGAAGTTGAAAAACTGAAAACCGATCTTGCTGAAAGGAAGGAATCTGTAGAAGACAAACGTGATAATCTCCAGAAGCTGAACGAACAGCTGCAGCAAAAGCTTTTCAACTTCCAAAAACTGTATGAAGAGGAACACCGAAAGCTTCAGTTTGGAAATAAGATTGAAACGTTCATCGACAGTTATGTAAAGGGAAAATCGAGGAAAGATGTTGTCAAGGATTTTGTGAAACTGCTTGAACAGGAAAAATTCAGAAAAATAGGTGCTGATAAAGATGAATCTAAACGTCTTCAGGTGGTTAAAAGAAAGATCACGCAACAGCTTAAAAAGGAAGATGTCATTGAGAAGATAGCTGAAACCAATGAAAAACTGGAAGAAAAACGCAAAACCGACCGTGCCGTCTGGATGAAAGAAGGACAGCGTGTCCGTATTCCGGGAAGTACCAGCGTAGGAACTATTGAAAAGATTTCTAAAAATAAAGTAATCGTCAACTATGGAACTTTTAAGACAACGATTAATGCAGATGAGCTTGAAAGAATTTAATGATGTATAACTTTTAACCTTATAAAAATAGCGCTGAACATTCAGCGCTATTTTATTTTAACTACAAAACATTGCATGTTGAAGTATACAGATCAAATTTTCTTATTATTTTTGGATCATGGATAAAAGCCTTACTGTCCTTTGGATTTTTTATAGAAAATTAATGATTCCCGCGGTGTTATTTTCTGTGCTGTTATGCTTCGGTACTCAATTCACTTTTGAAAATTTTGGACTTTATTTTTTCCTGATTCTTCCCCTCCTCCACTTTTTTATTTATGATATAAGGCTGAAAGATGAATATTTTTTCTATGCCAATTTTGGGTTTTCAAAATGGTTTTTGTGGGGTTTCACGGGAGTGTTAAGTTTAATTATTAAAGTCATTACCCGATTCTTATGAACAGACTTCACATCGATAGTGTTACCCAATCTTTCGGCGGTAGAAAAATTCTGCAGGATATCTATTTAAGCTGCGAAACCGGAAAAACAGCAGGAATTATTGGCCCGGCGGGTAGCGGGAAATCTACTTTATTAGAAATCATCTTTGGAACAGTTAAAGGGGATACACAGTTTATTAAATTGAATGACACTATTCTTAAAAATCTGTCCGACAGGAAAAATAAAATTGCTTATCTGCCTCAGCGATCTTCATTTCTTCCAAAAGAATATAAGATCAGGAAGCTTATCCCACTATTCTGCACCCAAGAAAATGCGGAAAAGCTTTGTGATTTAAAAATAATACAACCCTTTTTGAACGAAACATCAAAAAATCTTTCAGGTGGTGAGAAAAAAATTATTGAAACCCTGATCATTACTTATTCAGACGTGGAGTTTATTTTACTGGATGAACCTTTCAGCGGCGTTTCCCCTAAAAATGTTGATGAATTGGAAATGATCATTAAAAGCCAGACACCCTATAAAGGAATGATTATCTCCGATCATAATTATATGACCTTATTCAATATGGCTGATGATATTTATCTTCTTTCGGATACCCATTTGAGAAAGGTAAAGGATCTTAAAGAACTGCAACAATTTAATTATCTTCCGAAAAACTTTAAATACTAAGAAATATGCACCTAATATTTCGCTTTATTGCTATCATTTTAATATCCTCTCAGGCCTATGCGCAGGAGACAAAAAACATAGGGGAACAAAATTTCCTTACCATGAAAAGCACCAATACAACAAAAGAGACTCTACACATACCGTCGTATAATAGTCTTATGGCTGATGTAAAGAAAAAACAGCCGGTAAACGGAATGTTTTACACAACAAGCTGTGGTGGCAAAGATACCAGCTGTTTTATATATGTGGAAAATAAACAGAAAACAGAAGGAGCAATTTATGGCTTTGAAGATACAAAAATCAGTTCCGCTATTATAGGAAGAAAGGATAATCAGGTATATAAAAGAAAGACAGAAGCCCCAGGTTATACACAGGAATTTTCAGACGGCATTTCCACTTATGTTGATTTTTATAAAAACGGTGCAATCCATACGATACGACATCTGGGAAACAATCTAAAAGTTGCTGAAATTCCTGTAGGAATATGGTACGCATACTCTGAAAAGGGTGATCTAATTCAAAAAATAGAGCATGATGATCATTTTAAAATGAATTTTTATGATATTTTGAAGATTGCAGACCGATACACCTTCCCTGACATCCGTATTTACAGAAAATTTAATGATGTTAATTCGTACTGGTATATATATTTGAAACCCCACTATCGGGATGGGGTTACAAAAAGCAGGAGCATTCTGATTGATGACAAGACCGGAGAGGTCATTTACGATATCAGTCAGGATCAAGAAAAATATGTGAAAGCTAAAAATTATGACAGCTTGCAATTAAGTAAAGAATCTGTGAATTGGCTAAAAAATAATGATCTGCATCAAGTTCCTGATGGAGAGTTTTATAAATTGTTTAGAGGATATTGATAATTTAAGCAAACACAACAAGATTTTACTGATCAAAAAAACATTTAATTTATATATTTGAGGGATCAAAAAAATTTCATAGAATGATTTCCATAAACAAAGCATTGTACCTTTCCGCTTTCAGCCTTTTTTCTCTGGCATTTGTCAAGGGACAGAATAAAGTTCCTTTTGGTGTTGTAAAAGCTGAAGAAGGCTACGCCAACGTGCGCGTCCACAAGGATGACTACAGGAAAATTGTAGACAAGATCCGGATGCGTAAAGGTGATGTATTTGTTTATGTAAAACCTGCACCCGGAGAAACGGAATGGGTATGGATCAAATATCCTGAAAAGCAGGATGAAGAAAAACCTTTTGTAAGATATGAGAATCTTGAGAAGGAAGGAATGGTAAATAAAGGGCGTATTGCCTTTATAGATCAACTTCCTCAGTTTACGCCTTCTAAATCCAAGAACGGGAAATCACTTATTTTCACAGACAACAGCAATCCCAAAATACCCACTTCACAAAGAACCAAGGTGGTTATTGATATTTATCCGTCGAATGCCGGTTACAGAAAGCAGGAAAAAGATACCGACGGAAAGATCCTTACAATAGATAAAATAAAACCATGGGGCATTAAGGACGGACTTCCGGAAGGGATGACAGAGATTAAATCCATCAGAGTACAGCAGCCGGGAAGAGGTTCTGTTTTTGTAAGGGAAGCTATTAAAAATATGTTTCAGCCTACTATGGACTTCAACAATGTAGGAGTAACGGCTCTTGACAATGATCATATTTATCTTTATATGATCAATGGCTCTGGTGAAAACAGATATGTCACACTTTGGACCATCAAGGAAGGAAAGGTAATGAGCCAGATTATTTACAATAGTCCGGAATAATTGCCGTTTTTCACACTAATATTCTTATTTTTGCCCTGAAAAAGTTTAACGCTAATTCATCACAGAAACTGGTTCTGCTTAACGCAGATTAAAAGGGAACCGTGTGCAAATCACGGACTGTCGCGCAACTGTAAGTAACTGAAGTCTTTATCAAGGATCCACTGTGCAGCGCACGGGAAGGAGATACAAGATGTTACAAGTCAGGAGACCTGCCTATTTCTTTAAACAAGAAACTTTCGCGATTTGAAGTTTATTGATCTGATGGACTGCTTCAGGAATTCCTGTGATTCCTGTCACTGTTCTGTTATTTTGATCTATTTCATTTCGCATTAATTAATAATGAAATATGACTACAGAAGAAAGAATTGCAGCATCCGAAACCAGAATTTTTAAAGCAGTTTTCCCCAACACTACCAACCACTATGATACCCTTTTCGGAGGTACAGCAATGCAGCTGATGGATGAAGTAGCTTTTATCACCGCAACCCGTTTTGCAAGAAAAAGAGTGGTAACTGTAAGCAGCGATAAGATCGATTTTAAAAAACCTATTCCTGCAGGAACCATTGTGGAGCTGATCGGAAAGGTTGACTATGTCGGAAAAACCAGCATGAAAGTGAATGTAGAAATCTATACGGAGCAAATGTACTCGTATGAAAGAGAAAGAGCTATTGTGGGCGATTTCACTTTTGTGGCTATAGATGAGTTTAAGAAACCAATCAGAATATTGTAAAAAATAAGTTTCGGGCGGCCAAAGGCCGCCCGAAAATTATTATAAAGTATAAACAATGTATTGTAAAAATTGTATCACTCTGATAAATGAATGCTTTGTTCATTTAAAGAACATCAATTTAAAATCTTTCCTCCTTATTTTGCGATAAATCTACCGAACTACCTTGTCAGTCTCCAGACTTCTGCTCAGCAACATTTCAAAAGCCTCTCCCATCTCATCGGATGCTCTTGTGATAGCATTTTCCAGCATATTTCTGATCTGCTTTTCAGTAACACCTGCTTCCGTCCAGCTTTTTCCTGAAGTGTGAGAATTTAAGATAAACGGCATGATACGGTCAATAGAGCAGGCGAAAATAGCGTCCGGTGTTTTTTCTTCCTCAAATTCCAGCCACAATTCAAAAAACTCAGTACGCAAAGGTTCATCAAGGATTCCAAAGATTTTCTGCGCTGAAATTTTTTCTCGCTCAAATTTCCCCACCATTGCCTGTTCATCAAAAAGAAAAGTATCTCCCGCCCCTATCTCCACTAAATCGTGAATGGAAAGCATTCTTATTACTCTTAAAAGATCAATATCCGCGCGGTTTTTAGCATATGGATAAAGTATCTGGGCCAAAATAATGATCTGCCATGAGTGTTCGGCTGTATTTTCCCTTCTCGTATCATCGGCATTGTAGTTTCTCCTTTGTACATTTTTCAGGGCATCAACTGCCAGAATAAAATCGATTTCCTTCTGTATTTTCATTTCCTTTATTTATTATTTGGATAATTTTCTAACGATCCATTTATTATTAATCTTTTCTCTAACGGTCACCTTCGTTTTTTCATCACTGAAATCACTGATCTTTTCGTAAACCAGATCTAATCCTTTGTTGGGAATCACCTGATATTCGTAGGTGTAATGCAGAGACGCCCCGGATCTGGCATAAGTGGTTAACCGCTTTCGTTTGGAATCTACATCAAACATTCCCTGATAAGAGCTGGCAATTTCAGTAAGTTCTTTACTCAAAACAAATTGTTTCTTTGTGGAATTAAAAACATACACATCAAAGGAGGCACTGCCATAGTTTCCGCCACTGCCGTTTCTTATGGCTACATCTTCCGTCCCGTCAAAATTGAAATCTCCAAAAACCACAGGAGCATCGTGGACCATTCCGTGGGTTAGTGTTGTTACACTGGTGCTTGACGGTTTCACCTCTTTTTCAAAATACATGACAAAATCTCCGGAAGCAAGAGTCTGTAGCTTTTCTCCGCTTTTACTGAACAATATGATAGCAGCCTTATTTCTACAGGCATCAGTCTGACATTCTTCAACTGTAACCTCTGCATTATATTTCCCGGATGCATCTTCGATGGCAAAATGATATTGTCCGAAACAAAAAGGTGCAAGCAGTATCAATGCTGACAACGACCTGTATGATGTAGATGTATTGATCATGGATGATTTTTATGCATTAGTTTTTCAACAAATTTTATGCAAAAATAGGGGTTTTGGCTGAAAACTATTTTATATAAGAGATTAGTTGTATTTTTAATGGAAATATCTATAATATGTCTCCAGAATTCAATTATCCGACGGAAATTAAAGGAACAAGAAAGCTGTATTCTTTATTTAAAGGAATAAAAAATCCGTTAGAGGTTATTACCGGAAACCATGAAATTGCAGGAGATAACTACTACATCAAAACCAATTTCACCAATAAGAACTTTATTTTTTCTCAGGATAAAGAATTCACAGAATATATTTTAAAGCAAAATCATAAAAACTATTACAAATCTGAGATCCAATCCATCACTTTAGGAAAGTACCTGGGAAACGGTCTGCTAACGAATAACGGAAAAGACTGGCTGAAACAGAGAAGGCTGATCCAACCCGGTTTCAGCAAAACGAAAATTGCCAATCTGGTTTCAATTATGGAAGAGGAAATTGATAAAGCTTTTCATTCATTCCAACCTGGGCAGGATATAGATCTTTATGATTTCTTTCATAAACTCGCTTTTAATATTGTCGCAAAAACTCTTTTCAGCTCTGATATTGGGGAAGCCCAGGTGAAAGAACTGGGTAAAATCATTACAGAAGTTCAGGAAGTTTTCGCCAAAGAGGTTCGCCTGCCTTTTTATTCTAAAATTTTAAAAATTTTGGGCATTATTGACAAAACTATTGAAAAAAGTAAAAGATCAAAAGCTATTATTCAAGGGGTTTTGGATAAACGGAAAAGTTCAGGAGAAGAGAAAGATGATTTGCTGGACATGCTTATCCAAACAAGATATGAAGATACGCAACTTCCGATGTCTGATGAGCAATTGGTTGATGAAATGCTTATCCTTTTCATTGCCGGTCACGAAACAACCGCTAATGCATTAAGTTTTATTTTTTTTGAAATCAGTCAGAATCCTGAAGCTGAGAAAAAATTAAAAAAAGAGATTGCAGACGAAGGGGAAATGGTTTTTACGTCAGAAAGCTTAATGAAAAAGTCTTTTACTTCAAATATCATCAAAGAAGCTATGCGACTGCATTCTCCAGCCTGGGCTATTGATCGTCAGGCTTTGGAAAATGATCATTTTAAGGAATATTCCTGGCCGAAAGATACTTTAATCATACTGTATATCACCGGTCTTCACAGAAATCCTAAATACTGGAAAGATCCAAACTCTTTTATCCCAGAGCGTTTTGATGATGAAAATGCCAAGAATTTCGCTTACTACCCTTTTGGTGCCGGGCCCAGGCTTTGTATTGGTGAACATTTTGCTATGATGGAAATGGCTCTTATCATCCGTAAATTTTACAAAAAATTTACTTTTATATCCTATCAGACAGCATTGAAGAAAAAAGCTCTTGTTACTTTAAGGCCCACCAGCTTAAAAGGAAAAATTAGTAATAATTGATCTGGTTTTCTTTAAAATTCTCACATCTAAAATTCACAACTAAAAATAATTTTATTGATTTTCAACTAGTTACATAATTTATTTATATTTTTTCACTACTTTGTATTGCATATTACCATTTTAATTACATATCTTTGTAATGTAAAATCGGAATAGGTTCATCTAGCTAGGAACATTATTCTGAAAATATAACTAATTAACAAAACTTATTAAAGATGAATACTGAAAATACCAAAGCGCAAATGCGCAAAGGAATTCTGGAATTCTGTATTTTAAGTCTCATCAACCATCGTGAAATGTATGTTTCCGACCTTATCGATGAGCTTAAAAAAGGAAAACTGGATGTAGTGGAAGGAACCCTCTATCCTCTCCTTACAAGACTGAAAAATGGCGAGTTCCTTTCCTACAGATGGGAAGAATCTACAGGAGGACCACCAAGAAAATACTACCAGATTACAGAAAAAGGCAAGCTTTTCTTGGACGAACTTCAAAATACCTGGGCAGAGCTGACAGCGTCAGTAAACCAAATTATTCAAAAAATATAAAAAACAAAGCTATGAACAAGACACTCTCAATAGGACTCGCAGGTTTTTCTTTTACTATAGAAGAACACGCATATATAAAGCTCAGCGATTACCTGAATGCACTGAGAAGCTCATTGGACGCTTCAGAGGAGGAGGAGGTAATGCATGATATAGAAATAAGAATGGTAGAAATCTTCAGAGATTCTTTAGGAAAACGTGAAGTTGTAAATGATTCTGATGTAGAAAGAGTAATTGCTCAAATCGGAACTCCTGAAAAGATCGAAGAGCAGGAAGAAGCTTACTATTCTGAAAAAAACAGCAAAAGACAAAATACTACAGGAACTACATATTCTGATAAGAAGCAATTGTTCCGTGACCCTGAAAGACAAAAAATCGCAGGAGTTTGCGCCGGTTTAGCCGCATACTCTGGAATGGAAATTACTTGGATGAGATTAATTTGGGTGGGTGCATTTCTTTTCCTTTGGGTTGCGCCTGGTTCCTCGTTTTTAATTGTCCTTTTATATTTTATTCTTTGGGCGGTATTACCTAAAGCAGAAACTGCATCAGATTTTTTGAAAATGAAAGGAAAGCCATTAAACTTTGATAATTTAAAGGAAGAATCTAGTAAAATTGTGCAATTCGCCAATGAGACAACAACCAGAGCTGGTGAAATTTACACTGAAAATAAGCCTTACATCAGCAACGCAGGAAGCGGAGTATGGAATGTTTTAAAATATATTATTGGAATCTTCTTCGCATTTATGGCTCTAAGCAGCATTATAGGTGTATTTGTAGTCTTTGGTCTTTTCGGAATTGATTCAAACTTTCCCGGAGCTGATGAAATGAAATTTCTTCTTGATAACGATGGACTTTACAATGTATTTTTAGCATTAATTATTGTTGGATCTTTAATTCCTGCCGTTCTTTTCAGCCTACTAAGTATCAAGATTTTTTCACCAAAAACTAAGTTAAGAAATATTGGTTGGGTTTTAGGAGTCTTATTCTTGGCAGTAATATGTTTAGGAACATTCTTTGGAGTAAGTATGGCGAAAAAAGAAATGTTCCTGAAAGGACATAAGGAAGATACGGAAGAGATTTCCATTAATACAACATCTGATAGTTTATATGTAGATATGAAACAGATATCCATTCCGCAAAACTTTACAGGATACGATGATGACCTTTACTCTGACAAAATCTCTGTTTTTGAAAAAGACTGGATACATGTAGACGTTACGAGAAAAGCAGATATTAAAACACCTTATCTGATTATTAAGAAAGAAGCTAAAGGATACAATCTTCCTCTTAATGTAAATGTTCCGGTAGAAATTGTTAACAACAAGGTTATTCTTCCAAATTATATCAAATATCCTTATGAACACAGATTCAGAGATTACAATATTGATTACGAACTGGTAGTTCCTCAAAATATGATTGTCCTTCCAGCAAAAAAAGACGGAATTAATTTTGACGGAGATCTGAACGGAGACGGGATCAACGACAGTGATCAGGAAAAAGATGAAGATGGAAAAATCAGAATCGAAAAGAACAAAATTTCTGTAAATGGCTCTACCATAGAATATAACTCTGATGACAAAGACAGCATTATCATCAACGGAAAAAAAGTTCCGAATTCCCAGGCA
This sequence comes from Chryseobacterium sp. UF-81, assembly GCF_058245105.1. Lineage (NCBI taxonomy): Bacteria > Pseudomonadati > Bacteroidota > Flavobacteriia > Flavobacteriales > Weeksellaceae > Chryseobacterium > Chryseobacterium sp. UF-81. The sequence goes on along the minus strand of NZ_JBSIBX010000001.1, from coordinate 255,524 downwards.
GACCAGGTAATTGATTCTATGAAGTCTACGCTCAAAAAGGCAAACAAAAATGTAGACGTCAAAATTAAAGACGGAAAAGACGAAATTTCCATACAAACTAAATAATTAACTTCAGAGAGTGCAGAAGGTGTGAATGGAAGGCAACCGTTTGAAATTCACACTCTTCTTCTCTCAGAAATCAGAAAAAAAATGTTATTTAGTTCGCTATGTTAAAAAAATGTTATACATTCGTATAGTTAAAAAATAATTAACCAAATCATTAAAAAACACCTTAACCATGGTACAAGTTGCACTAGAAATTGTTATGAAAATCGTAGATTTAATCAGCGGTTTGTTTTAAGAGCGATAATATTTCAATATATTTGTAAAGTATAACCTGTTTGGTTATACTTTTTTGTTTTTAATCTAAAGATATATGAAAAAACTGATAGGTAAATTAATGTTAAAGATACTGGGCTGGAAAGTTGTCCTGCAGGGCGATGCGAAAAGTCTGAACAGATGCATCCTTGTCGTTGCACCCCATACGCACAACATGGAATACCTGTTAGGAAATCTTGCCTATTGGTCTTTAGAAAAACCTTTGAAAATCATCATCAAAGATGCCCACACAAAAGCATGGTACGGAAGTCTTGTAAAAGGGCTTGGCGGTATCGGTATCGACAGAAGTCAGAAAAATGACCTGGTCAACTTTGTAGCCAGACAGTTCGAAAAAGAAGATTTCAGTCTTGTGATTACTCCTGAGGGGACCAGAAGCTGGGTTCCGAAGTGGAGAAAAGGGTTTTATCATATGGCATTGGCTGCAAAAGTACCGATTGTTCTGGCGGCAGGCGATTTCAAAAGAAACATCGTGTATTTAGGCTATACCATACCTTATGAAAGGATTGCTTCAGTTCCTTTTTCCGAGATCATGGAGGAAATTCAGGATTACTATGTAAAATATGATATTGTTCCTAAAATACCTGCGAACTGGAATCCGAATATTATGGGAGCTGGCAACGAGGAAGAAGTTAGAAGTTAGAAGTTAGAAGTTAGAAGTTAGAACAAAATTACATTTGCTCATTTAGACAATCATTTATCATTCATTATTTATCACTTATAAAATGAAAGGTCAGACCAAAGAAGAGCTCCTTACGTTCTTAAACAACTGGGGAGAAGATATAACATTAGCAAAAACACTTGAGATACAGTTCATCGATATTGACGTTGAAAATGAAACTTTAACTGCTACAATGCCGGTACAGCCAAAGGTACACCAGCCCTTTGGGATCCTGCACGGAGGAGCAAGCTGTGTGCTTGCTGAAACTTTAGGCTCAAGCCTGTCCAATATGTTTATTGACGGCAGTAAATATTACGGGGTGGGAACCAATATCAATTCCAATCATCTAAAAAGTAAAAAAGACGGAATCGTAACAGCCACAGCACGATTCATCAGAAAAGGAAAAACCATGCATGTTTCCGAAATTGAAATCAGGGATGAAAAAGGAGTACTCATCAACCATACGACAATGACGAATAATATCCTTCTGAGATAATTCGAAATATCAATAAAAAATAAAAGATCCAAAAAAATGGGTCTTTTTTCATGTCTATATGCGAAATATTTCATTAAAAACAGCTCTTTTAATTTTGACATTTTTAAGACTAGTAATACCTTTGCTAAAGAGAATCATCCCGGAAATTCCCTGCTGTATTTCCTGATATTGATCTCCAAAATCCATCTACACTCATGATCTATTTCAAACTACCTTTCGACGAAACATTATACTCAACTGATCAGAAACAAAACAGTGAATCCGTGAGTTTTCACTCTTTTGACCTGTTGAGGCAGATCAGTTTTCAAGGCAGTATTACCGAAGCTTCAGAACAGTTTGAACAGGACCGCATTACCAGTGAAACTCTTTTGAAAGATGAAAGCTTTTTCAATGCAGAGACCAAAGAAGAATATATCGGCAGCCTTCATCAGGTTATTGATGTGATTAAAAATCATCAGCTTCCAAAACTGGTGTATTCAAGAAGGAAAATCTTTCAGGACTTTCATCAAATAGATTATAAACAGAGTTTTGAAAAGCTATGCACATCTTATCCTAATGCTTTCAGATATATCTTTAATGATGGACAGCAAGCCTGGATGGGAGCTTTTTCAGAGACTCTTGGGAAATTCAACAAGATTACTCATGAATTTGAAACCATGAGCCTGGCAGGAACGCTTCCTGTATCTGAGGAATGGACGGAAAAAGAAATTGAAGAACAGAAGCCTGTGACAACCTATATCCGGGATACGCTTAAAAACTATTCCGGGAACATAGAAATATCAGATACCTACGATCATATTTCAGGAAATATCAAACATCTCAGGACAGATTTTAAAGCCCGGATTAAGCCTGAAGACCTGGACAGCCTTATCAATGATCTTCATCCCACTCCGGCAGTCTGCGGCATTCCAAAGGATTTCTGCAAAAAGAATATCCAGACCCTTGAAAAGTTCCCGCGTGAATTCTATTCTGGTTATAGTAAGGTAGAAACAGATGAAAGTGTAATGTATTTTGTAAACCTGAGATGTGCAAGGCTTTACAAAGATTCCATACACCTATTTGTGGGTGGAGGAATCACTGCCCAGAGCAGCCCGGAAAAAGAATGGAGAGAAACAGAACTGAAATCCGAGGCCATTTTAAAGAATATTGTGGTTTCTTAAAAATATGGTAATGATGAACCCTGGAACCCTTTTCACCAGTAACATATCCAAATTTTTCTATAATGAATTTAAAATAAAGGAGTATTGTAGGCGGCTGAGAACCTTGAAGCTTCCTCTCTCTCAAAACAAAAAACCTCTTTCCAACGAAAGAGGTTTTGTTATATTGAATAATAATTCTGAATTTATTTTTTCATTCCGATCCTGCTCCATGTATCCAGTACAAAAAGCAAAATGAGACCTAGAACTGCTGAAGCAATTGAAAATACAAACTTCAGGTTATCTTCTGATAAAAGATCCGTCTGCCAGTCCAATGCATAAAGATTGATGGCAATAAAAACGATAAACACAACTAGAAATACTTTATAAAACTTCTGCATGATTCTTAAAAATTAATATAGTTCAGCACCAATTGGGCAAAGTTTGCGGTAAATAATTTTATTGAAATAGCCAAAAGGATGATCCCGAAAACCTTCTGAAGAATAGACAGGGTAGCCTCCCCCATTTTGTTTTCCAGCCATTTCGCTGATTTCAGCACCAAATATACGAAAATTGTATTGAGAATGATTCCCAAAATAATATTAATATCATGAAATTCAGCTCTGAGAGATAAGGTGGTTGTAAGGGTTCCGGCTCCTGCAACCAGCGGAAAAGCAATAGGAACAATGGATGCAGCCTTTGCTTCGGTGGTCTTATTGATCTCAATGCCCAATATCATTTCAAGGGCTATGATAAAAATCACAAAAGCTCCTGCAATGGCAAAAGAATTCACATCTACACCAATCAGCTTAAGAATTTTATTTCCTACAAAAAGAAAAACGATCATAATGACACCCGCAGTAATGGATGCTTTCCCGGCTTCGATCTGTCCAAACTTCTGCTGAAGGCTTACGACAATAGGAACAGAGCCGATAATATCGATTACGGCAAAAAGAACCATAAAGCAGGTAACGATCTCTTTAATAGAAAAATCATTAAATATTTCCATCTCTTTGTAATTAAAAATTTCGCAAAAATATGAAAAAAAATTGATTATTTGCTAATTCGTGAATATAAATTAACAACTGCTTTTAAAAGTTCCTCTATTCCTTCTGCTGATTTCAGAGGTGAGTATTTCTCCATCTGAATCCTTTGAGACAGATTTCTGTATTCCTCAGCAACGGAAGATCCTTTATAATTTTCCAGGAATACCCTGAAATCCTGTGAAGAACTCTGGAAATACTGTTTTCTCACATCCATATCCATTTCTTCCAGGGTATCAAAGAACTTCTCGTAATCCTCATTATCTTTCAGGTTTTCAAGATAGCTGAAATAATCATTGATATCCGTTTTCAAAGTTTCTCTGATCTGTTTTTCTGTTTCAGCTACAGAACCCAACGGTTTTGGCGATGCTGTTTCTTTAACTAACGTTCGTTTTTTTTGCCATGTCTTAAATAACAGATACATGATAAACAACCCGATAAGAATGAAAATATTGGTTAAAAGAATATTCCAGTGGAATTTACTCTTTTCCTTTACTTTAAATGTTGTTGTCTTCAGAACAGGGGTATCTACCGTTTCCAAAAGTGTATTGGTATATTCGTTTACCTTTTCAACTGTGGTACGTGATTCCAGGATCTGATCATGGGAAAATGCATTCAGGGCAAGAGTTTTGTTTCCAAGTTCCACATATTCGTGACTGGCCGGATCAAAGAATGCAAACTGCTCGGTCTGTACAGAAATGGCACCCGCTTTTTTTGGAATGATAACATAGTTAGCCAGAACCTCACCTTTCATACCCGTAGTTCCGGGAGCTACTTTGGATGTAATTTTAGGGGTAAAAACCTCATAATCAGGAGATGAAACAATCTTAGGAAGATGCATATCCGGAAGATTTCCTTCTCCCGAAACTCTAACTATTACGTTGATTGGTTTGTCAACCTCTATTTTATCCTTTGATGCATTGTATACATTCACACTGAAATTACCTACCGCATTCTTAAAGTATTCAGGCGATCCTTCCGGAAGTTTTTTTACATTAAGCTTTACTTTATTGGAAACAATTTTATTCTTATTCGAATAAGAGCTAACCGATGCCGATACCGCAGGCACATCTACATATCCTGATTCATTAGGAAATACCATAAATACAGCCACAACCTGGGAAGCCATATTTCCGGCTCCTGAGGGATCTATCTCCGATTTGTTTAAATTTACAGGGTGTACATTGAGGTTATCCTGACGGGGAAGGCGAACATCCTTCACCTTTCTGAAATTATCCATGTTTTTGGAATACACCCTCAACACAGCCACTGTAGCCTGATCCTGATATACCTCGCGGTCTTCTATCTCCATATTCAGATAGACATCATTGGAGGTATTGCCGGCAAGAGACCTTTTTTCAATAATATCCTTTATATTGATATCAAAAGGCTCTGTCTTGTAAATCTTATTATTAACCGTTACCAGTACGGAACCGATCTTGATTTTCCCTTTCTTTTTCGGTTCAAGGGCAATTCTGGATATTTTCTGAGTAATCAGTGTATTGGTGGCCGGATCAATTAATGTATTGGTCATTGATCCGCTTCCTATTATATTGAATTTTGAAAGATCGGGAAGCTGAAAACGGGTTTGTGGTTCAAGGTCGATACCATTAAGCTCCAGAACGATGGTAAGGTTTACAATATCCTTTCCGTTGTATTCTGATTTATCAGGTTCCATAAACAGGTTTACCTGTCCGTAAGAAATTACGGATGCAAAAAGGAATAATATGTAAATCAGTTTCTGTTGCATCACCAATCTTTTTCTTTGCTCTGAGGCATCGAATAAGAATTCTTATTTAAGATTCTTCTGGCGGTTTCTTTTTCTTTTTCGTTGACTTTATCTAATATCGCATTTTCAAGATTCTTGGGCATTTTCCCTTCATTATTCTGGTTCTGCTTAGGGGTATTTCCCTGCTCGCTTTCCCCTTCATTCTGCTGGCCATTGCCCTGATCCTGCTTTTGATCTTTTTGGTCACCTTTCTGATCATCATTTTTATTCTGATCATTTCCTCCTCCGCCTTTTCCTGAATTGTTCTGTTCGTTTTTCTGCTGTTGCTGTTTCTCTTTTTCTTTCAGCTTGGCAATTTCATAATTTTTTCTGGTCGCTTCATTATAAGGATTCTGCTTCAGAGCCTGCTTATAATAGTCAGCCGCTTTTTCCGGCTGATTCATCTGCATGTAGGTATTGCCCAAATTATGAAGAGCAGCCGTTTTATCCGGCAGAGTTTGAGAAAGTTTCTGTGCTTTGTCAAATTCTGCTTTAGCCTCCTCATACTTTTTGCTTTTATACAATGCATTTCCCAAATTATAATGAGCTGTAAAGTCTTTTTCATTTTCTTTTACAGCTTCCATATACTTCGAGGATGCTCCGTCATAGTCTTTACCGTTAAATTTCTGATTACCTTCATAAACTAAAGTTCTATAGTTTTCCTGCCCAAACAGTACGTTTGAGAGTGAGAAAGCTATAAGAAACGATAAAAAAATGATTTTAGTATTCATTACCTGCAAAATTATTCCTTTATATGTTAATAAACAGACTTCTATTTGTTAAAGTTCGGTTAAAGTACTTATTTAAAATCTTGATAAACAAAGTATAAAACTAAATATTGAAATCTTTTTTCGGGTTTAAGATATAAATTAAAAAGAAAAAGAAAATGGAAACTATTAAAAAATACTGATAATAGTGATTGGCATTCTGAGACTTTACCATAGTCTGTGCAGATGAGGATTTTTTACTCACAGCATCAATGATTTTATCGGGAGCTTCATTGATGTTATTTCCGTCTACGTAATCTCCTCCTGTAGATTCTGCCATCTTTCTAAGGGCTTCCGTCTGTCTTTTAGAGATCACAGTTCCACCGTCCATATCGGTCTTATAGCCCATCAACTGTCCGAAGACATACTCAGGAACAGGCGCTCCTTCGTCTGTTCCTATTCCTACCGATGTTATCGAAATGCCTTCTTTATTGGCCAGTCTTACGGCAGCATTATCATTTCCTTCATTATCTTCACCGTCACTCAGCAGAATAACTTTTCTGGAGCCTTTGCTTACATTTTTAAACTTTTCTGCTGCAGCCTGCATTCCTTTCAGAAAATCCGTTCCCTGGATCTTCATAGAACTTGTTTCTACTGCACTTATATAGGTTTCAGCGGTTCCGTAATCTGTGGTAAGCGGCATAATAGAAACTGCTTCACCGGCAAAGATCACAATACCGATCTTATCATTCTTCATTTTCTGCATGGTAGCCAGCATCAGGTTTTTTGCTTCTGCAAGACGGCTGGGATCAATATCTTCAGCATTCATGGAATTGGAAACATCAAGCATAAAGATGACATTGTTAAGCCTTTGATTGGTTTTCACTTCCTCGGAGCCATTCAGTAAATCTATGATCGAAAATATCAGGAAGAGTGTTCCCAACAGGTATAAAGCCGGAAAGAATTTTGTAAATCCGGATTTCTTTTCAAACAGGTTTTCATGAAACCGGCTGTCTGCAAAAACTTCTCTCTTTTTCTTTTTCCATCTCAAAAAACGGATCAGAAAGAAAGACAGCAGTGGCAGCAGCAACAGCAAAAGTAAATACCAGTAATTTCCTAACGACCAATTCATCAGCTCAAAAATTTATATAATACCCATCGCAGCAGTGCATCAAAGAACAGCATTCCCAACGCAATCCATAGGAAAATTTTAAAATATTCATCGTAATTGTACAGCTTGGAGACCTTGATGTCTGTTTTCTCCAATTGGTTGATCTCATCATACACTTCCTCCAGACTGCTGTTGGAAGTCGCCCTGAAATATCGTCCACCTGTTGTCTGCGCTACTTCTCTCAAGGTATTTTCATCGATCGTCACTTCAGTTTCCGTGAAGATAAGATCCCCGAAAATATCCTGTGAAGTAGGCATCAGAGCAAAGCCGTTGGTTCCTATCCCAATAGCGTAAACCTTTATATTATTATTCTTGGCAAGCTCTGCAGCCAGCTGTGGAGGAATTGCATTCTGGATATTGCTTACTCCGTCTGTCATCAGGATCACCACCTTACTTTTAGCTTTGCTTTTGATAAGATGATTTACAGCTACAGAAAGCCCCTCTCCAATGGCTGTTCCCGGTTCAAGGCCAGCGGAATTAAGATTTTTAATTTCGTCAATAACCACCTGATGGTCAGAAGTCACCGGTACTTTGGTAAAAGCTTCAGCAGCATACGCCACCACCCCTATCCTGTCATTTGGACGTTTCTGGACAAATTTTACGGCAATATCTTTTAATGCAGTAATACGGTCCGGGCTAAGGTCTTTGGCAAGCATGCTCAGGGAAACATCAATGGAAAGCATTATATCTACGCCTTTGGTATCATCCCTGTCCTGGGAAACCGTAAAGGTTCTCGGTCTGGCCATAGCAATAATCAGTGCAGAAAGAATGATATATTTCGAGAGCTTAAGCAGCACAAGCACGGCACGGATTCCCCCGCTGTCTTCCATATTCCGGACAGTAGGAACTTTGATGCCTTTCTTCTGCTTTCCACCCGCATCTTTAATAAAAAGGGGAATAAACAGCAGAAAAAGCAGCAGGAACCACGGACTGTAAAATTCAAAATCAGGCATCCTTTCTTAAGTTTTCAAATTCTAAATCTTTTGATGATCTCTTCACAAAATCGCGGATATCTGCAAAATCTTTTTCCATAGTGGTCTGGTCAGGAAATGTCTTGGCAAATTTTACCAGATCTCCCCTTAAAAATACATCTTCTACGATTCTTTCATTTTCCTGGGAAATGGTATTGTTTTTTTTCATGACATCAATAAGGTCATCTGTAAGAAGAACATCAGCCGGAAGATGATATTGCTTGGCAATGAATTTTCTGGATATATCTATCAGCTCCACATAAAACGAACGGAAATCACCGCCTTCAATATATTTTTTCTTTTTCAGGGAATCCAGCTCTTTTAAAGTCTGGTTCGTGGCAACAGCAGGTGAGCTTTTAGATTTTCTGCCCCATTTGATAAACATAATGATGGCAATGATCAGAGCGATAACGGCTAAAGCAGCGAGAATATAAAATTTATAAAGCTCCCAGTAATCTTTTGTTTCAAGTTTTACTTCCTTATTGTTCATGATATCATTGATCTGGTCTGCCTTTTGGGCGGTATTCACCACATCAATTTCATAAGGAATGGTTTTTAAAATTTTACCTCCTACATTAAATTCCAGCTCGGGAATGGTAAATTTACCTTCTTCATACACTGAAAATTCAATTTTTCTTTCGTAAGAATTTTGGTTTTGTCCGATACTGTCTTTAATTTCTTCAAAATGGAAAGGCAGCAGTTCATTTTTAGGTGCGGAAGTTACCTGCAGCTCATGAACATTGTCTATTTTAATAACCAGACGATTCACTTCACCTAAGGCAAGGGTTTTCTTCTCCAGATTGGAAGATAATATCTGCGAAAAAGCATTTCCACAGATTAAAAAAGAAAGTATGAATAATATTTTTTTCAATTTCAAATAATAATAGTTTGGGCCGGAGCCTTTGTTTTTATATTTACTTCTTCTGGAAATAATTATACAGCATTTTAGAATAATCAGCACCGGTGTTCATATTCATAAAACTGGCCGAGCTGGTGGCAAAATCTTCTTCCAGGGCACGGACTTTCTGCTTCTGGGCTTCAGCAAATGTATACCTCCATCTCGCACTGGAAGTATTGGCCCAGACTTTTTCCCCTGTTTCAGCGTCATACAGAAGAGCATAGCCTACATCAGGAATTTCATTATCCTTTTCGTCATAAATCCTCATACCCAGCAGCTGATGCTTTTTTGAAGCCACTCTGAGCATTTTTGAATCATAAGAATCCTCAAAGTCTGAAAACAGAAAAACCAGAGACTTTCTTTTGAAAATTCCCATCATATATTCCATTGCTTTATCAATCTTTGATATCGCCGGAACATAATCTGCCGTCAGAATATTGCTGATAATAGAAAGAATATGCTTTCTGCCTTTCTGAGGCGGGATTACTTTATACACCTTATCTGCAAACAGGATCAGTCCTACCTTATCATTATTTCCTGCCGCTGAAAAGCCGAGACTGGCAGCAATTTCTGCTACATATTCCCTTTTCAGCTGGTTTTTGGTTCCGTAGTCCATGGAAGCGGAAATATCTACTAAGATCATCATGGTCAGCTCTCTTTCCTCTTCCATTACTTTTACGAACGGTTCACGGAAGCGGGCAGTTTTGTTCCAGTCGATTCTTCTGATTTCGTCTCCGAACTGGTACGGACGGACTTCCGAGAAAGTCATTCCCTGTCCTTTAAAGGCACTGTGATACTGTCCCATAAGCGAAGCTTCCGTCTTCTTTCGGGTACGGATCTCTATCTGCTTGACTTTTTTTACAATATCTTTTATTTCCATAAATGTGGTTGCGGGTTTCAAGTTGCGGGGTTTCTGTGCCGCACTTCCATCTTCCTTACTTCTGGCTTTTAATCTTTCAATTCAATCGAAACATTCAGCCATTCATCGTCAAACTTGGGGCTGTATTTCTTATAAAAATTAATAGCGGGTTCATTCCAGTTTAACACCTGAAAAACCATTCCGCTATATTGGTTAGATTTTCCATATTCCAAAGTAGCATCAAACAAAAGTTTTCCAATCTGTTTTCCTCTCATTTTTTCAGTCACTACAAGATCTTCAAGATACAGCCTTCTTCCCTTCCAGGTTGAAAATCGGTCATAATACAGGGAAATCCCTACAATTTCATTATTCAGTTCAGCCACAAAAGCTCCCCAAACCGGAGATTTCCCGAAACCGTCTTCCGTGAACTCATCCAAAGTTATGGTCACCTCATGAAGGGCCTTTTCATATTCTGCCAGTTCCCGGATCAGCTCCAGCATGGGAGCACAATCTTCCCGGGCAGCTTTTCTGATAATCACTTCACTCATTACGGTGCCTGAATTTTTGCCAAAATTCTGTTGATGATTTCTTCTGATGAAATTTCTTCCGCTTCTGCTTCGAAGGTAAGACCAATTCTGTGTCTTAATACATCCTGAGCCAATGCTTTTACATCTTCAGGAATCACAAAAGCTCTTCCTTTCAGGAATGCATAAGTTCTGGACGCAATGGCAAGATTAATGGATGCTCTTGGAGAAGCCCCGAAACCAATATAATTTTTAAGTTCAGAAAGTCCGTAATTTTCAGGATAACGGGTTGCAAAAACCATATCAAGAATATATTTTTCGATCTTTTCATCCAGGTAAATCTGGTTGATCAGTTCTTTGGCATCTACAATATCCTGCAGGGATATCACCGGTTTAATGACAGGCTGATGAGAGGTAGAAACCATTCTCATCACCGTTCTCTCGTCTTCAAAATTAGGATAGTCTATCTTACACTTCAGCATAAAACGGTCGCTTTGTGCTTCCGGCAACAGATAAGTTCCTTCCTGATCAATTGGGTTTTGGGTAGCCAGTACCAAAAACGGTTTCGGAAGCTTCATGGTTTCATCCCCAATGGTCACCTGCTTTTCCTGCATCACTTCGAGCAATGCCGACTGTACTTTTGCCGGTGCACGGTTGATCTCATCCGCCAATACAAAATTGGCGAATACGGGACCTTTTTTTATCGAAAAATCATTGTCTTTGATATTGAAGATCATGGTTCCCACCACATCCGCCGGAAGCAGATCGGGCGTGAACTGTATCCTGGAGAATTCACCGTGAACAGCTTCTGCCAGGGTTTTGATCGCTAAAGTTTTTGCCAGCCCCGGAACTCCTTCCAAAAGGACGTGCCCGTTGCCTAAAAGACCTACCAAAAGTCGGTCTATCATATATTCCTGGCCAATAATCACTTTATTGATTTCCTGCCTCAGAAGGGAAAATAAGTAATTCTTTTCTTTTACTTTTTCCGTCAACTGGCGGATATCTTCAGCTTGATATGTATCTGACATAGCTTTAATTAAAATAGGTGGTAAATTTCTGATAAATACTGGCATTAATCAACATAATGAATGCCATATTAGAGTTAAAGTTTGTTAAATATTCCTCTATTAATAATGTATCCAAATAACAGGCAGGAATTTGTGGTACTGATTTCTTTAAAAACAGTCCGCTTCTTTGAAAACATATTAATTTAATGACAACTCATGTTATCATTGAAAGTATGGCAATAAGGGTCTAAAACTAAAGTTTGGTAATGCTAATGGTAAAAACATTTTCCGGCATATCGACCGTTTCTTCATAGGCTCCAACATTGATAAAATATTCAGTTCCTGCGGTTGTTGTAAAGGTATAGGTTTCTGCAGCTCCGCCTCCGCCGTTGTCTACTGCATTTACACATGCCAGATTGCCACAGGCTCCGCTGTAGATATCCATCTGAGGATCATAAGCACTACCTGAAGGCATGGTTATTTTAACGGTAAACTGCCCACCGTCCCCAGTAAATTTAAACCAGGTTCCATCATTCATTGCATCAGGACATGTGGTTATAAATCCGCCATTATTAGTGGCAGATACCGCGTCAGTTTGGGTGTAAGTGTAAGGAAACGCTGACGCTGCAAAAGCACCGGAGCATGCATCGTTTAGAGGTACGGGAGGAATCGTACTAAAAACAACATCTGTGCAGCCGGAAGATTCAAGATTTCCTGTAACAGAAATGACTTTCAGATAATAATTGGTATTGGGACTAAGGGGTACTGACGGAGAGAAATCAGTAGCATTCACGATCTGTTGGTTAATCACATCTGTTCCTCCCGCACTTGTTCCCAGTGAAACTTTATAAGAATCTGCTCCGGAAACAGGAAGCCATTTAAAATTGGGGGTTAAAGATATAAATTGGGCATTATTAACCGGAAAATTGACGAAAGGACATGCAGGAGTAGGCTTAGGTGTTAATCCTGAAATGGTAACAGAAGATTTGTAATCCGCCCTAATCCCTCCGGGAGGAGATGCCGGGTCAACAACTGCACGGTCTCCTTTATAATAAAGGGTGGAATTCGGAACATGGGGATAAACATGAAAAGCTTCATCAAAATTATTAATATCGATACTCTGAGCATTTTCTTTTGCCGCAATTACCAGATTATCCGTGTTATTATAAGCAAATGGTGTTGTCAAAGTAATTTCAACCTTATTATTGATCTTGGTCACTGTACCGGCAAACACCTGAGTAAGCTGTGTAGCGGGAATCCAGTCTGTTCCGGATGCAAAGGCTGTTTTTGGGGTATGTCCCATATAAACAGTCCAGTCCGATGAGTCATTAATAGTAGCCGAAGGATCTACATAAAATGTAAGACCCGTAATATTTCCTGCAGCTGTAGCATTCAATTCCTGTTTAGGATAAATCTGCTGGACATAAGAATACGAAAAAAAACTACTAACAGGTGCCGTTCCGACAGCTGGGCTTCCAATGTTTAAACTGATCTGGGCTTTAAAAACTGATATTATTGACAACAAAGATAAAAGTAGAATTTTTTTCATTATTAATAATTTAAATTGAATGTTGCGCTAATTTAATGATAAATTTTAATTTAATCATTAAATTGTGAATTTTAATTAATACATAACAACACTTTATGCTAATATTTAATATATTTGTAATAAACACCACAATATGTATCAAAAACTACTTTTTCTGAGCATCCTTTTTGCAGGTCTTATAAAATCACAGACGACCAACAGGATGAATTTGATTTCAGATGCAGTTTATTACGACGGGTATGCGGCCACGGTATCGGATCCGGTACCTGCAGGACTTACCAGACTTTCAAATACCAGATACACAAGAAAGCTTACTGACGCTGAACTCAACTCTTTTAAAGCTAAAATAGCCATGAGAGTGACCATAGGCGCTCTTTGTGATAATTACGACCGTCTGGGAAGTGTTTATTTAACCATGGTACCCAAAAATCAGCCTACTTATACTATTGATGATGCCAATGTGAAAAGAATTGAAGTCGGCAGATACATTACTCCGTTCATGAGTAAGAACCGTACTCCTACAGAAGTTCCTTATACTTATAATTTAAGTAATCTGTACAGCATATTTCATGATACTGCATTACGTACTGCCTATGATATGTATATGGAACTGGATGTTTTTGGTGTTCCTTATGCAGCTCAGACTCAGGTGGCCGGCTGCGCCGGCAGAATTGATGTTTTTTCGGGGTCTCTTACTTTCTTTTCCACAGACACAGGGGCCACTCCTGCAGATTACAATGCGGTGGTTCCTATATTAAGTTACAACAGGTTAAATAATTATAACAGCACTGATATTCCCGGTGAAACTGTAAGAATTGTCAGTTTCAATCTTCCCAATACCGTCACCAACGCTAATTTTTTCGTTATCTCTACTCCTCATGGTGCCAACAGTGGCGGTGAAGAATATGTCAGAAGGCAGAACTACACTTATATAGATGATGTACAAATGCTTACCTATACTCCCGGCGGAATTTCCTGCGAACCGTTCAGGGTTTACAATACACAAGGCAATGGAATTTATGGAGCAACTCCAAAATCCCTTACAGAATGGACTTCATGGAATAACTGGTGTCCGGGCAATTCAGTTCCGATTAGGGGATTTACAATGCCTAGTATCGCTGCGGGAAATCACACGCTGAAACATACAATACCCACCGCAGTTTTCAACCAGCAGCAAGGCGATGTGTATTTATCGGTTTATATGCAGGGAAAAAGCAATGCTGCTCTGGATGTAAAAGATATTAAAACCGTAGATGTGAGTATATATCCCAATCCTGCTTCTGATTTTGTCAATATCAGATCCAAAACAGATGTAGCCTCAATCAGTCTTTTCAGCGTAGATGGAAAAAAACTGACTGAAACTCATGGAGAAAACCGGATTGATATTTCAGCTTACAGTACGGGAGTTTATTTTCTGAATATCGTGCTGAAGGATGGGATAACGTTTAAGCATAAGATCATTAAAAAATAAAAATGGTGGCTTCGGGAGCCTCAGCCACCATTTTATTAATCTTATTTGCCACCCCTCCGGAGGAGGGGAATTTGATCCTACAGGGTTTTGTCGTATTTTACTACTGAAATAATTGGCGATCAGGTGGTAATTCTTAAAAATACATTCTCAACTACTAATTATTCAAAATTATATTCAGGCCGTATGAATCTGAAAAACAATAAAGAATTCCCTTGATATTTTCAGGGGAGTTTTTTTTATGATTTACAAAAAACAGTCATCATTAACATTTTTTTTCATGGTTTAAGAACATTTAATTCAATCCCTTATCCAAAAAATTGTCACTTCCAGTTTATTAAACTATTTTTGGTGATTAAAATTTTTGCAAAATGAATTATCATTTTCAAGCACACAGACAAGTGAGAAAGAACCTTTTAAGTATTCTGCAGAACACTTCCCACGAAGATCTTCTGCTGATTCCTGACGGTTTCAATAACAATATATACTGGAATATTGCCCATACAGTTGCTACCCAGCAGCTTCTGCATTATTATCTGAGCGGAAATCCTTTCAGAATTGATAAATATTGGATTGAAACCTACAAAAAAGGCACTCTTCCCAACCTGAATGTACAGAAATCTGAAGTGGAAGACCTTGAGTTTTTACTCACTGAAACTTCAAAGATTTTAATGAAAGATTATGACAGCGATTTCTTTTCAGACTACACACCATATACGACAAGTTTCGGGATGGATCTGAAAAGTATCCAGGATGCCATTATCTTCAACAATATGCATGAAAGCCTACACTACGGCTATATCATGGCACAGAAAAGAGCAATACTCGGAGAGAACGGAAGATAGTGAATCTTCACTGCGTAAGTCAATGGTCAAATGTGAATTTTATCCATACCAAATTTGACTTACGAAGTAAAATTCACAATTGACCATTCACCATATAATTTATAATAAATTTCAATGAAAGACGATTTTATTTTCGGGCTGCGTCCCGTGATTGAAGCAATTGAAGCGGGAAAAACGATTGACAAGATCTTTGTGCAGAATGCACTTCAAGGTCCTATTTATGCTGAGCTGAAAACCATTTTAGCCAAAAATAAAATTCGTCCCAACTATGTTCCAATTGAAAAGCTGAACCGTTTTACAAGAAAAAACCACCAAGGGGTGGTTGCTTTTATTTCAGATGTTCCGTTTCACAGAGTGGAAGATCTTGTTCCACAGCTATTTGAAGAAGGAAAAACACCTTTCTTACTGATCCTGGACAGGCTTACGGATGTAAGAAACTTCGGGGCGATCTGCAGAACAGCAGAATGTGTAGGCGTAGATGCTATTATCCTTCCTGAAAAAGGGGCAGCGCCGATCAATTCGGACGCTATTAAAACGTCTGCGGGAGCGCTTTACAATATCAAGATCTGTAAGGAACCGAACCTTGCGCATGCGGTAGATTTCCTTCAGCAGAGTGGTATTTCAGTATTTGCAGCTACTGAGAAAGCTGAGAAACTTATTTATGATGTAAATTTCACAGAACCTTGTGCGATCGTAATGGGGAACGAGGAAACCGGAATTTCTAAAGAAGTCATGCATCATTCAGACGAAAAAATAAAGCTTCCTATTGAGGGAAAAACACAGTCGTTAAACGTTTCTGTAGCATGCGGAGCCATTTTGTATGAAGCGGTAAGACAGAAAATTGTAGCAGCTCCAAATCTTTAATCAGATTGGACATAAGTATTTTATCGTGATGTTTTGTGGTATCGTTATTGATGCACAGAACGGAAATGTCAGTAAAATTTAAACTTAAAAAAGATCAAATGAAAAACGTAGCAGCATTAATGCTAATCTCATCTATAGCTCTTGTATCTTGTAAAAAAGAAACAGCAACCATCACTAAAGTAGATCCTAAAACAGGAAAAACAGTTACCGTAGAAGTTCCTGCCGATTCTGTCGCTAAAGTGGCAGAAAACCCTGCCATCAAAGACTCTGCAGGAGTTTTCACCCAAACATTTAAGCTGGAAAAAGGAAAAACCTATCCTCTTACGACATACCAGAGGGATGTAAAAACGATGGAAGACCCTCAGGGAAAAACGATCACCGCAACCAGCGAATCTACGGATGAAATGAACTTCACCGTTAATGATATCAAAGGTAACGTATATGATATGACCCTTAATCTTGTAGCCAAAAGAAATTCGCAGAGTGCACAGGGCAAAACAGTAATCGTAGATACTAAGCTGGCAATCCCTAAAGAAGATGACCTGAAAATGATCTGGAATATCAACAAAGCGTTAACAGGAAACAAGCTTAACATGAAAATGGATACTAAAGGAAATGTAGTTTCTATTACAGGTTTTGATGCTGTTTATACAAAAGTTGCCGCTGCTGTTGGAACCCTGATTAAAGATGCCAACCAGAAAGCAAGCGTTGTAGCCAGTCTTAAGGAAACTTTCAATGAAAAGGTATTAAAAGACCAGCTGAATAAAAACTTAACGATTATTCCTAAAAAGGGAGTAAAAATCGGTGAAAAATGGACCACTTCTGAAAATGCTGATCCAAGCGGAAGCGTTAAAGTCACTTCAAACTATGTATTGAAAAGCGTAGGAAACGGAGCTGCAGAAATTTCTGTAACAGGAGGAATTCCTAAAAAGACAGAAAAGAAGACTCAGGGACCTATCACACATAGTCTTAGCAGTGAGCTTAGCCAGAACGGAACCATTAAGTTTGATCAAAGTACAGGGTGGATCACCAATCAGAATATTGATGTAAAAACAACACAGATCGAGACCATTTCAGACGGAAAACAGTCACAGTCTATGAAAAGTACATCCAAATCTTCTGTAATGGTAAATCCTTCTGCAAAATAATTGAATTGAAGACGTTTTAGAGTCACAGTGTTTGAGAGTGAGAGTATTTAGAATTTGAGTATTTTTTATTGTTGATAATAACTTTCAGTACAATTTTATAAATCCTGACTGCAAACATTGAACTTTAAATCATCAACCTTGAATTTAAATTAGAAGTTATGAAATACATTCTTGAGTTAGTTCTCTCTGCCATCATTATTTTCTTTGTCTGGAATATCCTGAAAAGGTTGTTCTTCAAGACTTTTTACAGTTACAGATTTGATAATAATAAAAATAATAACAGACAGCAGGATCTAAACAGCTCGAATAAGAATAAACAGAACCTCAACTGGGATGCAGAA
Organism: Chryseobacterium sp. UF-81; assembly: GCF_058245105.1. Taxonomy (NCBI): domain Bacteria; kingdom Pseudomonadati; phylum Bacteroidota; class Flavobacteriia; order Flavobacteriales; family Weeksellaceae; genus Chryseobacterium; species Chryseobacterium sp. UF-81. Next base: position 237,693 of record NZ_JBSIBX010000001.1, on the reverse strand, counting down.
ACAGTTGACTATGAAGAGGTAAAAGAAACTAAAGACAAAAGGTAAAAATTCCAAGAAATAAAAGATAATAACCCGTATGGCTAAAAATAAAAACTTAATTTATATTGCAATTTCATTGGTTGTATTTATAGTTTTAGCATTTTTATACTCCACTCCTGTTTTTTCAGGAAAACAGCTTTTCCAGCATGATATCGTACAGTACAGAGGAGGAGCAAAAGAACTTCTGGACTACAGAGCTGATACCGGAAATGAAACCTACTGGAGTGATTCCATGTTTGGCGGGATGCCCACCTATCAGATGGGAAGCCAGTTCAAAGGCGACATCATCAAAAAGATCGACAGCAACCTGAATTTCCTGCCAAGACCGGTTAATTATCTCTTCCTCCTTTTTGCGGGATTCTTCTTCCTTGGAATGGTAGCCGTCCGAAACTGGAAATACGCTTTATTGGGTGCCACTTTCTTCGGATTATCTACTTATTTTTATATTATTATAGCAGCAGGACACAACGGTAAGGTAAATACCATCGAGTATTTCGCACCGCTTCTTGCCGGGATTATACTAGTTTATATCAGGAAACAATATATCTGGGGATTCATTGCAACAACCCTTTTTATGGGGCTTCAGATTGCGGCGAACCATCCTCAGATGACCTATTACCTGTTTTTGGCATTAGGATTTCTGTTCTTATCCGAACTGGTAAGAGCTATCCAGAAAAAGACTCCGATGAAGCATTTTCTTATTTCATCAGGAATTATCGCTGCTTCATGTGCAATTGGTGTTGGAATGAACTCTCAAAGGATCATGGCCAATTCCGAATACATCAAAGAAACCGTACGTGGAAAGCAGATCCTGACGAATGAAAGCCACACTTCAGGGGAATCCGGACTGGATAAAACCAGCATACTGATGTGGAGCTACGGAAAACTGGAAACTCTGAATCTTTTCATTCCAAGGCTGATGGGGGGCGGAAGCCAGGAACCGGAAGCTAAGGAAATGATGAACAGGGTTCAGGAGCTTATCCAGGAAAATGTAGGCTCACAAGCTGAAATGGACAGAATTTCCAAAGGGTTCAACGGGATTACCTACTGGGGAGACCAGCCGGGAACCTCCGGTCCCGCCTATCAGGGAGCCGTAGTATGTTTCCTTGCCTTATTAGGATTTTTCTTTGCGTGGAAAAAATACCGTTACTGGATTTTAGGAGCTTCTATTCTGACCGTTTTACTGGCATGGGGAAGCAACTTTATGCCGTTGTCCGACTTCTTTATCGACTATGTTCCTTTCTACAGCAAATTCAGAGCACCCTCTTCCATATTGGTGGTGGTGGAATTATTATTCCCATTAATTGCTGTTATTGGAATTTACAGGTTCTTTACAGACGAAAAACTGACTGAAGAATACAAAAAGAAAATCCTTATGTATGTAAGCGGTGGAACGTTAGGACTGCTTCTGATTCTTCTGATTTTTGGAAAATCACTGCTTGGTTTTTACACGGATGGCGAAAAAACATATTTCCCGCCATTCCTGCTAGACTATCTGGCTGATGAAAGATTTAAACTGTTCAGAATTGATGCAATAAAAGCATTGATTTATGTAGCTGTAACGGCCGCTGTTCTTTTCTTAACCATGAAGAAAAAACTAAGCCAGAATATTGCTTTGATTATCATTGGAGCTGTAAGTTTATTTGATCTCTGGACCGTGAACAAACGTTATCTGAATGATGAGAATTACGTAGACAAGGTTTTTGCTGAAAACCCGTTCCAGACGGAGAGCTCAGACCTGCTGGCAGAAAAAGTTCAGGGAAATCCGAACTTAGAATCTATTCTTGCTAATGTCAACGTTAATAAAACGCTTGAAACCATTGCTGAAAAGGACAAAACACATTACAGGATTTTCAATAATATTTTAGGCACATTCAGCGAAACGAATACATCATATTTCAAATCTTCAATCGGGGGGTATCATGCCGTAAAGCTGAGAAGATATGACGATGTGATTAATGAATATTTCCAGATCATGGACTCTGTGAAAGTACCGAACATTCTTAACCTTCTGAACGCAAAATACTGGGTAATGGGAGGCCCGGAAAAGCCTCAGGCAATGCCGAATCCTAAAGCCAACGGAAATGCATGGTTTGTAAGTGATCTGAAATTTGTGAATACACCAGACGAAGAAATTAAATCTATCGGGGTGATCGACAGTAAGAAAACAGCTGTCATTGCATCAGCAGACAAATCTTATTTCAGCAGTAAACCTGTTCAGGCAGATTCTACGGCATTTATCAATTTAACAAAGTATCAGCCGAATGAACTGGAATTCAAATCTCAGTCTAAAACACCTCAGCTGGCTGTATTTTCTGAGATCTATTATCCTCACGGCTGGAAAATGTTTGTGGATGAAAAAGAAGTTCCTTACATCAAAGCAGATTACCTTCTGCGTGCTGTACACGTTCCTGCAGGGAATCACAACATCAGAATGGTTTTTGAACCTGAAGTGATACAAAAAGGTAAATGGCTGTCGCTTTTATGCTTCGGACTGTTTATCGCACTGAGTGCATTCGGAATCTTCTGGATGAATAAAAATAAGAAAAAAGAACAGCTTGCTGAGAAAACTGTTTAACGTTTAAAGTTCATTGTTCAAGATTAATGGAACAAAAAAAAATATTGATCATCACCTATTACTGGCCTCCTGCGGGAGGTCCTGGTGTTCAAAGATGGCTGAAGTTTGCTAAATATCTGCCCGAATCCGGCTGGAATCCCGTGATTTATACTCCGGAAAACCCAAGTTATCCCCTGCTCGATGAAAGTCTGCTGAAAGACATTCCTCAAAATCTGGAGATCATAAAAACTAAAATCTGGGAACCTTATCAGCTGGCTGAAAAGCTGAACAAAAGCAACAAAAAGTTCAAAGCCGGACAATTCGATGTCGGTAAAAACCAAAGCTGGAAATCCAGGCTTTCGATCTGGGTGAGAGGAAACTTTTTCATTCCGGATGCAAGGGTATTCTGGGTGAAACCTTCCATTAAATTTTTAGAACAGTATTTAAAAGAAAATAAAATAGATGTGGTGGTAACTTCCGGCCCGCCCCACTCTCTTCATATGATCGGCCTGGGACTGAAAAAGAAGTTCCCGGACCTGAAATGGATTGCAGATTTCCGTGATCCATGGACAGAGATTTCTTATTATAAACATTTAAAGCTTACCAAAAGTTCCGACAGGAAACACAGACAGCTTGAAAGTGCCGTCTTTAAAAATGCAGATATAACATTAGCAACAAGCTATACGGATGCCGAAAACTTCAGGAAATCAGGAGCCAATGCAATATGCATTACGAATGGATTTGATGAAAGTGATGCTTCGGCACCAACCGTTGCGACTGATGAAAAGAAACAGAAAACCTTTACTTTAAGCTATATCGGAGTTCTTGAACAGTTGAGAAACCCTGAGAATCTCTGGAAGATCCTTGCTAAGCTAGTAAAGGAAAATAAAGAGTTTGCAGATAACTTCACTTTGAAATTTGCAGGAAGAATTGATGATAAGATTCTTCAATCCATAGAAAATTCAAACCTGAAAAACCATATCCTGAACCTGGGTTATATTTCTCATGACAAAGCCGTTGAAGAGATGGCCAATTCAAATCTATTGCTGATCACCAATTTCCCCAATGAGTCTTCTAAAGGGATCATTCCCGGGAAGATATTTGAATACCTGGCGACCGGAAAGCAGATTATTTCTTTCGGCCCGAATGATGCTGATGTTGCAAGAATCCTTACCGAAACTGCTGCCGGAAAACATTTCGGTTATGAAGATTCTAAAGTGATCAAAGATTTTATTCTGGAAAAATTTGAGCTTTGGAAAAAAGGAAGTCTTCTCGAAAATACTCAGAATATTGAACAGTTTTCCAGGAAAAATCTCACTAAAAAACTGGCTGAGATTTTAGGTTAACCTTCTACCCTTGTCAAGGTTTTGAACCTTGACAAGGGTAACCAGATTAATAACGTTCAGTCTTTAACTTTAATTCCCTTAGCTCAGGTTAGATTAAATCGTCCACTGGTCATTGACAACAGCTACCAGATATTGTTTCCCGTGGAACTCCTCAAAAACAAAACGGATGGTCTTCCAATCCATTTCACCATTCTTTTCGGTCCCCTTTATATAGTTTTCGGTAAAGTCTTTACCGGGATATATTTCCTTTAAATTATTAAGTGAATTTCCGCCAGCCTGGAATTTATTCAATGAATATTGTGCGGTGGTAAAATCTTTGGAGAAAACCCATTTTGCAAAATAATCATTGATGGTTGCTTTGTACGGATCTCCTGAACCATCCTGGGCACCCCAGGTAAATACAGTCTTTGTTGGCTGGAATTTTTCGAAATCCACTTTGGAAAAATGTTTGTCTTCTTTTGGATTAACAAATCCATACATTGAGAAGCTGATTCCTTTTTCCGGATGAATGAATGTTGCAAAAGTTTTGTAATCTTTATTTTTCAAAGCCTGCAGAATCCCATCGTTAGCAGCCTTCACAGCTACCTCATCCGTTTTTTTCTTTTGTGCTGCCGTCTCAATATTTTTTTCCCTGGCCTGAGCCATAGAATCTATTACATTGGGAACAGGCTTTTCAGGGTTTTTCTTACAGGCCGCCAACAAGGTTAATGACAATACCGGGATAATGAAGCTTTTCATCTTTTCAATTTTTTGATTCATAAAAAAGCACCAAAACTGATGCCAATACAATACCTCTGATAGATAAGTTCTGTCGCCAATTTTCTGTTTAATAAGGTGGTTTTAAGTAAATTTGTCCTATGGAAATTTTAGACATCCTTATTATCGGAGGCGGGCCTATTGGTCTGAATTGTGCTCTTGAGGCGCAGAAAAACAATCTGACCTATCTGATCATAGAAAAAGGTACCATCGTCAATTCATTATACCATTATCCTTTGTATATGCGTTTCTTTTCCACGGCAGAAAAACTGGAAATAGATGGTATTCCGTTCATCTCTACTGCTCCCAAACCGGGAAGACAGGAAGCACTGGAATACTATCAGGGGATCGCCAGGCAGAGGGATATCAATATTAATCTCTATGAAAAAGTTCTGAAAGTTTCCAAAACCGGAGATGTTTTTGATATTGAAACCTCAAAAGCAGCTTATAAGGCCAAGAATGTGGTTATTTCCACAGGATTCTATGATATCCCGAATCTGATGAATATTCCGGGAGAAAATCTTCCGAAAGTGAAGCATTATTATACAGAGCCTTATCCATATGCAAAGCAGAAAGTGGTTGTTATAGGATCCAGTAATTCCGCGGTGGATGCAGCTCTGGAAACCTACCGCAAAGGTGCTGATGTGACGATGATCATCCGTCATTCCGAAATTTCCAAAAGTGTAAAATACTGGGTAAAACCGGACATCGAAAACAGAATTGCAGAAGGAAGCATCAAAGCTCATTTTAACTCAGAAATAGTAGAAATTACCGAAAATTCTGTCATTTTTAAAGATGAAAACGGACAGATAAATGACATTGAAAATGATTTTGTCCTTGCCATGACCGGCTATTTACCCGATTTTGAGTTCTTAAGAAATTCCGGACTGGAACTGCAGGGCGACTGCCTGAATCCACAGTACAACTCGGAAACCATGGAAACCAATGTCCCGAATTTATATCTGGCCGGTGTAGTCTGTGGTGGAAAAGACACCCATCTCTGGTTTATAGAAAATTCACGTATTCATGCGGAGATGATTGTAAGAAATATATTTTCTAAGTAATATTAATTCATTGTGCCTTTTTTATATATTTTGAACTGAATTTTGCGAATTCTGATGCAATGGCAGTCTGTTAAAATTCAACATTCGCTCCGAAGATAAAGTTCCTTTTTGCAGCAGGATTATAGAAACGGCTTCCAAAAGCATTGATATCAAAACCGGCAATGTAATCCGTATTGTAAAGGTTCTGAATCTGCAGATGTACATTCAATTTTGCACCATCAATTTGTATTGGAAATCCTAATCTGATATTTCCTACCAGGCATGGTTTTGACCAGACGGAATTGGCGTCATTCAGAGGTATTTTTGAGATATAGTAATGAGAATAGTCTACATTAAGCTTTTTTAAAAAAACAAAATTAAATAAACTGTTTACCGTCGTGTCCGGTACTCCTGTAACTTCATTTCCTGAAAAATCCTTCTCAAGCTGTTTATAATTTCTGAATTTAAAATCATAGAAGCTTCCGGAAAACCGGAACTTAAAGCTGCTGAATATTTCATTTTTAAGATGAAAGCTTTTAGATTCTACAAGAACTTCCACCCCTTTTTGGACGATATTCCCCTGATTGGCAAAATATTCCTGCCCACTTTCATTTTGCCTTCTTACAATGGCATCTTTCATTCTGAAATCGAAATAACTTCCTTCAATAAAAATAATATTTCCAAACTGCTTTCTGAAACCAATTTCTTTATTCCAGCCGTATTCAGGAACAAGATTTAGATTAAACTGCTGATTGGAAGACCGGATTTCTTCGCTTGTAGGAGCTGAATTTCCTTTTCCTATTTTTCCCCTTATCGAAAAACCTTTTCCCAGCAGATAAGTAATGCCAAAATTCGGAAGCCATTGTTCTTTAAATTTCACCCTATCCTCTTCTGAAGCCGGATACATTCTCTCCCATTCGTAGGAATTGGAATTTAAACTTATCGAAATATCGGTAAAAAGCTTTTCATTAAAATTCAGTTTTTGTGACAGAAAATAAAAGCCGGACTTATTTTTTAACTGATCAAAATTCTGAGGATCGCCCGGTATTCCTTTATTGTTGCTGTAATTCTTAACCAGAATATGTTGATTTCCACCCTCAAACCCTAACCTCAATGCTAAGGATATATTGGTCCAGTTTTTTTCATAATTAAAATGGGTCCTCAAGGCAAAATTCCTTTCAAATCTGTTTTCAAAATTCGTAATAAAAGGATTTTTAAAATCTACATAGGAACCCTGTACTAAAATAAAGTGTGAAAAATTTGGGTTTATAGCAGTCTCATGTGAAATTCCTGCTAAAACCATTTTATTACGGATTCCTGCATTTTGTTCCTTTGCGCTCAAAAGCCCTCCAGCAGCTGGCCTTGCCTGCTTCCTGTCAGATTCCATCTGTTGCAGGGTAAGTCCGCCCGGGGTTTCATAATCCAGATTAGAAACTAATAGTACAGCATTCAGTGAAGCCGTAGAAGCATATTTAAAATGATCTTTAAGATAGATCTGCTGTCTCTTTACAGCCGATTGTTCACGGTAAGAGTCTGTCTGGTAATAATTCTGGAAAAGCTCAAAAAAGTGTTTCCCTTCCTGACGGGCAACATCAAAATTTTGTTCGAAAGTTCCATAACTTCCTATAGAAATTCCGGAAGATAGATGATCTGATTTCATGGTCTTCAAAAGCACCGTTCCACCAGTTACAGCTCCGTAATCTCCGCTTTCCGGGCCTTTATAAATCTCCATTCTGTCGATAAGCTTCGGGGATATGATATTAAAATAAGTATTCCCGGACGCATCCGATAAAATGAAATCATCCAGATAGACTTTGATATTCCGTACGCCAAAAGGAGATCTCAGGGTACTTCCACGGATTGATATCCTGTAGCTGGCCGGTGAGCGCTCCTCCATTCTGGCTCCCGCAATTTGATTGACAGCTTCCAGAAGTCTTTCCGGAGAATTCTGCTCCAGAAGATTTTCAGAAACAACCGCTACGGATTTCGTAGAGGTCATAAAAAGAGCCGGCTTCTTATAGGCATCAATTTTCACCTCAGATATCAGAACAGCAGTATCCTTTTTCTGCGAAAAGAAAAACGACACCGTGAGAATAAAAAATAATGCTAATAATCTCGTCATCAGCACAAAACTAGCAAAGTTTTATCGTATTTTTTTATGTGTAATTTTTAAAAACGTGGCATTTAGCTTTTAATTTCTCTTTTCTTCAGCATCCATGGAATCACAAAATAAAATCCAAGTGCGATTCCGACAGCCAGTACCCCGGTTCCTATCCACAAGGTGTTAAAGCCCAGTTTATCTGCAGTCATGGTCCCGACATACGGAGTAATGATAAAGGCTAAGGCTACCGATATTCCGTTCATTCCCATATAAGCTCCTTTGTTGTTTTCGCCTGAACGCAGTGCGGTTATGGTAGATATAAACGGAAGCGTCCAGATCTCGCCAATACACAGCAAGGTCATAGAAACAACAAGTGTAAGAATGGAATGATCAAAGGCCAACATCACATAAGAAACCCCGCACAATACAGTTCCTATGAACAAAGTAAAGGCAAGGCTGAAATATTTTTCTGCAATCTGTACAAAGCCCATCTCAAGCAATACGATCAGGAAACCGCTATAGCCAAGAATATAACCGATAGTCTGCTGGCTTAGATGCGCTGTATCTTTATAGAAAATAGTCAGTGTACTGAATAACTGGAAAAAACAGATGGCGAACAGCATACAGAAAAAACTGTAAAGCAGGAATTTTCCGTCGCGGTAGGGAGAATTTTCTTTTTTAACAGCAAGGGCTTCTTTTACTTTTTTCGGTTTCAGGGAAGCCCGCTTATTCCGTTTCCCGAAGAACCGGATATACATCAGGCCAGCCAGCAGTGCGGCCAGGGCATTACTGAAAAATAAAAATTCATAAGAAATAGCGGATAATATTCCTCCCAATGCAGGCCCAATGGAAAACCCAAGGTTTACAGCCATCCGGTTAAGCGAAAAAGCCCTGGTGATATTTTCAGGTTTAGCATATTTCGTAATTGCTACCGAGTTGGCAGGACGGAAAGTCTCACTTACGATACTCTGGATCAGAATAATGGCAGCCAGTCCCACTTCTGTTTTAAACAGCGGAATCAAACAGAACAAAGGCACACTCAGAAGCAGACTCAGGCTCTGAACGCGGTATTCTCCGATTTTATCGGTAATTAACCCTCCCAGCCAAGAGCCCAATACGGAACCTATTCCGAAAAAGCTCAGAATAATCCCTGAGTTTTCAATGCTGAAATGAAGATGCCCCGTCATATACACTCCCAAAAACGGAAGTACCATAGAACCTGCACGATTGATGAGCATGACCAGCGCCAGCATCCAGCTTTCTTCTGAGAGTCCTTTGAAAGAACTCGTATATACGCTAATTAATTTCACAATATTATTATTTTTTGGGGGAGAAAATTCGAGTGAGGTGCAAAAATAGACAAAATGGCCAAGAAAGCCCTTTAAAAGGCAGTTTTTTTATCAATCATATTGATAGAGGCAAGGATATAACCCATTAATGGGAATTAACAGAAAGTGATCTTAGATACAATTTGATTACCAATTAAACAAAAAAAGCAGGACCTGTTGAAAGTCCTGCTTTTATATTTGATCATTGTAAGATTATTCCGGTTTAAACGAATCTTTCAGTGTTACCGTACGGTTAAATACCAAATTGGAATCCGTAGAATCCTGATCTTTTGTAAAGTACCCGATTCTCTGGAACTGAAGCGGCTCTCCTACCGCTACATCTTTCAGACTTGGTTCAGCAAATCCTTTAATGGTTGTTACCGATTCAGGATTGATGAAGTTCAGGAAATCTACATCCTTTTCTGCATCAGGCTGCTCTACAGTAAAGAGTTTTTCGTAAATTCTTATATCTACCGGGATCGCATGAGCAGCAGATACCCAATGAAGTGTTCCTTTTACTTTTCTTAGGCTTTCTTCGGTTCCGCTTCCGGATTTGCTCTTTTCATCATAGGTAGCATAGATGGTAGTGATCTCACCGTTTTCATCTTTGTCTACCCTTTCTGCCTTGATGATGTAAGCTGATTTCAGACGGACTTCCCCGCCTAATTTCAGTCTGAAGAACTTATTATTAGCCTCTTCTTTAAAGTCTTCTCTTTCGATATATAACTCTCTGGAGAAAGGAACTTCTCTTGTCCCTGCATTTTCCTGTTCAGGATTATTTTCAGTTTCAAGCCATTCTTCCTTACCTTCAGGATAATTTTCAATAACCAGTTTTACCGGATCTACAACTGCCATCACACGTTTTGCCACCTTGTTCAGGTCTTCACGTACACAGAAATCAAGCAGCTGGATCTCGATCAGGTTTTCTCTTTTGGCCACCCCTACCTTTTCAATGAAATTTTTGATTGATGCCGGTGTGAACCCTTTTCTTCTCATTCCGGAGATGGTAGGCATCCTCGGATCATCCCAACCTGTTACTACTTTTTCAGCCACCAGCCTTTGAAGCTTTCTTTTGGAAGTGATCATATAAGAGACATTCATTCTGGCGAATTCTCTTTGCTTAGGGGCTATTTTAGATTCGTCGTATACCTGCTCAAGATACCAGTTATAAAGAGGTCTGTGATTTTCAAACTCTAATGAACATAATGAGTGTGACACCTGCTCCAGATAATCTGATTCACCATGAGCCCAGTCATACATCGGATAGATTTTCCATGCTGTACCTGTTCTGTGGTGAGGCCTTTTCAGGATTCTGTACATCACAGGATCACGCAAATTCATGTTCGGGGAAACCATATCGATCTGTGCACGCAGAGACATAGAACCTTCCTCAAATTCTCCGTTTTTCATTCTTTCAAAAAGATCAAGAGATTCTTCTATCGGACGATTCCTGTACGGTGACTCTATTCCCGGCTCTGCAGGGTTCTTTCTTTGTTCCGTGATGACTTCAGAAGGCTGCTCATCTACATAAGCTTTTCCCTCTTTAATCATCTGTACGGCCCATTCGTAAAGCTGCTGGAAGTAGTCGGATGCATACAGCTCTTTATCCCATTTGAAACCTAACCATTCCACATCTTTTTTGATAGAATCTACGAATTCCTGTTCTTCTTTCTCAGGGTTCGTATCGTCGAAACGAAGGTTTACGGGAGCGTTGTATTTTTCGCCCAGCCCAAAGTTGATGCAGATGGCTTTCGTGTGGCCAATATGCAGGTAACCATTAGGTTCAGGGGGGAAACGGAAACGGATCTGTTCTTTTTTAAGACCGTTTGCCATATCATCTTCAATAATTTGCTCAATAAAATTGAGTGATTTTTTTTCTTCTTCCATTTAAATTAGCTTTTATTGTATGCAAAAAAAGTTTGACAAAGTTACGGAAAATTTGGGGCTTACGGAAATGATAATCTAAATGCCGGACGGGTGATAAATCATTATTTTTAGCTAACTTACAGACAACTAAAACCACTTCCAAAATTTACCGACTATGGCTGTTTATATCCTAAGCAATCGTAAAATCGTCCGGCACAAAGGCGAAAAAGCAGATTCATTTTCCAATGATGAATACTCTATTCCCAATTTCAGGATCGCAAAATGTGATTTTGACAACTACAAAGAAGCTACCGCTGCAGCCAAAAAGAAGAAAGATTACACCAACCGCAATATTTTAAATTACAAATTATTTTCTGAACCTGAAAAGCAGGGCTATGAAGATGTCCTGGAGGTTTTACGGAGTGAAAAAGGAATTAAAAGCTCCCCATTGACGGCCAATAATCTGGGCGGAACCCAAAGGATGTTCTATGAATTATATAAGAATATGTCTTCCATAAAGGAAAGAAGCGATGTCCTGATTTTTATTCATGGGTATGCCTATGATTTTGATGATGAATTAAAAGCGATTATCGATCTTAAAAAACTGTTTATTGATAACCCGGCATCGCCTGTGGAACATATTCTTTTTGTAAGCTGGCCTGCTTCAAGCAGTATTATTCCTCTGACCTATTTTGATGATAAGGCATCCAGCATTAATTCAGGATCATCACTCATGCGGCTGTTCTATTTTTATACCCAGTTTTTAAAAGATATTTTCTCAACCCGTGACCTTGCTCCATGTAATCAGAGAATACACCTTATGGCTCACTCCCTTGGAAACAGAGTGCTTCAAAGCATGCTGTACAGCCTTAAAAGAGAGAACATTCTCCGCGTTATCGATCAGGTCCTGCTTTTAAATGCAGATGTAACCTATAAGGTGTTCGAAGATTCTGAGGATTCATATAATAAGCTTCCGCTGCTGGCCAACCGCATTTCTATTTATCTCAACAGAAAAGACACCGTCCTGGGGATTTCACAATTCACTAAAAATATACTGACCCCCAGATTAGGCAAAAATGGCCCCACCGATATTGAAAAACTGAAAGATATTGTTTCTGTTATCGACTGTACTTTTGTAGAAGATGACATTCTGAACAGTCTTAAATATGAAATCGGAAATCATTGGGGATATCTTTCCAGCTCGATGGTTCAAAAAGATATTTTTCAGAATTTACATGGAATTGATAGAAATTTAATCACAGGTAGATTAAAAAATAACGAAAATATTTTCACAATTATTTCTTAATGGTTAATTAAAAAAATATTATAAAATAAACTGTATGTTAAATTTTTATCCATTGCCTGAAATGGCATAAAGATTGCAAATTTCATTAGTAAGAGAAATAAAATATTTTATCATGAAACGAATTAAAAACAAGTTTTCTTATATAGTAAGATATATTAAGGAAGCAATTTTTGTAAAAGACGTGATTTAATAAGAGTACTGATTCATAAAATAAAGTTTATCGACCCTAACACTACTTTTGACTCATTTTCACGTCTGTATCTTCTTTAATTGTTGAAGATATTTTTTGCCCTTCCGTAATATAATATATTTACGGAGAATTTGCATGGGTATAAATCTGCTTAATTTAGGTTAAAAGTATTGTGTAATAAGAAAAATAAGTTGATATTTACTTTACCAACTCAATTAAAATCTTATTATGAAAAAACTTAAAAAATCAGAATTAAAAGTTATCAAAGGAGGCATAGTTCCACTTGGTTGTAATAACTGGGATACAAAAAGAAGATGCTGCACATCATGGGATGAAGAGCATATGAACAACCCTATCTGCCCAGAGCTTTAATTAATTTTGCATGTCTTTGAACCAGAGCAACTCGTTGTTCAGTTCTAAACTAGATTCAAAATTATTTACAAACAGAGATCCGGTACCCAAACCTTGCGGCATCGGATTTTTTTTCGTGAATGTATACTGTGCAATGGCATTAAGGCCAATATTACTTTCGAGGGCGGAAGTGATCCACCAGCCAATATTTTGTTCCTCTGCAAGTGAAATCCATTCATCTGAGCCGGCAAAGCCACCAACCAGTGCAGGTTTAAGAATAATATACTGTGGTTTAATGGTTTCTAAAAGTTTTCTCTTTTCAACAGGATCTGTAATTCCTATCAGCTCCTCATCCAAAGCAATGGGAGTTTGAGTTTTGGCACATAAAAGCGCCATATCGTTCCAGTTTCCAGCCTTGACAGGTTGCTCAATAGAATGAATATCCAGATCAGCCAGCTGTTGCAGGACAGTTTCCGCTTCCTTCTTATTAAATCCGCCATTGGCATCTACCCGAAGCTCCAGTGCATCTGTTGAGAATTTTTCTCTTAATTTTTGAAGGATCTTATGCTCAGATTTCCAGTCAACACCAATCTTTAGCTTGATACAGTGGAAGCCTTTTTCAAGCTTTTCCCGGATCTGCTCTTCCATATACTGAATATCTCCCATCCAGATAAGTCCGTTGATCATGATAGCAGATTTTCCTTCGGTAAATTCACTTGGAAAATACAGGTTTTCTCCGTATTTCAGATTCAAAACCGCCTGCTCATATCCGAACCATATAGACGGGAATTGTTTCAGTTCTTCTTTCAAATACAGATAATCCCCTTCAATATTTTCACAAAGCCATTGCAGTTTTTTTTCATAATCCGGCCTGTCATCAAAACTCAGGCCCCTGAATACTGCACACTCCCCTGTTCCTTTTTTTCCATTGTCTTCAACTTCAAGGATAAAGGTCTCTTTTTCATGCAAAACGCCGCGAGACGTTCCGCTCGGGCGTTTAAATTCTAATAAATATCTGAAATATTTTGCTTTCATTACTTTACACTGTCAATCCGCATAAATTCCTCTGCTTTTTCCACCATCTGAATACTTCCGCAGAAAAACGGAATTCTCTGATGCAGTTCTGTAGGCTCTACTTCCAGAATTCTTCTGAACCCGTCTGTAGCTTTTCCTCCAGCCTGTTCAGCAAGGAACGCCATCGGATTACATTCGTAGAGCAATCTTAGTTTCCCGTTCGGAGCCTGGGAATAGGAAGGATAAATATAAATTCCACCTTTCAGCATGTTTCTGTGAAAATCTGCTACTAAGGAACCAATATATCTTGAGGTGTAAGGACGGTCTCCTTCTTCCATCTGGCAGTATTTAAGATAGTTTTTCACACCCTGAGGGAATTTGATATAGTTTCCTTCGTTGATGGAATAAATCTTCCCATTGGTAGGAAATGTCATATTAGGATGAGAAAGATAATAGGTTCCCAATGAAGGGTCCAGAGTAAATCCGTTCACCCCATTTCCTGTAGTATAAACGATCATGGTAGATGAACCGTAAATCACATATCCTGCCGCAATCTGATTAATTCCTTTTTGAAGAAAATCTTCCAGCTGAACCGGGGTTCCTGGTTCTGTTACCCTTCTGTAAATAGAGAAAATAGTTCCAACAGAAACATTAACATCAATATTGGATGATCCGTCCAAAGGATCGATCAGCACCACATATTTACTTAGATGGCCGTTTTCACCACATTTAATGTCAATAAAATCATCATTTTCCTCTGAAGCAATACCACAAACAACCTCTCTCTGAGACAAAGCCGTAATAAAAATTTCATTGGCAATCACATCAAGTTTCTGCTGTTCCTCACCCTGAATATTCTGGTTTCCGGCAGCCCCTGTGATATCTACAATGCCGGCTTTATTTACTTCTCTGTTTACTACTTTTGAAGCCAATCTTATTGCGCTCAGCAGACGGGAAAATTCACCTGTGGAATACTGAAAATCGTCCTGCTTATCTATAAGAAATTCTCCTAAAGTCTGTAATGGTTGATTTGACATATTTTTCTTTTTACGTTTTCCCCAAATTTCGGAAAATTTATCGGAGAAAGAAAGCTTTTATTAGAAAAGACCTTAACGGTTGTTTTTCAACAGTATACAGAACCGACAATAATATAGACCTAAAATTTCCCCTGCATAATTAATCCCCATTTGATGACAATAAATCAATGAAATTCTGATAATATTCATCAAGTCTCAATTTTAATTAAATCTTAATTCCATCCAGCCGCCAGAAACTTTCATATCTCGTTGTAAATTTATAATTTTGACCTCCGTAAAAAACTCATGTAATTTTTAATCTAACAATTTTATTTTTAATAAATTAATGAAAATTTTCAAGTTTGGTGGAGCATCTGTAAAAGATGCCGAAAGTGTAAAAAATGTGTCTATGGTTTTACAAAGCCAGGGATTTGCCAAGTGCCTGCTGGTTATTTCAGCAATGGGCAAAACGACAAATGAATTGGAAAAGGTTGTAGAACTTTATTTCAAGAAGGATAACTACCAAACTGAAATTGAAAAGATAAAACGAAAACACATCGAGATTGCGGAAGGCCTGTTTGCTGAAAACCATGCCGTTTTTGCTGAGATCAATCTATTTTTTGATGATATTGATTCTTTCTTAAGAAGAAACAAATCTCCTAATTACAGCTTCGTCTATGATCAGGTGGTAAGTTGCGGGGAAATGATCTCTACAAAAATCCTAAGTGAATACCTGAACGAAATTCAGTTTACCAATCAGTGGCTGGATGCCAGAGATTATATCAAAACCGACAGCTCTTACAGAGAAGGTACGGTAGACTGGGCAAAAACAGAAGAGTTTATTTCCACTTTAAATACGGATATCTGCTATGTAACGCAGGGATTCATCGGTTCTGATGACAATAATTTTACAGTAACGCTAGGAAGAGAGGGTTCTGACTACTCTGCTGCTATTTTTGCGTATTGCCTGAATGCTGATGCCATGACGATCTGGAAAGATGTTCCGGGAGTAATGACAGGGGATCCAAGGAAATTCAGCGATGTTTCCCTTCTTTCCAATATTTCTTATGAGGAGGCCATTGAAATGGCTTATTACGGAGCAAGTGTCATTCACCCGAAAACATTGCAGCCTCTGCAGCAAAAAAATATTCCTTTTTATGTAAAATCTTTTGTAGATCCTACCAAAGGAGGAACTAAAGTTGGAGCTTCAGATAAAAACCAACATGAAGAATCATATATCTTAAAAGAGAACCAGGTTCTGTTAAAAATTTCAACGAGAGATTTCTCATTTATTGCAGAAGACCATATGAGTCTCATTTTCGGATATCTTTCCAAATATAAAATCAAGGTATCTCTTATGCAGAATTCCGCTATTTCATTGGCTTTATGCCTGGAAGACAAATTCAATCAGGTGGATGAGCTTAATGATGAACTTCAAAAAATATTTAAAACCAAAGCGGTTAAAAATGTATCTTTATTCACAGTAAGAAATGCGAAGATGGATCATATTGACAAATTTTACCAGGAAAAAAATGTATTATTGGAACAGATTTCCAAAAATACGGTTCAAATGGTAACACAATAATTTTAACTGCGACTAAACACATATGAGTTTAATTTCGAAAAACGATCTTATCACAGCTTCCGGCTTAAGCAAAATTGGGTTCCTGAAAAACCCGGTCGCATCGGCCGTGATGAGTATTGCCAAAATAAATGAAGTTAATAGATTATACGACAAATTAAAAGATAAGGAAGGCAAGGATTTTTTCGACTCATTTGTTAGAGAAAGGAATTTAAGCTATATCGCTTTTGAAGAAGATCTGGCAAAAGTTCCGAAAACCGGACCGTTTATTCTGGTCTCCAACCACCCTCTGGGTGCCATTGACGGAATTTTAATGTGTAAGATCCTTTCGGAAGTGCGTCCGGATTTTAAAGTAATGGGAAATTTCCTTCTGGAAAAGATTAAGCCCATGGAACCGTACGTAATTTCTGTAAATCCTTTTGAAAACAGAAAGGAAGCTTACAGCAGCACTTCGGGAATGCGAGAAACCCTGAAACATCTTCAGAATGGAGGCTGTGTGGGAATCTTTCCGGCAGGAGAAGTATCCAATAAGAACAATCCTTATGGAGAAATTCTTGACAGGGACTGGGAAAAGCCGGCCCTTAAGCTGATCAGAATGGCTAAAGTACCGGTAGTTCCTCTGTATTTTCATGCTAAAAACAGCCGTTTGTTTTACCAGGTTGCAAAACTTCATCCAAGTTTACAGACGCTGATGCTTCCTGCGGAAATGATGAACGACAGGGAAAAACCTATCAGAATCAGAATAGGAAAGCCAATCACTGTAAAGGCAATGGATGAAATGGAAACCATTGAAGAGCTGGGTGAATTTCTGAAGCGTAAGGTATATATGATGAAATCTTATTATGAAAAGAGAAAATCATTAGCCCAAAGCATCAATCTTAAAAATCTAACATTAAAATTTCCGCTGTTAAGAGAAGAAAATATTGTCCAGAATATTATTGATGAAACCCCTAAGGAAGATATACTGAAAGATATCAACCGCCTGAAAGGGACAGATAAAATGCTGTTCAGTAACGGAAATTACGAAATCTATTTCACGACTTACGAGGAAATTCCTTCTGTGATGAGAGAGATCGGCCGCCAGAGAGAACTTACTTTCCGTGCTGTGGGTGAAGGGAGCAATTTACCTTTCGACCTTGACGAATACGATAAGCACTATCATCACCTTTTCCTTTGGGACAACAGCGCAGAGAAGCTTGCCGGAGCCTACAGAATGGCTTTGGGTAAGGAAGTCATGAAGAAATATGGCATCAAAGGATTCTACACAAGCTCTTTATTTGAGTTTGAACAGGACATCCATCCGTTCTTCAAGAAAGTGATCGAAATGGGCCGCGCTTACATTTGTGAGGAATACCAACAGAAGCCACTTCCACTTTTCCTTTTATGGAGAGGAATTGTTCATGTATGTTTAAGAAATTCCGATCATAAGTTTTTGATGGGCGGCGTAAGTATTTCCAATAAATTTTCTGAGTTTTCCAAATCTCTGATGATTGAGTTCATGCGCTCAAACTATTTTGATTCAGCAGTTGCACAATATATAACGCCGAGAAATGAATACAAGGTGAAACTTCGCGACCGGGATAAAAATATTTTCTTTGAGGAAATGGAATCTGATCTGAATAAGCTTGACAAGATCATTGATGACCTTGAACCTGAGCTGAGATTACCTGTTCTGATTAAAAAATACATTAAACAGAATGCAAAAGTGATTGCTTTTAATGTGGATCCAAACTTTAATGATGCTATCGACGGATTGATGTATATCCGAATCAGTGATCTTCCGGAAAGTACGATAAAGCCTGTATTGGAGGAGATGAGCGACCACATCAGAAAGGAGCAGGAAAATAATTCAGCTGAAAATCAGTAGGTTTTATTTTTATTTTAAAAAAGTGCGGTTAATACTTGCTTCATATAGGAAAACTTACTACTTTTGCATCACTTTAAAACAACGAAGTAAGTCAACAAAAATATAATGGTTTCTTAGCTCAGTTGGTAGAGCAATGGATTGAAAATCCATGTGTCCCTGGTTCGATTCCTGGAGAAACCACTGGAAATTAAACAATTTCTAACAACCCCCTCAAATTGCATAATTTGAGGGGTTATTTTTTGATCTTATATTCAAATTCTCTCATACTGAGGGTGGCCTTTTCATTTCCTTATTTTACAACTTATCTTAATGATCTTTGTATTGAATATGCATTCAGCCGATTAGTAAAAGATATGAGCAAGCATTTTTTTAGCTTTTAAGAGAGAACAGTTCCTGCTATTCTATCTATCTCGAAGAGATTCCAAGAAACGAATAGCTTTTTAAAAAAAGACTACAAGTAACTCATATTCAACAATCTAAATGTTCTATTTTTATAAATCTATAGCTCTAAATTTACAAATCTAGGGTTCATTTACTTTTTTCATACCATCTTCTTATGCATCTTTGCTCAGGGTAAAAACATAACCATTTATTTTTTGTATGTGTACAGTATAAAAAATAAAATAACGCTGATCAGCAAAACCCGTGTCAGGGATCATATGGCAAAATAATTTACTTAATTTAAAAATTAAACTAAAATGAAAACATTATTATTCACAGCGTTCTTATTGGCAGGAACAACTTTAGGATTTGCTAAAAGCAATGCGCCAGCTCATAATTTTTCTAATGAAAGCAAAGAAACTGTATCTTTGAAATCTACATCTGACCAGGTAAATTCTTCGGAAGAAATGAGAAATGATGAAAAAGCAGAAGATGTTAAAAATATCTGCCATCAAACTGTTTTTACTACTGAGGTTACGTATAGTTATTTTGATGATGGTATGGGAAATCTTATTGTAACAAAATCAACTGATTTGGTAATGACCACTTATTGGTACGGTTGCTAAATAATAGTTAGTAAAAGTATAAATAATAAGAACGTCTATTTAATTAGGCGTTCTTATAAATATAATTTATCAGATATGAAATACACTTTTTTTATCTCTTTATTTTTTTTAAATTTTATTAGTGCTCAAAATTTAAAGGTAGAATATGAATATGTAAATAAGCAGGATCTTAGCGAATACGCTTCTGAATCCTCAAGCACATTTAAAAGCCAGGCGCAGGAACGGCTTAAAAAAGCTCAAAAGCAAGTCCTTTACTTTTATGAAGGAAATACTTTTTATAAAAATATAACCACTGAAGGGTTTGACAACGAGAAAGAAAGAAAAAAAGTAGATGAAAGAACGACCAGCATAACAAAAGAATCTTTTGTTATAAAACCAATTAAGATTTACCATAAAAAAAATGATCCCGGTTTCTATCAATATCAAAATTTTGGAGATGAAGAATATTATAAATATTATGCACCTAAATTTTCCAAAGTAGAGTATAAAGATAATGTTGAACAGATTGAAAAATACACATGTAAATTAGCCGAGGTTACATTAAATAATGGGGGCTTGGTAAAAGTATGGTATGCAGAAGATGTTCCGGTAAGTGCAGGTCCTTATGTTTATAATAGTTTTCCCGGATTAGTTTTAAAAGTGGAATCTCCAAATTTCATTGTATATGCAACTAAAATAAGTAATGACGGAAAAGAATCAGATTTTGAGCCTATGAATCCAAAGCTTAAAATTCTAGACCAGGAAAAGGACAAAGATAAAATTCAGGAAATTATGAAGGAAGCATCAAAAGTAAAAGAAACACATACAGATATTCGATTATAATGAATTTCAAATTTTCAATCATTATTTTCCTGTTGTTTTTCAGCTATTCTTTTTCACAAAACATTAATATTGAAGTTAAGGAAGCAAACGGAAGCCCTATATCGGAGGTTAACGTTCAGCTTCTTAAAAACGAAAAAACTTTAGACTTTCAAAAAACAAACGATAAAGGTATTTGTAATTTCCAAATCTCCCAGAAAGGAATTTTTTTCTTAAAATTTACCTCTTTATTGTATAAAACAAAGATTGTAGAAATTAATACCAACGAAAAAAATGATTTTGAAATTATATTAGAATCACAGGTTAAAATCATACCTACAGTAGAAATAAAAGCACGTCCTAAAATAGCCAGTGCGAAGGAAGACACCATCGCTTTTAACCTGAAAGCCGTAAGAGATGGTACAGAAAGAACAACGGAAGATCTCATTAAAAAACTTCCGGGCCTGAACATTAATGATAACGGGAAAGTAACCTATAAAGGAAAATCAATAGGACAGGTCTTAGTAGAAGGAAACGAATTTTTTGGTAAAAACCATAAAATGGCTACGCAGAATATTTCGGCTAATATGGTTGAAAGTATTGATCTCTGGCAAAACTATACGACCATTAATGGAAACCGTTCCACAGCACTTAACTTAAAGCTGAAAGATGAATATAAAGGAAAGGTTACCGGAAATATAGAGGGTAATTACGGTTCCAAAAATTCATATTCAGGACATGCCAATGTGTTCCGGATTGGAAAGCTTGGCAACCTGGCTCTGATTGCAGATGCAAATAATATTGCTAAAGATCCGATAAGTTTTATGGATTTTTACGAAATGAATACTCAGGAAGATATAGACAATGCGGATAATAATTCAAATATAGATATTCCTACTTTCCTTAATAATGACGGAAAAGTAAAATCTAAGGATAATCAGTTTGGAGCTTTGCAGTATTCTAAGTCAAAAAAGAATTTTAGCATTACGGCTTTTTCTATTTTCAACAATGCCCAGTTAAATAAATTTTCAACTTCTAAAAGAACTGCATTTGAAGGACAGTCAAAGGATTTTAATTTTTACGAACAAAGGACAGAAAATAATAAAGGTTTTTTAGGGACTACTCAAATTAAAATAAAGAAGAGCTTTACAGATGACAGTTTTCTCTATTATAATTTCGGCTATAATCCTACTCAGGATAATTTTAACCAAAATATAGACCGATATTCTACAGATGCCAATTTTTACATTATTAACAACACCGCAAAAAATAATGGAGTAACTAATTTTCTTTCATGGAATAAACAGTTAAATAATACAAAAATAATCTTCGCTTTCAACCAAATCAATGAAGATTATTCGGGAAGCTTAAATATACTTTCCAATAAAAATCTATTCCTGACTGATCATAATTCATTATTTCAGCAATATGACGTAAATTCAAACAGATATGGCCTGGACTTTTATCTGAAGAATAAAAACAGGTTTGTCAATTTTAATTTTCATTCGGGATTTTCTAATAAAAATGAAAAATCGGAACTTACGGAGCGTATGTCACAGGCAAATGAGAATAGGACGTTAAAAACGTATCACTATATCAATGACCTGAATATGTATAAACAATTCGGGAAATTTGACCTGTCAGCTTCTTTAAGCTCTCATTTTCTGAATATCAATGAATATGAGAAACATTATTTTGAGAAAAGGCTAAAATTCCAATACAGTCCCGCATCAAAAGCCAGTACAGAAGTTAGCCTTGAATATAATTCAATATATAAACTTCCCACTTTAAAGCTTCTGCAATACGACCCTTTATACACAAAGGATTTATATTTTAATCAAAATATGGATCTCACCCCCGATTTGCTAAGCAATACGGACAGTTATAAATTAACCTTTCACAGGGCTTATTTAGAAAAAGGAAGCAGCATGTTTCTTATGCTGATGTATGACAAAACCAAACCTAGTTTTACGACAAATACCATCAATTATGGTCCGTTTTCGGCTATGGAAAATACAATGGGAAGATACAATGACCGATTGATATTTTTGTTTGCCAGTGATCGGAGATTTAGTAAGTACTATACATTAAAAACAAAGTTTACAAGTGCTTTAACCAAGAATGTAAATTTCATCAATGACAATGAAAATATTTCTACTGTCCAAAATTTTGAACTGTCTCAAAAGCTCTCTACTAATTTTAAAAATCAACCTCTGCAATTTGATTTAGGCTACACTTTTACTAAAAGTATTTTTGAGCAGAGCTTTTATAATACGACTTCCACACAAGATAATATAAAACTATCTTTTGGGATAAGAGCCAGCATAAAAAAAGAATGGATTGGGAATATTTTAGGCGAATATTTAATACAGAAAACAGGAGAGAACACACTCAGGAATTTTTTAATCGGTGGCCAGGTTTCTTATCGAAAAGAAAAATCGAACTTTGAATATAACCTGCAATTCAATAATATCCTGAATTTAAACTCTTTTCAGTATATTAACAGTTACACAAGCCAACTAGGTGTAGATGAAACTTCCACAACAGCATTACGAGGTTATATCATTGGTGGTTTGAAGTATAACTTTTAAATAAGAGTGATAGATTAAGATGTTAACATATACTATTGCAGAAGTTCTTCCAAAAGCAGAATATGAATTAACGGAAATCAGGCGACAGCTGCTCCCTGTTTTAGATCAATTGGAAATATGGAGCGAAGACCACAAGCAAATAAAGCAAAGCTTATAAAAATGACTATATTGTTTTTAAGCAAATACAAATCGTAAAAAATATCCCTGAAAATACTTTTGAAATTAATTATAAAAAACTTGCACGATATTACAAAAAGTTCTATTTTTGCACCCACGTTAAACAACGAAACAAATGGTTTCTTAGCTCAGTTGGTAGAGCAATGGATTGAAAATCCATGTGTCCCTGGTTCGATTCCTGGAGAAACCACAATAAACAGTTGTAAAGCCCCTATTTTAGGGGCTTTTTTTATTTTAAAAATCACGCTGCTCAAATATATGCTCAAACTTTCTCGGAAACTCTCTCCTGTATTGACATTGTTTGAATCGAAATACTTCTGAAAATAAAAATTAAAATGATCTTGTGATTATAAAATCAGAGAAGTTATTTACATTTTATACCTGTAGTGCCTTTGCCTAAAGAGATTGAGAAGATTCCCATTTTCGTCAATCTCTAATATTTTTTCAACTCCCATCAAATACTTTACCTTAGTCCTTCCACAAGTCCTCTTACTATGCCTAAACATGATATAACTCAAATACCTATCAAATCAGCGTTAAGATTTTAGAAATGACAAATAATCAAAAAATTTTCATTTGAAAATATTATGATACGACGAGTTTTGTCGCTATGTCGTGATAGCTTTGCAATAAAGAACTTTCAAAACATAAGTCGCAAAAAATCAACCCATTAAAAATAAAATCTATGAGAAATATCACTTTTTCACTCTTTAATGAAATAAGAGTAAAAAAAATATTATATTTGTGGAAATTGCCTTTAAAAGCATTTTTATTTACTAATAACCATAAAATATCCTGATGAAGAGAAAATTACTATCATTATCATCACTACTAATCGGGTTTTTGGGATTTTCCCAAACCGAAGTCTATTTTAAATATGATGAAGCCGGAAATCAACGATACCGGGGTACTGACGTCAGTGCTAAACAGGCACCTGAAACATTAGCGAAAGCTGAATCTAAGACAGCTCCTTTAACTCAACCTGATCAATCTTCAGTAATTGATGAGAAAACATTCTGGAAGCAGATACGTTTGTATCCTGTTCCTGTTAATGATGTACTGACCATCGACTGGACAGAGGAAGTAGACGGATTAATAGAATCTGTATCCTTATATCAACACAGTACAGTTCACTGGAAATTCCAACAGCAAAACATGCCTGACTTAAACAAACAGATAAAAATCAATATGACGGGCTATGATTGGGGAGTATATGTATTACGCTTTACCCTAAAAGATGGCAGAATTTTCAGTAAAAATATTACCAAAAGATAAATAAAAACTAACCATGAAATTTTACGACAAAAGGATGAAGTTATTTTCATCTGTTATATCCTGTATATTCATATTAGGATTTTTACAGACTTTATCAGGACAAAGCTTCCATGATACCAAAGGAGGTGTCAACGTTACCTCATCGGGACAGCTGCAATATACACTTCCTATTGCTTTACCTCCGGGTATCAAAGATGTTGCGCCCAATATGGACATGACATATTTAAGTAGTTCAGGAAGCGGTATTGCAGGTTATGGGTGGAGCGTTTCGGGAGTTACTACCATATCCAGAAGCGGAAAAACCATTGAAAAAGACGGGGAGTTGAAAGGACTTCAATTGGATTACTCCGATTATTACAGCTTTAACGGACAACGATTAATCTTAAAGTCGGGAGAATATGGCAAAGACGGAGCTGAATATGTAACCGAAAAATATTCTAATGCCAAAATTAAATCTGTCGGTTCTATTACAGGGCAAACCTGGCAAGGTCCGGAATATTGGCAAATAACCTTTGAGGATGGATCTCAGGCCTGGTACGGTGGCATTTCTTCAGGAAATAATACTGCCAAAACACCAATAGAATACAATATTGTCAAATGGAGAGATAAAAAAGGAAATTATATTACCTATAACTATACTCAAAATAATAATATTTCTTTGATTAATACTATTCAATGGGGAGGAAATGAAGAATTGGGAAAGCCTCATTTTAATCAGGTAAATTTTTATTATTCTCCAAGGAATGTACAAGAATCTTCCTACATCAAAGGAGTTTCCTTAATACAGGACAAAAGACTATCACAAATCACCATATTTTCTAACAGTTCACTGTTTAAAAATTATTCAGTACAATATTCCACTACACAGAACATTGTGAATAATGATTCTAATAACAAAATTAATTATGATTTTGTTGAGAAGGTTATTGAAACCAATTCAGCCGGAGAAGATGCTAATCCGGTAGTATTTTCTACAAAGCCCTTAACAACGGGTACAAATGAAAGTAATTTTGGTGATTTCAATAACATCGTTACTACAGGAGACTATAATGGAGACGGATTAGTAGATTTTATTGTGATGCAACCTGCCCAAAATGGCAGACCTGATGGTTACTATATTTATTTTGATGCTATTAACAGCAGTAGCCCTTCTTTTGTTTACTTAGGTTCTTCAAGTACTTATTGGCCAAGCAGCGGTTTTACTACATTTAATATAAAATCAGCAGATAACTATATTAAAACGAAACAGGGACTTATTATTTCAAAAGCTAATGCAGGTTCTAACCCTCCTACTACAGGAAATATAGAGCTGAAATATTATTCTATTAAAAGTGATGCTTCGGTACTTAATACCTATAATAACCCCCTTGTTTTAGAATACTCAAAAACAATACCTTCAAACAATTATTTATACAATAGTTCTCTGTACCCGCCTGAAACGGATCCCGAATATATGGGAGGACTAAATGTTTCTCATGCTTTAAATATAAAAGAAGTAGATATTGATTCCGATGGAATGTCTGAACTGATCATGTCTCTAGAGGATAAAAAATGTAAATATGTGATCATTGTTCCTGATCCGCCTAAGGGGAGATGGCAATGCAAAACATTAGGAAATAGGTATTTAGTTGTAGACAATGAGGATATACAAAATAATACTATTCATATTATCCCCGGAACAACCCCTAAAAATATCCTTAGCAAGGGAGGAATTATGGATTTTGATAATGATGGAAAGCAGGATATTGTTTTTATTGACCCCACCAATACGAGCACAAATGCTACTTATTATACCAAAAGCTTTATCAATGGAAGTATCGGCTCGAAAACATCGAGTACTCCAACAAATAATTTAGCACAGTACGAGCTCAAGAAGCAAAATAGCAATTATACTATTGAGCTCAAGAAAAGCTATACCATAAAAGGATTAGCAGATGGAATCCAATTTGGTGACCTGAACGGAGATAAAAATGTTGAAGTCTTGCTTCCTCTGCATGAGTATAAAGTCAATGACGAATACACTCCTGGCTGGTCAATTTATTTGAATACGGGGGCTAATTTAGAGGAAAGTCTGCAAGGATTGATGCTTTACAAAAAAGACATTGTCACAAGACCGGATATTCTTTCAACGACTTCTATTATAGATCTTGATAATGACGGAAAAGGTGAAATTGTAAACTCATATACTTTTTTCAGTAATATCAATACCAATCTTCAAGTCAACTGGAGATTAGACAGCTATTCTGAGCCTTATTATAATCCATACGACAGCCAGTTTAAGTGGCGTTTCAATGAAAAAAGATTAATGTCTTCTGAAAGGCCAAAATCAGTAGTAAGTCCTTTATTCGGTAATTTTAGGGTTAATAATTCCTCATCGAAGGTATTATTTTTATTAAAATCTACTACCGCTTCCAATGAAAGAAAGCTTGTCAGCTATCAGCATTATAACCTCAATGCAGATAAGAATATTTCATCCATTTCACAAGCTGATCTTCAGTACGATATAGATTATAAAGAACTTGATCCCGCTATCAATGCTAATATATATGCCCCTATAAAAAAGGAACAATATCCTTATGTGGAAATAGATAGACTTTCTCAAACCTATGCGGTATCCCAGATCAGAATGGCAGGAAGAAAACAGGATTTCCGATATAGAGGATATATTGCCCACTTGCTTGGTAAAGGAGTAATTGGCTATCGCCAAACTGCCCGCTCTTCATGGTATGCTGATGGATTTGAAAATACCAAAATATGGAATGGTATAGAAATAGATCCTTTAAATGAGGGATTACCAATTAAAGAATGGACCATCAAAACTGATAATGAAAATCAGATATTTCCTGCTGATATTTCTGAAAATAATACGCAATTATTAAGTTTCAAATCGACCAACTATCAAATAGATAAGTTATTAAACGGACAGGTAGTCACTACAATTACCGATATCGACAAGCCTAAAGTGGTAACGGCTATTATTCCCAAAACCAACAAAACAAAGGACTTTTTAACCGGAATAGTCACTGAAAACACTATTACCTATGGTGATTATTATCTCCCGGCACAGAGTGTAGCCAATACCAACAACGGCTATGGAGTCACCACTTCTATCTTTGAATATATTCATAATCCTGCTGGAACCGGAGCAGATTATTACATTGGTCGCCCTAAAACGAAAACCAATCAAGCTTCCGCTTACGGAGATACCAAATCTGCTAAAGAAGAATATACTTATGAGAATAATCTTTTAAAAACCTTAAAAACGTGGAACAGGGATAATACAGGGTATTTACAGGAAACATATAATTATGACGGCTTTGGAAATATTATCCAAAAAGTAATTAGCAACAACATCGATTCCCAAACTCAAACAGAAACAAGCTTGTATGAGCCGAAAGGAAGATTTGTTGAGAAGAAAACCGATAATTTAAACTTAGAAACGAACATTACATATAATGACAAGGGAGAGATTTTAACACAGACTGATCCACTCAATAATACCCTTACCAATACCTATGATAACTGGGGTAAATTATTGACTTCTACAACCAGTCTGGGAGGAACAACTACCTATCAGTATGAAAAAGATTTCCTTTCTAATAGAATCGTTACTCAAAATGATCCCGATGGTAATACTTCAAAGAAATTTATCAATACATTAGGTCAGGAATACATGACTTCCGTTAAATCTTTTAATCAAGGGTACTCTATATTAAAAGCAATTCAATATGATGTATTAGGTAGGAAAATAAAAGAATCTGAACCTTTTTTTGAAGGACAGGGTACCAATGAATGGAATACTATTACTTATGATGATTCCGTCTTCCCTGCCAAAATAACGGCTACCGCATTTAATGGTAAGCAGGTGGAGACCTCAGTTTCAGGTTTAACAACAACCATTAAGGAAATCAATGGATATGCAAGAATTACCTCTAAAACTGCAGATGCATTAGGTAATATAGTTTCTTCAACAGATAAAGGAGGAACCATTACATTTGCGTACAATTCCGCAGGAGAGCAGATCAAAGCACAGTATGCTGAAAATATCGTTACCACTCAATATGACGCCTGGGGAAGAAAATCCGAACTTAACGATCCTTCCAATGGTACGTATAAATATGAATACGACGGGTTCGGACAGCCGAAAAAAATCACCAGCCCGAAAGGAACAAAAGAATACACCTATAATAATCTTGGGCAACTCATCACTCAAAAGGAACTTTCCACCACAGATGGCGGGCAGGCAACCAATAAAACGATTTCTTTCACCTATGACAATAAAGGCAGACTGACAGCAAAATCCGGTATTTTCAAAGGACAGCTATTCAGCACCAATATTACTTATGATCCACAGGGAAGGCTCTTATCTTCCTCAGAAACCAGCAACGAAAGAAACTATATCCAAAAAGGGATTACCTATGATAATAAATCCAGAGTAATTTCCTACGAAAAAGAACTCCAATCTGCCGGAATGATTACAAAGGTTCAGATTGAGAATGTATACAGTACCTGGAATGGTGAGCTCTCCCAAATAAAAGACAAAACAACAGGTAAAATCTTATGGGAACTTAAAGAAACCAATGCTAGAAGCCAGGTAGTAAATGCGAAATTAGGAGCAGCAGACATTAATAATGCTTATGATCCAAACGGCTTCTTGACAAGTATCAATCATTCATCGGCAATAAAGCCAAGTATTCTGCAATTATCATATTCTTTTGATGCTATTAAAAATGAATTAAAAAGCAGAACCACAGGCGGAGATTTCAATATTGTAGAAACCTTTGATTACGATGATAATAACCGCTTAGTAAACTGGACAAATCCGATAACAGGTATCAAGCCTGCCCTCAATAGAAATGTTTATGACATCAAAGGCAGGATTATGGAAAATGATCAGGTAGGAACGATGAAGTATGAAAATTCTGCCAAGATTTATCAGCCTACCGGAATGACCCTGAATACGGCCGGAACACAGAATTATAGCAACGATCTTATCCAAAGTATTGTTTACAATGAAAATAACGACCCAGTAAAGATCAATGGAGAGAAAACACGTATCAGCTTTGAGTATGGACTGGGAAATATGAGACAACGTCTTGATATAGACAAACTAAAGCAAATCGGAGGTGGTGATGGTGGAAGTACTGATTCTAAAACAGCCGGAGTATGGGACCCTAACGCCCCTCTATGGCAGAGAACTCTAACCAAATTATACAGCGAAGACGGAAGTTTTGAGATGGTAAGGGATCAGGCCACCAACCAGGAAAAACATATCTTGTACATTGGAGGCACCCCTTATGAGTCTAATATTATCTATGTTAAGTATAACAATGAAACCAATGGATCTTATAAGTTTTTACATAAAGATTACATAGGTAGTATTTTGGCGATCAGTGATGAGGCCGGTAACAAGCTTGAACAAAGACATTTTGATGCCTGGGGAAATTTCACTCATCTCAAAATAGGGAATTCACCTGTTATAACAGATAAAGCACTTATTGCCCAAACTTCATTACTTATTGATAGAGGTTATACCAGCCATGAGCATTTAATGGATGTTGGAATTATCCACATGAATGGTAGATTATATGATCCGTTATTAAGAAGGTTCTTAAATGCGGATGAAAATATACAGGATCCTATCAATACCCAAAACTATAACAAATATGGGTATGTGATGAATAATCCGCTAATGTACAATGATCCTAATGGTGAATGGTTTTTTGCAATCAGTCTGCCTGTACTTATTGTAGGAGCATTAAAAGCTGTAGTGATTGGAGGTCTCATCTATACGGCAATGGCTGCTGTGACAGGAAATGCCAGTAAAGCAGGATTTTTAAAAACGGTTCTTACTTCCTTTATTACAGGAGGAATAGGTGCCGGAGTAGGTGTTCTTAACGTCTTTGGCAATGGCTTTTGGGGTACAGTAGCTCAAGGTGCCGCTATTGGTGCAGCAGGAGGAGCGGTAGATGCTGTGGTCAACCAAACAAATGTTTTACAGGGAGTTTTAAAAGGTGCGGTAATTGGCGGTGCTGTATCGGCAGTGACTTATACGATTAGGTATTATACTACACCAACAGGTTCAAAAACCTCTGTAATAGAAAATACTTCAGAAAACACTGTCGAAGGAAAGACTCCAGTTGGAGATAGATCCTATGCAAGAGATTTATATGAAAAGGAGTTTGGTACGCAATCAGGCTTAGATAAAAATAATATTTATAATCGAGCTGTTCCTGGTGGAGAGATGACCTGTAATTGTCCTGATGGGGTAATAAAATATAATTATAAAGGTAAGGAAATAGAAGCTTTGGGGGTTACAGATAGCCAAACTGTAGATAAAGGCTTTTGGAAAGGAAAGGTAACAACCCACAAAATATATTTATCCCATAAAGCTTTTGCCAGTAGAGAGCAGTTAGCGTTTGTAATGCAACATGAATTAGGACATGTAAGAGTATATAATGCAGGTTTAAGAAGTGCTGGAGATAAAACAATTAAATTAGAAAGTGATACTGCAAAAAAATACTCTACTTTATTGGATAATGCAGAACATTATCATATTCAGCAGTACGGAACAAGCTTTTTAGAAAATAACGGATGGAATAATATTAGATCTTCAGTTCCTTCTGATGTCTTTAATCATTTCAACTTTAAAATGTATAATCAACAAATCTGGAATTTATTAAAAGGAACTGATATTAAAATAAATATTAACTTTAAATAATATGAAAAATATTATAATAATATTCTTACTACTGATTTTAACTTCCTGCTCAAAAAATAAGGATTATAAAATTATTAATGGTTTTTTAGAAACTAATAACATCAAATTAAAAAACCTTTCTAGTGAACCTTATTATTTAGATAACTCTTTAAAACATTGGAAAGAAAAAGAATTTACTGATCTGCATTTTAACATTAAGAGAAATGAAAACTATACACTTGACACCTCTTTGATAAGAAATAAAATTTCAGATAATTCTAAATTTAAAACTAAAATATCTCGTCCATTAATATCTAATGATACAAAAAAAGCATTAATAGGTATAGAAGAAACTTGGGGGTTATATGAAAAAGTGACAATATATCTTTTAAAAAACAGTGAGAATGGTTGGACTTTGGAAACAAAAATCAATTCTACCACAACACTGTCTCATTAAAGTGATAATGTTTTAATAAAAAAGAGTAGCCAAAGAGGCTACTCTTTTCATTTATACATTCAAAATACAAACATCAATTTTTAAAAAAACTGAAATCTGCTCCATCCAAAAATCAATATTCTCCAAATCTCGAAACTAAAATCAATATCAGAATACCATCGAAGAAATAAATTGGAAAATATCATTAAAAACTAACTTTAGCTCAAACGATACTCAACCCCATCTACATCCATACAGTTCCACCTGATGACACGGAGTTTGTTTCTGGAGAAACCACAATCCCCTTAATCATACGATTAGAGGGTTATTTTTATATTGTTCATGATCTGTTATTTTAATCAAGGCCCGTAGCAGTCTTAAAGTTCGTTAATATAGAGCCTAACCAGCCAAATTCATCGTCTGTTTTTTGGAAAATAACTATCTTCGCCTACAAATCTAATTTGAAAATGAAGAAGATCATCTCCGGGGTATTTGTTTTCTGCTCTGTTGTTATACTGGCCCAGGAAGCCATACAGTTCCAGGAACTGCCATTCAAAGATATTATAGCAAAGGCAAAAAAAGAAAAGAAACTTGTTTTCATCGATGCCTATGCTTCCTGGTGCGGACCGTGCAAGATGATGGAGAAAAATGTATTTACCCAGAAGCCTGTCGGAGATTATTTCAACACCAATTTCGTCAATGCCCGATTCGATATGGAAAAAGGTGAAGGAAGGGAAATTGCCGCAAAATATGGTATACGCTCCTATCCTACTTATCTTTTCCTGAATGGTGAAGGTGAGCTTGTTTCTCAGAATTCCGGTTATATGGAGCAAAGCATGTTTGTGGCCATGGCTCAGGATATTAATTCTGCAGGCAATAAAAAAGGTTCTTTAAAAGAACGTTTTGCCAATGGAGAAAAGGATCCGGAATTCCTTATCAACATTATGAAACTGAACTCCTCTTCAGATTACGACTTTGCTAAAAAAGCTTCCGAACGATATTTTGAAAACAAAAAGAAAACAGAAGAAATTTCTAAAGAGGAAATAGGTTTCCTGTTATTTTTTGTAAAGTCAACGGAAGATAGCAACTACAGCACATTTACATCAAGAAAGGCTGAAATTATTAAATATCTGCCGGAAGAGACATACAATGAATTTGACAATCAGCTGAAGCTTTCAAAAATCGTAGAACAGTCTATTGATGATAAAAATAAAAGGATCAACGATGAGTATTTTATGAAAACAGCAGAACCGTTAGTAGGAAAACAGCTCGCGCAATCCAAACTGAATCAGACAAAGCTCAGCTATTATGAACAGAATGCCAATTTCCCGGAGTTCGAAAAAACAGCTCTGGAATATTATAAAAACTCCGATGCATTTGAGCCCAATGAACTGCTGAGAGCAGCCTGGATATTCAGTGATCACATCAAAAATCCAGCATCCCTGAAGAAAGCCTCGGAATGGGCAGAGAAATCCGTAATGCGTGGCGAAACATCAGAAAACACTTACATTCTTGCCAAGCTTTATTTTCTTACCGGAAATAAAGAAATGGCCAAAAGCTACGCAGAAATGTCTAAAAATATGGCCGTTCAGACCAATAAAGACTCCAAACTTGCTGAAGAATTATTGAAACAAATAAAATAAATGCTAAAACACAAATTTCTTACCACATCTATCACACTTTTGTCTGCAGCAATGCTGACAGCCCAGGAACAAGAACAGGAAAAAGGTCTATACATTAAAGGAAATGCACTTCTGGCTTCAATTGGACTTATAAATATCGGTCTTGAAAAGCAATTAACTCCAAAGATCACAATGCAGGGTGATGTACTGGTGTCTCCATGGAAGTCTTTTGCAGGACATGAATTTCAGTATTATTCTCTTTCCCTGGAGGGAAGATATTATTTCAATGAAGCATTCAGCCATTGGTATGTAGGAGCTAATATTGCCGCCTCAGCATTTGTACTTCAAAAATGGAACTATTGGAAAGATACACCATATATAAATGATAAAAATGAAGTATTCATATCATCAAATTTGTATCAAAAAGGAGTATCATTTATATTAGGTGTGACAGGAGGATATCAATTTAAGGTATCTGACCGCTGGAATATTGATGTATATGCAACGGTAGGTACATCACAGGACTTCTATAAAGGGTATGACCGCACCACCGGACAACGGTATGAATCAGCTAAAAAATTTAATAAAAGCGGAGAGATCCTTCCTTACAGAGGAGGTGTCATGATTTCTTATAAACTAAAATAACAGCATGAAACTGTTCGGAAAAAATCATATTATTATTTCAGTAATCACTTTTGTGATTCTTTTTTTAATGAATTACATCGGAAATGACCTGCCCGACAAACTGGAAAGAGCGTTGATGACAGCTTTTGCAGGGGTAATAGGTTTATCACTTGGCCTTTTCATTCTTAATAAAGGTAAGAACGATAAAAATCCTCCGCAGAATTTTGATTGATTCCACAGTGAAGGGTCAGTTGTGAATTTGGCTTCGCCAGTCAATTTTGAATTACATGTTGTAAAATTCACCGGAAAAGCCAAATTGACTATTATTTTTCAAAAAAATTAGTCCTGATACACAACATACTTAGTACGGATCTTTTCGAACTTTTCCAGGTCACTTTTCCATGAAGCTTTGATTTCCTGAATAGATTTTCCGGCTATGATCTGTTTTCTTAATTCATCCGTTCCGGCGAGCTTATCAAAGAACAAATTCTCCAGAAAGAAGCCTTGTGTTGTATTCTTATAGCCTTTATAAGATTTAATCAGCCACTCAAGATTCAATTGTCTGAGATCTTTCGGATAAGCTGAAAGATCTTCACCATAACAAAGCTTTCCGTTCAGAAAAGGATCTTTTGCTCCAAAATTAGGTTTTGGTGTAAACTGATAAGGAAATCCCTGCGTCCATGGAGAACCATAGATCTGGAATGGCAGATCTGTACCTCTTCCTACAGAAACCTGGGTTCCTTCAAAAAAACATAAGCTTGGATATAGATTGATCGATTTATCATTAGGCAGATTCGGGGAAGGTTTATCCAAAATCGGATAGCGCTGCTTTTTGTGGTAATTTTTCATAGGGATCAGGGTATATTTGGCCTGAACTCCATTTTTCAGCCACTTTTCTCCATTCACCATTTTCCCGTACTCTCCTATAGTTAATCCGTATACTACAGGAACTTCATGCATTCCTACAAAACTTGACCATTTCTTTTTTAAAACAGGCCCGTCTGTATAACCATCGTGTGGATTCGGGCGGTCCAGCACCATTATTTCTACATTATTTTCGGCTCCGGCTTCCATCAGGTAGGCTAAAGTTGAAATATAGGTATAAAACCTGACACCAACATCCTGAATATCAAAAACAACAATATCAATTCCTTTTAATTGCTCCGGCTTTGGCTTTTTGTTGTTTCCATATAAAGAAATAATCGGGATTCCTGTTTTGGTATCTACGCCGTTCTTTACTTTTTCGCCTGCGTCTGCATCTCCTCTGAAACCATGTTCAGGAGCAAAAATTGTTTTAATCCTGATATTGTTTTTTACCAGAAAATCCACCACATGGTTTTTATCACTCATCAGCCCCGTCTGGTTGGTTACCACTCCGATGGTTTTATTCTTCAGCAGCGGCAGATAAAGCTGAAACTGATCAGCACCGGTTTTGAAATCCGGCTGAACTTGAGCCTGAGAATAATATTGATTGAATACTCCTAAAAAAATTAGGCAAATAAGAAGTAAATTTTTAATTTTGAAATCTAAATTCATAAGCTTGAAATTTCCTTTATATTTCTCTAGAAAAATAGCGTTTTCCAAAGATAACAAAAATAACCTTTCAAGGGTTATCATCTTCATCGGCAGGCTTTCTGTAGCTTTGGGGATCATTGTTTCTTTGATTACCGTATCTACGGGCTTCGGTTCCAAGAAGGCCATCAAAGAGAGGCTGGCAGATTTCAGCGGACACATTACGGTACGGTCTACAAGATCCAATTCCTCTTACAATACGTCTGTTCTTGACAATCAGGGACTGAACATTCAGAAAATTAAAAACCTTCCGGATGTAGAAAGCGTTCAGAAATATTCAACAGTAACGGGAATTATGCGTAATGAGCATAATTTTTCAGGCATTATATTCAAGGGAGTCGGAAAGGATTTTGACAGTTTGAGATTCAAAAAATTTCTTGTTGCCGGTACCACTCCTAAAGTAACAGAAAAAGGCTTTAACAATGATGTGACCATCTCACAGAAGATTGCCAATGATCTTCATCTGAAGGTTAAAGACAGTATTGTTACCGTATTTTCAAAAGCAGACCAGAAGCCGATCTACCGTAAATTCAGAGTGATAGGAATTTATAAAACCGATATTAAAATGATTGATGAGCAGTTCGTTATCGGCGGCATCAACCATGTAAGAAAAATTCAGGAAATGAAGCTGGATGAGATTGGCGGGCTTGATATATTCTTTAAAAATGTGAATGACATCGACAAAGATTTTCCGGAAATTGAAAAACTGATCGGCTATAAAAACTATGCTGAAAAAGCAACGGAAAAATTCCCGCAGATTAATGACTGGATCAGTATTTTTGACACTAATATTGCTCTGATCATCATCATTATGCTGATTGTTGTTGTGATCAACATCATTATGGTTCTTTTGATTCTCATTATTGAAAGAACGAATTCTATCGGACTTCTGAAAACGCTGGGAGCAAGCAATTCACAGATACGGGCTACGTTCATTAATTATACACTGATCATCATGATCCCGGGACTTCTTTATGGTAATGCCATAGGTCTGGGCCTGATTCTGATTCAGAAATTCTTCGGTATCATTAAGCTTAATCCTGAGAACTATTATGTAAGTACGGTTCCGGTAGATCTCAATCCTGTAGCCATTATTTCTATTTCTTTAGGAATTCTGCTTATTTCAGGACTGGCTCTGATTGTTCCAAGCTACCTGATCAGTAAGATATCTCCTGTGAAGGCAATTAAATACAACTAACAATGTGAAATTGTGAAGGAGTCAATTGTCAATAATAAAAACAGTGATCAATTCTGTTTTAGTTTAAAAATTCACCATTCACCATTCACCATTCACTTTATACAATTATTAATGAACAGGATGCAATCAATCCAATTCAATGACCGTAAGTAAAAAATTCACATTAACTATTTACCATTCCCATTTATAAATCATAATCTTTAAATTATACAGCTAATTTTTAAAGCATTATCTTTGTACCGCTTATAAAACATTTATGAAATACGCAAAAAATATTCTTGAAACGATAGGGAATACTCCTCTTGTAAAACTTAATAAAGTATTGGGAGAGGACTTTCCTGCTTTAGTTTTAGCAAAAGTAGAGACATTCAATCCAGGGAATTCTGTAAAGGACAGAATGGCCCTCAAAATGATAGAAGATGCCGAAAAAGACGGCAGATTAAAACCCGGAGGGATCATTATTGAAGGGACCTCAGGAAATACAGGAATGGGACTGGCTCTTGCAGCCATCATCAAAGGCTACAAATGTATTTTTGTAACCAATTCCAAACAGTCAAAAGAGAAATGCGACATCCTTCGTGCTGTAGGAGCAGAAGTGATTGTATGCCCTACGGATGTGAAGCCTACAGATCCGCGTTCTTATTATTCAGTTTCCAAAAGACTGGCTAAAGAAACAGAAAACGGATGGTACGTGAATCAATACGATAATTTATCGAACAGAGCAGCTCATTACGAATCCACTGCTCCTGAAATCTGGGAACAGACAGATGGGAAGCTTACACATTTTGTAGCAGGTGCCGGAACAGGAGGTACTGTTACAGGTTGCGGAACATTTTTCAAAGAGAAAAATCCGAACATTAAAGTAATTGGTGTTGACACGTACGGTTCTATTTTGAAAGAATTCCACGAGACGGGTGAGCTTCATTATGATCATGCCTATACGTATATCACAGAAGGAATCGGGGAAGATATTATTCCTGAGAATTACGATATGTCTGTTATTGATCATTTTGAAAAAGTAACGGATAAGGACGGTGCTATTTATGCAAGAAAACTTGCCAAAGAAGAAGGTATTTTCTGCGGATATTCTGCAGGAAGTGCAATTGCTTCTCTGATCCAGATGAAAGACCAGTTCACGAAAGATGATGTAATTGTTGTTCTTCTTCACGACCACGGTTCAAGGTATGTAGGAAAAATCTACAATGACGAGTGGATGAAGGAAATGGGATGGTTGGATTAATCAAAAACGAATAAGGTATTTACCTTTTACATAAATAAAAAATCAGAGCGTTTTGCTCTGATTTTTTTATGGCTTGATGTTTTTCTTTATCGTCTGTTTTAAGATGCTGTAATCTCCCTTACTCATTGATTTTTCAGGAAACATATAATTGTATTTTCCTTCCAGGGCAATGAATGAATCATTGATATCATATACCTTGAAATCTTCCCATTTGCTGAGCTCTTCCTGATGATTAAGATTAACATTAAATATATCATCATTAAAACGGATCTCATAGATTTCAGAATCTTCCAGAGACTTTAAATATCTGTTAACATCTTTTTTCCACCGGGAAACCTTGTTGATGCTTAATGAAAGATAAACCGTACAAAGCAGGAATAAAAAGCTCACGAAATACAGAATCCCAAACTTTTCTTTGCTTAAATCATCTTTAAAACAAAATAAGATCAATAGAATTAATCCTATAACTGCCGTAGTAACCGTTTTTCCTTTGGTAGTCGGTGAAAAAAACAAACTTCCCTGGTTACCGGTGAAATAAATTTCCTCGAAATCCTTTCTGTTTACATTTAATTTAATGATTTTCTCTCCATTCATTCTCAGAAATATTTAGTTTGTTTTTAAAGATTACAAAACTAAATCAAATATCTTCATATTGGTTACTTATTGCAGAAAGTTTATTCATCAGATCACGGTTTTTTTTCTTTAAATCTTCCATTTTCCGAAGCATATGATGGATGACTTCCAAACCGGGAAGATTAATTTCCAGATCATAATGCCAGTTGGTAAACTTTTCAAAAACAGGCAGGTCTTCATAGAGCAGATACCGGACCTCATTTTCTGTTTCTACATGCAGTAAACCCTCGTCTACCAATTCATCAAAAAAAGTGATCTCTATATTGTATATTTTTACGAGTTCTTCCCGCGATATTCTTTCACTCATGACTTAGGAATTTTTAAGTTGTTCAAAAAGTTCTTTCTGCTTCTCCGTCAGATTGGTCGGCAGCTTCACCTCATACGTCACAAAAAGATCTCCGGCATGGCCTTCTTTCTTATACACCGGAAAGCCTTTCCCCTTCAGCCTTACTGTTGTTCCGTTCTGGGTTTCCGGTTTTACTTTAAGGTTAACGCTTCCGTCCAGTGTAGTCACTTTTATATCGCCACCTAAAACAGCAGTGTACAGATCTATAGAAACCTTAGTTTTCAGGTCATCTCCGATTCTTTCAAAATTAGGATCTACAGGAATATTAAAGGTAATATACAGATCTCCGTTTGGACCCCCGTTAAAACCAGGACTTCCATGTCCTTTCAGTTTGATCTGCTGTCCGTCATATACTCCGGCCGGAATTGTAATTCTTACTTTTTTACCGTTGATGTCAAAAGTTTGCGAATGGGTCTGGGCTGCGTCTTTTAAGCTTAAATTTAATTCAGCGTGAACATCCTGTCCCTTGAATTTTCCTGAGGAGCTTCCCCGTGAACTTCTTCCGAAACCTCCACCTGCACCGCCAAACATACTTTGGAAAAAATCTGAAAAATCTTCACCCTCACCAAAATCAGCACCGGAAAAACCGCCGCTGCCATAATTCTGCTGCTGATACTGTCTTTGCTGTTGCTGGGCTTTTTCGTATTCTTCACCATGTTTCCAGTTTTCCCCATACTTATCATATTTAGCACGGTTTTCAGGGTTACTCAGGACTTCATTGGCTTCATTCAATTCTTTGAATTTCTTCTCTGCTTCTTTATCACCCGGATTGAGATCAGGATGAAGCTTTCTCGCCAGTTTACGGTAAGCTTTTTTAATGTCATCCTGTGTTGCGCCTTTATCTACGCCTAAAATTTTATAGTAATCTATATAAGCCATAGAAACGATATTTACTCAAATTTATGAAATTTGACCCTGAAAATTATATAAGAGAATGTTAAAATAAACCTATCTTTGATAAAAAGCATTGAATGAAAGAGGTACTGAAAAACTACTCAGGAATTATACTTTTACTTTTAGGAATTGTTGCAGGAAGCATTATAGGCATTACTGCTCCAGGTGTAGTGGAATACATTAAGCCATTGGGGGATATTTTTCTGAACCTCCTTTTTGTGAGTGTGGTACCATTGGTATTTTTTGCCGTTTCCAATTCTATAGCTTCACTGGAACAGCAGTCTAAGTTTGGAAGGATCATTTTAGTGATGTCCTTTACTTTCTTGTTTTTTATTTTGACAGCAGCCATTTTTACAATCTGTGTAGTCTATGTATTTCCTGTTTCCGGTGTTTCCGGCAGTTCTGAACTCATTTCCGAAACCGTTAGTGAAGACAGTTGGGGGAACAGGATTGTAAGCTTTTTTACTGTTGGAGAATTTACGCAGCTTTTTTCAAGACAAAATATGCTGGCTCTTCTTATTTTTGCTTTCATGACCGGATTTGCTGCCCGTAAGGCCGGAGAAAAAGGACAGCCGTTCAGAGTTTTTATTGCTTCTGGATATGAGGTGATGAAAGAGCTTCTTTTATTGATCATGAAGCTGGCGCCTATCGGTCTTGGGGCTTATTTCGCCTATCAGGTAGCCACTCTGGGGCCTCAGCTTTTTGGATTTTACGCTAAGCCTTTAGGACTTTATTATATTGCAGGAATCGTTTATTTCTTTGTATTTTTTTCTCTGTATGCTTTTATGGCCAACGGACAAAAAGGAATCAAAAGCTTCTGGACGAATGCGCTCTACCCTACTCTCACTGCTCTGAGCACGTGCAGTAGCTTTGCCACTATGCCTGCCAATCTTCTGGCCGCATCAAAAATTGGCATTCCGGATTCTATTGCAAACCTTGTTATTCCTATTGGAACAACCCTGCATAAAAACGGATCTTCCATGTCTTCCATTATTAAGATATATGTTGCCTTTCTGATCATCGGAAAAGACTTTTTTGATCCGGCGAATTTATTGCTGGCTTTAGGAATCACCGTTTTTGTAAGCATTGTAGCAGGTGGAATTCCGAACGGCGGGTATATCGGTGAAATGCTGATGATTTCGGTTTATAAACTACCACAGGAAGCTATTCCTGCAGTGATGATTATCGGGACGCTGGTGGATCCTTTAGCTACGGTTCTTAATGCTGTGGGAGATATCGTGGCGGCAATGTTTGTGAACCGGTTTGTCAAGGTCTGATGGGATAAAGAGAAAAAGAATAAAGAATAAAGAACAAAGAGAAAAGAATAAAGAGCAGGTATAGTGTATATTTCTACGATTGGTTCAAATCTATGCTTATAATCCTCTTGATCTGCGATAGTTTGGATAATTATTTTCTGACTGATTAAGTTGACCGGATATGTTTTTTTCTAGCCGATTGTTTCAAAGATCGGTGTTGATGGTCGATATGTTATTCACTGCGTTTTACTGGCTCCAGATGTTTATATTCTTCTTTGGTGAAGAGTCTGTATTGGACTTTGAATGTCTTGCCTAAAGGAGTTTCCAGAGAAAAACCTCCTGGCCCGAAACCATCTGTAACATCCAGTGTGAAATGGGAATATTTCCAATACTCGAATAAATCGCGGTCTATCCAGAATTCATGCCCGTTGATGGTCCCTATCATAGCATCATTCATCCTCGGAAAAAATCCGCCTTTTTCAAAACATTGCGGCTGAGTGCCTTCGCAGCACCCTCCTGCCTGGTAAAACATCAGGGGGCCATATTTATCTTCCAGCTGATAGATAACATCGAGTGCTTTTTCCGTTGCTGATAATCTGGATATTGTCGTTTCCATTTTTCTTTTAATTAAACAGGTTTGTCTCTATTAAGGTACAAAGATTTAATAATGAACTCTTCTTCTTAATACATTTTTTAATAGCAAAGGCACAAAAGTTTTTTTATCTTCCTCTTGTTTTAAGGCGCAAAGATTTTATCTCCGATAAAATTGTATACAGCTGGCATTTTGAGAAATGAAGCAATTTCAAATCAAAAAAATATCCTTGTACATGGGTCTTCTTTTTATCCAAATCTCTGAGCTATTATGTCTTAAAAATGCTGTAATTAAACCGTCAATTCCAAGAGAATGGCTATACTTTTCGCGTGAGGGATAGGAAGGGCGGCGAGGAACGAGCCGGTGCGGAATGAAATGGAGCACCGAAACGAAGTGAAGCCCTGGAAAAGCCCGACCGTTTTGCCCCGGCTCTGCCGGGGCAAACGGGCACGCCCTAATATTTAAAATTAAAAGAAACCTAATTTGTTTTTGTTGTAGGAGATCAGCATATTTTTAGTCTGACGGTAGTGGTCCAGCATCATTTTATGATTTTCTCTACCGATTCCCGATTGCTTGTACCCTCCGAAAGGTGCTCCTGCAGGATAGGAATGATACTGATTCACCCAAACTCTTCCTGCCTGGATCTGGCGCGGAATATTATACAGCTGGTGGGCATCTCTTGTCCAAACTCCC
Organism: Chryseobacterium sp. UF-81; assembly: GCF_058245105.1. NCBI lineage: Bacteria > Pseudomonadati > Bacteroidota > Flavobacteriia > Flavobacteriales > Weeksellaceae > Chryseobacterium > Chryseobacterium sp. UF-81. The sequence goes on along the minus strand of NZ_JBSIBX010000001.1, from coordinate 195,677 downwards.
GCTCCAAGGCCATAGATGGTATCATTGGCAATTTTTACAGCCTCTTCTTCATCTTTGAAAGTCGTAAATGCCAGCACCGGACCGAAGATCTCTTCCTGGAAGATCCTCATTCTGTTGTTACCTTTGAAAATAGTCGGCTGGATATAGAAACCATCCTCTAAGTCTTCACCCACATTATTTACGTCACCGCCCACAAGAACTTCTGCTCCTTCTTCTTTTCCTAACTGAATGTAAGACAATATTTTATCTTTCTGGATCTGGGAAGCCTGAGCACCCATCATTACGGTTTTATCAAGCGGATTTCCTACTTTGATGGCTTTTACTCTTTCGACCACTTTTGCGATAAATGCGTCTGCAATATCTTCCTGAACCAGCAGTCTTGAAGGACAGGTACAGATTTCACCCTGATTCAGGGCAAAAAGTACAGCACCTTCAATCGCTTTATCAAGGAATTCATCATCTGCATCCATTACGGAACTGAAGAAAACGTTCGGAGATTTTCCTCCCAGTTCAAGGGTTACCGGAATAATATTTTCTGTAGCATACTGCATCACAAGACGCCCTGTAGCCGTAGAGCCTGTGAATGCCGCTTTTGAAACTTTAGGATTTGTCACTAATGCTCTTCCCAGTTCTGCACCAAAACCGTTAACGATATTAATAACACCTGCAGGCAACAGATCACCGATAATTTCCATCAGCACCAGGATGGAAACCGGAGTACTTTCAGCAGGTTTCAGTACAACGCAGTTTCCTGCTGCCAGAGCCGGAGCTAATTTCCATACGGCCATCAGAATCGGGAAATTCCAAGGGATGATCTGGGCAATTACTCCCAGCGGTTCGTGAACGATCAGGGAAACGGTATCTTTATCCAGTTCATTGTGAGAACCTTCGTCTGCACGGATCACGGAAGCAAAATATCTGAAATGGTCTATAGCAAGAGGCAAATCGGCAGCCAGTGTTTCTCTTACCGCTTTCCCGTTGTCGATGGTTTCAACGATGGCAAGGTATTCAAGGTTCTGCTCGATCCTGTCTGCAATTTTGTTTAATATAACGCTTCTTTCTGTAGATGAAGTGTTTTTCCAGGTTTGGAATGCTTTGTCTGCAGCATTTACAGCCAGCTCCAGATCTTCTTTGGAAGAGTGTGCTACCTGCGTGAAGTTTTTACCATTCACCGGCGAAACTACATTGAAATACTGTCCGTTTACCGGAGGTGTAAATTTACCGTCAATGTAATTATCATATTTGTTTTTGAATTCAGGCCACTGAAAAGCGGTTTCTGATTTCGGTTCTGTCATAGTGCTCATATTAATGTAATTTTATTTTTTTCGTAAAGCCAAATTACATTTCCCGATGAAAAAGTGATAGCACAATCGTGTAAAAAAATATCACAATAGTGCAGATGTTTAATTTTATAATTTTATTAACAACAGTGTAGGTCTAAAATTTATATATTTGAGTGATTGGGTTTTACAAAATGTTTAGAAATGAATAACAATAATAAATTTTTATTAAATACTCCTGAATTAAAGAAGGAGAGCCAGTTATTGAACCTTGTTGAAAACCAGACAAAATTCAATCTAAACAACTGTGAATTCAGTATATACGAAACCCATAAAGCTGCTTTCGGAGTAAAACTTCACTTTGAAAACATTGCCTTTACAGCTATGCTGAGAGGAAAAAAACATATGAAGCTGGATAATAAAACAAATTATTTTGACTACTTTCCCGGTGAAAGCATTCTCGTCGCACCTGGTGAAACCATGGTCATTGATTTTCCTGAAGCAGACGAATCGCCTACGCAATGTATTTCTTTAAGCCTTAATCCTGATTTTATAGAAGATTCGCTTAACTATTTAAATTACAGTCTTCCCAAAGCGGATGAAACTTCCCAATGGAATATTCAGCTGGATGAATTTTTTCTTTTTAATAATAAATCCTTAGCGTCTGCTACCAATAATATCATGAGAATTGCGATGGATGATAATTCCCAGAAGGATATCATGGCAGATTTTGCTCTGAAAGAACTCCTGATCAGGCTTATGCAGACCCAGGCGAGAAGCATGGTGGAAAAAAATATTGCTAAAAATAAGTCCAGGATAGGTTTTGCGGTAGATTATATCCGTAAAAATCTGCACCAGAAGCTTTCTATTGACAGTATGGCGAAACTGGCTTATGTGAGCAAGTCCAATTTCTTTAAAATGTTTAAAGATGAGCTGGGAACTTCACCGAACGATTTTATCCTGCAGGAAAGGATCAACAAGGCAAAAGAATTACTCGCCGGGCAGAACAGCATTAAGGAAACCGCTTATCAGACAGGATTCTCGGATACAAATTATTTTACAAGAGTGTTTAAACAACTGGTGGGCGTTACACCGAAGAGCTATCAAAATGAAAAAATATTTTTTGAATAAACTAAAAAGAGCAGAAGAATCTGCTCTTTTTTATTTTTCTGAATCGTTTATTTTTTCTCTAAAATCTGCTCTATCTGTTTTTCCAATTTATTAATTTTTTCGGATTGAGATTTTAAAGTCTGATTTTCTTCCTGGAGTTTTTTGATTTGCTTATTCTGCTCTATGGAATAAAGGGTAAGCTCCTCGATCTTTTGCAAAAGTTTGATCTGAAATTCACCAACATTTACACCCTCCTGCTCCATAACTTTAGCAGAAGCTATTTCCGGCAAATGCTTATTTTCTTTAATATGCTTTTCAACATCTTCTAATTTCGGAAGATCATAGTCTTTTTCAAATACGAAGTCAGCAGTCGGCGTAAGTGTTACTTTTACTTCTTTCGCTTCTAATTTCCCTTGAAGGGCTGCATTTCCGTTAGCTTTTAAAGTAAGAACCTCAATTCCTGGAGACCCATTATATCCAACAAAAAAACGGTGCTGCCCCTGGGAAAAATAATCTAAACTTGCAGTGCTTATTCCAAAACCAAAGTAATTATTTGAACCTCCTGACCAAAGTGTAATCTTATTAGGAAAAGTTGACGGATCAGAGTAATTAGTTCCTAAATCTAATTTAGAAACTGGACTTGAAGTACCTATTCCCACATTCCCATTTGGCGTAAACCTTACTTTTTCGTCACCATTAAATCTAAATCCAAGCCCAATAATATTATCTCCACCTCCTCTAATAATGCCTATATCTGCATGATTATTATACCATGTAAACATCAGGGAAGAAATCAACGTATCAACAGGGTTTTGAGTTGCAGAAGGCTGAAAGAATCTGATTGCCTTTGGTTCGTTTCCAAAATTCACATCGAATTTAGCCGTAGGAGTTGATGTCCCAACTCCAACATTTCCGTTATCCAGTAATTGAAGACCTACTCCAGCAAATGTTCGAAGCCTTACCCCACCATACCAATTAATATCCAAGCCAGAAGAACCTGTCACGGGATAACTCCCTAAATAATAATTTACAGGATCTGCATGACCATATAATTTACTGAATGCGATATCTTGAGAGAATAGTAGTCCACAGATAACCAGACCAAGAACTGATAATGTTTTTTTCATAATATGTGTTTAAAAATTATTTATTCTTTCCATTAAACCAAAAGAGCTCAATAAAAAGTGAGCAAATTTAACTAATTTTTCAAGAATATCAGAATAATTTATCACCACATATAGACAAACTTTTAATCTTTATAATGATAGTATCTGGCTCCTTTTAAAACAGGATTTTCAGATTCTACTGAAGTCAGTCCGAAACCTTTATAATCTTTATTAACAGAAGTCTGAAGCTGTTTTCTATGAAGCTTTTCATAAGTTTCAAAATCAACTGCCGTTCTGTTTTTTAGGCTTTCAAATAAGTTCCATTTTGAAACAGCTGACTTCCAGTTTTGGGATATTTTTCCGGCAAAAACTTTAGATTTTGAACCGCTTCCGTATCCTAAAAAGCCTATTTCTGCGCCTGCCAGCTCTTCACCTTCATCAAAAGAAGCCTGTATTGCAGAAAGAAATGCCATAAAGATGGAAGCGGTATACATATTTCCTATTTCGGAAGAAGCCCGCTGTGATCTTTCAATCTTTTCACTGATAAAATGAAGATAGTCTTCTGATTTTGCAACAGCTTTCTGCTCGTCAGATGTGTCATACGGAAGTCCGTTTTCTAAGCTGTAAATCTCTGTAAAAACTCTTTTCCCGTGAAAGGCATACGGAAGATGGAAAATAAGGTATTTCCAGTCTTCATAAGGCTTATTTTTTCCTGTAATTTCTTTATAATGCTGGTAAGCTTCCCTGATCCTGTCCTGATAGCATTGATTTGAATATTGCCCGTCAAAAACCGGCTCATCCGTAAAGATCTCAATTTTATCAGGGAATGTTTCGGGAACCGAATTCAGATCTTCCTTCATGTAGGCTCTTCTGGGTTTAAAAAAGTCAAAAACGCCTTCGGTAGCCACTCCCCAGTTATTTTCAATCTCCAAAAGATCCGGCTTTGATGAAATAAGCAGAGCAACTGCCCCTCCTCCCTGGGTATATTCTCCGGAAGAAGCCAGTTCGTATTTGGCATAATCGCTGGCGATAACCACTGCTTTTTTGTCAGGGTTTACTCTTACAAAGTCAAGGGAATTATGCAGTGCATCTACTGCTCCGATACAGGCGAAAGTCATATCCACAACATCGCAGTTTCTGAAACATCTTTCCCCAAATTCTTTTTCCAGAGCTTTTTCTATCATCTGCATTGTGTAAGAAGCTGTGGGTTTTGCCGCATCCAGGGCACTTTCAGTTCCCAGATAAATTCTGGCTATATCTTTAGGATGAAGATCATGATCTCTGATCAGTTTTAGTAAAGCTTCCGCAGCAAATGTAGCGGTATCTTCATGAACATCAGGAAAGCCCATTTTATGCAGTCCTAATCCTTTTTCCAGTTTTGCAGGTTCAATTCCTCTTTTCTCCGCCAAATCTTTGATCTCTAAGTACAAAGATGGCACATAATAGCCCGCAGCCTCAATTCCAAAAGTCATTTTATTCTAAATTTTTATACGAATTTATAAAATGATGTTTGAATAAGCCCTCAATTCTCAGGCATAATTTGTCTTTTAAATACAAAAATCATAAAAAAACCGCTGTTCGGTACAGCGGTTTTATATTCTCAGCAATTTCAATGATCTGTTTATTTAAAATCTTCAATAGCTTTATTTATTGCATCGATCTGTTTGTTGATACTTGCAGCACTCTGGGGATTCTGTCTCAGCAGTTCCATTTTTTTACTTAAGCCATCTTTCAGCATCTGGGAAATCATCATTTTTACCTGAGGATTATCTCCCATTTCACCTTTTGCATGACTGATTATTTTGGTAATATTTTCAGTAGCTTTCAGATTATCTGAACTCATGATCCAGTTATATCCTTCTTCTGCAGACTTACCCAATTCCGGATTCTGGAATTTGATAAACGGATAAAAGGCAACAAGCGGGGTGATATTGGCCATCTGTGAAGTTACTTTATTCTTTACAATCACCGGAAGCAACTGGGTTAGCAACTCGTCTGAAGCTCCTTCAAGATCAATTTTATCAGCCATTGTATTAGCCTTTGACGGATCGATAGTTACAACAGCGCTTAATGAAGTTCCTTTTACAGCATTGGAGACAGCATTTACTCCTTTTTCAAAAAGCGGAAGGTATTTTTTATCCTTGGTCTTGGCCAAAGCCGAAATTGCAGCAGCCTGCACCAAGGTTTTAGGGTCGTTGGAAGCTAATTTCTCAACATCTGTACCTAAAGCTTTCATCTGTTCAGGATTTGAAAGATCCATCAGCTGAAGAGCTTTGATTCTTGTTCTGAAATAAGGATCTTTTAATGCAGCAGCCAACAATTTTGTGGCGGCCGGATTTTTTCCTACCTGATCTTTTATAGCTGATAAAGCGTTGTATCTGCTCTTGAATTCTTTAGAGTTGGTGAACTGCATCAGGTTCTGCTCCGGAGTTTTGGTGTCTGTGATATCTGCCAGTAAAATTCCGTCTGCGTTGATGTTCACAAGATCAGGAGTTTTGGAAGCATCAAAATTAAATGTATTCTTCGCTTCGGCATTTACCCATACGTTATATCTTTTCGACTTTCCGTTGTCATATACATCGATGGCAAGAGGAAACTCGAATGGCTGCTCCTGGGTCTGGCTGATCGTTACTGCCACCTGCTTTTTTACCGGCTCGAAAGTAAATGAATAATTGATCTTTGGATTTCCGCTTCCGAAATACCATTGATTGAAGAACCAGTTCAGATCTTTCCCCGAAACTTTTTCAAAAGAAAGTCTTAATTGATGAGCCTCTGCATTCTGATATTCATTGGTTTTCAGATAGTCGTTCATTCCGGCAAAAAAAGCATCATCACCCAGATAATTTCTCAGCATATGAAGGATTCCTCCCCCTTTCTGATAAGTCACCAGGTCAAAAACATCTTCGCGGGAATCATAGTTGAATCTCACGAGATTTTTCTTGAAATCAGCCGGATTGTGGATGTACATATTTACATCGGTCATCTGGTGGTAGTCTGCCTGGTCTTTTCCGTATTTATATTCATTCCAGAGGTATTCGGAATAGTTGGCAAATGATTCATTTACTGTTAAATTACTCCAGCTTTCTGCCGTCACAAGATCTCCGAACCAGTGATGGAATAATTCATGGGCAATGGTATCTTCCCATTTGTTTTCATCGATCAGCTGTCCCGGCTTCTGAAGGATATCACTTCCATGAAGAGTGGCCGTTGTATTTTCCATGGCACCGCTTACATAGTCTCTTCCTGAGATCTGTGCATATTTTGCCCAAGGGTAATCATAGCCCATCTTTTTGGAGAAAAACTCAATCATTTCCGGAGTATTTCCGTAAATCTGTTTTGCATAAGGTTCGTATTCTTTTTCGATATAATAATCTACCGGAATATTCTTCCATTTGTCTTTAACGATAGCATATTCCCCTACTCCCATAAAGAAAAGATAGGTAGCATGTCTTTTATCCATTACCCAATGGTCTGTCCTCAAATTGTTTCCTTCTTTCTGCGAATCTTTTAAAATTCCGTTGGAGAGGGTTACATATTTATCAGGGACGGTCATATAAATTTCCTGAGTAGTCTTCTGATTCGGTTTATCGATGGTCGGGAACCATGCAGAAGAAGATTCTGTTTCTCCCTGTGTCCAGATCTGAGTCGGCATATCCGGATCCTGCCCCTGTGTATTGATGAAATACAGTCCTTTGGCATCATTAATTGCCATGCTCCCTTTCTGCTTTACCTCATTCGGACGTGCCGTATACTTGATATATACCGTATATTCCTGGTTTTTCTGATAGGTTTTATCCAAGGTAATCTTCAGAATCTCATCTTTGTACTCATACTTGAGAGGTGATCTTTTTCCGTTGTTGTCAAGAGCTACTTCATGAATCAGCATTCCCTTTGCATCAAGCGTTAATTCATTGGCCGGATAGAAATACGGAGAGGCTGTCAGCCATTCTTCCCCACCCATCTGCTCTTTCTGATAATCGAAATTGACTTTAAGCTTGGTATGTTTAAGTTCCGTTACTTTCGTATGTGTGGCTCTGTAAGCCTTTTCCCTTCCTGAAGTTTCGGTCTGTGCTGATACGTTCGAGGAAAAGAAAATTCCGAGTATAGCAATGGACAAAATCACCTTTTTCATGTATTATTTTATTATTTCTTAGAATTATTTTTTGTTATTATATCAAAAATATCATTAACGAGAGTTTCATAATCTCCTTTTTTAAGCTGTTCTTTTGTTTTGGCAAAAGCTTTCTTCAGTTCACTATCAGGGTTTTCATCGTCGATGATATCTACAGAAATCACCCCTTTCATTTGAAGAATTGCATTTTTTAATGCTTCCGGATCAACTGTTTGCTCGGTATTTATTTTTAAATATTTCATTTTATTCTTTTGTAAAGGTATTTTTTGTTCCTCCCTGAATTATTATGAATTGCTTTTTTGCAGGATAAAAGTCGATAACAATTCCGGCCATATCAAATTTAAAACTCGTCTCAGAAGTTGCTTCCAGAGGAAATGCACCTTGCCCGGTTGCCTGAGCCATCAATTTTTTATCTTTGATAAAGATATTAATTTTTAAAGGGACATCCGGGCTTGCATAATTTCCTACAAATTTCTGCAAATCAGCTTCCGAAATTTCAAGGGTTTCAAAACTTGGCATTTTAAAATCTTTTCCCATCGCTGCCTCTACCATTTTGATAGAAATTTCGTTGGTATCCATATCCGCTTGATTCGTCGTGAAACTTATTGCAGTTTTCAAATCCGGAAAATAAAACAATGCTGATCTGAAATTGTCGATTCCGCCTGTATGACCAAATCCGGAATATTTATCAAAAGGAACTTTCACCAAACCATATCCGTAATTATCAATAAAATTTTTCATTTTATCAACATTTTCTTTTTTAATTAATTTTCCGTTTTCAAGACCAAGAATGAATTCCAGCAAGTCTCTTGGTGTTGAAATGATATTCCCTGCCCCGATCGGAATACTCATGTCCGTTTCATTGGAAACTTCATATTTTCCGTTGGTAAACTGGTAAGATTTTGCCTGATCTTTTGATGTATCAATCTTTCCTCCAACTTCCGTTAAGGTTAATTTTAACGGTTTTGTAATTTTAGCTTTAATTAATTCAGCGTAAGATTTTTTGTATGCTTTTTCAAGAATAAAACCCAGCAAAATATAATTTGAATTACTATATTCATGCTTTGAACCCGGTTCAAAATCACTTTTATATTTTTTGATGATATTAACTAAGCTGCTTTCTGTCTGAGGTTTTGTATTGTATTGCCAGTATTCGGCTTCGTTGGTCAGATTATGAATTCCTGTTCTGTGCTGCAATAAATTTTCGATTGTAATTTTGTTTGCGTTGGGAATTTCAGGATAAAATTCAGAAAGTTTCTGATTTAAGGAAATCTTTTTCTCCTCAACAGCTTTCATTACCAAAACTGCCGTAAATGTCTTACTGATCGAGCCAATTCTATATTGTGTATTTACATTGGCTTTCTGCTGTTTTTCAACATCAGCAAATCCAATTACTTTCACAAAAGTCGGGTGTTCATTTTCTGCAAATGCAAAACTTCCCATTACCTTATGATGAACAAACAGAGAATCAAAATAATTCCCCAGTTTTTCCTTTATATTCTGTTGAGAAAAAGCGGCACCCGAAATACTGATCGTTGAAAGAAAAAGTAACTTTTTTAGCATCCCTTTAAGATTTAACTGATAAGTAATAAAAAATAAGGTTTTGTTACATATTAACAGTCATTCTTGGCAGGATATTCAATTGTTTAAATAGCTACCGGAGCTTTGATTCCCGGATGCGGATCATAATTTTCCAGAGTAAAATCTTCAAAATTAAAACTGAAAATATCTTTGACCTCAGGATTAAGCTTCATAACCGGAAGCGGCCTTGGTTCTCTGGAAAGCTGCTTATTGACCTGTTCAAAATGATTGTTATAAATATGAACATCTCCAAAACTATGGATATAATCTCCTACCTCCAGATCACAAACCTGAGCCACCATCATCAGCAGTAAGGCATAGCTTGCAATATTGAACGGTACTCCCAGAAACACATCAGCACTTCTCTGATACAGCTGCAGCGAAAGTTTTCCGTCTGCTACATAAAACTGGAACAAGGCGTGACACGGCGCAAGAGCCATATTGGGAATTTCAGCTGCGTTCCATGCAGAAACAATCAGTCTTCTTGAATCGGGATTTTTCTTGATCTGATCTATTACTTCAGTAATCTGATCCACTACTTTCCCGTCGGCTCCCTGCCAGCTTCTCCACTGTGCTCCGTAAACAGGCCCCAGGTCGCCATTTTCATCAGCCCATTCGTCCCAAATGGTCACTCCGTTGTCATTGAGATATTTGACATTGGTATCGCCATTCAAAAACCAAAGCAACTCATAGATAATGGACTTCAGATGTACTTTTTTTGTAGTCACCATCGGAAAGCCTTTTGACAGATCATATCTCAGCTGATACCCGAAAACACTTCTGGTTCCGGTTCCCGTTCTGTCCGTCTTGTCTGTTCCATTATCTAAAATATGCTGTAAAAGTTCCAGGTAGTTCTGCATTTTGAGAGGGCTTTTTATGGTTCAAATTTAGAAAAAATTAAACGATTTACGTGTATTATAGATCATAAAAAAGCATCCATTTTCATGAATGCTCTGTCTATCATATTCTTTTATCTTTAATCGAAATAACAAAAATTTTTAGTTTCAAATTCCGATAAAATGGTTCTACCAGATCTTCTGAATAGTCTGGATTATATTATTAACAGCAAAAGTCTCCCCTTCTTTTTTCCCTGACATGGCTTTCACAAGAGGTGATTCTGCAGAAACCGTCATCACTTTTTGTTTTTCAGAAATAATTTCGCCCACAGATACGGCAACGTAAAACAAACCTTTATCTGTTTTGACCAAAGCTCCCATCTGAACTTTGTCTGAAGGTTCAACTGATATTTTTTGAATCGCAGACTGCTGATTTAAAGATTCATTCATCTGCCGCTGAAGATTATTGATTTCCTGCTGAAGCATTTCACGGCCGGTTTCATATTTGTCGCCCATGGAACTTTTGGTATCATTATTAGAAGCACGGGTTTCTGCAATCAGGTTTTCAAAAGACTGTATTTTTTCTGTAAGCTTTGCTTTTATGATGTTTAATAATTCCTGTTTGTTCATAGCATGAAGTTTCGTGTAAATTTTGGCTAAAGCCGATACAAATATGCATAAAATAAGCGGGCTAAAGCCCGCCTCTATTGAATATTTTAACAGATTAATATACTTTTAAAAATAAAAGATATATAAGTACTTCTTATTTTTTAATAGTCAATTTCTGATTTATTTTTCAAAAACTGCATAATCTGAAACTTTGAATGTGAAATCTTTCCCACTGTCAAAATCTCTTTTGGTCCTGTCAAAAACATTACGGAAAGCTCCTGAAAGATTCTGATCTTCAATGGTGAAGTTGACAGGCTCCTTTGACATATTGAGAACTACCAGCACTTCATCTTTTCCGTTCTTTCTAACGTAAGCCAGAATTTTGTCGTTGGCTGTGGTATTTAAAAGATAGGTGGATACATTGCTATCTCCACCTCTTAATGCAGGATTGGAGGCTTTCAGTTCCAGCAAAGTTTTATAAAATTCGGTCATCTGGTAGGTATTGGTCCATTTGATGACATCTTTTTCAAAAAATTCAAGCCTTTTCATATTGGGAAGCTCCTGACCTGAATATAACAGGGGAATACCATTCCATGTTGCAGAGAATACGGCCATAGGTTTTGTAATGACTCCATATTTTTCATATTCTGTTCCGTTCCAGGAATTTTCATCATGGTTAGCTGTAAACCAGGCTCTCATGGAAGCATCTCCTATATTGGAATATTTTTGCAGCAAATCTTTAAGTTCCTGAAGAGGCTCATTTTTCTTATAATAGTCTGCAGATTTGTGCATCCATTTCCATGAATAGCTTGCATCAAATACTTTTCCGTATTCGGGACTCTCGAGCTCATCAAATTCTCCCAGCCAGAAAAGCGGCTTTATTTTTTCGACTTCCGGACGTGCCTGCTGCCAGAAATCCACTTCTACCCAAGAGGCAAGATCGCATCTGAAACCGTCAATTCCCGTTTCTTTTACCCAGAACTTCATGGCCTCTATCATTGCCAGTCTCATTTCCTGGTTTTTGTAATCCAGCTCAATAATATCATCCATTCCTGAAGCAATATGGAATTTTCCGTCAGGGTCTTTAAGGTAGAATTCCGGATGTGTTTTTGTCCAGACATGATCCCAGCCGGTATGGTTGGCCACCCAATCGATGATAACTTTAAAACCCAACCGATGGGCTTCGTTCACCATGTGTTTGAAATCATTCATGGTTCCAAATTCGGGATTAATGGATGTGTAATCTGAAGCTGCATACTGGCTTCCAAGGCTTCCCTTTTTATTTTGCTGGGCAATGGGTGTTATGGGCATGAACCACAGGGTTTTGATTCCCATTTTTTTCAGGCGTGGCATTTCTTTTTCAAATGCTTTAAATGTGCCTTCCTGTGTATATTGTCTTAGGTTTACTTCGTAAATATTGGTCGTGTGCTTCCATTCCTTCGGCAGATCCATAGTGTTTTTCGTATTTTGAGTGGCACAGGAAACAATTCCCAGGCCAATTATTGCTAATAGAATTAATTTCTTCATTCATCTATTTTTAGCAAAAGTAAGGAATGTTTTTTTGTTAAAGACAGAGAAATTGAAGAAGTCGAAATGTAAATGTGAATAGTCAATAGTGAATTCTGCTTCGCAGGGTAAGCGTTAAAAGTATGAAGCATGAATAGTCAATATAAAAAAAGACCCCGAATTTTCTCCGGGGCCCTGTATTGTTTAGATGTTATCTTTCATCATCGTTATCATCTTCTTCTTCGAAAACATCGTCATTGTAATTTTCTTCTTCTTCATCGTCGAAACTGTCGTCATCTTCATCTTCAAAATTGGTACTTCCTCCAAAATCATCCTCGAAACTGAAATCATCATCTAACAATGGCATTGCTGATCTTTTCTTGGATCCTCCGCCTTTGCTTGGTGCCTTTAACGGTACATTTCCAAATCTGTATACCGTAATAGGATAATTAACTCCTTTTGTTTCTTCGATGATTTCTACAAGCTCGCAGTACATTTCCCAAAGATCAAGAAGCCCATACTGGAACTGAGCTTTGTCGCCCACATTTCCAAAAGCTTCATCAATGTATACATCCGACATAATTTCGCCATCACCATCGTCACTCATATCTTCCAGGGGAACGCTTTTAATTATTGTTCCGTCGTCTTCCAACATATTAAAAGTGGAAAGTTCGTCTCCCTGCAGACTGAACGCACTTTTAATTCCCAAATGTAAGTTCCATAGTGATTGTTTTCCCTTTACTTCAATATCACGGAAAATATCCTCTTTCGCATCTAATATTACGCGGATCTTGTAAACCATATCAGTTTCTTAAATTACTTTTTTGCCTTAATTATTATGATAAATCTCTGTTGCAAATATATAATAAATGACAGGTGACAAAAAAATATTTCAGGATTTTTTAAAATATTTTTTTTTCATACATTTTGCCAGGATTATTTACTTTTCTCAAGCATAAAACTAAATTTAGTCCCTTCAAGATAGACACTTTCTACGGTAATATTTTCGCTGTGGGCTTCCAGGATATGCTTTACAATAGCCAGTCCGAGACCGGAACCTCCTTCTCTTCTGCTTCTGCTGGTTTCGACACGGTAAAATCTTTCAAAGATTCTAGGAAGGGCTTCAGCTTTAATTCCCATTCCGTTGTCGATCACCTCAATCAGCACTTTATTTTTAAGAACACTGGTTTTTACGGCTACTTTCGCTTCCTGCCTGTTGGCATAATGAATGGCATTGGAAATCAGGTTAATGAAAACCTGTGAAATTTTCTGCTTATCGGCATCTACAAAAATCTGCGGATGAAGAGTCTGGATCTGCAGGGTTGCATTATGTTTTTCAGCTTCAAATTCAAGAAGCTCGAAAATTTCTTTGATGAGAAGGTTAACATCAAATCTTGAAACCGTAATGCTTATTTCTCCTGCCTCGAGACGGTTGATCATATCCAGATCTGTAACGATCGCGATCAGTCTTTCCACGGATTTATCTATCCTTTCCAGATATTTGTCGCGGATGGTAAGATTGTCGACACCTCCGTCTCTGAGGGTTTCTACATATCCCTGAATGGAAAACAGCGGTGTTTTAAGCTCATGGGAAACATTTCCGATATATTCTTTACGGTAGCTTTCCATTTCTTTCATCATATCGATTTCCGTTATCTGCTGCTGGTTGAGATCGGAAAACCTTTCCCCCAATTCTTTAATGGTAATGTTTTCGTTATTGTCATGAACAATTTCCTGCGGAAGCATTTGCGAAAGCCCGCGAACCTGCTTTTTCCCATAATAGTTGAAAAGAAGTTCCAGGACCACATAATTGATCATGAAAATGAGAATAAGGCAGGTAAAAAGACCAATTTTAAAAAAAGGCGTCTGATAATAGATATCTTTCAGTGAATCAAAGATGATCACTAAAAGAAACATCACCAGTGTCAAAAGACACGAGGCGACGAGTGTAAGTCTGTAAAATTTCAATTTTACAAGTTTTTATAGGTTTATGTAAAGATAGGCATTTAAGTCATTAAACAATAAGCTTATAACCGATTCCTTTTAATGTCTGGATGGTATTAATTCCCAGCTTTTCTCTCAGTCTTCTGATGTGGACATCAATGGTTCTTTCTCCTACGATCACATCATTACCCCATACTTTTTCCAGGATTTCTTCTCTCTTGAATACTTTTTCAGTGTTTGAAGCGAGAAGATAAAGCAAATCGAATTCTTTTTTAGGAAGAAGGAACTGCTGTCCGCTCTTGGAAACTCTGAAATTGTCTTTGTCGATCACCAGATCACCGATCTCGATCAGTTTAGCATTATCTGAAACCTGAGAAGTCAGCTGTAATAAAGCGTTCACTTTAGAAATCAGAATTTTCGGTTTGATCAGCTTTACAATGTAGTCATTGGCTCCGGCCTGAAACCCTGCCAGCTGGGAGAATTCTTCACTTCTTGCAGAAAGAAAAACAATGAGTGTTTTCTGCAGCTCTTTTACTTTACGGAGTTCCTGACAGGTTTCGATGCCGTCTTTTTCCGGCATCATGACATCCAGCAGGATAAGATCAGGGATGATCTCTTTGGCTTTGTCTATTCCTTCGTTACCGTTTGTGGCTGTATAGATATCATAGCCTTCTTTTTCCAGGTTGTAAGACAGAATCTCTAAAATATCCAGTTCGTCGTCTATTAAGAGTATTTTCTTTTGGTTCATTTTCAATTTTTACAGAGTCAAAGTTAATAAATTTTAAAGCACAGATGAACAAATGTATTATCGTTCATATAAAGTTAACAATAACCTGCTTTTATTAATGTTTAGTTAAAAAAAAATTAAAACAACCTAAACCATTTACCCCACTAATCTTTTATTCCTTTGCACCGAAAGAATCTAGTAAGATAAAGTAACAATGAAAAAACAACTCCATAAGAGTATTATGCTACTTGCTTTGTTTTCCGCCGGCTATGCTTTTGCACAAAGCCAGGTTTTGGAAGGTAGAGTATTGGATGAGAAAGACAACAATCCTATAGAGGGTGTAAAGATAACAGTAAATAATCAGGAAGTAGTGACTGACATTTCCGGATACTACTCTATTAATCTGTCACCGGGAACCAATTATATTATAAAGGTATCTTCCAATGGATATAACAGAAAAGAGATCAGTGAAGTTACTGTAAAAAGTGACGCGAACACTCATCTTGATATTGTTTTGAACAAGCCATCAACTAAAGAAATTGAGGGTGTTGTTATAAAATCCAATGCCAGAAAGGAAACCATAGCTTCTACCATTGGGTTACAAAGAAATTCAGGGGTAGTTTCTCAGGTAATCGGAGTTGAAGCAATTAAAAGAAGCCCGGACAGAAACACAGGAGAGGTTCTGAAAAGAGTTTCGGGTGTGAGTTTGGCCGATGGAAAATACATTGTTGTAAGAGGTCTATCAGACCGTTATAATCAAGCTATGCTGAACGGAATTCAGTTATCCAGTACAGAGCCGGACAGAAAAACTTTCTCTTTTGACCTTTTCCCGGCTAACGTTATCGAAACACTTGTTATCAATAAGACTTTCATTCCTGAATACAGTGGTGAATGGGCAGGAGGACTTATACAGGTCAATACTAAAGATATTCCCAATAAAAACTTTTTCAATCTTCAGGTAGGTGTTGGAGGAAACTCTATTACAATGGGACAGGAATTCCGCATACAGAAAGGTGGAAAATGGGATTTTCTGGGAATTGATGACGGATACAGAAAACTTCCTTCTGATATGCCCGCAAAAAATGCTTTCGGTATTTTAGATGAGGCTAGTAAAACAGCAATCGGTAAACAATATGTAAAGAATCTGGGCTATAACAGCATCGGATATCCTGAGAATTTAAGTTTCCAGCTTGATGGAGGGTTCAATACAAAAATCTTCGGAAAAGATTTGGGTGTTATTGCGGTTCTTAACTACAGCAACAACAAAAGAAGAATTGAATCTCAGAACCGTTTCTTTACGATCAATGACCAGCTTGCCGATACGAATTTCGATTATTATACTGAAAAATATCAGAACGATATTATCTTAGGCGGTTTACTAAATCTTACTTTAAAACTTAACAGCAATAATAAAATTTCCCTGAAAAACATTATTACCAACAATACGGTAAACCATATGTCTTTCAGAACAGGAAAAGATTTTGAATTTGATCCTGTAAACGGAACAAATATCATGGCAAGGGAAATTGGCTTTAAGGAAACTACTTTCTATAATTCAACGCTTAACGGTACTCATAAAATAGATGCTCTTGGAGGTCTTACTTTCAACTGGTACGGAAGTTTCGGTATTCTGGATCAGTATATTCCACTATTGCAGCGTCTGCAATACAATCAGTATCCGGATATGACAGGAAGTCCTTATCTGGCTTTGATTTCGAACGGACTTTCACAAAAATCAGGAAGTGTATTTTATTCTACACTGAGCGATTATTTATATAATGCAGGTGGTGATCTATCTAAAACTTTCACAATGTTTGGACAAAAACAAACGATAAAAGGTGGGTATTTATTCCAGGTAAAAGATAGGATCTACAATTCCAGACCATTCTCTGTAAGACTTTCAGGGTATAATCAGGGATTACTTTCCCAGCCATTTGAAACTATCTTCAGTCCTGAAAATTTCGGAACAGACGGAGGCAAATTTACGTTCGACGAAATTGCAGGAAACCAGTACAGATATATTGCCAATACTATCCTAAATGCAGGTTACTTACAGTTTGACAATAACTTTGCACCTTGGTTCAGAGCGGTATGGGGATTAAGAGTTGAAAATTTTGATCAATTGGTTGGAAGTACAAAGAAAAGTGATGACCGTTTCGTCAATACTCGTGTTACTGACTTTTTACCGGCACTTAACTTAACATTCAAGGTGAATAATAACATGAATATCCGTGTTGCAGGTTCACAAACTGTTGTAAGACCTGAATTTAGAGAAGTTTCTCCTTTAGCATACTACGATTTTGATTTAGGGGCTACAGTGATCGGTAATAAATTCATCCAAAGAACAAAAATCACCAATGCCGACGTACGTTGGGAATGGTATCCAAGAAATGGTGAAATTCTTTCCGTTGCCGGTTTCTACAAAAACTTTAAAAATCCTATTGAATTATACTTTAACCAGTCTGGTGTAGGAACCAGTAATACCTTCAATTATTTGAACGTAGATAAAGCAGATGCTTATGGTGCTGAACTAGAATTCAGAAAAAAACTGGATTTCTTCAGTGCTCTTAAAAACTTCACATTCGGTGGGAACTTTGCCTTAATCAAAAATAAAGTAACGGACGAAGCTACTAATATTGACAGACCAATGCAGGGACAGTCTCCTTACACTGTCAACCTGAGCCTACAGTATGATACTGAAAAAACAGGCTGGACTTCAACAGTACTTTTCAACATGATCGGAAGAAGAATTCTTTATGTAGGAAACGATCAGGTTCCACCAATCTGGGAAAATCCAAGACCACTTCTTGATTTCCAGGTTGCTAAGAAAATCTGGCAGAACAAGGGAGAAATCAAGCTTAATGTTTCAGATATCCTGAACCGTCACGCGAAATTCTACCACGATCTTAATAATAACAAAAAATACGACAGTGCAGATGCACTTGCTATCGATAGAGTAACAGGAACAAATATCAGCTTAACTCTAGGATATAGCTTTTAATTTAAATCTAATAAAAAATAAGTCTTTATAACATGAAAAAAATTGTTTTATACTCTTTAATGCTTGGTACATTAGCAACGACTATTACCGCATGTAGAAATATAGAAGAAGATGGTGAAACTATCGTTCAAAATGGAGGATCAGGTGGCGGAAATACTGAAAACCTGATTCTTTCAGGAAAGATAACTGCTAACCTTACGCTTAAGGCTAATAACACTTATAAATTAAGAGGATTAGTATACGTAACTAACGGAGCTACATTAACTATCGAGCCAGGAACAAAAATTGTAGGTGAGGCTGACAAAAACGGATCACTAATTATTACAAGAGGAAGTAAAATCATGGCAGAAGGAACTGCTTCAAACCCAATTATATTTACTTCAGAGAAGCCAAGTCCTAAAAGAGGAGACTGGGCAGGTTTAGTAATCTTAGGAGCTGCTCCTACTAACGCTTCTTTCAACAACCAGCAAGGAGTTGGGGAGATCGAAGGAGGTATCAACAACACTGAAGGTCTTGGTCTTTACGGAGGAACCAATGCTGCAGATAATAGTGGTATTTTAAAATATGTAAGAGTAGAATATGCAGGGTACGCATTCTTACCAGATAAAGAAATCAACGGAATTACTTTTGGAGGTGTTGGTAGCGGAACTACTGTAGATTATGTAGAAGTTGCTTATGCTAACGACGACAGTTTTGAATGGTTTGGAGGAACCGTAAACTGTTCTCACCTTATTTCTTATAAAGGTCTTGATGACGATTTCGATACTGATAACGGTTTCTCAGGAAAAATCCAGTTCGGTATTGCTGTAAGAGATTCTCAGGTGGCTGACGTTTCAGGTTCTAATGGATTTGAATCTGACAATGATGCTAACGGTTCTACTCTAACACCGAAAACGTCTGCTGTTTTCTCAAATATGACTATCATTGGGCCAATTAACTCTACAAGCACTGCAACCAATGCAGGTTCAATCAACTCCCTGTTCCAAAATGCATTACAGATCAGAAGAAATTCATCAATTTCAGTATTTAACTCTGTTTTCACAGGATTCCCGGTTGGATTGTTTATCGATGCTACAAAAGGTACACCTACAGATGCTAACATCACAGGAAACAGTTTGGTTTTCCAGAATAATATTTTAGCAGGAAATACAACTCCTTTAAAATTCGGACCATCCACTTCTACTCCTACGCCTTACACTTTGGCCGATCTTACAACCTGGTTCAATACAGGGGCGAATTCTATGCTGACATATACTGCTGATGTAAAATTAACCAATGCATGGGCTCCTGCAGGAACTACTCCAAACTTCTCTCCTGCTTCAGGATCACCTTTATTAACAGGTGGTTTATTTACTCACGCTAAATTAACAGGCTGGTTTACACCTGTAGCTTACAGAGGAGCTGTTAAAGATGCCAGTGATACATGGTATGCAGGCTGGACAAACTTTAATTTATAATACATAGTTCAGTCACTATATATACTAGATTAACTATATACTAAGTAACTAGTTTCTTCATATCAAATTTTTAAAAGCCATCAGAATTTTTTCTGGTGGCTTTTTTGTTCAGATAAACCATGAAAAAGCCATCAGAAAATCCAATGGCTTTATTACAAAAAACAAGTATATTAAAAAATATATTTCAATTAATGTCTCCAAAATAAGTTCCCGTCATTCATCAGGGCTTCTATTTTGGATATTCTGGAAACGGCTTCTGCAGAACATGAAGCATCGGCAAATACAACGGAAGCATCATCGCCAGGTTTGGGCCATTGCTGCGTTCCTCTTTCATCCAGCGGAAGAATATTTTGAGTCGCAAACTGAAGTGCTCTTGATAGATCAAATTCTGTTTCATATCCGTATAGCTCAGCAATCAGATTTGCTTTCTGAAGCATATTTCCTGACCCGAAGGTACTCCAGTAGTCCTGCACATTATCATTCCCGATCAGTACGTTCACTCCATATTTTTTCAATACAGGAATCGGCATAACTGTTCCTCTGAAGGGTACGGAAGATGCAATTCCGACTTTCCCTTCTGCCAGTCTTACTGCAATTTTTTCAGTTTCCTTTGGTGAAAGATGCCCCAAAGCGAAAGCATGGCTTACAAATGTTTTTCCCTGAAGATGTGGATTTTCAATTGCTTTATCGATGAGATAATTGATTGTTTTCATCCCAGATTCTCCTGCCTCATGCAGATGAATATCAATACCTTTTTTATGGTCTAAAGCCAGCTGTACCGTGAAATCAATTACCTTCTCAATATTCCCGTCAATACTTAACGGATCAAGACCTCCGATAAAACCTACACTTTTCAGCTGTGCCGCTCCTTTCATCAAAGGGACCGTATCTGTATAATGCAGGCCATGCTGCGGGAAAGCAACAAGTTCAGCTTTAAAAGAATCTTTTTTATGCTCCAGTGCTTTTTCCAGATTCTCAAGTGACTGCAAACCAGAAGTAGGGTCAATATTAAAATGAGCTCTTGCAAAATGAGTCCCGTAATGCTGAAGCAGACTGATCAGCTGCTCTGCTCTTTCCACAGAAGTTTTTAAGAGCTCAGGGATAATTTTCTGCTCATAGGCAATCATATCCTTCACCGTTCTCCGTTTCGGTGAAAGCGCCTGCCAAGGAAGTCCGTATAATGTCTTGTCCAGATGAATATGCATATCTCTGAAGGCGGGAAGCATCAGAAAATCTTTACCATCCAAAGCATCAGAAGCCCGATCATTCGGTTTTACGGATTTGATCTTTCCATCTTCTATTTCAATGCTGAAAAGGTTGGTTTTCGTCCTGATCACTTCTTCATTATCATATTCAAATCCCGTTTCGAGACGGACATTTTTGAGTGAATATGTTCCTTTTGCGGCCAATTGATAGGGAAACTGCATGACTTATCTTTTTAACAGGACAAAGCTACGACCACCCTGTTTCAAAACCGGTGTACCAATTATGCTTTGTGTTGTACAGATTATTATTTGAACTGTGACGGAGTCATTCCCGTCTGTGCTTTGAAAAATTTGGAAAAACTGGCATGATCATAAAAGCCGAGATCGTACACAATATCTTTTACAGACATTTCCGATACTTTTAAAAGGCGTTTTGCTTCCAGCAGGATCCTGTCCTGGATGAGGGATGAAGCAGAAGCATTCAGATTTTTTTTGCAGACAATATTTAAATAATTGGCAGAAATATTAAGCTTTTCCGCATAAAATGAAACCGATCTTTCTGTTCTGAAATGTTCATCGATAAGCTGTAAAAATTTAGAAATTATAGGATTGGAATGATACATTTCAAAATCTTTGAAACTTCCTTCCACCGATTGACTGATCAATAACCCGATCAGTTCGCTCCGCTTCTGAATGATTTCCCAAAAGATATTTTTTTCACTCACTCCTTTCCGGATAGCCTGAAACTCATATAGCAAATCCCGAAAAGTTTCTTCGGAAAGATTAATGACCGGATGATTCTGATAATAGGAAGCTGAAAATCTCAACGAAGGCAGGAAACTCTCAAACCAGTCTCTGCTGATCATCAGCTGGTAACCGACCGTTTCTTTTTCAATCACCCATTGATGCACCTGATCCGGAAAAACCAAATGGATCTGGCTGTTTCCCACTTCATATTCTGTGAAATCAATGGTATGGCTTCCTTTTCCGTGTTCAAAAAGATTAATGATAAAAAAATCATGTTTGTGCGGTTCGTCAATGGAACGCTCCCCATGCAGCTCATTGAACAGCAGATGACAGCCCTGAAGCTGGTTTTCGCTGAACTCCTGAATTCCTAAAACCGGAAAATGATCTGTATGCCCCACCCTGTCTGATTTTCTTTTAAAATTAGTAAAATTTATGCAGGAAATCTGAATGGATGGAGGTATTTTCATCTTAGGCCGGATGTCTTTTACCACAAAAGGCACAAAAGTTTTTTTACACTTTAGTTATTTTAAGTTAAAAGCTTTGAAAAAAGAAGAACACTTAAGCTTTCTGGAAATCTTAGATTTCCATGGTGACTAATATTCGTCGGATCAAAATTCCCCTCCCTTGGAGGGGTGGCGAAAATTCAGAGAATTTTTGACGGGGTGGTCTAATAAACCACATTCCCCTGACAGATTAATGATTCCACATCCGAAATCCTCGACACCACCTCCGCAGAACAACTGGCATTCATCAGTACAAAATCAGCCTTGTCTCCTGTTTTTGGCCATTGCTGCGTTCCTTTGTCATCCAGTGGAAGAATATTTCCTGTTGCCAGCTTCAGGCTTCTTGACAGCAGGAATTCTGTAGAATATCCATACAGCTGTGCCATCAGGTTCGCTTTCTGCAATACACTTCCCGTCCCAAAGGTATTCCAGTGGTCTACAATGCTGTCGTTACCGGTCAGTACGGTTACATTATGTTTGTATAAAGCGGGAATCGGCATTATCAGACCTCCGAAAGGAATAGTAGAAACAATTCCAATCTGGGATTCTGCCAGCTTTTCTGCGATTTCCTCCTGTTTTATTTTATCCAGTTTTGCCAGAATGAAACAGTGGCTCAGATATGTTTTTCCTTTCAGGGAAGGGTTTTCATTAACTTTTTTAATTAAATATTCTACGGTATTCAATCCGGATTCTCCAGTTTCATGGAGATGGATGTCAATTCCTTTTTTATGGTCTAAAGCCAGCTGAACGGTAAAATCAATTGTTTTTTCAATGGCTCCATCAATCGTGAACGGATCCACTCCACCTATAAAATCGATATCCGTCTGGGCTGCTTCCTTAAGATAAGGCACAGAATCTGTATAAAAGACTCCATGCTGGGGAAACGCCACCAGTTCAGCTCCGAAACTTTTCTTTTTATTTTCTAAAGCCTTCTGAAGATTTTTTAATGAATCTAATTTCGATGTCGGTTCTATGTTGACATGGCTCCTTGCAAAAGAAGTTCCCTTGGACTGTAAGAGCTCGATCATTTTTTCGGCTTTAAACGTTGAGCCTTTCAACATTTCAGGAAGTATTTTCTGCTCCAGTGTGATCATTCCTTTTACCCCGCCTGTTCTTTTTCTAACGGCCTGCCATTTATCGCCGTAAAATGTTTTATCAAGATGGATATGCATATCTTTAAATGCAGGAAGCATCAGCATTCCTTTAGCATCCACAGCTTTGGAATTCGGCTGATTCGCAGCTATAGTTTTTATCTTCCCATTTTCAGTCTCGATATAAAACAGATCAGTTTTAGTAGAAACAACCTCTCCTTCTTCATACTCAAAACCGGTTTCCAGACGGACATTTTTAAGGCTTAATTTTCCTTTTACTGAAACATTCTGATCATCAAAAAATGGTGATGCTGACATAATATTAGGTATTAATGTGAGTCCGGCGGCTGCCAGTGCTGAATTTTTTATAAAGTCTTTACGGGATATCGAATTGTGAGAGGTCTTCATTTCCAAACTATTTATACAAAAGTAGAAAGACTGCGAATGATTAAGGTGTATGGTTTATTACAATATCTGTATGATTTATTGGATGGTTTAATTTCTTTTGTCTTGAAACAAAAGAAACAAAAATTCAAGACTGGAATTCTCGGCTAAAAATGAATTCTATTCTCTAAAAATTCTAAAACTCGTGCGGTTACTGTCTATGTTTAGAATCAGGATTTGTTCCGCACTCAAACAGTAGATTTTTTTTAACGTTCATAGAAATCATATTCTTAACGCCTCCACTTCCTATGTTATTTCTAAATACTTAATACTTTTCCGGTGGATATAAAAAAGACCGGATTCTAAAAACCCGGTCTTTTTATAATTTATTTTTTAAATATTTAAGAATAATATTCAAATTTTCTTACTGCTTCAAGTGTCATGTCAATTTCTTTATCCTTGATGGCATCACTGATGAAATATGTTTCGTAGCCACTTGGCGGAAGATATACTCCGTTCTTCAGCATCTGGTGAAAGAAATTATTGAATAAAGAATGGTTGGAAGCCTCTGCTTCATCAAAATTGGAAACCCTGTTGGTATGGAAGAATACGGACATCATAGATCCTTTTCTGTTGATCTTGTGAGCAATTCCTTTTTCATTTAAAATCTTCCCGATCCCGAAATCTAATGTTTCCGCAGTTTTATTGATTCTGTTAAAGAATTCCGGATCATTTTTGATGAGCTGTAAAGTTTTCAATCCGGCTCTCATTGCCAATGGATTTCCGCTTAGGGTCCCGGCCTGATAAACACCGCCTTTTGGAGCTAAATGGTCCATAATTTCATTTCTTCCTGCAAATGCACCAACCGGAAGACCTCCGCCGATCACTTTTCCGTAAGTAACCAGGTCGGCTTTTACATTATACAGCTCCTGTGCTCCTCCAAAAGCGAGTCTGAAACCGGTCATCACCTCATCAAAAATCAATAAAGCTCCGTTTTCATCACAAATTTTTCTCAGGTTCTGAAGGAAATTATTTTCAGGAAGCACACAACCCATGTTTCCGGCAACCGGTTCAATGATGACAGCTGCAATTTCGCCCTGATTGTGACGAAATAAATCTTCTACCTGCTCAAAATCGTTGTAACGTGCTAAAAGAGTGTCTTTAGCTGTTCCTGCCGTTACTCCCGGAGAATTCGGATTTCCGAAAGTAGCTGCACCGCTTCCCGCCTTGATCAGAAATGAATCTGAATGGCCATGGTAACAGCCCTCAAATTTAACGATCTTATCTTTTTTTGTAAAACCTCTTGCCAGTCTTACAGCGCTCATACAGGCCTCTGTACCTGAAGATACCATTCTGATCTGGTCTATATTAGGAACATTGTCTACGATGAACTTTGCAATTTCTGTTTCCAGTTCTGTAGGAGCTCCGAAAGAAAAGCCTTTTTCAGCCTGTATTTTCAGATCTTCAAGAACCTCGGGGTGCGTATGTCCTAAAATAGCAGGACCCCATGAATTGATATAGTCGATATAGGTATTGTCGTCAGCATCCGTAAGGTAAGCCCCTTTTGCCGATTTCATGAATACAGGAACACCTCCTACTGATTTGAATGCTCGAACCGGTGAATTGACTCCTCCGGGAATGTATTGGTAGGCTTCATCAAATAAAGCCGAACTTCTTTGGTATTTCATATTTTAGTTGAGTGTTGAAGTTTACAGCTGATAGTGAATTAAGATACTGCCAACCGGAAACCTGCAACAAAAAATTAGTTTCTGGGCTTTTTATCAATTAAATAAATCAGCTGGCCGGCAGAAGGTTTCTGTCCCTCGTCCATCCTGTTTTTTGCGTATAATTTATTTAATTTGATTCCAAATTTCTGGGCAATATCATGCATATCTTCGCCTGATTCGGCTTTGTAAATGGCTGTATTTCCAGCAGAATTTTTAGATTCAAGAAAGACGATATCATTTTTCTTTAAAACATCACTGTTAAGCTCATTCCATTTGATCAGTCTGCTTTCGCTTACTTTGAATTTGTCTGCAATGAATTTAATGTTAGTATCTTCAGGAATAACAATGTATTTTAAGCCCTCGTTCGGATGGCTTTTGATAAGAATGGAATTTAAGATTTCAGCTTTCGTTTTAATCTTTTCGACTCTTTTCTGTTGCTGAGCATACGAGGTTTGTTTATAAGGGACTTCTACTGTAACAGGATCTTTCGTCTTCTTCACTGTCATTTTTGAAGGTTCCAGCTGAGCCATAAAGGTTCTGTCATCTTTCAGATCCGGGTACATTTTAAGAACGGCATACAGTACTTCTTTGGAGTTGGTATCGTCATACTCGTAAAGTCTGTACCTCTCGATCTTACCAATCAGAATCGAAGCGTAGCGGGGATTGGTTGCATAGCCTGCTTTTTTAAGTCCATGTGCCCACGCTTTGTAGTCTTTCATATCCAGATTAAAAAGACTGGTGTAATATTTTCTTGTTGATAAAAATATGGAATGGTCTTCATAAGACTGTCTGGGATCATCGTACACCCGGAAACATTCATTGGGAGCATCATCTGTATGCTTCATGGTTTTTCCGGTCCAGTCTTCCTTACATTTTATTCCAAAGTGATTTTTGCCTTCCTGAGCCAGCCTGCTCTGTCCGCCTCCGGTCTCCAGGAGACCCTGGGCCAGTGTAATAGAAGCCGGAATTTTATATTTTTCCATTTCTTCTACTGCATATTTAGCAAATTTTTGAATGTACTGGTCTTCAGTCGCCCAAGTCTGGGCCGAGAATGTTGATAAAACTAAAAGGCTTATGATTGAGAAAAGTCTTTTCATGTTTTTCAATTTTACTTATATAATTAAATTTCTATTCTGTTTTTCCAAAAGCAGATTGGCTCCTTCAATACCCTGCAGTCCGCCGGTATGAAAGCACAAGATCCTGCTGTTCTCAGGAAAATATCCTTCATTAATCAGTTCAAAAACTTTCTGCATCATTTTTCCTGTATAAACCGGCTCCAGAGGAATGCCGTACTTCTCTTTAAAATCATTGATAAAACGGATGTTTTCATCTTTTATTTTACCATAACCTCCAAAACATGAATCTATTAGATTAAAATTCTGCCTTGAAGTTAATTCTAAAATTTTATTCCCGAGTGAAGCATCGTCAACTACTTTAAATCCTATAACTTTCTGATCTTCTTTACAAAACTTTGCTATTCCGGCAACCGTACCGCCGGTTCCTACTGCGGTGCAAAGATAGTCAAAATCTTTTGTTTGGTCATTGAGCATCATTTTAACGCCTTCTACGGCATCTTTGTTGGTACCGCCTTCCGGAATTATCAGGGCATCGGGGAACTCTTTATGCAGAAATTCAGTTAGCTTTTCTTTATGCCTGTATTCTTCCCGGGTTACAAATTTCAGGTTCATTCCGTTTCTTTTTGCTAAAAGAAGTGTAGGATTGTCGCGCCATTTATCCTGCAGTTCTTCTCCCCGTATAATTCCCAATGTTGGAATTCCGGACAGGCTTCCTGCCGCTGAAACGGCAGCAATATGATTTGAAAATGCTCCTCCAAAAGTGATGATGTAAGGACTTTCCGGTTTTTTCTCCAGATAGCTGTTGATATTGTAAAAAAGTTTCCAGTATTTATTTCCTGAGATTTGAGGATGGATAAGGTCTTCCCTTTTCATAAAGAGCTTTACATTCTTATCAATAGGTATTTCCTGGATAGGAGTAGATTCTGACGGGGGTTTTAATAGCATTTCTGTTGTTTAACTATTATCTGCAAAATTAGTAAAGATTTGGAATTGATTAGCTATGAATTAAATTTGTGTTTCAAACGTTGGTTTTAGCTAAAGCCGGATGAATGATGGTTTATTTTGCGGGCTAAAGCCCGCCCCTATTGAATTAAGGTGTACATTTATTATAAATATTTCCTGAAATTCCATATTTTCCTGTTCTTCAGGTAATTCAGATTGCTTTCATTTGCATATGCTTCCCTTTCAAATGAGATTCTTTTATAAGCACGGAAGCCATCTTTCAGCTTAAAAAACCAGTAATAATATTCGATGACATAAAAGACATAAAAGAAAATAATGAGCATTTCGAGCTGCTGTCTCAAATGGATTTTTTCGTGATTGATAAGTACTTTATTTTCCTTATCTTCGGGTTTCCTAATGAAGATAAAGGGAAAAAGGGCAATGCCGTTAATTTTTAATTTTTTTAATGGCTTTTGGCATATAATTATCATACTAACAAATATAAAGTTTTTTGACTTAGAGATTTAACTTATGGCCCAATATGACATCAAAGAAGGTGAAGACTTCTACTATAATGAACAGGGGTACAAGGTTTTTACAGAAAAATTCCATCTGAAAAGGGGATATTGCTGTAAAAGCGGATGCAGACACTGTCCTTACGGGTACGATAAAAAGACTGATACATTTATTAAAAACGATAAAAAAAATAAATAAAATGAAAAAATATATTTTTATTTTGTTGGCATCGGCTGCATTAGGCCTTACATCGTGCAGTCCGTTTCAGGTGCGTTCAGATTATGCTGAAACAGCTAATTTTACTACTTACAAAACATATAAAATTAGAATTGACGACCTGAAGCTTAATGACATTGATAAAGACAGGGTTTTAAACGAATTATCGAGACAGCTCCAGAGCAAAGGGCTTCAGTCGGGAGAAAATCCTGATCTGATCGTTAATGTAAAAGCAAATCATAAAAAAGTAACAGATATCAACAACAGTTCTCCTTACGGAATGTGGGGATGGGGCGGTCCTTTCGGATGGGGAGTCGGAATGAGCAGAACATGGACCAGCAATTATAATGAAGGTGCATTAATCGTTGACCTCATTGATTCTAAAACCAATAAACTGGTTTGGCAGGGAATCGGTAGCGGAATTTCTGTGGATTCTCCAAAATCTAAACAGAGACAGATTCCTGAGATCATGGCTGAGATCATGAAAAATTATCCTCCTCAAAGAAAATAATTTAAATCAATTATCAATATATTAAATCCGGTGCAGTTTTTCTGTGCCGATTTTTTTTCGTCCAAAAATAACTGAAAGCTTCAACATCATTAAATTTCTTTTTACCTGTTCTTTTGTCCTGAAACAAAAGAACGAAAAGTTCAAGACTGGAATCTTCCGCTAAAAATTATTTCTATTCTCTAAAAATTCTAAACTTGCGCGATTTCAATATTTGTTTTCAATTCAATATTTTTGTCGCGCTTCAAACAGTAGAATTTTCTTAACGCTCCATCTTCCCAAGTCGGTTAAAATTTCTCTCTAGATACATTGCCTGCCATTGAAGTGAGTCTACAATCATTTGAAGTATTCTGCTCTTACAAAACTGCATGCGCTACATCTTAAAATTAACATTAATGTAATTTTTTATTCGCAAAAATATAGTATTCTTACAGAAATTTTATCTGTATGAAAAAAATTATCTTATTTACTGCAATAGCGGGGCTTGCCAATGCCCAGGCTCCTGCAGGATACTACAATTCAGCAAACGGACTGAGTGGTGCAGCGTTAAAAACGGAATTAAGTTCTATCATCACAAACGGACACCAGGACAAAGGCTACAGCGGACTCTGGACAGGTTATAAAACGACTGATATTGATAAGAACTATGAAAATGATGGCTCTATCATGGATATTTATTCGGAAAGACCTTCCGGCACCGATCCTTACAAATATACTCCAGGTACGAACCAATGTGGCACATACTCTACGGAGGGTAACTGCTATAACAGGGAGCATATTGTTCCGCAGAGTTTATTCAGTGAGGCTGCCCCTATGGTTTCGGACATTCATTTCATCCGGGCTACCGATGGAAAGGTAAACGGGATGAGAAGCAATTATCCTTTCGGAAAGGTGGGTTCAGCTACATTTACCTCTCAAAACGGCTCAAAATTGGGCAGTTCTTCGTCTTCAGGATATGCAGGAACTGTTTTTGAACCGATTGACGAGTTTAAAGGGGATGTGGCAAGAATGATCTTTTATTTCGTAACCCGCTATCAGAGCAAACTTTCTTCTTTTTCTTCAGGAAATATGCTTGGCAGCTCAACATTCCCGGGGCTACAGACCTGGGAGCTGAATGTTCTTCTTGCATGGCACGCTCAGGATCCTGTTTCACAAGCTGAGATCAATAGAAATAATGCCTCTTATACTTTCCAGGGCAATAGAAACCCGTTTATCGACAATCCTGGTTATGTAAGTCAGATCTGGGGCTCCAATCCCGGAACCACTGATCCAGGAACTCCTACTCCGGGTACAGAATGTATCAATGAAGCATTCGGAACAATTCCTACTGCCAGCAGTGCTTCTTATCTAACAAGAACCTGGACGGGCAGCGGTATTTCATGGACTGCTACAGATGCAAGAACTGACCAGACCATCAACAGCCAGGCTATTACGGTAAGAAACGGTTCTTTAACTTCGGGAAGTTCAGCGAACGGTATCGGATCATTAACGGTAACGACTCAGCTTAAGTTTTCGGGAACAAACGGAACTTTTGATGTGAAAGTAAACGGTACAACGGTAGGAACAGTACCTTACAGTGCTACTGCTACCACTACAACAATCGATAATATCAATATCTCCGGGAATGTTACGGTAAGTCTTGTTAACAGCTCATCGAGCAACAGAGTGGCTATTGATGATCTTAAATGGACGTGTTATTCAGGAACTGCCAAGCAGGCTGTAAGAATATTAGCTGATGAAAATGCTGTTCAGGAACTTCAGGTTTACCCTAACCCGATTTCAGGACAGGAAATTTTTGTAAAAGGTGACACCCGTAATATTAAAAAGGCAGAGATCATTAATCTTCAGGGAAAAATCCTTGAGACCATTAACAGTCCTTTTAAAAACGGAAACTCTATTAAGATCAAAAATCTTGAGCAGGGTGTTTATATTTTAAAGCTTGACCAGTCTGCACTGAAATTTATTGTGAAATAAACAGTTTTAATAATAATAAAAAGCCGGTTCAAAAATATTGAACCGGCTTTTTTTATCCGGATTTCCCGTTATCAGTTTATTTCATATAGTTATACCATGGGGATCCCTGCGGAGTCGGGTATTTTAATCCAAAAACAGCATCATTTCTATAGGCATCCTTGGTAACGGTAACATATTTATTTCTTATTCTTCCATCGTCTTCAATGGAAATACTCAGTATTGAATAATTTTCCCCGTCATCCCAGAAAAAAGAAGTGGGATAAGTAAATGAATTTTTCTCACCCTGATTCCATGAAACTTTATCGGGTGAAACTTTTTTAAGCTTTTCAAAAATTGGCTTTACAAGCCTGGCATCTACTGTGGCTTTGTCTGTTACTGTGGCTGTAGGCTTTCCATGCTTGGCAGCTATCTTTTCAACGAATTCTAAAGAATATTTTTCGGCGGCATTGGTATCAATAGCACCAACTTTTCCTTTATATACAGTAATCCTTGTTCCCATTGTGTTATCCAAAGGAATACTGCTATACATCAAGCCCTTGTTTTCATCTGCATAGTATTGTACAACATCCGGCTTGGAGCCTTTATCTTTAAGAAACAGATCTTTGTTTTCAAAATCATACTTCTTCGCATCATCTCCTAAGGAAACGGATGACAGATCGAATGATTTGTTTCCACAGCAGATATTGATCAATACAACGAAAATCAATATTACTACTTTTGTTTTTTTCATCATATTAAATGCTTTTCCTGAAAATTACTGATTATCTTTTTCTTTAATTATTTTAGACCAATCGGTAAACATTTTGGTGATGGTATTGACATTAATCATGCTGAAAAAGAACATTCCTGCGAGTACCGTAAGCCAGCAATAGGCTAGTTTTACTCCATTTTTATCGGTAATAAAAAAAAGGATAAGCATGGCAAGAGATCCGAGTACAAATGTAAACATAAGCGTATACAACAATACATGGATGATGTACATATTGAATTTAAGCTTTCTAAAGATCCATCCTATCAATGCAATTGGAACAAACAGAAGCAGTGGCAGAAACATAGCTCCAAAAATGGTTACCTCCGGGTAATCAGCTATTTTGTCTTCTAATCCGAAAAAGGTATTAAAACTGAACCCCATCATAATGTTTCTCAGCATTTGTTACCTCCAGTAAAGTTTTGTCTTTGTATCCTAGCATTTTCGCCAATATAACATTGGGAAATTCATGAATCCCTATATTATAAAGATTCACACTGTCATTAAAAAATTCTCTTCTGTCTGCTATTTTGTTCTCCAGTTCGGAAACCCTTTTCTGCAGTTCAAGGAAATTAGTATTGGATTTCAGTTCAGGATAATTTTCTGAAACAGCAAAGAATGAAGAAAGTGCTTTTGAAGTCTCATTAGCAAGCTCGGTTCTTTTATCTGCATCAGTACTGTTATTATAAAATGTCCTGAGTTCTGTAAGGCGGGCAAGAATTTTTTCTTCATATTCCATGAAATGTTTGGCAACAGTAACCAGATTGGGAATTTCATCTGCGCGCTGCTTCAGGACTACATCAATATTACCATAGGCTTTATCTACATTAAATCTGAGCATAACCAGCTTATTATAAAGATTGATCAAAAAGCTGATGAGAGCTACTCCCAGCAAAATAAGTAATATGATAGCGACTGTCTGATTCATTATTGTGTAAGAATATAAATAATTATTAAAAGGATGATGGAGCAGGTAAATATAAACGACCTCAGCAATGGCTGATATTTGTTCCAAACATTGATTCCTGATGCTGACGTAATTCCGAGGACTTTATAATGTTCATCTTTTCTAATGAAAGGTACTCCGTTTTTAGAATCGACATAGCCTACCAACAGTATTTTCTGCCCATTTTTTAAAAGGGTTTCTGTATATCTTTTGCTGTTGGTGCTGCTCACATTGGTTTTTCCTAACAAAACAAATTCAATTTTATCCGGCTCTACTTCTATCGTTCCGGTATCATCTGTAACCTGGAAGGCATTGCATTGCGTTTCTCTGTGGACGGTTGTGTATGAAAGCCTACCATCGGAATCTTTGCTGATATTTTCTATGGTATAGTAATATCCGATACAGACTTCATGATCCACCGGAGAGGTCAGCGGCTCTTTCATGATCAGAGTTCCTTCGATCTCTGCCAGACCTTTTGCCACGGAATGGATCTTAGAGGTCGGCAGTGATGACTGCAACCGTAAAAAACGTTTGGCAGCCGTGGGTTTCATGAAGGTAAAAAAAATGAGCACAAAAATCAGTAAAGGAATAAGAATGACAGCCTTTGCTGCATAGGCATCATAATTATTGGCAATTTCAAAAGCATATTCATGCAGCGGCATTTTATCTTTAAAAATTATCCACAGAATAAAATAAATAAAGCATGTGGCTATTATTCCTAAAATGATATATACAATGTATGGTCTTCCTTTTTTAACTCCCATATATTTTGCTCTAAACACCCAGTAAAATCTCTGAATATTATTCCTGCATTTCTTTCTTTTTTCTAAATGATTTCAAATTCTTCTTTTCCCTGTGGGATATGAAACATCAGTTCCAGCATCAGCTCTTCACCGGTTTGTTGATTATAAAGGAAAAATGCAGGTTCCCCATTTAATTTTTTATAGGTGGCCAGTTTTCCGTTACCATAGATTTTTAAAACCCTATCTTCCTGCAGCGGCATCATTTTAAAGCCATTATTAAAATCTTCTAATAAGCTGTTCAGTCTTGCTTTTGCATCTTCATCGCTTAAATACATGGATAAAGCCATATTTTTTTCACGATTCTTTATCATTTCAAAGTAAGGTTCATATTGTTTTGAGCTGATAAGACTGCTTATTTTTTTGTATGCCGAATCCAGTTTGGCAGCAAGGTAAGAATTATCTTTTGAAATTGACAGCAGATCACGGCTCTGCTCCCATTTTATCATCTCATAAGGAATTTCAGCCTGAAAGGATGATTTGTGATGTAATGAAGGCAGCTTCTTTGCAGTCTCTTTTTCTGAAAACTGAAAATTACCGCAATCTTTTTCATGGACAAACTTATCATTAAAAACGTCAAATAACTTAACGGTATATTGAAAGGCTGTCCTTGAATCTATATACTGTTCTCCTGCGACCGGCAGAAGCTTAATTTCAATTTTCTGCTCACCGGAACTGCTTATTCCAAAATTAACAGGAACATTGGGAGACATCTGTCCTTCAGTTTCCAGGGCAATAACAGGGATGTCATTCACCAGAATTTCGAATTTGCAGTAAACAGCAGTAAAATCAATGGTATAATAAGGTTCTTTAGCCATTATGGTTATTATTTATTATAAAACATATCGAGACTTCGGTAAGAAATCCATTCTTTATATTTCGGGCTGGTTTTATCTAAAGCAAAGATCTTCAATGTATTTTCATTAGGTTTCTTGGAAAGATTAACGGTGTGGATGGTGAAGAAAGTTGTTTTGGCTTCTTTATCCTCCCAAACCTGTATTGTTTCTTCTATGTGATCTGTTTTGAACTCTCCGTTTTCATCCAGGAAGATCGGCCTTTCTTTGGTGTTTACCTTCTTATCTGAAAAGTCTGCCTTATGGCCTGCTTTTTTTTCAATAGCACTCAGAATGGCATCTGTATTCGGATTGTTCTGCAATACCATTTCGTAGCACCATACTTTTTTATCATTCTTTGAATAAAAAACGGAAACATCATCCGTAGCAGACTGCAGTGTATTACTAAATAACGACAGGTTCAGGTTTTTATCTTTTGGAAATTGAAATTCAACATAATCCACTGAGGTATTAAAATCACCTGAAGCATTGTCATTGGCCGTTAAGCCTATTTCTTTGAGGAAATTTTCCCCGTTGGTTCCGAATTTCAGATCTTTAAAATCCATTTTTCCCTGTGTGCTATTTTCTGTTTTATTGGTAACACTGGTACTGGCTGTCTGGGAAACCAATTTGCCTGTTCCTTTTTCCTGACAGTTCATGAGAACAAAGCTCAAAACAATTTGGCATATAACGATCTTTTTCATTCAACTTTTATTTAGTTTCTTCTTTATTGTATATACTATATGGGTAATTTTCTACCTTTTTATTATTTTTTATCCTGAATTTTAAGTACTCCGAATATTTTGTAGTCTGAGTAGCATTAATGATCAGTGTGGTAAAGTTAGTATTTAAACATAATAGATCCGATTCTTTTGTTTTTTCTCCTTGTATTTCGGCATTTCCGTTATTCAGAATATATAACTTTCCGGAAGTTTCCCAGATGATGTTTCTTTCTGTTTCGTTTCCTTTATCAAAGGCGGGTTTCCCAAGTTTTTCAAGAAGGAGTTTTTCCAGCTCTTCACTTTCTTTCGGGGTATATAGATGGATTTTATATCCGTTTATATTTTTTGAATCTCCTAAAAGTTCAAGGTAATTTTTTCCTGCATAGGTCGCAGAATTACTTTTAATTTCATTTGTGAAAGACTGTCCATACAATATAAAAGCATTCATATCTTTCACCTGATAGGCGGTAAGGCTTTTATCTAATATAGATTTTTTCTCCGTATAGTCGATTCCGCTTAAAATATTTTCTTTTTTTACGGGGAAAAGAACATTGGATAGGTCTTTTTTTGCATTACTGCATGATATAAAGAGAGACATGATTAAAAGTATAAACATATTTTTAATTTTTCTTTTTTTCCCAAAGTAATATTTTGTTATCATAACCTACTAATTCTGCCAAATATTTCATAATATTAAATCCATCAAAAAATGTGCGGGTTCTGTTATAGTTTACCGGAGTCCAGTCTGAGCTTACCTTTTTATAGGTGAATCCAGCTTTTACCATGATTACTACAGTTCCTACACACGGATCTATGCTTAAGCTTGGAATGTAATAAATCCCAGCCGTAGAATCGTATTTTAATTTATGTCCTGAAGTAATTCCCATAGTTGCTCCAGCACTTAATTTCCCTTCCACATGTCCTTCCAGCTCAGGTTTTTTTGTAGTTCCGATAACAACAAACATTCCTTTTAATTCGAGTCCTGACTTTAATTCAACAGTAATGTTTGAGCTCAGATCAAAATTAACTTCTTTATCACCTTTAACGGTACTGAATGAACCATCGATAACACCATCTATTTTTCCTTTCACTTCAAGATCAATGTACATTTTAAAGTTTATGACCACATGTTCTGTTTCGTAACCTTTGCTTGCCCATTCTCTGATCATATTGAAGATTTCGAGAGCAAGCGCATTTCCTGTTCCGGCTGACGCTACAGCAACTCCTGCCTGAACAATTAAAGCTAAAAGGTCAAAAACAATAGCCAGTTCAATCAAAGGTTTTGCTTCGATAAAGAGCATCAGCTTGGTTCCTATGTCAGAATGTGCTTCATTAACATCTGCTTCCCATTCTGCTCCAAAATATAGTGCGGGTGCATTTAGCTTTATTTCAAATGGCAATTTTCTTCCTACTCCTTTGGACACAACACCTTTTGTCTGCGATGTGATTCCCTGCGACATTTTTTTAACGGAAGAAATAATAGAGAAGAGTTTACTGATCTTATCTTTATATTTCAGAGTAAGCTCCGGTTTACAGTAATAGCTTCCATCTTCTTGTTTATCATAAGAAGCTTTAAGCTCAACTCCGAATTCTACATCTGTATATTTTCCTTTCTCTTCATTGGCAAGGCTCAATGCTTTGCCTCGAAGTTCTTTGTGCTTTTCAGGAGTCATTTTTTGCCATTTTATACTTAAGCTGTTGCTCAGGTTGATAAAAAAGGCGAATCTCCACTTTATATCCGGATATGCTTTTATTAATACCGTAGTTCTTTTCTCATTGCTGTAATATCTGCAGGTATGTACGTGCATATGAAACTGATTCGGGCTGGAAGATGCAGGCCAGATATATTGCATAACGGTCATTGTTTGGGCATCAAACCCAACTCCTCCTCCAAAATTATACCTGCTCAGCGGAGCATAGACCTCATAAGGGAATGTTGGTGTCTGAAAGCTTTTTTTTGTATCTCCTTTATCTATTGCCTGCCCTACATCGACGATATAAATTTCTTTTTTATGTTTGTTTTTGGCATCTCTGAAACAGCTATTGGTATCAAAGCCTGTCACATCAATGATAAGTTCTTTTTTCGTGGCTGAAGTAGGAGCTACTACCGCATAATGGATAGTTTGGGCATCGTGGGCATTGAATACAAAAGAGATGTCTACTCTACGGTTGTTTTCGTAATCTTTCTCATTTTTGTATTTGATATTATCTCTTCCCATTTTATC
The DNA here is from genome assembly GCF_058245105.1 of Chryseobacterium sp. UF-81. Taxonomy (NCBI): domain Bacteria; kingdom Pseudomonadati; phylum Bacteroidota; class Flavobacteriia; order Flavobacteriales; family Weeksellaceae; genus Chryseobacterium; species Chryseobacterium sp. UF-81. The sequence continues at coordinate 159,225 of NZ_JBSIBX010000001.1, read as the reverse complement.
ATCTGTAGGATCTACTTCCCCTTTTCCTACCGAGATGATTCTTCTGGGATCCAATCCTCCGTCTGCAAAGAATTTTTTCACTACATCAGCTCTTCTTTGGGAAAGTCCTTTATTATAATTTTCTTTTCCTATAACGCAGGCATAGCCACTGAGATTCATGGTGGCATCTTTGTGCTCGAGAAGGAATTTGAGAACATTATTCAGGATGGCAACTCCATCTTTATCAATGACTGTGGAATCAAATTTATAATAGATTGTTCTCTGAATATGTTCCTGAAGAGCAGCAGATTTTATGAGTTTGACACCATCTCCGTTTTTAAAGACTGTAGCTGTTGTATTGTTGGCTTTCCCATCTTTTGTTTCAGTTTCCGTTATTTTGATGACTTCAAATTTACATGGCTCGAGTCTTGTGGAATTTACATCCGGCTTGTATACTTTTGTCGGGGTCTGGTTTTTGCTGACATTGGCATTGGTGGTAACCACTTTGTTTTTGACATTCAGATAGATAGCATGAAGATCATCACCCAGATTATCTTTGATGTACTTTTTGGAAGCGGAATCTTTTACTTTGACATAAAATTCTTCTACATTCTGGATATTGTCCACATGGGCCATCCATGAGTAGGTATTCTCTATTTTCAAATTGACCTCACCATCTATGACCTGTACATTATTGTATACGTGAACCAGCTTGTCACCTTTTGCAGACTGCTGGTTCCAAAGCTCAATAGTCAGCGTATTTCCATTGAGACCTTCTGTGGCCAGATTAAGATATACGATATGTCCGTAAGAAATATAATTGACTTTATTCTGGTTTTTGATGCTGGTCTTGCTGCCTCTCTGGGTAGTCCATTTACTGGTAACAATTTTTGGTTCACACCAGCCTTTCACATAAAGCCCCACATTATTTTTGGTATCTCTTTTCCCTGAAAAACTGGCTTCAATGTAGAACTGATAACTTCCGCAGTACTGCTTATCAATACTGAATTTATAGCCTGTGGAAGATGGAGCCTGATAGATAATAATTTTGCGGTCGTTGGTCTGTCTCATCCAAATCACAGGCTTCTTTTTATCTTCAGCTGTTGTATCCGGCAGCCATTCTTCTACCTGGAAAGTGACATCCTGATTGGGCATAATCGTAACTCTCTGACCCGGAACAGACATTTTCGGATAATATCTGCCTTTTGTAATCTTTATTTTTTTTACTCCTTTTGCCATTTCTTTATCATTTAGATTACACCATCCTGCCCGCCGTATTCAGGCTGTTCTTTATACATTTCTTCGGAACTGACCAATGGGTTGATCTGCTGCTGTACATCCGGATCAGCATTTTTAAAATTCTGCGGACTGCCTTCTGTTCGCTGGCCATGATCTATGATCTCAATACACGGGGTTCCGGCAATGGCACATACTGCCTTGCTATCTTCCAAAATAATATATCCATTGTTATTGAGCTGTACTTTATCGTAAAAATTCTGCCATTCGGTTACCATAATTTTGCATGGCGGCGGCGGAACTCCCATTTTTGTACAGTTTCCGAAGGTATTTTTTTCAAATGTAGCCGCACCTATTTCTTTTGTGGTTACAATAAGTTTTTTGGAGGCATTTTTATCATTAGCGTATTCTTTCTGGTGTGATAGCACTTTGAGTTTGTCCGGAAGCTGTCCGAACTGGCATTTGCAGATAGCACCCTGTACTACAATATGTTTTTCTGCCATGGCTAAAATTCTTTATTTGAAATTACTACTCTGGTTAAATACTCATTCCCGAATTCCAGACGGACAAAGGATGAATTCATCTTGAAAGTAACAACGGTTAGAGCTTTTTCCGAATTTTCATTCGTATCTCCTACGGTCTGATAAAGCTTTGCATTATACCTTGCAAATTTCTGTTTACATTCTGATGGTGAGCTATCATTGAATACCAGACCATGTGGTAATCCTGATACCATATCCTGCCCGTAATACTGAATAGCATAATATTCCAGACCGGTGCTCATATTTGCGTAGATCATATTGAAATCATCGAAATCCCAGTTGGAATATTTTCCACCTTTGCAGTCTTTGCATTCCAATTCACTTGGACTTACCTGTAAAAGTTTTGTGAAGGTACCGGATGTAGCCGGTAGCGCTATAAACTGTTTCTTCCCGAACAGAGTCTGCAGCTTTTTTGAAGTTTTCTTCTGCTTCGGGTTTTCTGCAACCATATCTGCTGTTGTCACGGCAGTTGTATAGGTGGTAGCCGTACTATCGGCATCTGATACATCGTTATTGTTCGAATGCTCTGAAGGCTTATAGTTTAAAAGAAATTCTTTGATCTCTTTTTCAAGCTTACCGGTGGATTTTGTCAGTTTGGTATCAACTTCTTTTTTAGACCCGCTGTCCGGAACTATTTTCTCAAGAAAAACAGTGATTTTCGTACTTTTGGAAGAGACTTTTTTCATATTGACGTTCCAGATTGCCTGCTGAATAAACTGTTTGGGTTTAGAACCGCTTTTCAATGCCAGATCCAGGTAAGGATTTTTGGTATCTGCATCATATTTCAGATTATAAAGATCAACAGTGGTTGAAAAATCGCTGTCTGATACAGCAGCAGCTTTGGCTTCATCTCTGGTGAAATCATTCTGGAAATAAAAGATGGAGTTTTGTAAGGTCTCAATATCTTTTGGAACATTAAACTCTACTTTTTGTCCAAAATACAGACTAAAGCTCAATATAAAGACGAATATGGATATTTTACGATTTAATTTGGTTTTCATTTTATTATGTTTTCAATTAATCTGTTAAATCAGCAACTCCTACTGATATTTTCTTTTTTTTCTCAAGTTTTATACTGCATTCTAAATACATTGATTTTAAAAGTAAATTTTCTCCGTTCAGATATGCTACTATTCTGAATTTTCCTTCATCATTCATCACCGGGTTATCTTCAATGATCATTGAGAAGGGTGCTTTATTCATAAAATCATACACTGATCTTTCATCATTCAATTTTCCTTCACCTTCTATGTTAACCAAGCCAGTCTCACCTTTCAGCGGATCTGTTTTTAATTTTATTTTATATTTCGGTTCTATAGGGTTATTTACAACAGGGAATCTATCCTCCATTTCTACCTCATAATTTTGACCGAAACTCTGATGCACTCCAAAGAACAGGGTTCTGATGAAATAATCGTCTTTTAAATAAAGACTTACCGCATCCGGTTCATGTATTACTTTTTCTATCTTTTTGCAGTAATTGTCTACTGTTTCTCCTTCAAATTCTTTGTAAAGCTCTTCTTTTACAGCCGGCCATCTTTCTTTAAACACCGAAAGATTTTCTACGGCATTGAATTTCCCCTGTTCATCTACGCTGATCTGTAGCGGGTATAAAACCTTAGAGGTCTTATATGCCAGCAAGTCTGCTATTTCGTTGACTTCTTCTTCGTTCAGATACAGATTGGAAGTTCTGTCTATTTCAAAAAAATGAAGGTTATTTTCCTTTTTCAGCCAACGTACTGATGTTTCGTATTTCAGCTCATTTTTATGATCACCATTTTCAATATTCACGGTAACCCCGTATCTTCTGAATGAGTTTTCCGGCTGAAAGATCAGGCTGTTTGCCCGGCCGAACCTTACCAGGCTGTTTTTATCCGTTACAGCCGTTCTGGGAAGAAAAATTTCTTTCTGCCCTGTGAGCTCTATCAGAATCATGTCTTTTACGTTACAGTTGTTATTATGAAATAACTTTAAAGCATCAGCATCTAAATTGTACAACTGGCTTATGCTTCTTAAGCTCTCTCCTTTCTGAACGGTATGTATATTAAATTTCTGCATAAATGATTCCTGCTTCCGTATTCTCTTTTCTTATTTTGCTTATTCATGAGCCATTAATGGAGCACTCTTACCCTGTCTGATGTCGGGTCCATTCCTATACCTTCTCTTCTTGCCGACCTGTGCAGATATTTGTTTCTTAATGTTCTCAAGTCATCCTGTTCTTTTATCTCCTTCTGATAGTCTGCATATTTATGTTCCGGTATTGGTATTCCGCCGTATGCTCTTTCAAGATCTTTATACCGCTTAAAGATGTACTGTTTTCCATCTCCCATCGCGTAAGGTCTCAAGCGGTTTTTTATTCTCATCAGCAGGGCGTCTGATGAAATGGAGTACTTTTCGTCGGTAATTTTCTTTAAGGTCAGGGGAACTGTTTTCTGAACACCATATTCCGCCATAAAATGTAGAGGAATATAGCTGTACGCTTTTTTTATAAGTTTACGTTCTCCTCTCAATGACAGATAAAAACCCGGAGTAATGGTAAGCTCTTCTTTTGTGTACCAGGATTCTGCGATAAGCTCTCTTTTAAATTCTTCTAATTTTGCACTGGTTGTCCATGACGTTTCAAGTTCTTCCCAGACTTCGGGACCGTCTTCGTAAGCTCCTCCTACATCACAATGAACGCCGGGAAATATTTTCTCTATTCCTACATGCACATTCGTAAGGTCGAAATTTTCCCTGTGCTCGTTTTCTGCCACAAAATGAATCACACTCTGTGCTCTGCCGATATCATTCAAGCTGAGCTCTTCTACGTCATTGTGAAAGTTCGGCATGGCAGAAAAGTTTTTTGAATAGGAAGAAACGGTATCATAAATACCCAGAAACCTAACCTTCAGCACATCTACCGTAATTCCGGCTTCCTGCAGTTTAAGTCCAAGATGCCCCCATTTCGGAAGCTCTTCACTTTGTATTCCTCCGGTACCGTCGCTGTCGTAACGGGCAGTTACTGTGACACCTTGATGTGAAACGGTAGTGGTAGTAGCTTTATATTTTGATTTACCTATTTCGTGGACGAAATTACGGGCAGCAGCAGCACCCCTGCTGAAGCCGAAAACATCAAAAGTAAGGACGGCAATTTTATCTGCTTTTTTTGCATTTTTGATATTTTTTACTTTTTTCACGATCTCTTCACAGCCTTTTCTCACTTTTCCACGGATCCCGGTGGGCCCGGTTCCAAAGGCATAGCCAAGCATAGAATCTTCTTCTTTATCTTCGGTACCGATACCTTCTATATAAATACCAAAATTTTTATCGTAATTGTCCCACAAACGGGCTACGTTGCTCCAGTCGTTATTATAACTGTTGTTATCGGTGGGGTCACCTCCATTTTTCTTGTAGTCGGCCGTTTTGTTTCTTCTTTCTGTGGTATTGGTTTTATTATTCAAAGTTCCGTCAAAAAACACTCCAAGAGTAATGTCTAACACTTCCTCTTTGGATATTTCCGGTGTATAATCTCCAAATTTATTATTGTGCATCGTTCTTATTTTATTTTTATGGACAGACTGATTATAATTTTATGAAGGATATTATTCTATTGTACGCGAAAGCCTCATTTTTGCTTTTGTAACAGGCAATTCTTCTTTTTCGCTTTTTAATAACAGATCAGCTCCTGTATTATCTGGATTGACTTTAATGATCAGGTCAATATTTTGTTCTTTTCCAAGTTTCGCGAATACTTCAAAAATTTCTTTTTCATCAAAAGAGTCTATCCATACGCCGTATCTTTTTTTATTCTTATCTCTCCAGTAAAAACCACAGAATTTTGGAAAAGCCCGTTTTTTATAGGTATCAGCTGTCAGGCTTTCCCCGAAAAGATTTTCCTGTTCTCCATTGTAACTGGTGAATCCGAAATCGATCCACTCACTGCCTTCCGGCAAAATCACTGAGGGTTTCCAGCTATATTTTTCTCTGTACACTTCATAAATATCCGGAGCAGGATAGCCTTCTTTCTCTATTTTAGCTCTGATCTCGGGTTTAAATGTTTCATAAGACGGATCTTTCAGCATTCTGTCTGCAAAACCTTCCTTCAGCATATACTGTGCGTTTTCGTATGCATTTTCTTTGGTAATAATGGTATCATGAGCCTGAAAAGCACCAACTTCTTTCTGGTTTCCCGGACCGTTGATCCATAAAACCACCCGCCCTTTCGGGGCAAGGCCAACAATAAAATTACTGTATGTGGTCTTTTTGCCATTATCCTGATCTGTAAAACCTTTATCAAAAAGATCTTTTATTTTTTCTTTATCCAGGTCCCATTTTCCGGTATAGAATTTATTTTCCACCAGAGAGTACCAGGTAAATTCCAGCTTGTGGGGAATATCCATCTGGCTGGTTTCTACACTCATTGTACCGCCTTCATTTCCCCAGCCTGTATTCTGTGTGCCCCAGATGGCATCGAAGCCGTAGGTAAAATCATCTGCGATGAGGGCTCCTTTGTAAATTTCCATCGGATATTCCTGCGGTGCCGAAAGGGTTCCCAGCCAGCTGTATTTTTGTTCCATTTTTTTATTTTGACAATTGATTAATGAGAAACTACTTACAATAAAAAGAATCAGAATTCTTAATTTACTTGTTTCCATGGGACATTATTTTCTTATTGCTTGCCAAAACAAGGTTGTTTTTCTGTGCTTCCACATTAATTTTCTGAGCAATTTTTTCAACCTTTTTGCCAACATTCAGGTGATAAGAGTCCGTGACTTTTATCTGTATATTCTTAGCAGTTTTAATGATCGCCATATCAGAAAAGTTTTGATTTTTCGGCACTGTTGAACTCTACGATCTTACCACTCTGCATCGTCATGTTTTCAAGCTCGCTGAACATGGATATTTCTCCGGCAATCTCATTGGATGTTTCAGACTGCCTTTTGAATTCTTTTTCCACCATTTCTGTTCTGGTGTCCGAAGTTTCACGGATATCACCGGAAGCGGTCTGTACAATATCTTTTCCGGCCGTAGAAATAATACTGTTATTCGCAGAACTGTTGATTCCTTCTCCTGCACTGATCGAAATTTCTTTTCCGGCTGTGATGTTGATATTATCTCCGGCGTTCAGGGTAAAGTTTTTAGGAGCTTTCATGCTGATGTTTCCGGCACCATCCATATAATAGATGTTTCCGCTCGGATCCATGATTTTTACACTTCCTTCTTCATCATTCATCAGAATTCTGATTCCACTCCTGGTCTGGATAGATTTCAGATGGTTGTTCACTCCGCCACCCAAGGCTATTCCTCCGTGAAACATGCCTCCCATGACGAAAGGTCTGTCCGGATGACTATGAACAAAATTCACCATCACCTGGTCCCCCACTTCCGGAATGGCAACATATCCTCTGTTTTGTGTAATCTGATCTGTTCCTCCGGCGTCAGGACTCATCATCCTGATAAAATGGGTTGTATCGCTCGTCTGCCAGTCAAACTGCACCTGTATTCTTCCCTGTCCTTCCGGATCTGTATTGGATATTACGACAGCAGTCTGTGGTTCGGCTTTAGGAATCTTATATTCCGGTCTTGGAAGAAATCCTGTATCTGCTGCTATCCCTGTAAAGCTACCTTTATAATGTCCTATTGTATCGATCTCATGCTCAACTTCCGTGATCATAATTCTTGTGAAATAGGAAGTTTCGTTGGAATCCTGTTTCCGCATCTGGACATCGGCTATGCACCCCGGATGTAGGAATGGAACGGTTGTATTTCCTGAAATGGAAAAAACGTTCACTGCTGCACTTCCTGAAGCGCTTTTCTGGGAATATTCTACATCCAGATGAGTGGTTGCCTTAATAGGGGCTATCTGAAGCGCAGGGGTTTTATAAATACTGTTGTTGTGATTGTAAGCCGTCTTTGCAATATCACTTACGTGCTGAATAGGTGTGGAACCTGAAGTAAGCTTTTCATTTTTATTGCTGTTGTACCCGTAAAACTGAGGCTTGGTATGGATTGCTTTCAGCTCAACCTTAATATCGTTGGCACTGCTTCCGTAGGTCAGGATAATGGGTTTGTTCTGAGGCGGCAGCTTCCCGAAGTGCAGGACTTCACCGTCATAAAAAAACTGTTCACCATATGCTTCTGCCATCCTTGCCAGATAGTTGTAATGAGTTTCGTCGTACTGGCTGCTGTAGATGATCTGGGAAAAATTATTGGCATCTATCCTGACATCAAAACGGCTTTTATCAATTCCCTGTTTAATCACTTCTTCAGCGATAATCCCTATATTAACCGGCTGACCTCCTCCAAAGCTCTGAATATGGGAAGCTCCATCCAAAAGAATGGTTGGGCTGGATCCTGTAAGTACAATATTTCCCAGGCTCATTTTTTCCTGACTGAATGCTACCCCGGTAATGATTCCTACAAAGGTTCTCTCAGGACTGTTGTCTATGCCTTTATAGGCAATGATTGCCGTGAGGCGTTTTCCCAGGAATTTATTGGCTTCTTCCAGCGAATGGGTCTGGCGGTCTCCCAAAGCATCATGAGCCAGGGTAAGGGTAAATTCATGATGGCGCTGGGCACTCTGTTTAAGTTTGAAATGCTTATAAAATTTGATGATTTTTCCTTCTATGACTAAGGAAAGCTTAACCAGACGGTTGATACCGGTATGATGATTTTCGGATACCCCGTCTGCATTTTGTGCCGGGCGAAAACTCGTTCCCTTTGATTTTTCAGGTGTAGTAGACATATTTTATAAAGTGATTTGTGTTAAATGTGTATATTATTCATCCAATCGGGAATTTTTGAAAAAAAACAAAGATCCCTTATCAGAAAACAGCTTTCACAACAGGTAAAAAAAGACCGTCTTGAGGGACAGTCTCTTTGTATTTTGTACTACTCCGGACCTAGCTTAATGGCCAGAATCCGTCGTATAATGAATTTCCATAAGTAATGCTTTCTGCACTTACCACAAAGCTTATCAGCATATTGTTGCTGTCGATGGCATCAAAATCCATTTCGTGCTGGATTACATATCCGTTTTCCCACTTCAGGGTAATTAAAGTTCCTTCTTCATGTGATTTATTGAATGTAACTTCACCGCTTGTAGGCTTATATTTACCGTTCAGTAAGCTTTCCAGAATATCAGACTTTTCAGTTGCTTCAATTGTTACTTTAATCAAAGCGTTCGACGGATCTGATGCTACACGTCCTGAAACATCTGTAGATCTTGATACGCTATAATTAAGCTTTAACAGCTTTTGTCCTTCACCTCCATTGAATTTTAAGATTCCTCTTGAATTTCCTGCCATATTCTTCTATTTTAATCATTAATGATTATACAATTCATAAAGTTTGTCTAACAAAGATAGACTTCATGGTCTAATTTAAAAAGTTTTTAGTGAACAGATTTACATTTTGTAGTAATTCTACGACTTTTTTTCTATATACATCGATTAAACATTAAAAAAATACACTTCTTCGCTTTGTTTTCCATCAGTGAGCATGCATGTAAAAATATTTATAATAATAAGAGAAGATTATGATGACCAAATTTACAGCAATCATGATCATCAGGATGTTACCGTATTTTCTTTTCTTATCTACAAAACTCAGACCCAGGGTAAAAAGGAACAGGAGCAGTGTATAAACAGCCGGGTAGAGATGAAAAGCTTCTGAAAACCTACCTTCAAATACCAATACAACTGCTCTCTGGGCACCACACCCCAAACATTCTATTCCCAGAAATTTCTTACTGGGGCAGGTCAGCATAAAGTCTTCGATCTTCATTGCGAATGTTATGATGAAATTCTTGCTCTTGTATATTGGTGCGGGAAGAAACAGTCTTCTTTCATTTCAAATGATCCCTGAACGGCAATATATGGATTCCTTAAGATTTCTCTTGCCACGAATATGAGGTCTGCATCTCCTTTTTCCAGGATTTCTTCAGCCTGCTCCACCGTTGTAATCAAACCGACTGCTCCGGTTTTTACTCCGGCTTCTTTTCTGATCTGGGCGGAGAAAGGAACCTGGTAACCATCAAATACAGGTATTTTCGCGCCGTGGATATTTCCACCGCTTGAAACATCTACCAGGTCTACGGAATGTTCTTTTAACACTTCAGCAAGCCTTACGCTTTCATTAATATTCCATCCGTTTTCAGCATATTCGGTTCCGGAAATTCTTACAAAAAGCGCTGTATTTTCGTCCAGCTCTTCGTTGACAGCATCAACAATTTCTAAAAGAAAACGGATTCTGTTTTCAAAACTTCCTCCATAATCATCTGTCCTGATGTTGGATAGCGGTGATAAAAACTGATGGATAAGATATCCGTGGGCGCCGTGAATTTCTATGAGATCAAAACCGGCTTTTACAGCTCTTTTTGCTGCTGCTTTAAAATAATGTACCTGTTCTTTGATCTCGTCAGCAGTCAGGACATGCGGGATCCTTTCAGAGGGATGATAGGGAATGGCACTTGGCGCAACGGTTTCCCAACCTTCTTCAACAGGAATCTGCAGGTTATTCCAGGTGGAGCCTTTTCTTCCGGCATGGGCAAGCTGAATTCCTATTTTACTTTCTGAACGGGAATGGACAAAATCAACAATTTTCTTAAGCTCTTCTGCCTGCTGATCATTCCAGATTCCCATACAGTGATTGGTAATTCTTCCGCGTGGCTCTACTCCCGTGGCTTCAACCATGATAAGCCCTGTCCCGCCCTGGGATCTGCTTCCGTAGTGTACAAAGTGGAAGTCATTGGCCAATCCATTTTCGCATGAATACATACACATAGGAGACATTACCCATCTGTTTTTCAGTTCTATATTTCTAAATTTTATTGGTGTGTATAACATTTTACCTTTTGATTTTCAATTTAATCATGAATAAAAAAAACATTGTCGAAGTGATGAAAAAGAAGTAAATTTGGCCCCCTTTTTAGTCTTACTAATATATGAAAAAAGACATACAGATCAGTTACGAGCATTTTAAAAACAGCAGTGAACTGAACAATATAGAAAAAACCTTATTTGAAAGAGCAATACAGGCCCGTGAAAATGCTTATGCGCCCTATTCGAATTTCCTTGTAGGATGTGCCGTTTTACTGGAAAATGGTGAAATATATTCCGGTAATAACCAGGAAAATGCAGCCTATCCATCAGGGTTATGTGCGGAAAGAACAACTCTTTTCTGGGTGGCAGCCAATTTTCCGGATGTCAAGGTGAAAAAAATCTTTGTCGTGGGAGGTCCTAAGGAATTTCATGAGAAAAACCCTCCGATTCCACCTTGTGGAGCCTGCCGTCAAAGTCTGATAGAATATGAAACGAAACAGAACGAAGACATCCTCCTTTATTTTTCAAGCATGAATGATGAAGTGGTAAAGGTGCATTCTATTAAAGATCTGCTGCCGTTCTATTTTGATTCATCGTTTTTGTAGAAGTGAAATTTTGTGAATAGGGAATTTTGGTTTGCATTTAAGAATCAGATCCTGGAGTTTTGTCAATGGTGAATTTGCTTCGCATGTGAATTGATAATTTAATAATTATTTTCAATTTTGTACTGTCATGTTCAATACTGATCATTTATACATTTTAAAAAATTTCTCTGCGAAGCAAAATTCCCTATTCACAATTGACCATTCACAATTGACTTTTTGCCTTTTTGCGCAATAAATTTAAAAAGTTATCTTTGCAAAAATTTTGGTTTCCAGCATTTTGGAAATAATAGGGAATTGGGTGTGACTCCCAAACTGTCCCCGCAACTGTAAATCGCAATAAGATTTCTGCAAAAAACCACTGTTTATACGGGAAGGTGCAGAAAGCGAAAGTCAGGAGACCTGCCAAAATTATAACTAAAAACGCATTACTTTCGGAGGAAAAGTAAAATAGTATGAATATAAAAAGGTCTTTATTACTGCTTTGTTCGTCTTACGGCAGCTTTCTCTTCGGACAGGAGAAAGCAGTTGACACCATTTATATTTTCGACAGCCAGATGAGCAAGGCAAAACTTTTTCATCCGGTACAGAGGATCACTCCAAAAGATCTCGAAAAAAATTCAACCAATCTTTCTGAGCTTTTACGTTTCCAGTCTTCTATTTATGTTAAAGAAAATGGACGCGGGGCCGTTTCTTCGCCTTCATTCAGAGGAACAACAGCTCAGCAGACTGCTTTTGTATGGAACGGAATCAACATCAATTCCAGCTTTCTGGGACAGGGAGATGTGAATAATATTCCTCTTTTCGGGTATGATCAGATTGATATAAAAGCTGGCGGAGGAAGTGTTGTCTATGGCAGCGGAGCTATCGGAGGAAGCATTCATTTAAATAATATTCTGGATTTCAACAGGGGTTTCAAGGGCTCTGTTTATTCGGAGGCGGGCTCTTTTGATACGTACAATAATTTTCTGCAGGCATCTTTCAGCAATGATAAATTAAGCGTTAAGGTTTCGGGAAGCTATTTCACAAGCCAAAATGATTATAAAGTTCCTGAGTTTGTCGTAGGAAGTACAGGGTTCCACAATATTAACGGAAAATACTATAATACTTCGGTGAACATCGGAGCTTCTTATAAAATTGCTGATCACCAGACGATTTCATGGCAGAACCAGATCTTCGATGCCTCACAGCGGTATCCTGTTTTTGAACAAATTGGAAACAGAACAAAATATAACGCGCAGACTTTAAGAAGTTTAATCGCATGGGATATTAATAAAGGTAATCTTTCGAACAGCTTAAAAGCTGCTTATACGGAAGATAATTTCCAGTATTTTTCAGGTCTTAACCAACCTAAAACAAGTGGTGCAGAGGGAAAAAATTATATTTTCAAAAATGATTTCAACTATTTCATCACTCCTAAGATCAACATTAATGCTATTGGAGAATTTCAGGTGAATAAGGGTGAAGGCTATCAATCGGACAAAAACAGTCAATCCGGAATTGGGGTTATCAGCAGAAATGTGGGTTCCCTATCCGGCTTAATAAGATATTTTGTCACCAAGGAGCTTCGTTTTGAAGCCGGCATCAAGAAGGATTTCGTGGAGGATATTTCTTCACCTCTTCTGTATTCTTTTTCGGGAAAATGGGATGCTTTACAATGGTATCGTATAGGCGTAAGCTTTTCAAGAAATTTCAGGTATCCTTCTTTTAATGATCTTTACTGGCAGCCGGGAGGAAATCTGGATCTGCTTCCTGAAACGTCCACGAATATTGACATGAGCCATGAGTTCAGCTTAGGAGATTTTAAAATTACATTAAGTCCTTATTACATGGACATCAAAAACCTCATCAACTGGCTTCCTACCTCTTATGGTTACTGGGCACCCGTGAATACGTATAAAGTTGAATCGTATGGTTTGGAATCACAGGTTAAGTGGAATAAGAAATTCGGAAAACATGCCCTGAAGCTGGACGCAGGATACACTTATTCAAAATCTGTCAACAAAAATACTGAAATGCAGATGATGTATGTTCCGATCCATAAAGCTGTCGGAAATATTGAGTACGGCTATTCTTTCCTTAATTTGTATGTCCAGGGACTTTTCAACGGTCTTACTTATACGACTACGGATGAACAAAGGTCTACAGCTATTGATCCTTATTTTGTTTTAAATGCCGGAGTTTCTGCCGCACTCTTCAAGAAATACACTTTGGGATTTAAAGTGAACAATGTTACCAATACAATTTATCAGACGGTATCCCTGTATCCGATGCCGAAAAGGAATTACAGTATTTATGCAACTATTAATTTTTAAACTTAAAAATATTATGAAACTGAACAAACTTCTACCTCTTCTTTTTGCTTTTACACTCCTTTTGGGCATCGTGTCCTGTAGCAGTGATAATAATGATGAGCAGGAAATATTCTATGGCAACGGTTTTTTAATCGCTAATGAAGGTACTTTCGGAAAACCTGAGGGTGACGTAACGTTTGTAAGTGCAGACCTGAACCTTAAACAAGATAACGTTTTTGCCCTTAACAACGGAGGAGCGAAATTAGGTGATGTTTTACAGATGATTGCTTTCAATGGTGAAAATGCTTATCTGCTATTGAACAATTCCAATAAAATCCAGATCGCAAACCGTTATAATTTTAAAGCGAATGGCGAGATTACCGCTGAACTTAATTCCCCGCGATATATGGCTTTTGCCAACAACAATATTTATGTAACGAACGATAAATATTTAGGTGATAAGTATGTAAGCATCTATAAAGCTTCAGACCGTTCTTTTATCAAAAAAATCACTTTCACAGATGCTGCTGAAAGAATTGTAGAAGCCGGAAACAATATCTTTGTACAGAATGCTTCATTTGGTTTTGGAAACAAAATTTCTTACATCAACACTTCTACCAACAATGTTCAGTCTACGATCACTTTGCCAGCCGGAAATATCAACAAGATCATTTCAAGCAACCAGAATGTGTATGCCATCGCTGCAGGAACTGCTGATTCTTATATCTACGAAATCTCAAGCACAGGAAGCATCACAAAAACAACGACTTTAACAGGTATTGCCAATGCTACGAATCTTGAAATTGCTAATGGTAAGTTTTATTTCACTTCAGGAAAAAACGTGTACAAGATGGATATGGCCGCTACAACAGCACCTGCATCACCGTTGTTTACTGTAGCAAACAGTGTTGATGCGTATTCTGCTTTATACGGCTTCAGCGTGATCAATGACAAAATTTTTACTTCTGATTCCAATGGATTTACACAGGCCAGTAAAATTGTAGTTTACAATACTTCAGGTGCTATCATCAGATCGTTTACAACGGGTATAGGCTCAAATTCAGTTTATGCAAACTAAAACATTAATACTTCGGTATTATTTATAAATTTTATTTTTTTTCATCATTTGTGTTTTTTTTCAGGCCGCTTCTCCGAAGCGGCCTGATTTTGTTTTCACCTGATTAAAAAGGTTTCGGCGGGACAAAGTCCCGCCGAAACCTTTTTTTTAAAATTTAAATTTTAATTATACTTTAAGCCTAACTTCTCAGCTTCTGCAATAACAAATTTTTCAGCTTCTTCCTTATCATTGGGAATCTCACCTTCCAGGATGGCTTCTTTTACTTTTTCTTTAAGGATTCCGATCTCTTTTCCGGGTTTCAGATCAAACATCTGCATAATCTCTTCTCCTGTGATTGGCGGCTGGAAATTACGTACCTGATCTTTCTCCTCCACTTCTTTGATCTTCACTGCTACATATTCGAAGTTTTTCTTGAATCTGTCCTGCTTTTTGGAATTTTTGGTGGTAATATCTGCTTTACACAGGGTAAACAGATCTTCCAGGTCTTCGCCGGCATCAAATAAAAGTCTTCTCAATGCAGAGTCCGAAGCATCATCTGTAATAAGGGCAATAGGACGTGATGAAAGCTTCACCATTTTCTGGACATATTTCATATCATTTCCCAACGGCAGTTTCAATCTGTGAAAAAGGGTCTTGACCATTTTTGAGCCTAAAAACTCATGGCCATGAAAAGTCCAGCCTGTTCCTTCCACAAACTTTTTGGTTGGCGCTTTACCGACATCATGCAGCAATGCAGACCAGCGTAACCAAAGATTATCTGTATTTTCTGAAATATTGTCTACTACCTCCAGCGTGTGATAGAAATTATCTTTATGGGTCTGCCCTTCCACTTCTTCTACTCCTTTCAGCTCGATCAGCTCAGGAATGATCAGTTTTAAAAGTCCCGTCTCTTCCATTAATCCCAATCCTACAGAGGGTTTTCTGGACATCATGATCTTGTTGAGTTCAACCATGATTCTTTCCATAGAAACGATTTTGATCCTTTCTGCTTCCTGCTTTATAGCGTTTAGTGATTTTTCTTCAATGACAAAATTTAATGTTGAGGCAAAACGAACAGCTCTCATCATTCTTAACGGATCATCAGAATAGGTTTGCGCCGGCTCCAAAGGGGTTCTTAAAGTTCCTTTCTCCAGATCGGCAACTCCGTTGAAAGGATCTATCAGTTCTCCGAAATTAGCTTTATTTAAAGAAATCGCCATCGCATTAATGGTGAAATCTCTTCTTTTCTGGTCGTCTTCCAGCGTTCCGCCTTCTACCTCTGGTTTTCTGCTGTTCTCTGTATAACTTTCTTTTCTGGCTCCTACAAATTCCAGCTCAAGATCTTTGTATTTAATCATGGCTGTTCCGTAAGTTTTGAAGACCGAAACTTTTAATTTAGGATCAATATCATTCGCAACGGTCTGTGCAAGCTCAATACCGCTTTGCTCTGTCACAAAATCAATATCTGTAGATGCTGTTCTCTTCATTAAAAGATCACGGACATAACCGCCAACAATGTATACGGACTGGTTATTTTTTTCCGCAGCATCAGCAATGATCTTGAACAGCTTTAAATTTTTATTTTGGGTAAGATTAATTTTCATCTTTAATAAATAGATCGTCTTTTTCTTTCAATGTATCTTTTCCATTAATCATAATGGGCATACATTTTATTAATTTTTCCTTCATCATCAAAAAACATGACTTCCACAGCATGTTTATCCATAATAGATTTATAAAACAATGCTACCGAATTTACACCTGCAGTTGACCTTATCAGTTCAAAATTCAGATCGGGAAATTTGTCCAGTGCTTTTCTCCAGTATTCACGGACTGCTTCTTTTCCTCTCAATGTATTATCTTTTCCTCCTGTAGCCAAGGCAATCATTGGTGTTGTCACCTCTATATCCTCGGCATAATGAGACAATATATCTTCAAGATCATGCGAATTCCAGGTATGGATCCATTCTTCAGCAAATTTTTGGTGGTTCATGGCAGGTCTTTTATCAGTTGAAGAATGCAAAGATAGAAATTAAAAAAAAGAAATCCTGCCGATATATATTGACAAGATTTTAAATTGAAAGAATTATTGCAGGATATTATTCACGAAGAACCTTAATCCTGTTGTCACTCCATATTTTTATTACCGAAGAGCCTGAATATTTTGATACTTTTTCCCTGTCTTCCTCTACCGCATAATCTACCAGTTTAATAATTTCCGGAGAAATATCGGAAAATTTCATTGGACTTTTATCGCCACTGAAATTGGCAGAAGTAGAAACTAAAGGCCGGTTCAGTTTAGTGATCAGTTTTTTACAGAAATCTGTTTTTATCAGTCTGATTCCTATACTTCCGTCTTCAGCAAGGAGTTCCTTTGGAAGTCCACGGGGGTTTTCATAAACAATAGTTACCGGTTTTTCGCTAAGATCAATGATTTCCCATGCCATTTCCGGAACATCCACGAGGTCCTGAAGTCTCTTTTCAGATTCCACCAGAATAATCATAGATTTGTTTTTCTCTCTTTTTTTGATGTCAAATATTTTATTGACAGCTTCTATATTGGTGGCATCACACCCGATTCCCCAGATGGTGTCTGTAGGATAAAGAATGGTTCCGCCGGATTTTAAAATTTCGATAATGTTTTCCATAATTCATCAGGGCATAAAACCCGTGTATAAAGGTAAAAAAACAGGAAGGTTCAGCCAAAAAATATGGGATAAATGTTTTTGTTTAGATGAATGTTTTAAATTGGGCTAAAGCCTGAATAATAGGTTTTCTTTTGTTGAATGGGCTAAAGCCCATTTCTATTGAATATATTGATATCTTAAAAGTAATGTAAGCTTTTGACAGAAAATGTATATAAAAATTTAATAGGAACGGGCTTTAGCCCGTTTAAAATAAGGTTCCATAACATTTGGCTTTAGCCAAAACCTATAAGAAATTATTCCTTTCAAGAAATTCCTGATATTCTTCTCTAAAACTTTTTCTCTGATGATGTTTCTCCTGATTCTTAATATATTCTCTCACAGCCTCAACCTTTGACTCCGAAACAGAAACGGCAAAATATTCATCCTGCCATGAAAATTTTTCCCGAGTAAGTTGATTTTTATTAATCCAAAAAGAAGATTCTCCCTTTAACAATTGTACTATTTTTTCCATATTCTGACCCGATCCCAGTGAAATCAGACAATGGCAATGATCTGAATAGCCGTTAACCATATCTAAATAAATTCCTTTTTGAGAAGCATTTTCCTTGATATGTTTCCAGACCTTAACTCTTAAATCAAATGTATCCAGATGTGGAAATCTGTTTTTTGTGGAAAAAACAAGATGAATATAAATTTTAATAAATGACATTTGTGTTGTTTTAACCAAAAATAATATTTTTTAATCTGTGTTTTGGTTAAAGCCATATTTGACTGATTATGCTCCAAAAAAACGGGCTAAAGCCCGTTCCTATTGATTTAAATATCATTCTCGATTTATCATGGCTCATAGATCTTATCTCTTTATTCCTGATTGTTGATTCTATAAACCTAAAACCTATTTCAATTCCGGCAAATATCTCTCCTCAATGATGCTCAAATGGTGATAATTGTGTCCTACGATAAGTTTCCCGATGGTTTCTACAGCAAGCTGATTTCCATTAGCTGTACCTACATTATTTAAAACAGACGGTTCAAGAGTTTCCAGCAGGATTTGAGAAGATTTTCTGATAAGCTTATATTCTTCCAGTAAAGATTCTAAGGATCTTTTATCCGCAAAAGAATTGGCAGCATATTCTTCTTCATCAAAGCCAGGCAGTTCGGCTTTATCCCCTCTGGCAAAAGCCAGAATCCTGTATTGGAATATCCTTTCGGTATCTGATAAATGAAGCAGGAGTTCTTTCAGGCTCCATTTTCCTTCTGCATAAGCAAAAAGAGACTGTTCTTCCGTAAGATCCGAATACAGTTTTACCGTTTTCTCTCCTGATATTTTTAATTCTCCGATCCAGTCCTCAGAAGGAATCCGGTCCAGATATCTTTGTACGTATTTTTGAAAATCAGACATACTTTTTTTGAGTGATAAATTATTAATGATAAGTGATAATTATAATTGATGAATAATGCGTAGAGTGAAATTCACAAATTGACTATTGACAATTTACTTTTGCTCTATTTCCCCGTTCGTCCATTCATAAAAATTCACAGAATCATACAGCTCAAAGCCACAGGCTGGGTATAACCGGTTTCCGACATCGTTGCTTTTTCCTGTTTCCAAAAGGACCCCGCAGGCATTTGATAATCTGCACAGTTCTTTAGCTTCTTCAATCAGTTCTTTAGAATAGCCTTTTCCTCTGTGATTGTCATTGACATAAAGATCATTCAACAGCCAGTACCGCTGCATTCTTGTGGATGAAAATATGGGATACAGCTGAACAAACCCTGTCAGGTTGCCATTTTCTTCCGCCACAAAAATTTCAGAATCTTTGTTCTCTATTCTTGTTCTGAGAAAATTTTCAGCAGCAGGAATATCTGATTCTTTATGATAAAAAATTCTGTATTGGTCAAATAATTCTGCCAATTGAGTTACATCTTCAAAAGTAGCTTTTCTGGTATTTTTCATATGGGTTATAAATGATGATCATAGCTTAATACCCTTTTCATCTTCCACTGCTTATCTTCCAGGATCCACAAAATGGTAAATTTAGCCCGGCTCCCCTGGTTCCATTTTCCGTTGGAAAATTCGAAAAATTCATGTTCCCCTTCTTCTATGAAAGCGTACAGAACATTATTGTTGTATAAAGGATATACTTTCATAGTGTTGGGTACAAGATCCCGCTTTACTTTATTGGGACCACCACAGATATTATTTTTAATGGAAGCAGTAAAAGCCTTTTCTCCGGAAGTGATTCCTCCTTTATCATGGTAAAATTCCAGATCATTGCTGACTATAGATTTATAATGAGAAAGATCACATTTATTAAATCCTATATCAAATACCAGACTGTCCAGCTTTTTAGCTGTCTTATACAACTCGTCAGTAGTTTTCACCTGTGAATAGACCATCTGGCCGAAAAAACTTAGGATCAGGAAAAAATGAATCTTTCTCATTATATTTATTTTAAAGGGTTAAGAAAAAGCTTTCTCAAGATCTGCAATAAGATCTTCTGCATCTTCAATACCAACGCTCAAACGGACTAAATCGTCTGTGATTCCTAATTCTTCACGTTTATCTGCAGGAATGGAAGCGTGCGTCATCAATGCCGGGTGATTCGCTAAAGATTCTACCCCTCCTAACGATTCTGCCAAAGTGAAAACTCTTACTTTCTCAAGGAATTTTACAGCATCTTCTTTTTTACCGGATTTGAATGTGAAGGAAACCATTCCCCCTGCTTCTTTCATCTGGGATTTGGCAAGTTCATATTGAGGGTGAGATTCCAATCCCGGATAAATAACTTTATCTACTGCAGGATGATTTTCAAGGTATTTCGCTACAGCAAGTCCGTTGTCTGAATGACGCTGCATTCTTAATGCTAAAGTTTTGATTCCTCTTAACACCAGGTAAGAATCGTGAGGGCCTAAGATACCACCGCTCGCAAACTGAATAAAGTGAAGTTTTTCACCCAGTTCAGCATCTTTTGCAATCAGTGCTCCGGCGATAACATCTGAATGTCCACCCAAATATTTTGTAGCCGAGTGCATGACGATATCTGCTCCCAGATCAATAGGTCTCTGGATATATGGGGTTGCAAAAGTATTGTCTACAGCAACCAGAATATCTTTCCCTTTTGCAATTTCAACTACCGCTTTAATGTCTACCAGCTTCATCAGAGGATTTGTAGGCGTTTCTACCCAGATCAGCTTGGTTTTGTCTGTAATAACATCAGCAATTTTAGAAACATCATCAAAATTCACGAATGTAAATTTCAACTGATATTTTTCAAAAAGTCTGGTGAACATTCTGTAAGTTCCTCCATAAAGGTCATCTACTGCTACTACCTCATCACCGGGATTCAGTAATTTCAAAACACAGTCGATGGCAGCAAGTCCGGAACCGAAAGCAAGACCTCTTGCTCCGTTCTCAATGCTTGCCAGAGAGTCTTCCAATGCCTGTCTTGTAGGGTTGGCAGCTCTTGAATATTCATATCCGGAATGTACTCCCGGGCTTTTCTGTGCAAATGTAGACGTTAAAAATACAGGAACATTTACAGAACCTGTTGCAGACTCGTGGTGCTGCCCTCCGTGAATTACTTTTGTATTAAAATTCATAATATTTTTATTTTATAAGCCTCCCATGAAAAAATCAAGGCTCTTTGAAACGTTGTCAGATTTTCTTTTTACTTCCAGCTTTCCGTTAAAAGCATAAGCCAGAACGTCTATTTCTTCCGGAACTTTATCGGGAACAGTGGTTGTGAAAGAAACCAGGTATTCGCTGTTTTCGTATTTATCTTTACCTGTTTCTTTAAGTTCTTCAAATTTCCCGTTGATTTTGAGAATTATTTTTTTCAGGGAATCATCTATATAAGCAATATCCGAGCCGTTTCCTTTAATGAAATCATGCATGCTGGGAACAAGCTCCATGACAGATTCGCCTTCCATATCATGTGGATGAAGGCTTCCCTTTAACATTTTGGCAGGAATTTCCTTTTCTTTGAATAAGGCGATATCCAATGCTGTATTTTCTGAAAGCTTCTCGGTTTCTGAAACTTCATTGATCCCGGAATCAGGCAGCTTTTCTGCCTGTACAGCAGAGTCAGGAATTTTTGTTTCCTTTACTTCGGTTTTCTTATCGCACGCGGCCAACAATACCGCTGTACTGATGAGTAAAAGTGTTTTTTTCATATAATTTTGTGATTGGTGCGGAGTGTTGGTTTACATTCTGATGGCAGATTTTACAGCAAATTCATCTGCAATCTGCTCAAGCCACTGTGCTACATCCTCTTCTCCGGTAGCTCTCTGGTAGGTACTCCCTAAAGATACCAAAATCTGGTGAATAAACATCTTCATCTGGTCTACCGGCATTTCTTTTGTCCAAAGATCGATTCTTAAAGCTTCCATTGTTTTATCATCCCAAACAGAGATCATCGTTGCTTTGGTTTCTTCTTTTTCCACACCACCGTCCTGGGCGTTCCATGTTATACTTTCAGGAATGTGGTTCTCATCCAATTCTACATCTATTGTAATCTGAGTTTTTCTCATATCAATCTAAAATTTTTCCGCAAAGTTAATACTTCTTCAGCTTATCTAAAATTTCTACGAAGTTATCTTCATCAGGAAATGGTGTATTAAAATTAAAAATCTTTCCTTCCGGATCTACAATGATAAATCTTGGAATAGACTGTATCTTGTATTTGCTCATAAACTGTTCTGCATTCGTCAGCCAGAATTGGGGAACACCGGATGTTTTTGTTTTCAGATAATTCTGCCATTTGGATTTATCCTGATCCAAACTTATAGAAATAAACTGGATATTGTCATAATATCTGTACTGATGGCTTCTGGTCTCAAATACAGGACGAATCTGTTTACAAGGCCCGCACCAGGTCGCCCAGAAATCGATCACCACATATTTTCCTTTATATTTTGAAAGCTGATTCTTTTTATCCTGATCATTCAGAAGAACAAGATCCGGGAACACAGAGCCTTTCTGAGACCTATTGATTTGCTCGATCTTCGAATACAGCATGCCCTTATAATCCATATTGTTTATTTTTCCAATTTCAGCTGCAAAAAGCTGATTCCTTGCCAGACTGTCCGTCTGCAGTTCAATGGTTTTTGCAAGATGTTTTGCCATCAGCTGATCTTTAAAAATTCCTTTAGGCATCTGATTGATCTTTACGAATAAGATACTGTCCGGATTTGATATCTGATCTTTATCTGAAAGCAACTGATCTAATTTGTACTGAAGGTAATTATCATTTTTACTTAAGAGAACCCCGGGTTTCTGAATGTTTTCATTAAGTTCCTTCATAAAAGGTGCCGGAGCAGCAAATTTCGGATCGTTCCACGAGGTCATTTTTCTGTAATTATTGATCTCGTTCAGATATTCAATGGTCATCAGCTGTCTTCTGTACATTTTGTAATCCTCTGAAAGTGCACTATTTTCGGGATCTGCAAAAACATTTAAAACCCTTTTATTCTCTTTCCAGTCAGATTCAGCCAACTCGTAAAATTTCTTCGGATCGTTATTATAATTCTGTTTTTCAAGCGCATACTCAAATTCATAGCCGAAAGAATTTTCCGTATTTTTATATACCTGATCTGCTTTCCGGTTAGATTTTACATAAGATACCATATTGGCACCGTTAAGTTTAATTTCAAAATCAAACCAGTCTCCGCTTCCCATGACGATATCCAGTTTTTTGTTTCCGACTTCCAGTATATATTCATCCAATGGAAGTTTCTGTGTGGTCACCCAGCTGAACGTATTGTTTTTAACCATTACAGCACCGATCTTTTTGTGGAAATCTTTGGAATAAATCCGTACGGAATCTATTTTTAAATCGGTTTCCAGTTTTCCTTTAATCACAATCCCCGATCCATCACTTTGATAAGATTTAGGCTTTTGAAACATATACAGAAATCCTGCTGCCACAATTAGCGAAACTGCTGAAAGCAGGATCTGTTTTTTACTTTTCAGGAATGCATTTTTAAATCCTTTTCTGCTGTACCAAAAGTAACCTAAAGTAAGGAAAACAATCATCCAGAAAAGACTCATGTATTCTGAATAGGAAATAAAGTGGTTCAGGTTTCTCACTTCAGGAGCCTTCCAGAAAGCATATAATGAACTGTAAGGGTTGAAGAAATAAGACTGCTTCTGTACCACGGAAGTAATATTGGAAGCCATTCCCAACGCACCAATAAGAAACGACCAGATAAACCCCTGGAATATCACGGAAACACAAAGCTGCAAGGCAGCAATTCCTAAAATGGTCACACAGATCCTTATAAAAGTCTGGATCATCCAAACAGTATCGAAAGTCAATAGCTTAGCAGGGTCCGGATGGATGTAATAATCTGCAAGCGCTAAAACAATATTAAAACCAAAGTAAGAAATCACACAGATAAAACTCAACAGCAGCAAAATAATATATTTGGAAAAATAGAGATTAAATCTGCTCACCGGTTGCGTTTCCATCAGTTGCCAGCCATTATTTTTATGATCCGTCTGGGCTATTCTGTTGGCAGCAATGATGATGAAAAGAAGCATGATAAAAAAGGTAAAGGATTTAATGACATCTCCTCCGATGGCATCTTCAAAAACAGAATATGGAAGATCTCCCTCCTTTGCAATCTGCGATGTAAAAAAACCTGGAACAAAGCCTATCAAAGGAATCAAAGCTCCTAAAACAATAGCAATATAAGACAATCCCAGACCTTTTGTTTTCAGCCATTCTACATTGATGGCGGTGAATAATTTTTTCATCCGTGTTTTAGTTTTTAGTTATTTCCATGAACCAGTCTTCAAGACCTGCACTGTTTTTAATTTCAAAAATCTCAGCATCATTCAGCACTAGTTTTTTAATAAGAGCTGCAATGTTCTCTTTAGATTCAGCAGTGATCTCGATCGTACCTGAATCAATAATTTTTGGTGCATAGCTTTCCGGAATCTGGCCTGCAAATTGAGAGGCATTTTTCAGTCCTATTCTGATATGATCGTATCTGTACAATTCGTTAAGATCTTTTATACTTCCGGTAAAACGAATTTCTCCATGAGAAATAATCGCAAGGTGAGTAATCATTTTTTCAATTTCTTGAAGAAGATGGCTTGAAATAAATATGGTGACTCCTTCTTCCCTGTTAAGTTTGATCAAAAGTTCGCGCATTTCCAGCATACCGTTTGGATCAAGACCGTTCACAGGTTCATCAAGGATTAAAAGGTCAGGTTTTCCCAAAAGGGTCATCGCTATGGAAAGTCGCTGTTTCATCCCAAGAGAATACCTTTTCATCTTCATATGCCTGCTTTCCCAAAGATCTACGAGATGAAGCACCCTTTCACATTCGGATTCCGGCAGATTTCTGAGTCTGGAAATAATAAGAAGGTTTTCCCATCCTGAAAGATGGTCATAGAAAGCGGCGGTATCTATCAGACTTCCAATCTTGTGAAACCCTTCAGGATAAAGTTCGGATAAGGTTTTATCAAATATTTTAACAGCACCGGATTCATCAGGAATACTTCCAATCAGCATTTTCATCGTGGTAGACTTACCTGCTCCGTTTGCGCCAAGAAATCCGAAAATACTTCCTTTTGGAACTGAAAGATTAATATTTTTAAGAACAGGTTTGTTCCTGGAAAATTCAAAGTTTAAATTTTGGATCTGGATTATATTTCCCATATAAGTGTATTTCGCTGAAAGCAAAAATACAAATTAAATAGTAATATGCAATACAAAGTAGTATGCTTTTTTTAAAATTCCCTAAAAAAAGCCTCCAAATCACTTTGAAGGCTTTTTTTTATTTTGAATGTTATGGTGTTTTAGGTTTATAGACCGCTTCATTAAAGATGTTGGTAGCATCAAGCTTTAAAAAATCTACAAGCTTGGTTTCCGGTTTTTGCCTGAAATAGGCTTTACAGATCTGCCATCCGGTAAAAATTCCAATCTGCGGCGAAGATTCATTATCAATTTCCGTATAAAATTTTGAGAATGGTCCCGGAGAAATGAAACGCTCCACCAGCCTTGGATCATCTCCGAAAATCAGGTTACTTTCTACAAAATAATTCCAGATATTGGCTTCATTGGCTACAGCCCAGTCATATTGTTTTTGGGTATAGTTCATTTTCAGATAATCCGGTGTATCCGGAAGGAAAGCATCCTGAAGCATCATGATTTTTCCGTTCAGAATAACTTTATCAATAAATTTCTGGTGATCCGGAGATTCTGTCACGATATTCTCCGCAAAGATCTGTGAAACTTTCGGAACAATATTTTGCGGGTTCATCGATTTCTGAAAGTACAGTTCAAGTCCTTTGTAATTGGCATTGCCGTCACCCATAAATCCTGTGATATCTATAAAAAGAAGATTTCCTTTTGAGTCATAAAAAATAGGATCCTGAACCATCTGGAGTGCCGATGAAAAAAGGTAAACCTTAGGACTTTTAAACTGTGGAAAATAGTATTTGATATGAGAGAACAGATCCTGAAGTTCCTTCTGAAGTTTTGCCTGGTCTATTTTGCCAGCCGCTTCCTTATAAATCTTGATTTCTTCTGCATCCGATCTTCTTTTTCCAAAATCCGCATCGGAAACCGTTCCCTGGAACCAGGGGAACTTAGCCTTGAATTGATCCAAAGGAATTTCCTGATTATAGAATTCTCTGGAAATATCCGTCATCTCAACTTTTTCAGCGGGTTCTTTTACTTCTACTTTCCACTGGTTTTCAGGTTCTTTTTTACAGGAATCCAACGCAAGAACTAAAATGGAAGAAAGGGCAATAATTCTAAAAATCTTCATTATTTTTACATGAAATTTAAGTACACAAAAATAAGGATTAAAAACACAATCGATGATGAAAATTAAAATATTTGCAACTTCAGGCCTTATTATTTCAGGATTTTCTCTTTTCTGTGCTCAAAAACTCAATTTTAAGGATCCGAACTTTGAAAAAGCTGTCCTTGAAAATTTTGACCTTAATAAAAACGGTTCACTGGAACAGCTGGAAGCAGATCTTGTTACTAATTTATTTCTGGTCCAGAAGAACATTACATCGGCTGATGACGCAAGATTTTTCAGCAATGCTAAAATGATCGTGCTTGATGATAATAGGATTCCGAATATCTCTATTACAGGCCTGCCCCATCTCGAGCTGTTTTCCTGCACCGGATGCAAGATTTCTTCTTTCAGGGCAGAAGGTCTTAAAAGCTTAGCTTCACTGTATCTTGATAATAATCTTCTGGAGAATATTTCGCTTAAGGAAACTCCAAGAATTGACCAATTAACATTATCTTTAAATCAATTAAGGACAATTGATATCACCACGCTAAAAAATTTAAGAAAGTTAAACGTCGAACATAATAAGATCCAGAAGCTCGATATTTCCGGGAATCCAGGACTTCAAACTCTCAATGTGGGTGGAAATACAATAAAAGAATCAGATATTAAGAAGGGAATGAAAACGGACGTAATTATTTTCGGAGCTGAACAATAACAACTATCATGAAACTAGAAACAGAAAGACTGATTTTAAGAAAATTTGAAGAAACGGATACTGAACGGATGTTTCTGCTGGATTCTAACCCGGAAGTGATGAAATACATTGGTGTTCCGGTACTCACAAAACTGGAAGAATCATTAAATGTTATCAGAATGATCCAGAAACAATATGATGAAAACGGCACAGGAAGGCTTGCTGTCATTGAAAAGGGAACCGGACTGCTGATTGGCTGGAGCGGACTGAAATTACTGACCGAAGAGATCAATGGCTATAAAAATGTCCTCGATCTTGGTTATCGTTATTTACCTGAATTCTGGGGAAAAGGTTATGCATTGGAAGCCGAAAAAGCATCCCTGGAGCTTGGTTTTAACAGTATGAAGGCTGAGATAATCTATGCCCATGCTCATTCAGGAAATGAAGGATCCAATCATATTTTAAAGAAATTAGGCTTTGAAAAAACCGGTGAATTCGCAGAACCTGACGGAATCTGTAACTGGTATGAGCTAAGACGTGAAAAAAATTTACCATAGTTTGGTTACGAAAAAACAGTAATTTTGGAATTTTATTTTCCGTTTGAAATTCCCGGAGTGAATGAATGGTTGTGGAACCGATAAAGACGGATTAAAAAAATATAAAGGGTATAGTAAAATACCCTAAAGAATTTGGAATAGACTAAAAAAATAAATAATGCAGACTCAAAAAGTAATAGATCATATTGTAGCATGGTTAAAGGATTATGCTGTAAAAGCTAATGTAAAAGGATATGTAATAGGTGTTTCCGGGGGGGTAGATTCTGGAGTAGTTTCCACGCTTTGTGCAATGACCGGACTTGAAGTTTTGCTTCTCGAAATGCCTATACGTCAGAAACAGGATCAGGTAAACCGCGCTCAGGATCATATTGAAGATCTTAAAAAAAGATTTCCAAACGTTCAGGGTAAAACCATCAATCTGACTCCTGTTTTTGAAACTTTTGAAGATGTCGTTGAAGATCATATTGAAGGAAGATGGAGTAACAATCTTGCTCTTGCCAATACCAGATCACGTTTCAGAATGTTGACATTGTATTACTTTGGGCAGCTTCACGGGCTTTTGGTCTGCGGAACCGGAAACAAAGTGGAGGATTTCGGAATCGGATTTTATACCAAATACGGGGACGGAGGTGTAGATGTTTCTCCAATTGCTGATCTGTATAAAACAGAGATTTATAAGTTGGCAAAAGGATTAAACCTTATCGAAAGTATTCAAAATGCAATTCCTACAGACGGACTTTGGGATGCAGACAGGACCGACGAAGATCAAATCGGGGCAACATATCCGGAACTGGAGGAAATTCAAAAAGAATACGGAACTAAAACTGCTGATGATTATGAGGGTCGCGATAAAGAGGTATTTTTGATCTTTGACCGAATGCATAAAGCAGCAAAACATAAAATAAATCCTATCCCGGTTTGTGATATTCCGGAGGAATGGAGAAATGATTAGTTTGAATGATAAGATTTATATATGAACGGTAAAATAAGATCGGTATTTTTTATTTGTCTTGGACTTCTTTTCGGAATGTCCGCAATGTATATCTACAATAATTTTATTGCAGACAAAAAAGGAAATACAGAGTCTGTAAAAATAGAAGCTGCCAGCTACGGAAGTACATCACCGGATTCCCAGAATAATAATACAAACCCCGCTTCCCAGCCTATTGACCAGCTGACTGAGGAAAAAACAGTTATTAATTATGTAAAGCAGAATCACAGACTTCCAGAGTATTATATCACCAAAAATGAAGCAAGAAAGCTAGGCTGGAATGCTTCAAAAAGTAATCTATGTGATGTATTGCCTGGCAAGGCAATTGGAGGAGATAAATTCGGGAACCGGGAAAAGAAACTTCCTCAGGGTGAAAAATATTTTGAAGCTGATGTGAATTACAGCTGTGGAAACCGAAATGCAGACCGGATCATCTTTAGTGAAAACGGTGATGTTTATCTGACTAAAAACCATTATAAGAGTTTTGAAAAGCAGTAGTTGAATAGGTCATTGCGAGGAGTGAAGCGACGAAGCAATCTTTAATCATAAAAATAAATTTACAAACCCATGAAACCAGGCTTTATTTATATTATGACCAATAAGAATCACACAACTCTGTACACAGGAGTTACTTCAAACCTGCCCAAACGCGTCCAACAGCATAAAGACACCTATTACGAACAAAGTTTCACGTCAAGATACAAACTATATGTCCTAGTCTACTGAGAATCTTTCCAAGAAATCGGAGATGCTATTTTCCGGGAAAAACAGATCAAGGCGGGCTCAAGACAGAAAAAAATAGATTTAATAAATCCTGAGTGGAGAGATTTAGCAGATGACAACGAAAATATCATGGATACTTTTTGAGATTGCTTCGTCGCTATGCTCCTCGCAATGACCAATATTAAATTAATAAAGAAAAAAAGAATATGAAGACAATATATATCGATTTTACAGACATAGGCGACTATGAAGATTTTTATACCCAATTAAAGGAAAAAGTTAGTCTTCCCGAACATTTTGGAGACAATCTTGATGCTCTTTCCGATATCATTACCGGAGGATTGGAGCTACCACTTCACATTGAATTTGTGAATATGACGGTAGACCAGCTTGAGATCTTTGAGGATCTTCTGACAACTCTTGAAGATGCAGAAGATGAAACAGAAGATTTCAACTTCACTTATTACCTGGAACAGTATGAGGACGAAGAGGATGAAAATAATTCTGAAGAAGAATAATTCAATTCAATAAAAACAAAACTCGCAGAAAATTCTGCGAGTTTTTTTGGTCAAGTCTTTTTTTATTTTCAGCTTTCAATCTGTTAAACAGAATCTACAAGAAGGGAGATTCAGAGACTGATAAGATCATAGATGATCAGCCATGAATGATAATAAAAAAAAGCATCCTTTTCAGAATGCTTTTTTGTGATTTTATCTTCCAATAACCTCTGTAATTGGGTTTCCTATATTTCCGCTTGGAAACTGAATTTTCAGTAATGATGAAACGGTAGGTGCAATATCCGTCATATTATAAGGCTTATTACTTTCTCCTTTCTGGATTCCCCATCCCATAAAAATCAATGGAATGTGTGCATCATAAGAATTCCATACACTGTGGGTAGTTCCTGTCTTAGCATACGGAGGAAGCATAGAATCGTGAGAGATCAGCTGGATATCCCCGCTTCTCTGTCTGTTGATCCCGTTGATAATTCTCTGTTTGATAGGCTCCGGAATAGTTGCTTCCTGAACTTCATCCACAGAAACTGCATATAAAACAGTAGGATCTTTCTGAAGCTCTTTTATCGTAAAGTCTCTCAGGTCATCCAGTTCAATTTTATTATCCTGCATCAGCTTTCTGTCAAAATAAACCTGATAATTGTCTACTGCATTAATCAGCTTATCAACTCCGAATTTATCCTTCAGCTTCTGATTAATATCTTTTTCCATTCCTTCGCCAAAGAATCCTGTTGTAATTTTATGCTCTTTCAGGAATCCTACGGAATGTGCTCCACCGTGGTCAGCAGAAAGGAAAACAGTATATTCCCCTTTTCCTACTTTTGAATCCAGGTAGCTGAAAAACTGAGCCAGGTCCTGGTCAAGTCTTAAATAAACATCTTCCACTTCGATAGAATTCGGGCCAAATTTATGGCCTGCATAATCTGTAGAAGCCAGGTTGATCGCTAAAAAGTCCGTGATCTGATCACTCCCTAATTTTTCACCTTCCACAGAAGCTTCCGCCAGTTTCAGCGTTAATGTATTTCCGAAAGGCGTATAGCGGATATTATCTTTTTTTGCCTGATAATCCTGTGCTAAATTACTGTAAGGGAAAACAGGTGTTTTTGCACTTCCCAACAGTCCTTCCCAAGAAGAATTGTCAGGAGAACTTTCTGTGTACTGATTAATCGGGAGCAAAGTATTCCAGCCGTTCGCCACTAATTTTTCAGGCAGGTTCTGCGAATTGAAAGATTTCACCCACTGAGGCAGATCATTCATATACCATGTGCTCGTAATGAAGTTTCCTGTACTGTCATCAAACCAGAAAGCCCCATTCGGAGTATGGCCAGCAGGAAGGATGGACGCACGGTCTTTTAATGAAACCCCGATCACTTTTCCCTGGAAATTGGTAGCCAGTCTCAATTCATCCGTTACCGTAGTAGACCAAAGGTTTTTTGGAGAATGGCTTCCTATTTTTGCATTGGTTGTTCCTACCGGCTGAACGCTTTCATCTGCTGTACAGTAAACATTTTTCCCCGTTTCTTTATCCGTCCAGTCATTTCCGGCAATACCATGGATCGCAGGTACAGAACCTGTATAGATACTGGTATGTCCCAGAGCTGTAACAGTAGGTACGTAGTTGATATGAACATTATTTAAAGAGTATCCGGTATTCAGGAGTCTTTTGAAACCGTCGCTTCCGTATTTACTGTAAAAACGGTACAGATAATCCCACCTCATCTGGTCTACCACTAATCCTACGACTAATTTGGGTCTTTCTAATTGAGAGTTTTTGTTCTTCTGAGCATTGATTGTAATCACGGACAATAAAGCCGCTGCCGCAATTGAAATTTTCCTAAGCATCTAGTAAATTTTTGTTGACCACAAATTTACGGGTTTTGAAAGTTTTGGAGTGTGAAATTTTCTTTAAATTTGAGAACCGTCCATTAACCAATAAATGCAGAAATGATTTTAGGAGTATATTGGTATTTTAAATTCCCGGAAAATATATACAGTTTCCAGTTTTTCAGATTTTTCAAAGGCTTTGGAGGTCATGCTGATAATCCGGCTGAGCTAGAAGCCCGGGTTTTGGTAGACCATCCGGAAAGTTTCATCAAAAAACTGGAGGAATTGCATTTCCTTTTTAAAAGCATCTATCTGGATATTAAGATCAATGAGAACCAATTATTAATCTCAATAGGTGACTATACTCTTTTTGATGAACATTTCCAGTTTGTTTCGGAAATAGAGCAGCTTTTGGTTCATCACAATGCAGTTCTGTCTGATCTGCCTTTTGAAGTGAAATCAAGCAGAAGACTCAACCCGGAAAAGAAAAATTTCGAGACCATAGAGCATAGATTTATGCAAATTACCGGTTCCGATTTTAAGAAAAACAATGCTGAAAATCTTTCTGTCCGGATCGATTGTAATCTGCCGGCAGTAAACAAAAAAGATCTGATTAATGATCTGATCATGATATGTACTGAAGAAAATCTGCATGTGTTTTACTATTATGATCATGATTTCGGGCAACGTTCTAATATTATGCTTTTCTTTACCAACGGAAGGCAGTTGGAAAATGCCGTTCAAAATGTCAACATTAATGCTTTTGGCAGAAAAGTGCGTCATCTGGATCAGAAGTATCCGCTTCACTTCGGTCTTTTCGGAGGAATGGAATATTATCCGCGGAATGGCCCTTTTGTGGAACTGATTACTGACGAAGAATATATTTTAAATAAAAAATAAACTATTACTATGATCAAATTCAAATATGTCATTTTATATGTGGAAGATGTGGAAAAATCTATGAATTTTTATCACCAGACATTTGATATACCAATTAAATTCATCACACCTGAAAAAGATTACGGAGAGCTTCTTACCGGAGAAACCAGTCTTTCTTTTGCATCCATAAGTCTGGCCAGCTCCAATATTAAACGGGGGTTCTTGTCTTCTAAATCTGAAGAAAAACCTTTCGGAATTGAGTTGGGTTTCACAACGGATGATGTAGAAAAACTGGTAGAAAAAGCAGTAAAAAACGGAGCGGTTCTTTATGAAGATATTGCAGTAAAACCCTGGGGGCAAAAGGTAGCTTATGTTAAAGATCCTGATCATTATTTAGTAGAAATCTGTATAGAAATTCAATAAAACAATCACATTCCACATTTCCATGGAAATAAAAAAATTAGAAAAACTGACTGAAAATCCTCTACCACGCTGGGGACTTAACGGATATACTACAGACAAAATCCTTTCCATTTCCTTCGTTGAATATGGCGGCTCTTTTGAATTTGTCTTAAAAGAAAAATCTATGCCCTACTCTAAGGTTTGGGAAACCTTTTCGGATGACCTTGAAGAACTTAATGAGATCATTGAAAAAGGATATTCTTTCGGAGCTTTTGAAGGTAATGAATTGATCGGCTGGATCATCTGCGAGCACAAAATATGGAACAACAGTTTTTATATTGAGAATATTCTGATCAGTGAAGAATTCAGAAGAAGCGGAGCCGGAGCACAGCTGATCAAAAATGCTGTCCGGGAAGCCAGACATTTGAACTGCAGAATTATTGAACTTGAAACGCAAAATACCAATTATCCGGCCATACAGTTCTACAGAAGAATGGGTTTCAGCATTACGGGCATCAATACAAGACTGTATGAAAATCCGGAGGAAACAGCTGTTTTTATGACTTTAGATCTATAGAAGCATTTCTACTCTGTTCATTGCCTCTTATAATTGACAGAAACTATAAATCATATTGAAAATTTTATTTTGTACCGGACGGTACATTTATATACCTTTGTCCTGAAAATAATCACCGATGGCAGGAAGACCTAAAATATTTGATGAGCAGGAAGCTGTTGCAAAAGCAACTGAAGTTTTCAGAAGTAAAGGCTATGATACAGCTTCTGCAGACGAACTGCTCTGTGCCATGGGCATCGGAAAAGGCAGTTTTTACCTGGCTTTTAAAGGTGGAAAGCGGGAACTCTATATCCGGTCGATCACTCAGTTTTCAGAATATTTTTATCAAAAGCTTTCAACCACTATTGCTGCCTCTGATGATAAAATACAGTTCATCAGGAAGTTTTTTCTGAATCTTGCCGACGCTCCTGATTTTGATAAAGAACGGGGCTGTTATTTAGGAAATGCCCTGGTGCAGCTTTCTGAAAAAGATCAGGAAATAAAAACAATAACAGTCCAATTGCTGAAAAAACTACAGGCCCTGTTTGTAGAAATCATTAGAACAGCACAGGAAAATGGACAAATTTCCAGCACTGAAGATCCCGAAATGATCGGGTGGCACCTGAGCAATTTGTGGAACGGGATCCATGTTACAAGAAGAATGGAAAGCTCACCGGAAATTCTTAGAAAAATTATTGAAATGAATCTTAAAATACTCAGCTAAAATTTTTTAACCAATTATGTACCAATTAGTACAATTTAAAATATATTAATTTAATACCAACATGTCATGAACATTACCAACAACACGATTCTAATTACCGGCGGAGGATCGGGAATCGGATTAGAAATTGCAAAAGCACTGAACACAACGAACAAAATTATTATTGCAGGAAGAAATAAAGAAAAACTGGATACAGCAGCCAAAGGACTGGAAAATGTCTTTACTATTCAGGCCGATATTACCAATGAACAGGATGTAAACCGTCTGATTGAAGAAATTAAAGTCAATTTCGGAGAGTTGAACATTCTGATTAACAATGCAGGACACGCCTATGTTTATACAATTTCTGAAACATCCGACACTTACAGCAAGGCAGTCGCTGAATTTGAGACTAATTATTTTGCGCCTATCCGTCTGACTGAAAAATTACTTCCTTTACTGAAACAGCAGCAAAATGCAGCAGTAGTGAACGTTTCTTCTATTGTAGCATTTGCTCCGGGTTCCCATCTTCCTACCTATTCTGATTCTAAAGCAGCTCTCCATTCTTACACCAAAATATTAAGGCATGAGCTGGCAAAAGACACTTCTGTTAAAGTTTTTGAATTGATGCCACCACTTGTTAATACAGATTTTTCAGCGGAGATCGGAGGCAGGGAAAATGGCATCCCAGCTTCTGAGGTAGCAGAAAGCTTTGTAAATGCTCTTATCAATGATACCTACGAAATCCGCGTAGGGAGCACTGAAGTTCTGTACAGCAACTTCTTTGCAGGTTCCGAAGGGGCCTTTAGCATGATGAACGCGTAATTTTAAAGTACCGGTTATTCATTGCGGGAAAAGGAAGAACCTTTTTCCGCATTTTTGTTATTATCCATCCCATTTCTTTTTTAATTTAAAATTTAAATAATACATTTAAATCACATCTACGTGTATTAAAATTTTATATCTTAGTAATCAACAAACTAAAATATTAACTGCTATGAAAAATCTAAAGAAATTGACAAGAAAACAGTTGGGAATTATCAGCGGAGGCGACACGGCCTATGCGCTATGCGATATGGACGGTAACTGCCCTCCTACCAGCGGATCTTATTATTGCAGTGATGGAACTTGCTACAGATCTGATGGTGGCGGAAACCCTGGCGGCGGGTGCAATGAGCCACAACGTTTATGTCAGCCTTGGGAAACCGGATGCGGATGCGTTTATTTTTAGAGAAAAATTATTGTTAGATAAAAGGAGAGCGGTTTTTACCGTTCTTTTTTATTTTAGAATTATTACTGCCCAGATTGGCTACGTGAAAAGCAGATTTGGATACAAATATCTTTTAACAATTACTGAATTTTGCTTCAAGAAAAAAAATCAAAATGAAAATTATCGTAACAGGCTCATTAGGAAATATCAGCAAACCGCTGACAAAAGAATTAATGGGCAGAGGACATTCTGTAACTGTTATCAGCAGGAACAGTGAAAGGCAACTGGAAATTGAGGCTCTAGGGGCAAAAGCAGCCATCGGGTCTATGGAAGATGTAGATTTTTTAGCAGAAACTTTTAAAGGTGCAGATGTTGTGTATGCTATGGAAGCCCTGAATGCAGGGGTATTCTTTGATCATACTGTTGATTTTACAGAAGCCAATATTCAGATTGCCAGAAACTACAAAGATGCTTTTGAAAGATCAGGAGTAAAGAACATTGTCCACTTAAGCAGTATTGGCGCACATATGAGCGAAGGAAACGGTATTCTGGCGTCTCATTATAATGTAGAAAAAATACTGAATGAACTTCCGGATGATGTTTCTATAAAATTTATGCGTCCGGTAGGATTTTACTACAATATGTTTTCATTCATTCCGACAATCAAATCACAGGGTTTAATCATTCAAAATTATGGTGGAGATCAAAAAGAGCCGTGGGTGTCGCCACTGGATATTGCCAGTACTATTGTGGAAGAGATTGAAAAACCATTCAACGGAAGAGAAATCTGCTATGTGGCAAGCGAAGAAATTTCGCCCAACGAAATTGCCCGGACGTTGGGTGAAGCTATTGGAAAAAATGATCTTAAGTGGCTGACTGTTTCTGATGAAGAGCTCCTGAGTGGTATGGTGAATGCAGGAATGAATCCGAAAACGGCCAAAGGTTTTGTGGAAATGAATGCAGCAAGAGGAAATGGCGCTATATATGAAGATTATTATCTGCACAAGCCAGTTTTAGGAAAAGTAAAGCTGAAGGAATTTGCAAAAGAATTTGCTGCAGCTTATCATCAATAATAATTAATTTTGTGATATGAAACAGCCTATCAGAATCAAAACGATCAGTGAATTTCACCAGTTCCGGGGCTTGGCAAAACCTGAGCATCCCCTCATCAGTGTTGTAGATTACAGTACCATTAAGGATGTTGCAAACGAAACTGAGCTGAGCTGGATCCTTGACTTCTACTCTATTTCTGTTAAGCGGACGTCTCTCACAAAGATAAAATATGGTCAGCAGCAATATGATTTTGATGAAGGATTCATGTTCTTTATGGCTCCGGGGCAGGTTTTCAGCATTAAAAGAGATCCGGATTCAATTGCAGAACATACGGGATGGATCCTGCTCATTCATCCCGATTTTCTTTGGCATACTCCTTTGGCAAAGACGATACAAAATTATGAATACTTTGATTATTCGGTGAATGAAGCTTTATTTTTATCGGAAAAAGAGGAAAATGTCATCAGCAATATTGTTCAGAATATCCATCAGGAATACCATTCTAACATTGATACATTCAGTCAGAATATTATTATTTCACAGATCGAAACGCTGCTGAACTATTCGGAACGTTTCTATCAGCGTCAATTTATTACCCGCAAAATTTCCAGCCACAAAATCCTTGATTCTTTGGAGGCACTGCTTGCTGATTACTTCAGCAGTGAAGATCTCATTACCAAAGGACTTCCGAGTGTGCAGCATATTGCAGGTGAACTGAATGTATCTCCAGGCTATTTAACCGGTTTGTTAAAAGTTCTTACCGGCCAGAATACCCAACAGCATATCCACGAAAAACTGATCGGAAAGGCAAAGGAAAAATTATCCACCACCCAGCTGTCGATCAGTGAAATTGCTTATGAATTAGGTTTTGAACACCCTCAATCCTTCAGCAAATTATTTAAAAGTAAAACCAATCTATCTCCGTTGGAATTCAGAAAATCCTTTAGCTGAATACTTTCATACAGTTAATACTTACCCATATATAAACGCATCTCTCCGATGCGTTTTTTTTTGAAAGCTTTCATTAAAAATCATCATACTCAATTTACTCATTGTAACAAGCACAGAATATCAAAATCAACCAATAATTAAAAATAATAGTAATTTTATCACTAAAAATTGAAATATAATTAATTTTTTATATATTTATGCCACTAAAACAATATTAATTACTATGAAAAAAACATTCTTGTTTGCTATTGCATGTTCCTTTTTTTTAGCATCATGCAACAATGAAAGCATTCCAACAGTGGCTCAGGAAACTCAGAAAACAGAAGCTGTCCAGAATTTCAAACGTGCCATCACAACCGTGAATACGTCTAAAGATCTTCCCCTGAGTGAAGAAAAACAGAGCTCTGAATATCAGTTTCCGCAATTAAGTGAGAAAAGAAAGGATATCCTGCTTCCTGCTGCAAAATCCCTTATAAAATCTACAGGAATAAAGGATGAACAAATTGAAAAAACCACCCATGGTGATAAGACCAAAATCATATTATGGGCAATGGAAATTTTCCAGGACAATTACACGAATTCTTCTTTATAATCTTAAGCTTAAATTATCAAAATCAATATGAAAAATATTTCATTATTCCTTTTACTATTAATTGGAACTTTCGCATATGCCCAGACAGGCAGTATGACTATTTATAATTTCTCTGCCCATAGTGTAAGCTACAACCTGATAGGCACCAATGACAACAGTTATCCTATAGATTGCCAGCCCATCGTAGAAGGCAATTCTGCTACATCATTGGCTCCGGCATCCACAGTGGTTTACTCACAATATAATACCAGCCATCTGGTAACCCCTGCTATCAATCAATGGGCAGTAATTTCAGACGCAATAGGAATTCCCGGTCAGACCTATAATGTATCGGCGGGAGTTAATGTTCCACCTGTGATCGCCACTCCTACTTCATGGCAATCGCTACGTCTTAATTTTTCAAATGGTGAAATGATCCATCTTGGAAGAGACTGCGGCTATGTTGACAGTCATCACGGAGCATTTAACGGCTCGACAGTAAGCGGTATTACGGCAACATGGAACTATTTAGGAAATAACGTGGTTGTATTCATCAATTAATACAGATCACATCAGATGATATCACAGCAGGTTCAAGTATTGGGCCTGCTTTTTTATAAACCAAAGGTTATTAGTCTCTAAAGTAATAAATACTATCTTTCAGCTGTTATTATTATATGAAAACCATTCAATTATTTATATTTATCATCATCTCTCTGGCTACTGTCAAAGCTCAGAAGCCAAGTTCTGATCATTTCTTTGAAACGTCAGATCACGTCAGGATTAAATACAAAATTTCCGGGAAAGGAGAAGCCTGCATCTATGTTCCGGGAGGTCCGGGGCAGGGATATCCGTCATTTGAACTCTTAGGAGGAAATGCCCTGGAGAAAAACATGCAGATGGTTTATATGGATCAGCGTGGATCCGGCGAGTCGGAAAAATCAGAAAATTATCATCTGGATGCAATGATTCAGGATATTGAAGAGCTGAGACAGCATCTGAAGCTTGATAAAGTTTTTCTGTTGGCTCATTCTTTCGGAGGAATTATCGCTGTGAATTATGCTAAAAAATATCCTCAGCATACCAAAGGACTCATCCTGTCCAATATTACCCTTCATTTCCTGAATAACGAATCTTTGAAAGAACAGATCGAATATGGAAACAGCCTTCTTCAGCAACCCAATAAAGCTGTTCCTGAAGACAGTCTTTCTACGGAACTTTCGAAAATAAGTTCGGCATTACGAAAGAAAAGAATCGGATATAAATTTCTGACCGAGGATATTGAAACCATTAAACAGATGGACAAAATAGATTCCCTTCATCCCAGGATCATAGATTTTGGCATGGCCGTGATCTCGAAACCTAAAGAATTTCCGGAATATTATACCGATTATGCGCCGGTTACAAAAGACATTCATGTTCCAGTATTAATTATCACAGGGAAAAAAGATAAAGCCGTAGGAACGCAGCATTACAAAACCTTTCAGTTTCCGGATCAGAAGGTGATTTCTATTGATGGTGGACATCTTCTGTATTATGAAAAAAACAGGGAGTTTGTGAATGCAGTTTGGCATTTTATAAACAAACACCAATAAGATAAGAAATGTGAGATTGATTATGGAATAAAAAGCTCAGCGCGGCCTTCGGCCGCGCTGAGTCTTATATAAAGTTAAATCTTATTAAAACTTAAGATCTCCGTTCACTTCTCTCACAGCATTGGCTGCTTCAGCAAACTTCAACTGCTCATCAGCAGTAAGCGTTACATTCACAATTTTCTCTACTCCGTTTGCCCCGATGATAGCTGGAACCCCTAAGCAGATATCATTTTGTCCGTATTCCCCTTCAAGCATTAAAGAACAAGGGATCATTTTTTTCTGGTCGCAAGCGATCGCCTGAACCATTACAGAAACAGCTGCACCCGGCGCATACCAAGCTGAAGTTCCTAATAATTTGGTCAATGTAGCCCCTCCTACTTTTGTTTCTTCGATTACATATTTTTGTTTCTCATCATCTAAGAATTCAGTTACAGGAACTCCGTTTCTTGTCGCTTTGCTTAATAATGGAAGCATTCCTGTGTCACTGTGTGCAGCGATTACCATACCGTCTACGTCAGAGATAGGGCTTTCCAATGCTTCAGCCAATCTGTATTTGAATCTTGCAGAGTCTAATGCACCACCCATTCCGATGATCTTGTGCTTAGGAAGACCTGAAGTTTTGTGTACCAGATAAGCCATAGTATCCATTGGGTTAGAAACTACGATGATAATAACTTCCGGAGAATTTTTTACTAAGTTTTCAGTAACTTCTTTCACAATACCAGCGTTGATACCGATAAGTTCTTCTCTTGTCATTCCAGGTTTTCTTGGAATACCTGAAGTGATCACTGCTACATGAGAACCTGCAGTTTTGCTATAATCTCCTGTTGTTCCGGTAATTTTTGTATCGAATCCGTTAAGCGATGCAGTCTGCATCAAATCCATTGCCTTACCTTCAGCAAATCCTTCTTTAATGTCTACTAAAACTACTTCTGAACAGAAGTTTTTCATTGCGATGTATTCTGCACAGCTTGCTCCTACAGCGCCTGCACCTACTACAGTTACTTTCATATTGTATACTTTTTTTAAATTATTTTTTAGTTTAGTCTAAAAATTGAAACGCCCAAATTTAACAATTCCTGAAAATGTGGGCAATTTTTCAGGAATTTAATTAGGGTTCAATGAAATTAATTGACGTTCAGTAAAAACGTATATAGCTTTTTTGCTCCTGACAGGACCTCATGGTAATTTTTCTCGGTGACTTCAGTATCTAAAACCTCTTTGAAGCTTTTCCACATCGATCCCGTATTTTCCTGATAACATCCGAAGAAATTGAAGGTCACCTCATCAAAACCTTCTGTTTTAGAAAGCTGTTTCGCAATCACATTTCCGCCTAAGGTAGAACCTTCGATCACGTACATTGCTCCCAACGCTTCATGTTCGTTGGCAAACTCAAGATTATGGGAGGCATCCTGGTTTTTCAGAGAAAGGCTTTCAAGATCCATTTCAATAAGGGAAAGCTTCTTTCTGTTGTTGAGCTGAAGCTTTTCCGAATACTTACCGGAAAGGCTTCTGAATATTTTATCTTCACTATGAAGAAGCATCAGATAATTCGTATTGATGATCTTTTTATAATCTTCCAGAGTAAAGGTCTTGTTAAAAATTTTTTCAGAATTGAAAAGTTTTTCTGCTGCATTGTGATATTCCGCCGTATTTTGCTTAAGATATTCTGATACCATAAATAAGGATTTAAGTTTCCCAAATTTAGGGTTTTTTGAACGTTAAAATAAAACAAGTTCCCCCTTTATTGCTTTCATAATCCACATTTCCTCCGATACGCTTCATAATCCTGTGTACAATAGAGAGTCCTATACCATTTCCTTTGAATGTTTTGGCATTATCCATCCTGTTGAATATCTTGAACATTTTATGCTTTTCCTGCTCCGGAATTCCAATCCCGTTATCTGAAATCCTGTACACCACAGTTTCGCCTTCTTCAGTTCCCTGGATTTCCACTTTCGGTT
Source organism: Chryseobacterium sp. UF-81 (assembly GCF_058245105.1). Taxonomy (NCBI): domain Bacteria; kingdom Pseudomonadati; phylum Bacteroidota; class Flavobacteriia; order Flavobacteriales; family Weeksellaceae; genus Chryseobacterium; species Chryseobacterium sp. UF-81. The sequence continues at coordinate 118,115 of NZ_JBSIBX010000001.1, read as the reverse complement.
CTTCCTGATGAGAAGAATATTTCACCGCATTATTGATGATATTTAAAAATACCTGGTGAAGCATCGTTTTATCCGAAAGTACCTCTGGGCACTCCTTAATAGTGATTATGCTTTTCGGACTGTCGAAGGTAATCTTTGCATTTTCCGATATCTTCTGGATCATATTCAGGGGTTGCAGGCGTTCCAGCTCTATCTCGCTGTGCTTGGCACGGCTGAGCTGCAGTACATCATGCATCATTTCTGCCATATTGTCGATTTCTTCAACAATAGAATTCAGCTTATTTTTATTTTTTTCCGTTTTTTCAAAATTAGAAAGCAGCATCTGTGCATTCAGCTTCATAACGGTCAAAGGGGTACCCAGATCATGAGAGATCGTGTAAGAAAAACTGTCTAGCTCTTCATTTACCTTTCTCAGTTCATTATTCAGCGCTTTGATTGCGTTGTACTGTTTATGTGAGGTTTCCAGGATCACATCGCGGACGGCCTGTACCGAAATAATGTCTCTGGAATTCCATCTCTTTGAATTTCCTTTGATGTTTTCTGTAAAAATCTGGAAAGAGGTTCTTGGCGAAACCGTCTGTATTTCCTTACCGTCCTGCAAGAGTACTTCTGTTTTCTTCTCAGGATTTCCGGCCCAGTCGATATGTTCGTCAAACTCTTTACGGAACCAGATCAGCATTTCTTTTTTACTTCTCTCAATAAAATAAATAATGATTCCGGCTGCATTCTCATCAAGTTTTAATTCCTCTCCATAATCTTTAAGGAAGCTTCTGCTCACAAAAATACTTTCAGCAGTATTTTCAAGAGCCCAATGTGCAATTGCATCAATCATACTGTTTTCAGGAACTACCCCTACAGTGACCGTATTCCCTTCCGAAACAATAGCTAAACCGTCTGCCTCAGGCAGTTTTCTGATCTTTCCTTTATTATCTGCAAGAGAATCAAAAAGATTGTTATGCTTCAAGAACTCCGCTTTCAGCTGTGACGATTTTTCGTTCAGCTCCAGACGGTATTTCAGTTCATTTTTAGATTTGAATGAAGAATAGGCATTGGAAGCGAGAGCAGTAAAGATCCCCGCCTGTACCCTGTCTTCAAGATCAATATGCTTAGCCTCCGAGTTCTGGCAGGTAACGAGTCCCCAAAGGTGATCTTCAATAATAATAGAAACACTGAAACTGGATGAAGCTCCCGAATTTTTAATGTACTGCCCATGAATAGGTGACATTCCTCTTGAAGCTACAAAAGTAAGGTCAATATTTTCATCTGTTCTGCTTAGAAGCGGAACCGTTTCGGAATATACATTACTGAATATTCTTTTCCTTTTCTTTAAGTAAAGCTCTCTGGCCTGCCTTGGAATATCAGATTCAGGGTAATAAAGCCCCAGATAGCTTTCCATATTATCCTTCCTCCTTTCTGCAATCACTTTCCCCGAGCCGTCCATCATAAATTTATAAACCATCATCCGGTCATAATTCACAATTTTAGAAAGTGTACTTAGCAATTGTTCCCACAGTTCTTTCTCATTATCTATGACATAAAAATTGTCATACTTATTAGAAATTCGCTTATTGGGATTTTTCAGTACCGCCTCAAATTCAAGGAAAATATGTTTACCGCTTCTGAAAACAGAAAAATGATATTCTTTTTCCCCTATGAATACTTTATCGAAATGGGTTTCATTTTCTCTTCTTGTAAAATCGTGCAGAGAAGTATAAAGATCGGAGTCGATAACCGTCCGGAAGATTTCAGGAAAATCCACAAGGTTCTTTCCGAAAAGCAGTTCTGCATTTCCGACTCTGAATATATCCGTGATATTCCGGCTGAAAAAAGTGATGGATTGAGATTCTGCATCAATGCCAATCAGGTATCCAAAACTTTGTATATACCCAGGAATATGGATGGGTTCCTCATGACACTCTACAAAATTCATATATTTATTTGATCTATCAAAGATAACGATTTTTTTAACGGCATATTACTTTGTGGTACTAAATCACGATGTTCTGAAACATCATTGCCCCTGTAACCGATAAACTGGAACCTGCTGAATTCCAGAACCAATACCCTTTCTTTTTCAAAATATTAACAGGTTTTCATTTATAATATATTAAAAATTTCGCAATCAGTCAAGTTTAATTTTCTGATCATGATTCATTGCATGAATTTCGGATTAATACCTGAAATAATTATGTTAATTAAGCAAAATTTATTAAATTTATATCACTAAATAATGAATACGTTTAGAAAATATTGATCTTTTTTACATTATTTTCAATGAAGCCTTCATTTAAATTCAAATAACACGTCTATGAAAAAGTTCCCTTTAATTATTATCAATCCTACCTGCCTATCCGTAATCGGGACCTGTTACGAGGCCAATATAAAGAAAGTCCACAAAGACCATAAAGATGCTATCGCTGTTCATTCTATAAATTGGAGTCAGCACCTTTCAAATTGTCAGAATTTCAAATAATAACTTATTAACACCAATACTATGACCTTTTTTTCACAAAAAAAGAGAAGCCTGCTACTTTGCGTTTTACTGGCTGCCTTTTCAGCCAATGCTCAGATCCAGGATTCACTCCGCTCCGATAAACAGGAAGAAGATCATGTGAAATATCCTGTACTTCAGATTAAAGGACTTTTTCAGGCACGCTATCTGGTAGGCATGACTGATGATGTCGATGTAAATGGCCTGCATCATGCGGACGGATCAGGAACCAGTAACAATTTTATGCTCAAATATATGAGGGTTCAGGTACGTGCACAAATCAGCAAAAGAACAGAAGTTGTGGCACTGGCCAATTTCGCTGACTTTAAAAACGACCCAAAAAGCAGAGTCCTTGAAAATGCTTACCTGAAATATACCTTCAACCCTAAATTGGCATTTACTGTCGGTCAGTTCAGGCCCTGGTTCGGAATTGAGGAAACGTATCCTATCGACATCATCAAGTCTCTGGATTGGTCCAATCAGTATACGGAATTCGGGAAACTGGGCTGGACGAGCTTCCAGATCGGTCTTTCTGCTACCGGGCAGCTTCAGTTGGGGAAAATTCCTTTCCAGTATGCGGTTTCAGTCGTTAATGGGAACGGAAAGAATCAGATCAATGACAATGATAACGGGAAGCAGTATTCTACCAGACTGGTTTTTGGACTGTCTAAAAAATATAATTTCAATGTCGGACTTAACGGAGGTTTCGGTGAAGTTTTAAGTAAAAAAGTATATGCAGTAGGAATTGACCTCAGCTCGCTGATCCAGTTTGACCCGAAATGGAGTCTGGACATGCAGCTGGAAGCCAAACAGGCAACCAACCATGTCCTTTACAACACGATCGATCCTGAGCTCAGACCTTCGAATCCTGACCAGTACCTGATCCGTGGGGCTTATTTCCTTCCGAATGTAAGATACGAGGTCAATCACAAAAACCTCAGTGCCTTCGAGCTGTCATGCCGGTATGAATATCTGGATACCAATTTCAGGCTGAACTCCAATCCAAGACAGACCATTACACCTATGTTCGGACTGGAATTCCTGAAAAACTATGGTGCAAGAATCCAGCTGGGTGTACAGTTTGACCGTTACAAGCATCAGGTAGAAAACACATCACAATACAATAACAATCTGTTCATTGTTCAGGTACAAAGTAGATTTTAACCACTTAAAGATTTATAGATCATGAAAGAAATTAATATCAGAAATATCGCGATAACGTTTGCCGTTGCGCTGGTCATATGGTTTATTCCCGCTCCGGAAGGTGTCGCCGAGAATGCCTGGCAGCTGTTTGCTATTTTTGCAGCAACCATATTAGGGATTATCCTCAAAGCAGCGCCTATGGGCACCATGTGTATGATGGCCATTGCATTTACAGCACTTACACAGGTTGTAGCTCCCGGAGACGCAGGAAAATCCATCACAAAAGCACTTTCAGGATTCGGAGATAAAGTAATTTGGCTCATCGGGATCTCATTCTTTATTGCCAGAGGATTTATCAAAACCGGATTGGGAAACCGGATTGCGTTTTTATTCATCAGAATATTCGGAAAAAGCTCATTGGGACTGGCTTACGGGCTTGGACTTGCAGATGTATGCTTAGCTCCAGCTATTCCGAGTAATACTGCAAGAGGTGGTGGAATCATTTATCCGATCATGAAGTCTATGGCCATAAGTTTCGACTCTGTTCCTGAAAAACCGGAAACCCACAGAAAACTGGGCTCTTTCCTTACCCTGAACAGTTATTATATGAATCTTATTGCATCATCCATGTTCCTTACCGGAACTGCAAGTAACCCGATGTGTCAGAAATTTGCAGCGAATTTAGGAATCAATATCACCTGGATGTCATGGGCTGCAGCCGGCTTCGTTCCGGGATTGGTTGCGTTCTTTGTTGTTCCTTTGGTTTTATACAAATTGTATCCGCCTGAATTGAAAAAAACAGGAGATGCTCCAAAAATGGCCGCTCAGAAATTAAAAGAAATGGGACCTATTTCCAGAAATGAATGGCTGATGTTATTGGCATTCTTCATCCTATTAGCCCTTTGGATATTCGGAGGAGCGCTTTCTATCGATGCTACCACTACGGCTTTCATCGGATTGACAATGTTACTTCTTACTTCAGTACTGACGTGGGAAGATATTAAAGGGGAAAAAGGAGCCTGGGATACCATCGTTTGGTTCGCAGTTCTCGTAATGATGGCGAGTTCTTTAAATGAGCTCGGTTTCATTGGCTGGTTCAGTGATCTGATCAAAGTAAAAATAGGCGGATTAAGCTGGCAGGTAGCCTTTCCGGTGATCATTGTCGTTTATTTCTTCAGCCACTATATTTTCGCGAGCGCAACTGCTCACGTGGCAGCCATGTATGCAGCATTATTAGGAGTTGGTGTTTCTTTAGGAATTCCACCCATGTTACTGGCGATGATGCTTGGTTTCTTAGGATCAATCTATGGAGTACTCACCCATTACGGCCACGGCCCTGCCCCGGTATTCTACGGAAGTGGCTATGTTGAACTGAAAGCATGGTGGCTGAGAGGTCTTGAAATCGGAATCGTGTTACTCATCATCTATATGGTAGTCGGAGGACTATGGATGAAAGTTTTAGGATATTATTAATCAATTAAATAAAAAATATGCTGTCAACCTTGTCAAGAAAAATGCTGATGTGCCTTACAGGATTATTCCTGAGCTTCTTCCTGCTGATCCATTTCTTGGGAAACCTCCAGCTGTTTCTTCCGCCGGAGCAAGCGCACCTGCAGTTTAATGCCTATTCGCATTTTCTGTCCGGAAATATTCTGATCAAAATAGTTTCATACGTTCTGTATGCAAGTATTATTCTGCATGCAGTTGACGGACTGGCCATTACTTTAAAAAATAAAAAGGCGGGAGGCAGTTACCAGTCAGAAAGGCGTGGCAGAGCCAGTAAATGGTATTCCCGCAATATGGGAATTTTAGGGACACTGATCCTGATCTTCCTGGTGATTCACTTCCAGAATTTCTGGTACGTCTACAAATTTGGAAACCCTCCACTCGACAGCAACGGTAATAAGGATCTGTACATTCTTGTCGTAACGGTTTTCAAAGAATGGTGGTATGTGATTATTTATGTAGTATCAATGGGAGCTTTATGTTATCATCTGATCCACGGAATTCACAGTGCGGCCCGGACGCTGGGATTATATCATCCTAAGTTTGTCAAATGGTTCAAAACAGCCGGAATTGTCTATTCAGTCATTATCAGCATAGGCTTTGCGCTGATGCCCGTTTATGTATTTTTCACTGCCCGTTAAACAGAAAAGTTATGATTTTAAATTCAAAAATACCTCAAGGCCCATTGGAACAAAAATGGGATAATTATAAAAAGAAAGCCAAGCTCGTTAATCCTGCCAACCGTAAAAAACTGGACGTTATTGTCGTGGGAACCGGGCTTGCAGGAAGCTCTGTTGCCGCTTCTCTGGGTGAAATGGGTTACAATGTGAAATCATTCTGTTTCCAGGACAGTCCGAGGAGAGCCCATTCCGTAGCTGCGCAAGGAGGCGTGAATGCCGCTAAAAATTATAAAAATGATGGCGACAGCGTTTACAGAATGTTCGCAGACACACTCAAAGGCGGAGATTTCAGAGCCCGCGAAGCCAATGTCTACCGTATGGCAGAATGTTCTTTAAACCTTATCGATCAGGCCGTAGCACAGGGTGTTCCGTTCGGGCGTGAATATGGTGGTTATCTTAACAACCGTTCTTTCGGTGGGGTTCAGGTGAGCCGTACGTTTTATGCAAGGGGACAAACCGGGCAACAGCTGCTTCTGGGAGCCTATCAGACGCTGATGAGACAGGTGGGAAAAGGAACCGTACAGTTGTATTCAAGACATGAAATGCTTGATCTGGTCATGATCGATGGCAAAGCAAGAGGAATTATTGTCAGAAATTTAGATACCGGGGAAATTGAAAGACATGCTGCACATGCTGTGATTCTTGCAACCGGAGGGTATGGAAAGATTTATTACCTGTCAACCCTGGCAATGGGCTGTAACGGTTCTGCGATCTGGCGGGCTCACAAAAAAGGAGCTTTAATGGCTTCCCCGAGCTGGATTCAGGTACATCCTACTTCCCTTCCGCAATCGGGAGATTATCAGTCCAAATTAACCCTGATGTCAGAATCATTGCGTAATGACGGAAGGATCTGGGTTCCTTCAAAAGCTGATGAAACAAGACCGCCCAATGATATTCCGGAAAACGAAAGAGATTATTATCTGGAACGCCGGTATCCTGCTTTTGGAAACCTGGCTCCAAGAGATATTTCTTCCCGTGCCGCCAAAGAAAGAATTGACGCAGGTTTTGGAATCGGACCTCTGAAAAATGCTGTTTATCTTGATTTTTCCAAAGCGATACGAGAACAGGGAAAGGAAAAGATCCAGGAGAAATACGGAAATTTATTTGATATGTACCTTAAGATCACAGGATACAATGCCTATAATGAACCGATGATGATTTCCCCTTCCGCCCACTTTTCAATGGGTGGCCTGTGGGTAGATTATGAGCTGATGACCACTATTCCGGGACTGTTTGCTTTGGGAGAAGCTAATTTTGCAGATCACGGAGCCAACAGACTGGGAGCCAATTCCCTCCTGCAGGCTTCCGTAGATGGCTATTTTATTGCCCCTTATACCATTGCCAATTATCTGGCTGATGAGATCCATACCGGGAAAATTTCACCGGATGCTCCTGAATTTGAAACGGCAGAAAAAGCGGTGAAAGAACAGATCCAAGGTTTTATCAGTATTAAAGGAACCAAAACGGTTGATTATTTCCACAAAACTTTAGGAAAGCTTTTATATGACTACTGCGGTCTGGCAAGGAATGAAGAAGGCTTGAAATACGCGATAAAAGAAATAAGAACATTAAAACAGGAATTCTATAGGGATGTAAGGGTTTCCGGACAGGGAGACAAAATGAATTCGGAACTTGAAAAAGCAGGCCGAGTAGCCGATTATTTCGAGATCGGGGAATTGATGTGCTATGATGCTTTAACCAGAAATGAGTCCTGCGGTGCCCATTTTAGGGAAGAATTCCAAACCCCGGACGGTGAAGCGTTAAGAAATGATGCCGAATATCAGTTTATCTCCGCATGGGCATGGAAAGGTGAAAATTCCGAACCTGAACTGATTAGAGAGCCCCTGATATTTGAAGAAATACAGCCTACGGTAAGAAGTTACAAATAAAAAACAGAAATTATGGATTTACATCTTAAGATATGGAGACAGAAAGAAAGACAGAGCGAAGGGAAACTGGTCAGTTATGACCTGAAAGAACTGAACCCTCACATGTCTTTCCTGGAAATGCTGGATACTTTAAATGAAAAACTCATTACGGAAGGTGACGAGCCTGTAGAATTTGATCACGACTGCCGTGAAGGAATCTGTGGACAGTGCGGCATGATGATTAACGGAATTGCCCACGGACCTTTAAAAAATACAACGACCTGCCAGCTTCACTTACGGTCTTTCAAAGACGGTGAAACTATTTTGATCGAACCTTTCCGGGCAGAGGCTTTTCCGGTAAAGAAAGACCTTAAAGTAGACCGGTCGGCTTTTGACAGAATTATTTCTTCAGGCGGATTTGTATCCGTGAATACAGGCCAGGCTCCTGATGCCACAGCCATAGCAGTTACTCACCAAACAGCCGAAGAAGCTTTTGACTCTGCGGCCTGTATCGGATGTGGTGCGTGTGTAGCGACCTGCAAAAACGGAAGTGCTGCTTTATTCACTTCTGCGAAAATCACCCATATGGTCCTTCTTCCTCAGGGTAAGGAGGAAAGAAGCGAACGTGTCCTGAATATGGTCAGCCAGATGGATCACGAACTTTTCGGGCACTGCTCCAATACAGAAGCCTGCGAGGTGGAATGTCCTCAGGGAATTTCTGTGCTGAATATCGCCCGGATGAATTATGAGTATGGAAGGGCACTGTTTTTCAGGAGAAAGAGTAAATAAAAAACATAAACTAAAAATAGCGGAGAAAGCAAATGGGCCAATCCGCTTTTTTATTTTACCTGGATTCGGAATATTTATTATTCTATTTTTTACAATATTCTAAATTCCCGGTATCGTTATTTTTTTAGGATCGTTTTCGTTGTACAGGATTTCCACGGTTCCCTGTTTTGGGACAGAGGAAAGATCAAGAAGCCGTACAATTTTTTTGTAAGTTGTAATGTGTTCCGCTCCTTTAGTATCTTTAAAACTTACCTGAAACATGATCTGAGGCTGATCATTCACCGTCAGGCCGGTTTGGCTGACACTGATAATTTCTGCCTGAGCACTTCTCCCGGCAAACAGGATCTCTTCTTCTTTTTTATTCTTCACAAATTTTCCAACGATCAGCTTGTATACCAATAAGGTTAAAAGAAACATAAAGCCGCTGAAAATAATCGGATGCATAAAAGTAAGGAACCTCCATCCGAAATCAAAGGATTCCCTGAGATAAAAATAGCTGTAAAGTCCTATGACATAAGCAATCATGAAAACCAAAAATACGATTCTTAAGATCATATTTTTAACTTTAAACTTCGTCTGCATGCCGCTTAAAATAAAATAGGGTTCTTTTGAAGTATCGGGATTCAGAAGTACCTTAACCGTTTTTCCAATATCAAATCTTTTTTCCTGAGGTTTTGTATCATAGAACATCATTTCGTGCCGGATCGGCGTATTGCTGAGATTCTGAAAAGAAAGCACAATATGGATGAGATTAATATTGGTTCCGGCATTATATTTTACAAGCTTATAGTCTGTAATTTCCGCTTCCCTCGGAAGTCCGTTTTGCACAATATGGCTGATGGTATTTTTTTCCTTAAAGGTTTTAATAAGAAGATTATTGATGAGAAAAGTTAAAACATACAGCCATATCAGCAAAGAAAAACCGAGATATACATAGCTCACTGCCAATGTATTTCTCGGTTCCGTTGTTATTTCCGAAGTCGTCATATAAATAAAGATCGGAAACGGTATGCAGAAAAAAAGCATGTAGAGTGTCCAGAAAATGATCATAAATTTCATAACTGTTTATTTTGCGGTGCGATATAAAGTTATGATATTATTCTTAAATGGACTTTCTCCTTTTATACTTCCTTATCGAAATAAAGTCTGTAGTATTTTCCTTTATCGTCCTCTCCCATTTCAAGCTTCTGCCTGTCACCGTGGATGTAGATGTGGAAGTTTTTGTCCAGTTTGATAATGCTCTTGAAATGACGCTGGGTTTTCTTTACTGCTGCTTCACTGATCGGGAATTCTTCGGCAATATTCACCTGCATATCCTGCTCGTAATCCGTTTTGAAATTCACGAAACTTTCGATCACATGCTGGTCTCCCAACACTTCATTGGTAAAGTCATCCAGTTTAAACTCTTCCTTTTCCTTAAAGAAATTAATGGATTTATTTAAAAAATCTGCCTGATCTGCTTTGGAAACTTCAAATTCCTGCGGAAGCTGTTTCGTGATATAGTCTTTATATACCATCAACGCTTCCTGGGTGTGAAAATATTCGTCGTCACGCTGTTTTACTTTCAGGAAATCTTCAAACCAGTAATACATATCTCCGTTTTTGTTGTTGTCAACCACAGAAAGTACATATCCGGTTTCTTTATTATTGTTGTAGATCAAAGCTGCTTTATCGATTTTAGACAGACCGATTCCCTGGTCTTTTTCTATGTCAAAACTTTCTTCCTGAGGGGAAATCTTCAGGAAAGATTCTCTCTTTTCCGTTTTAAAGATCCCGATTTTGTCTACTTTATCCGGACGGTCGCTTTCTTCCTCGAAAAGAACAATAAACAGCTCTCCACCCTGAACTCTTGGGTTTTCAGCTGCTTCAAATAAATGTTTTGCAATATTTTCAGATTCCCAAAGAAACTTCGCTTTGTCTTCAAAAATTTCAGATACAGAACTGTATACCGGATTATTCACCAGATACGTGTCGCTATAAAAATTGAAGGTTTCCTCCGATTTAAAAGAACCTAAAAAATAATCTTCAAGCAGCTCTGCCATTCCTTCTTCCAGCTTCAGCTCTTCCTGAGACAGCGTTAAAGATTCTCCGTTGATTTTATTTCCTACTCTGTGTACTATAATTTTTGAAAACATGTCCTGAATAATTTGGAGTGCAAAGATATTCATTCTATTCTTTCCATCATACAAATAAAATAATCCCAAAAAACAAAAGTTGATATAACGATTAAGTTTTGTCAGTTGATAATTAAGACTAAAAATCTGCTCCATCTGCAAAATCTGCGAGAGATAAAAAAGACACTCTTCTCCAATAAAATTTAAAAATATCAACTGTTTATATTTTCTCGCAGATTTTGCAGATGGAACAGATTATACTTCAAAATAAGTTCCTTCATTTCGTTTTGATAAAAACCTTATCATTTTGACATGCCTTTTTTGATTATGGCCAGTCGCATAAAGCATCCAATAGTCTGATTTACAATTAATTAATTGAAATTCATTTTCAAAGGAACGCCATTGGCTTCATAATCTTCAAAACATACACAATGGACCTAAAGACCTTGAACCGCCTTGACAAGTTAAGAAGATTAAAAAGCAGAGGACCTGAAACTCCGAAATGGTTAAAACCTTACCATCTGATTCTTATCGTTTTCCTGAGCATTTTTGTCTTTGGAACCATCATTAAACTTTTAGAACAAAATCACTAATCCTATGAACTATTCTGAAGCTGTCAGGGAAATTGCAGAAATTATTCCTGGCTTTGAAAATGAACTTATTAATCATACATCTCAAAATTCCTACAGTGTAATCCGCACTTTCACAGAACGCATCAAAAATATGATCCGACAGGATGACACAAAAATTTTATTTAAAAGCTTGCAAAAGATGGACAAAATTTATACAGAAGGAGATATTGCATTAAAAAATGCAGTAGAGGGAATTTTCATTTATTCCCTGGACAATTTTACAGCTTTCTGCAGCAGGGAATACAGAAAAGTGATCTTTAGTCACATTTCAAAAGATTTACAACAGACCTATTCAAGACAGATTTACACTCATGGCACATAAATTTTGTTACATATTTTATCTGTTTCATTACAAAAGTATCTTTTGCTAAAAAATAAAAACCACTCAAATTCAATACGTTATGAAAACAAAAATCAGAAGAATTTCCGACTGGAAAACATTGAAAACCACGACTAACAGGCACAATACAGAGCTATTGGTGACTCACATTGCTGTGATTATAGGAGTTTTTATTATTGCAACCATGCTGTAAATTTTGGTATACATTTCGCTGAAAGATAAATACTGAAAAATATTAGTTATGATGAAAGTACAAATGCAGGCTATTAATAAGAAAATAGCCGTTGAATACTTAAAATTTTTCTATCCGCCACTTCGAAATGAAATCACACAGTTATCTGTTCAGGAAAACTTCGCCGGCGTCATTCAGGCTACCATCAATTATTTGAAGGATATGCTGCAGGAATCGAAAATCTACATTGTAGCCCATCACATCAAGCTGATGGACTGGATCTACAGAAACGGTGATTCTTATGTAAGAACTGTCATTGAAAACCTGTTTGTAAGATCTTTGGAGAGCTTTAAAAAACATGCTAAGATCCAGCACTGGAAGCTTCTTTATCAGAATATGCCTGATAATTTTCAGCTTATTTATAATGAGCAGCAGAAACAGGACGAGATCTTTTTCGGTAAGTAAAATAATTTAATTTGTCAATAGGCTCTTCAGGCATCTTGTCTGAGGAGCTTTTTATTTAAATTTTTTCAAATATTTAGGCAAAGCGGGGATTAACAGAAATATTAGTATGCTTTACAGATATTTTATTGAATTATATTTCACCGTACGGTGTAAAATTCATACTTTTACAAAATTATCCGATGAAGCTGATAATCATCGGAGATATTAATCTTTAATCAGCTACTGATTATAAAAATTAACAAATTTTGACGATGTGTAATCAGATCCTAGAAATATCCTTTCATACATTTATTTGATCTGAGAACAACCTCCCCTGACTCATTGCCGGGGGAGTTTTCTTTTATTTATCTTTTTTCACAAATACCTTCTGGATGATCTGAAGTTCTTCTTTATTCATTTTTGAGCTCTTTTCGAGCTTGGCTAAAAACGAAGAAACTTCTTCAGGAGTTGCGGGCGATCCTAAATTTTCACCTTTACTGTTGAATGAATCTGCAAGCACTTCACCTTTTGGATTTAGTATCAGCCAGAAAGGAAGGCCGGCATTTTCTCCCTTATATCTGTTCATCAGCTCCTGCCCGCCGGGATTTTCAAGCTTTTTCTTCTCTCCTCTTTCCTGAACATCGATGTAAGTCGTTACAAATTTCTTGTCGAAAATAGGCTTTGTTTCAGGAAGGTTCATATTCTTTTCCATCAGCTTACACCAGCCGCACCATGAAGCATGAAATACGAGCAGAACATTTTTCTTTTGGACTTTAGCTTCTGTAAGGGCTTTATTCAATTCTATATCGGCCTTTTCCTGAGCAGCATTCAGCTGAAACAGGAATAAAGAAGCCACGATGATCACTTTAAAAAATTTCATTTAAATTTTGATTTGGTTTACTGATACTAATTTACATAAAAGTGGATACCCATATCCCATTTATTCAGAAAAAATGTATATTTGAAATAACTCATCATTTGTTGAATAAAAATAAACTCAATGGCATATTGTTATAGTTGTGGCCGTTCAGGAGCTTATCATCGCAGGAATGTTGTCACCGGCCACTCTTCATCCAGCCGTACCAACGTAACTTACACTGGTCCCAGGTTTCTGTGTGACGAATGTTCACTGAACATGGACAAAGCGGCTCTGGAGAAAAAAATTTCCACTAAATATGTTATCATTATAATATTAGTGATATTAATTTATTCTGTTAAAAGATAAATGGCACATTCAGATAATTTAAAATCACTCAGAACTCATTCAAATATATTGAATCTGGTTATTGTCGGGCTTATACTTTTTCTGTTAATGGCTCCGGGAAACTTCTTTGGAGGTAATTCAGTTGAAGACAGCAATTCAGTTTCAGCTAAAATAATAGCTAAAAAGGGAGCTTCAATCAGGGATAAACCTTCGAGAAATGGTAAAATTTTAATCATTGCTCCTGCCAACTCGAAAGTAGAGATTATTCAGAGAAAGGTACAAAACGATATCATTGACAATAAGCAGGGAAGCTGGGTAAAGGTTCGATACCAAGGTAAAACAGGATATGTCTGGGAATACCTGATTGATTAAACATCCGGTATATTCATTCTCCAATACATGCATAATAAACAAAAATCCCCGAACTAACGTTCGGGGATTTTCTATAGTCTGGGATTAGTAATCCTTATTTTACTTCTTCGAAGTCTGCATCCTGTACATCATCAGCACCTCCTGCATTTCCTCCAGGATTCTGAGCTCCTGCATCTGCACTCTGAGCCTGCTGTCCTGCTGCATACAGTTCTTCTGAAGCTGCCATCCATGCTGCATCTAAAGCTTCTGTTTTAGCTTTCACATCGTCTGCATTTTTAGTTTCGAAAGCTGTTTTCAGTTCTCCGTGAGCTGCTTCAATAGCTGCTTTTTTATCAGCAGACAGTTTTTCTCCGAATTCTTTTAACTGCTTTTCAGTCTGGAAGATCAATCCGTCAGCTTTGTTGAAGATTTCAACTTCTTCTTTTTTCTTAGCATCTGCTGCAGAGTTTTCCTGAGCTTCTTTCTTCATTCTTTCGATTTCTTCGTCAGAAAGACCTGAAGAAGCCTGAATCTTGATCGTCTGCTCTTTTCCGGTACCTTTATCCTTCGCAGAAACGCTTAGGATACCGTTGGCATCAATATCGAAAGTTACTTCAATCTGAGGAACTCCTCTTGGTGCTGGTGGAATATCTGTAAGATCAAATCTTCCGATTTCTTTATTATCGTTGAACATTGGTCTTTCTCCCTGTCCTACTCTGATGCTTACAGCCGGCTGGTTGTCAGAAGCTGTAGAGAATACCTCAGATTTTTTAGTTGGGATCGTAGTGTTCGCTTCAATTAATTTCGTGAATACAGAACCCATTGTTTCAATACCCAGAGAAAGTGGTGTAACGTCAAGAAGCAATACATCTTTTACGTCTCCTGTCAATACTCCTCCTTGGATTGCAGCTCCAACAGCTACTACCTCATCCGGGTTAACCCCTTTTGAAGGTTTTTTACCAAAGAATTTTTCCACTTCTTCCTGAATGATCGGGATTCTTGTAGAACCTCCTACCAGGATTACCTCATCGATATCAGAAGTTGATAAACCTGCATCTTTCAATGCTTTTGCTACCGGCTCCATAGATCTTCTTACTAAATCTGAAGCCAATTGCTCGAATTTAGCTTTAGTTAAAGTCTTTACTAAGTGTTTAGGACCTGTAGCCGTAGCTGTGATATAAGGTAAGTTAATCTCTGTCTGAGCAGAAGAAGATAACTCGATTTTTGCTTTTTCAGCAGCTTCTTTCAATCTCTGAAGGGCAATAGCATCAGTTTTAAGATCTACTCCTTCTTCAGCTTTGAATTCATCTGCCATCCAGTTGATGATCACATCATCAAAGTCATCACCTCCTAAGTGTGTATCACCGTTAGTAGACAATACTTCGAATACTCCGTCACCCAGATCAAGGATAGAGATATCGAAAGTACCTCCACCAAGGTCATATACAGCAATCTTCTGGTCTTTATGGTTTTTATCCAAACCGTAAGCCAATGCAGCAGCTGTAGGCTCGTTGATGATTCTTTCTACTTTAAGACCTGCGATTTCTCCAGCTTCTTTAGTAGCCTGTCTCTGTGCATCGTTAAAATATGCAGGAACCGTGATTACCGCTCTTGTTACTTCCTGTCCAAGATAATCTTCAGCCGTCTTCTTCATTTTCTGAAGTATCATTGCTGAAATTTCCTGTGGTGTATATTCTCTGTCGTCGATTTTTACTTTTGCCGTATCGTTTGGTCCGGATACTACTTCATAAGGTACTCTTGAAATTTCTTTAGCATCTTCCTTAAAATGAGTTCCGATAAATCTTTTGATAGAGTATACAGTTTTCTTTGGATTCGTTACAGCCTGTCTTTTTGCAGGATCCCCTACTTTTCTCTCACCATCTTCTGTAAATGCTACGATAGATGGAGTCGTTCTTTTACCTTCCGCGTTAGGGATAACAACAGGGTCTTTACCCTCCATTACAGCAACACATGAGTTGGTTGTTCCTAAGTCAATTCCAATTATTTTACTCATAATATTTATATTTTTTCTAATTTTTATATTTTAATTTACACTCTCAATTTCTCAATATCTGTACCATATCATTTTTTGTGACAAAATGACAGAATCAAAAATAGTCAAAGCGAAGAATATCCGCCAGATTATGTTAAATTGTACTATCCAAGACAGTTTGAACATTGAAAATTTTAAAAAATTAATCAAAGTTTAACCTTATAAATATCAAATTAAACTATACGAATTGCTATTTTTGATAAAATATAAACTTTAGAATGTCAGTACACTTTAATCCGCGAGATATTACATGGCTTGCCTTCAATGAAAGGGTTTTACAGGAAGCAATGGACGAAAATGTCCCCTTACATTTAAGAATACGCTTCCTGGGAATTTTCTCCAACAATTTAGATGAATTTTTCAGGGTGCGCGTGGCAGGATTAAAGCGGGCAATGGATTTTAAAGAAAAAGTGATCGCTGAATCTTTCTATCAGCCACCCTCTAAGATTCTTCAGCGGATCAACGAAATTGTGATCAGACAGCAGCAGAATTTTGATAAGACCTGGAAGCATATCCAGACTGAAATGGCAGGGCTGAAGGTTTCTATTAAGACCTCTAAAAACCTGACGGCTAAGCAGAAGGAATTCGTAAGACAGTATTTTGATGAAGTCGTGGAATCCAATGTGATTCCCATCCTGCTTCATGAAAATACACCGATGCCTTATCTGAGGGATAAAAGCCTCTATCTGGGGGTTGCCATGAGAAAAAAAGACTGGCAGTATTCCAGCAATTATGCTATTATTGAAATCCCGTCACGTTTTGTAGGAAGATTTGTCCTGTTGCCTACAGAAGATCCGGAAGAAAAAAACGTTATGCTGCTTGAAGATGTTATTACCTTCAACCTTCCGCATATTTTTTCTTATTTTGGCTATGACGAATTTTCTGCCAATGCTTTCAAAGTAACAAAAGATGCCGAGCTGGACCTTGATAATGACATCCGGACCAATTTTGCAGAAAAAATAGAAAAGGGACTTAAAAACAGAAGAAAAGGAAAGCCTACCAGGTTTGTTTTTGATAAGGATATGGACAAGGCCTTACTGGAACTTCTTATCCGAAAACTGAATTTAACGAAAAAGGACAGCATTATTCCGGGAGGAAAAATTCATAATTTCAAACATTTTATGGATTTTCCTGATGTTTTTGAAACCTATGAAAAACCTGTAGAAAGATCTTCTTTCACTCATCAGGCTTTTGAAAATGGTGAAAGAGTGACAGATGTTATTTTAAAAAAGGATGTTCTTCTGTCTTTCCCATACCACAAATACAATCCTGTGATCGATCTTCTGCGTGAAGCAGCGATGGATCCTGATGTGAAGTCTATACAGATCACTGCTTACCGCCTGGCCAGTAATTCAAAGATCAGTAATGCTTTAATCTACGCCGCCAGAAATGGCAAAGAAGTGACGGTCATGCTGGAACTTCAGGCAAGGTTCGATGAAGAATCCAATCTCAAGTGGAAAGAAATGTTTGAGCCCGAAGGAATTACCGTACTTGTGGGCCTTCCCAACAAAAAAGTACATGCCAAGCTTTGTGTAATTAAGAAAAGAGCACACAATAAGACACTCCAGTATGGTTTTGTAAGCACCGGGAACTTCAATGAAAAAACGGCAAAAATATATGGTGACCATTTATTGATGACCTCAGACCGTGGCATCATGGCAGATATCAATAAAGTATTTAATGTCCTGAAGAAACCAAAAGATGATTTTCTTCCGGTTCTGAAAACCTGCAAAAATCTAATGATCTGTCCACAGTTCATGCGCGAAAAGATTGTTCACCAGATCGACAGGGAAATTGAAGAAGCTAAAGCTGGAAGAAGAGCAGAAATTATTGTCAAAGCTAATTCCATGAGCGACAGAGCCCTTATCGAAAAACTTTACGAAGCTGCAAAAGCCGGAGTTGTTACAAAAACAATCGTAAGAGGAATTTACTGTCCTGTCAATCAAAAGGAATTTAAAGAAAAAATAAAGGCAATAAGTATTGTCGATGAATACCTGGAGCATGCAAGAGTCATGTATTTTTATAATAAAGGTGCAGAAGACCTTTACATCTCATCTGCCGACTGGATGACCCGAAATCTGGACTACAGAATTGAAGCGGCTGCAAAGATCACAGACAAGGAACTGAAGAAGGAATTGAAAGATATTCTCGACATTCAGTTAAGAGATAACGTAAAAGCTCGTATTTTAGACAAGAAATTGAGCAACGAGTATGTGAGGAATGATAAAAAGGAATGCCGTTCTCAAATAGAAACCTACAAATATTTAAAAGCTAAAACAAGCAAAAAATGAAGATTGCAGCGATAGATATAGGAAGCAACGCCGCCAGACTTCTGATCAATGAAGTAAAGATCAGCAACAGAAAACCTGAATTTATTAAACTTAATCTTTTAAGAATTCCTTTGAGACTGGGTATGGATGTCTTTACCATGGGGATGATTGGAGAGGAAAGAGAAAAAATGGTCGTCGATTCTATGAAAATTTTCAGCGACCTTATGAAAATCTATAAAGTAGAGCATTATCGCGCCTGCGCCACCAGTGCCATGCGTGATGCCTCCAATGGAAATGAAATCATCAGACGGGTTCAGGAAACTTCGGGAATCAATATAGAGATTATCTCCGGTGACGAGGAGGCTACCCTTATCTATGAAAACCATGTTGCAGAAGGACTTGACAAAGAGTTCGCCTATCTTTACATTGATGTGGGAGGAGGTTCCACAGAGCTTACTTTTTATGAAAACGGAAAAATGGTATATGAAAAATCTTTCAATATCGGGACTATCCGGCTTCTGAACAATCTGGTAACTCCGGAAAACTGGCAGGAAATGAAGGATGAGATTAAAAATAATATTGTCAGTAAAAAACCTGTTGTAGCTATCGGTTCCGGAGGAAATATCAATAAGGTTTTCTCTATGAGCAAGACTAAAGACGGTAAACCGATGACGCTTTCCCATCTTAAAAAGGTCTATAAAGAATTTAATGAGCTTTCTGTAGAGGAAAGGATGACCAAACACACTCTCAGAGAAGACAGAGCCGATGTTCTGGTTCATGCTCTAAGGATCTTTAATAATGTCATGTCATGGTCGGATATCAACAGGATATTTGTTCCTAAAATTTCTGTAGCCGACGGACTTATCCATAATATCTACAGTCAGCTGCACGAAAAAAAATAAATTCTGACATATTATAAAAAACCAGCCATTGTTTGGCTGGTTTTTATTTTTATGCCATTGCGAACGAAGGATAGCTCATACTATAAATCTGCTCTTCAGTATTTATCTTCCAAAATGTAGAATTTTTGCTGTAAATTTAAAGTAATACTAAACGTTAGTACGTCATACATAATATCAACAGAAAAAGAATGAATCCGATCAAAATAATTCTTACAGGAGCAACCGGTATGGTAGGTGAAGGTGTCTTAATGGAATGCCTTGAAAATCCCAATGTTTTCGAAATACTAAGCGTAAGCAGAAAGCCTTCGGGAAAAACACATCCGAAGCTTAAGGAATATTTCGTTCCGGACTTTTTGTCTATCGACATGAATGATGAAAAACTTAAGGGCTATGATGCCTGTTTCTTCTGTGCAGGGATCAGCAGCGTAGGAATGAACGAGGAAGATTATACGAAAATCACCTACGATACTACGATTCATTTTGCCAAAGCAGTTCTGAACCAGAATCCGGAAATGGTTTTCAATTATGTTTCAGGTGCGTCTACGGATAGTACAGAAAGCGGAAAGCTCATGTGGGCAAGGGTAAAAGGCAGGACCGAAAATATTTTGAAAAAACTGGGCTTCAGAAATGCCTTCAATTTCCGTCCGGGATTTATGAAACCCGTTGAAGGCCAGACCAATGTAAAATGGTTCTTTAAACCATTTATTTGGATTTTTCCTGTTGTATTACCTTCAAAATCGTTAACTTTACACGAAGTGGGTAGAGCAATGATCAATGCCGTACATAGAGGCTATCCTACATCTACTTTGGAAATTAGGGACATTAAAAATTTAGCAATATGAGGGATATGTTAAAAAGAATAGTTATTGTTGTTTTTATACTTCTGGTTCTAATGGCTGTTTCAGGATTTTTATATATGCAGAAACATCCGCTGGAAGGAAAAAATTCGGTAGATAAAACCTCATCGAATATCCCGGAAAGCATGATAACCAAATAAAAATTTGTTTCTAATCCTCCATGTTATAATGGAGTTTTGTGATTTACCTTTTTTCTCAACATCCATTACCTTTAGTTAAACATTTCTGTAAAAGTTATTTTAGAATAAAAGACTTGGGCGGAAAGCTTCGCTTTCCGCCCAAGTCTTATCAATATCTTAATGTTAAGCTTTCGGAGTTTCGGGCCCCGGATTCATATCGTCAAAATTCTTTTTCTCTTTCTTTTCAGGAACCAGTACAATTTCTTTCTGTACCTCATCCGGTTTACCTTTTAGATATTCGGGTAAATTAAGGCCTGCCATATTAAACAGGTCGTTCAGCGGCGGTACCGTTTTCATCATTCCTGAAACAAAATTAGCGGTAGAGCCATTTCCGTCCTGTCCGTTTCCGCTGTCCCAAACCGTAATTTTATCAATTTTAATATTCTTAACGGCTTCTACCTGGGTTTTAACCAATTCAGGAAGTTTTTCAATTAACAGCAATTGGAAGGCACTGTTGGTATCTCCTCCTGCAGCCTGTACTATTTTATCGTAACCTTCAGCCTGCTTGGTCAGGATTTCGTAAAGACCTTTTGCTTCCGCTTCCATTTTAGCAAAAATAGCATCTGCTTCCCCTTTTGCCTGTAGTCTGATTTTCTCAGCTTCAGCCTGTGCATCGATAATGGCTTTCTGTTTTGCAATTTCTGCATGAACTACAATATTGGCCTGCTGGGTAGAACGCTCTCTTTCTGCTCTTGCAGCTTCCGCTTTCTGTTCAGCAAGGTAAGATTCTTCCAAAGACCGTGCAGCCTGCACTTTTTCTGCAGCAGTGGCAATTCTCAATGCTTCTGCTTCTTTCTCTCTTCTTTCAGCATCAGAGTTGGCAATGGTAATTTTTGCTTCGTTTTCCCCTTTTACAGCAATGGAATTTGCTAATGAAGTGGCAATTCTGGATTCTTTTTCCGCTTCTGCCTTACCTATAGATTCATCTTTTATGGCCGCTGCAATACTGATCTCTTTATCTTTTTGCGTGATCGCAATTTTTACGTCTCTGTCTCTTTGGGTTTCTGCTATCTGAGTATCTTTTTCCCTGTCGGCAATTGCTTTTCCGGTTTCCCCGATCTTCGTTTGCTCGGCAACACTGATGATCGCTTCGTTAATAGCTTTTGCTGCTGCTTCTTTACCCAAAGCTTCAATATATCCGGATTCATCTCTGATATCCGTTACGTTCACGTTGATCAGTTTTAAACCGATTTTTTTCAATTCAGTATCTACGTTTTTAGAAATATTGTCTAAAAATTTATCTCTGTCTGAGTTGATTTCTTCAATCGTCATTGTAGCAATCACCAAACGAAGCTGCCCGAACAGGATATCTTTGGAAAGTTCCTGGATTTGTTCCTGAGCCAGTCCCAATAATCTTTCTGCTGCATTTCCCATAGAATCCGGTTCCGTAGAAATGGCGATGGTGAATCTACAGGGTACATCTACACGGATATTCTGTCTGGACAGGGCATTGGTAAGATTGGCCTCTATAGAAATAGGTTTCAGGTCAAGGTAAGCAAAATCCTGAATAACGGGCCAGACAAAAGCACCACCTCCATGGATGCATTTTGCTGAGGTACCGCCTGTTTTACCGTAAATAACCAAAATTTTATCCGAAGGACATCTTTTGTACCTCGAAATAAGGGCCAAAAATGTGACGAATAGTACAAGTACGATAACTAATGTTAAAATAAGACTTCCTGGTATTGCCATAAATAGTTTTTATAAAATGGTTGATATTTAAATTTTTGAAACGACAAGGATCTTGTCATAGATGTAAGTCACCCTCACAGAATCACCGGATGGAATATTTTCTTTTTCTTCCGTCATTGCAGGAAGTTCGTGGCTGGTCCCGTTCACAGAAATGGTGATCTTTCCTTTGCCACCCATGTCTGCCGGAATGGTAAGATAAACTTCTCCTGTCCTTCCGATCAGGTTTTCCATTTTAAATGTATTGTCTTCGGTAAGTTTAAGGATCTGCATGATAAGAATAAAGAACAGAAATATAAATCCGGCGCCTACAAGCACTGCAACAAAGATCAGCAGCGATCTGTTGCCTATTGAGTCATAGAATGCTACACCACTCCATCCGAATCCTAAAAGGAAGTTGATCAGGTTTCTGAAAGAAAATAACTGAAAAGGGCTGTCAGCATGGCTGTCTCCGCTAAAATCAGAATGCATCACATCTCCATGGCTTCCTCCTACAAAAGTAAGAACAGTTTGAATTAAAAAGATAAGGCTGGCTGCTATGGCTGTATACCAGAACCCCTGTTGCAGTGGTTCTAAGTTTTGCAGAAATTCAAACATAAGATGCGTTTTTAACAAATATAATTAAAAAAATCAATAAAGCTAATAAAATCAGTGCAAAAGACAGCTATGAAGTATAAATCACACGAATTATTATCCTTTAACCGAGCATAAAAAAAGACAGGCTGAAAAAACCTGTCTTTAAAAAATATTTCGTGTAATTTTTTACTCTACATTGATTACTTTTTCAATCTCCGGGGCGTGTTGCTTGATGGTATTTTCTACGCCCAGTTTCAGGGTTGAAAAATTAAGCGAACACCCGGAACAGTTCCCCAAAAGTTTTACAAAAACCTGGTTATCCTTCACGTCAATAAGCTCGATATCACCTCCATCCTTATTCAGGAACGGCCTGATGCTTTCCAGAGCTTCCATTACTCTTGTTACTGTATCTTCGTGTGTTATATTTGTTTCCATATTTCTTTAGTTCAATTCGGCTTTTTCAAACTTAATTGAAAATAATTATTTTTTAGCTTTCGGCGAGCATCCTGCCATAGTCGAAATTTTTACAGCTTCCGTAGGTGGAAGATTTTTATTTCTTTCTACAAGACTTTCTACCATATTTCTTGCCGTTTCTGTATAGATTTCTGCAATTTTAGACCCTTCCTGAAGCGCTGCCGGTCTTCCGACATCCCCGGCTTCTCTGATGCTCTGGACCAATGGAATCTCCCCCAATACCGGAATCCCCAGATCTTCAGCAAGATACTGAGCTCCCTGTTGTCCAAAGATGTAATACTTGTTATCAGGAAGTTCTGCCGGCGTAAAATACGCCATATTTTCGATTAATCCAAGAACCGGAATGTTAATACTTTCCATCTGGAACATCGCAATCCCCTTTCTTACGTCTGCCAATGCCACATGCTGAGGTGTACTCACGATCACAGCACCGGTTACAGGAACTTCCTGGATGATGGACAAGTGGATATCTCCCGTTCCCGGAGGAAGGTCGATCAATAAAAAGTCAAGTTCACCCCATGCTGCATCCCTTATCATCTGGTTTAAAGCTTTGGAAGCCATAGGACCTCTCCAGACTACAGCCTGGTTGGCTCCTGAAAAATATCCTATAGACAGCATTTTCACCCCATAATTTTCTATAGGCTTCATCATACTTTTTCCGTTAACTTCTACAGAGATCGGCTTTTCGCCCTCAGTATCAAACATCGTAGGAACAGACGGTCCATAGATATCGGCATCCAGTAATCCTACTTTGAAACCCATTTTAGCTAAAGTAACTGCCATATTCGCAGCAACTGTAGATTTTCCTACGCCCCCTTTTCCGGAAGCAATAGCTATAATATTCTGGATTCCTGCAATCTGCTTACCTTTAATCTGGCTCTGCTGAATCTCGCTGGGTTCCGGAGAAACAATTTTCAATTTCAGATTAATATCTTCTCCAAACTCACTGGCAAAAGCCTGCTTCATGGCTGCTTCCAGCTTTTTCTTTTCATGCATTGCCGGTGAATGGGCTGTCATGTCAATATAAACATCATTACCCATGATTTGAAAGTTACTCACCAAATCATCTACTTCTATCTCTTTAAGGAAATCCTGAACCTTTTCTTTCGTCAACATACTAAATATAAATTGTTCACAAATTTACGCATTTTTTCGTCAATTTAGAATCAATAAAATCTATAACCTGATGTGATAAATAAGATTACAAAAATTCTATCCTTATATTTATGATCCTCATTCTTACAATATGAATTTATTGCCAAACAAAATGATCTATGAATACGAACACTTATCCTTCTAAATATGCATCTCCCAAAGGTATTTTTATGCTCGGGAAAACCAGGTTTAAATGGTATGATCTTGCCGAAGACCCATCTGTAGTTTCTGCTCAGGATATTATTGATGCTAAAGCCTGCATCGAAAAATCTGATGAAAATTTTCAGCATAAAGATGACCCGGGCTTTATCATTCTGCACCGATGCGGTGAATATTATCTTTTACTGGTGTGCACATGGAGAAATGAAAACGAATTATGGGAAAGTGTTTATTACAACGGTTCGGGAAAATTTGAAGTCTGGGATAGAAACAAAATTCATCTTCCTACATACTGTGTATGGGAAATGAGCATCGTATATCATGAGTCCAAAGCCTGGAAAAAATTCCTGGGGACAGACCGAACGGAAGTTGATAAACAAAATTATCTGGATGACCTTTTTGAAG
This sequence comes from Chryseobacterium sp. UF-81, assembly GCF_058245105.1. Taxonomy (NCBI): domain Bacteria; kingdom Pseudomonadati; phylum Bacteroidota; class Flavobacteriia; order Flavobacteriales; family Weeksellaceae; genus Chryseobacterium; species Chryseobacterium sp. UF-81. Next base: position 93,662 of record NZ_JBSIBX010000001.1, on the reverse strand, counting down.
GGGAAGTTTAGAATTTAAGATTTAAGGATTTAAAAATTGAATATTTAAAAGATTGAACAATTTATATAAATTCAATAGGAACGGGCTTTAGCCCGTTTATCAAATATATTATCAATCATCCGGCTTTAGCCAAAACCTAAATTAAAGCACAGCCATCTGTAAAAATATATTCAACATATAAAATCAATAATCCTTTGAACTAGGCCCTGTTTGTAGACAATTCCGGTCTTTTTTCATTACATTCCGTTCTGCCGTTTTTTCAATATATTCGCTGCATAAAATTATGATATGAAAAAAAGCCTGGCAGTTTTCTCACTATGTATTGCCCAGATTATCTATTCCCAGAATTATTCGCAGTATGTAAATCCTTTTATAGGAACCGGAGGTCATGGCCACACCTTTCCCGGAGCTATTGTACCGTTCGGAATGGTACAACTTTCTCCCGATACAAGGATAGATGGGAGCTGGGACGGATGCAGCGGTTATCATTATTCTGATTCTGTAATCTATGGCTTTTCTCATACGCACCTCAACGGAACAGGAGTATCGGATTACGGAGATATTATGCTGATGCCTACGATGGGGAATACAAGTTTAAGCTCTAAGGATTATTCTTCTAAGTTTTCGCATAAAAATGAAAAAGCATCAGCCGGATTTTATTCCGTCAAATTAGACAAAAGCAATATTGATGTCCGTCTTACCACTACCCAAAGAGTCGGCTACCACGAATATACCTTTAACAATTCCGGTAAGGCTAATATTATCCTAGACCTTAACCACAGGGATAAACTGCTGGAAGGTGAAGTAAAGATCATTGATGATAAAACCATTGAAGTGTTCAGAAGAAGTGAAGCCTGGGCTGCCAATCAGTACATCTACGCGAGAATTGAATTTTCAAAACCTATGAAAATATCGAAAAAAGAGGTTAACGGAAGGCAAGAAGACAAACTTTTCACAGGAACAAAACTCGCCCTGGCATTTTCGGCAGATGTTAAAAAAGGAGAAAAGATCAGCGTAAAAGTGGCGATCTCCCCGACAGGTTATGAAGGAACAGAAAAAAATATGATGGCAGAAGGAAAATCCAATGATTTCGAAACCGTAAAAAAACTGGCCGAAAATGATTGGAACAGGGAGCTGTCAAAAATTGAAGTCAAATCTGATGATAAGGATAAACTTTCTGTCTTCTATACAGCCCTTTACCACGTTTTTACGCAACCGAATATCAATATGGATGTAGATGGAAAATACAGAGGCCGCGATAACAAACTCCACACCACTAATGGATCTGATTATTATTCTGTCTTCTCTCTTTGGGATACTTTCAGAGCTGCCCATCCGCTGATGACGCTGATCGACAGAAAAAGAACAGCAGATTTCATCAATACTTTCATCAAGCAGTATGAACAGGGCGGAAAACTTCCGGTTTGGGAACTGGCTTCCAATGAAACGGAATGCATGATCGGTTACCATTCTGTTTCTGTAATTGCAGATGCGATGGCGAAAGGCATTCAGGGCTTTGATTATGAAAAAGCATTCGAAGCTTCTAAAAATTCTGCCATGCTGGATATTTTCGGCTTAAATGCTTATAAGCAGAACAATTACATCAGTATGGATGATGAACATGAAAGTGTATCAAAAACGGTGGAATATGCCTACGACGACTGGTGTATTGCCCAAATGGCTAAGGTTTTGGGCAAAAAAGAAGATTATCAGTACTTCATGAAGCGTTCGCAGAACTGGAAAAACCTTTACAATCCAAACAACGGCTTTATACAGCCCAGAAAGAACGGAAACTGGTATGAACCTTTTGATCCGGCGGAAGTCAACAATAATTATACAGAAGGAAATTCCTGGCATTATTCCTATTCGGTACAGCAGGATATTCCGGAACTGATCGCAGCTCATGGCGGAAAGGAAAAATTTGAACAGTTCATTGATGCTATTTTTGCGGCACCGGATAAAACAACCGGAAGAGAGCAGGCAGACATTACAGGATTGATGGGGCAATATGCCCAGGGGAACGAACCAAGCCACCACATTGCTTATTTATACAACTATGTGGGAAAACCGGAAAAAACAGATGCCAAGATTAAATATATTCTTGATCATTTTTATAAAAACACTCCGGACGGTCTCATCGGAAATGAAGACTGTGGCCAGATGAGTGCATGGTATATTTTAAGCTCACTGGGAATTTATTCTGTAACACCTGGATTGCCCGAATGGCAGACAACCACGCCCTATTTTGATGAGGTTAAAATTCATCTGGAAGACGGCAGCACGAAAATAATTACCAAGAACACCAGCAGATCCGAACTGCAGAAATTAGGTTTTGAAAACAGCAAGCCACTAAAGGATTTTAAATATATACCGCTGACTCCGGCTCCGGTCATTACCTCCGACAGGATCTTCGATTTTTCTGCCAAAGTACAGATCACACCACTGAATCCGGGTGACAAAGTATACTATATGACTTTGAGTGACAGTGACGCCAACGTAAGAAAAACTTTTACCGCATATAAAGGCCCTTTCACGATCAGTAAAACAACACAGGTTCTTGCCTATTCGGAAAGAAACGGCGAAAAAAGCTCAGTCACAGCAGCCAATTTCAACAGAAGGCCTAATTATTGGGATATTACCGTCAATTCAAAAGTTAATCCACAATATACTGCCAGTGGGAAACTGGCTCTGATTGACGGGATCAACGGTGATATAAACTGGAGAAAGGGTGAATGGCACGGCTATCAGGGCCAGGATTTTGAAGCCGTGATCGATTTAAAATCTCCACAACAAATTACTAAATTATCATCCACTTATCTTCAGGACAGCAGAGCCTGGATCCTGATGCCTAAAAAAGTAGAATATTATGCTTCCATGAACGGGAAAGACTTTGTCCTTCTGAAAACTTTAGATAATACCATAGATTCTAAAGATGAAAAAGTACAGATCAAGGATTTCGGAACAGAAATTCTTCCGACGGAAGCCCGCTACATCAAAGTAAAGGCATACTACTACGGAAAACTCCCGGAATGGCATCAGGGAGCCGGCGGTGAGGCTTATATCTTTATTGATGAAATTTCTGTGAAATAATGGTAAGGAAAGTTGGAAAACAGAATCTAAGGTGACTGAATCTCAATTTTATTAGCCCTATGTTACTAATCAAAAAAAATGCACTTCGTAAATTTGAAGTGCATTTTTTTATGGAAGTCTATAAGTCCTTCTTTAGATTATACAAATCCAGAACACCGGGAGCAATTTTCAAGTCGGGCCTGAACATACTGATGCCTTTTATGAAATGCCTTTTTAATGAATTTCCATTAGTAATTACAAAATCTCCTTCTAAGAATAACCCTTTCATTACTACTTTATCTAGTGCATCATCAAATATATAAAAGCACAAATCCATATCAGTATCGCTCTGGTCAACGTATATGAAAATGTCATATTTCCCGTTCCCAGGATCCTGCATCAGTTGATTATACTGTATTGATTTTACTAAACCCTTATTGCTATAATGATGAATTCCTGTTTCGTCAACTGTTACCCGAATTATTTTCGTGGTTGATTTTGTTCTTCTTTGTACCATTAAAAGCCATACAAATAATCCAATAACTAATATTGCCAGTACAACAACTAAAATTTTTATTTCAATCTGAATGTTTCCTGAAGCCAAGGTAAACCATGCCATCAAAATCATTATCAGCGGTGTCAATACAACGAATACTGAAAAAAAAACTTTAATAGCCAAAGTCCAGCCTTTAGAAGTTTTTGAATCAATGGCCGGAAATTGATTTTCGTCTGATACCATTTTAATGTTGGATTTTAATTCAATCTTTCAGACCATTTCAGACCCTCCGGCAGTTCCATATCAGAAAACTCTATATGGATCACTCTCCTTCTCCTTCCATCGGTAGTTCTGTTGGAACCGTGAAGCGTAAGCGGCTTCATGATCATAATACCACCCTTCTGCACATCACATATTTTTTCTGTTTCTGTACTCCAGTCTATGGTTTCCGGCCTGTAGATTCCTTTCGTATGAGATCCCGGAATAACTTTCAACGCTCCGTTATATTCATCCGTATCATCCAGGTGAATCCTGATGGTACATATATTTTCAAGAAATGGCAGAGGCGGCTGTACAACAAAGTGGTTGTTCTTGGACGTCCACGGTCCGAAGCCCTGCATTTCCATTTTTTTATCCACTGAAATCGTCAGATCCTGATGATAGGCCACATACCAGTTTGAGGTTTCTGGTTTGTCAAAATAAATACTTTTTACAGCAAAATATTTTTCTCCGAAGAATTTTCTTACGATGGTTTTAATGGCATCGTTAAATATCAGATCTCTAGCTTCCGGAACTTCCTTCAGGAACTGTCTTACGGCAAAAAGGTCATCAGATTTTCTGAAATTCTCTCTCGAGGTATCCGCATTGTCAATGCTTTTTGCAATCTTTTCAATCTCATCATCAGAAAAGACCGAATTGATTACGGTAAGGCCTTTTTCAAAGAAATATTGTTTATGATTCTCTATATATTGTTTTGTCATGTTCGATTAAACTTCCTGAGGTGTATTTTCAAGCTGTCCTTCCCATTTGGAAACAGCGGAAGTTGCCAATGCATTTCCTAATACATTCGTCATACTTCTTCCCATATCACAGAAATGGTCAATCGGCAGGATCAGAGCGATACCTTCCGGCGGAATACCAAACATGGAACAGGTTGCCACAATAATTACCAGTGAAGCTCTCGGAACTCCGGCAATCCCTTTTGAAGTAAGCATTAATACCAAAAGCATTGTGATCTGCTGACCCAATGACATTTCAATACCATAGATCTGGGCAATAAAGATGGAAGCAAAAGTCATATACATCATGCTTCCGTCAAGGTTGAATGAATATCCTAAGGGGAGGATGAAGGATACTACCCTGTTATTACATCCGAATTTTTCAAGCTCTTCTACAAGCTTCGGAAATACAGCTTCTGAACTCGTCGTTGAAAAAGCAATCAGTAACGGCGCTTTTATTCTTTTAAGCAGCTCAAAAAGACGGTTTCCTAAAATCAGATAGCCTACCAATAGAAGAACAAGCCAAAGTACACCCAATGCAAAGAAAAAATCCCTCAGGTAAATTGCATAGACTTTGAATATTTCAAACCCGTTCATAGCCACTACTGCAGCGATAGCTCCCAAAACCCCAAGTGGTGCAAACCACATGATATAGCCTACCATTTTAAGAATGGCATGGGCAATAATATCAAAAAGTTTAACTACCGGCTTTGAATATTCTTCCCCTAAATTAGCAAGGGCTACCCCAAACATAATGGAAAAAACAACAATCTGAAGCACCTCATTGGTGGCAAAAGCTTCAAATAAACTTTTAGGAATCATATGCTTTACGAAATCCTCCAGGGAAAAGCCTTTACTACTTTTTAAAAGATCTTCCGCAGCTGCTGCATCCTGGATAGGCAGTTTGGTAACATGCCCCGGCTCCAGCCAGTTTACCAATGCCAGACCTATAAAAAGAGAAACCAATGAAGCGCTGATAAACCACAGCATTGCTTTCGTTCCTACTCTTCCGATCATTTTGATATCACTCATTTTGGCAATTCCCACTACGAGCGTGGTAAAAACCAGCGGCGCAATAATCATCTGTACCAGCCTGATAAAAACGGTTCCCAGCAATTTGATATTTTTGGAAAACGGTTCTGCACTTTCGGGATACTGTACATGTACAAGACCTCCGATTCCTACTCCCATGATAAGTGCAATGATAATGGCAATAAAAAGTTTATTTTGTCCTTTCATATATATAGTTCAATTCCCGCAAATATAATAGTTTTTCAATTGGTATAAGATTTTGTCTGAATTCAGTTAAGATTGAGTTAAGTTTTTAATACATTAAAATTAAAACGCTGATTCCGAAAATATTGTAAAAAATTTAAGAAACATTTATTGAGCTTTTATTATTTTGGTACAAATTTTATTATTACATTTGATTGTATTAACAACATTAATAAATATACAACTATGAAAAAAACTATCGCAATGGCTGCATTAGCTGTAGCTATATCTTTTGGAGCGGTGTCTTGCAAAAAGAAAATTTCAGATGCCGATCTTCAGACTCAGGCTACAACTGTGGTAACTTCTAATCCCAATGCTTCTGTAGAAGTAAAAGAAGGAGTGGCTCATTTAAGCGGAACTTTCGAAGACCAGCAGTCTAAAGATGCTATGATTGCAAAACTAAAAGCAATTAATGGCGTAAAAGAAGTGATGGATATGTCTACTGTAGCTGCTCCGGTTACAGCTGCACCAGTGGAAACAGCATCTGCTGTAGATCCTGCGGTTCAGAAAAAAGTGCAGGATGCTGTTAAAGATTTCCCATCTGTAAAAGTTGAGGTTGTAAACGGACAACTTACTCTTACAGGAAATGTTTCAGGCCCTCAGGCAAGAAAAATCAAAGAATCTGTAGATGCTTTGAAAATCGGAAAGTATAACAATAACCTAGTGGTAAAATAATTTTAAGATGAGCACATTACAAGATAAATATTCAAGTGTAGTTTCAGCAGCTCAGTCTGCAGGAATTTCTAACCTTCAGGTTCAGGAGCAGGATGGTATTCTTTATGTTACTGGAAACGCTTCCAGTACAGCAGCAAAAGATGCAGTATGGAATGCTTTAGGAACTATTGATTCTACTTATTCCGCTTCAGATATCAATATTGATGTACAGGTAGCAGGACTAACTTCAGGAGCTTCTTTAACGGTAGCTACGGAAGATTCTAATCTTAACATCAGACAGGAGCCTTCTACTGAGGCTGCTGTAGTAGGAAAAGCGGCAAAAGGTTCATCGGTAACTTTGATCGAGCAGACTTCTGATGACTGGTGGAAAGTGAAAACTGATGACGGTCAGGAAGGCTATGCTTACTCAAGATATTTAAAAGCTTAATTTTTCAAATAGTTAATCTTCAATAAATATTACGAAACATCCCCGTTTGGGGGTGTTTTTTTATTTTCTTACCAGCTGGTTTTTCAACAGCAAACCGACCGGTTTTGCAATTTCTTGCAGAAGGAGCAGGTGTTTATGTTTTATATGATACTGAAGAAGTAGAACTATTTTATATGCCTTATTTTTCATTTTCCTCCTATTTTTCGTTAAAGATTGAGGTATACAGCAGAACGGATGCTATTTATTTTTAAATTAGCGATAAATTTTATTTATGAAGATCCATATTTCAATTTTGTTTATTTTCTTTTTTATCCTTGGAGTTGCACAGACTCCAGACCAGAAGGATACTTTCGTAAAAGATAATTTCACTAAAAAGGAATTCTATATTCCGATGCGTGACGGAGTAAAGCTTTTCACAGCGGTATATATTCCGAAAGATATTTCAAATAAGAACAAATATCCTTTCCTGATGCAGAGAACCTGCTACAGCATCGCTCCTTACGGTGAAAATGAATACAAAACCAAACTGGGTCCTAACCAGTTCCTGATGAAGGATAAGTATATTTTTGTCTTCCAGGATGTTCGCGGAAGATACATGAGCGAAGGCACTTTCACCAATATGACGCCTCAGGTGGACCGCAAAACAAAAAAAGATGTAGACGAAAGCACGGATACTTATGATACCATTGAATGGCTTTTGAAAAATGTTAAAGACAATAACGGTAAGGCGGGACAATATGGAACTTCGTACCCGGGATTTTATACAGCAGTAGGCATATTGGCGCAGCACCCGGCTTTGGTCGCTTCCTCCCCTCAGGCTCCTATTTCAGATTTCTGGAATGATGATTTTCTTCATAACGGAAGATTCATGCTGGGGTACTTCAGAACTTTCCCTGTTTTCGGGATTCAGAAAACAAAGCCTGAAAATAAAGCCTGGTATATGGATACTTTCGTAAAGCAGACTTCGGAAGATGGCCTTAAGTTTTACAGAGATATGGGAACTTTAAAGGACGGCTACGAAAAATACTATAAGAACAACTTCTTTATGACGGAGATTATGAATCATCCTAATTATGATGAATACTGGCAGAAAAGAAGCCTTCTTCCTCACTTAAAGAATGTAAACCATGCCGTAATGACTGTTGGAGGCTGGTTTGATGCAGAAGATCTTTCAGGTCCGCTGAATATTTACAAAACCATAGAAAAGACAAGCCCGAAAGCTAAAAATACCATTGTCATGGGACCTTTCTCTCACGGTGCATGGGCACAGGAGCAGGGAAAACATTTCCACAACCAGATCTATTTCGGCGATAGCATTGCAACCTATTATCAGAAAAATATTGAAACTAAATTTTTCAGTCATTACTTAAAAGGAAATACAAAAGAAGATGCCGGCCTTCCGGAAGCTCTGATGTATGATACCGGATCTAAAGAATGGAGAGAGTTTGCCTCTTATCCTCCGAAGAATGCTCAGAAGATTAATTTTTATTTAACTGACGGTTCATTAAAAAAGACCGCAGGACAAGGTTTTTCAGAATACTACAGCGATCCGAACAATCCGGTTCTAAGCTCTGACAATCTGAAGGATTTCAATGGTTTTACCCCTAAAAACTATATGTCGGAGGACCAAAGATTTGCAGTAGGCAGACCAGATGTTCTGACATTTACAACGGATGTTTTAACGGAAGATATCAGTTTTGCAGGAGAGATCATGGCTAAGCTGAATATTGCATCCACTTCTACAGATGCAGATTTTGCAGTAAAGCTGATTGATGTTTACCCTGAAGATTTTAAACCCGCAGAAAAAAAAGACGGTGTGATCTATCCAAACTACCATCAAATGGTAAGAAGCGAGATTATGCCTGCCAGATTCAGAAATTCAAGAGAAAAAGGAGAAGCGTTAGTGCCTAACCAAAAAACTGCTGTGAATTTCAGATTGCAGGATGTGATGCATACTTTCAGGAAGGGACACAAAATCCAGATCCAGATCAGCAGCACCTGGTGGCCTCTTTTTGCCATCAACCCTCAGAAATTTATGGCAAATCCAAATTTTGCAACAAAGGAAGATTATACAAAAGCTTTCATCAGGGTATACAATGACAGCTCTATTGAAGCTGATGTATTGAAATAAAAAGAAACGGTGGCTTCGAGAACCTCAGCCACCAGTCAAATATACATATCAGAAAACATAAAATCCGGTCGCCTCGAGGCGACCGGATTTTTATTATGGGCCTGCTGACTTCGAGAACCTCAGTCAGCAGAGATTTAATACTTTCTTACAAAAGATGGTGGCTCGAGAATCTCAGCAATCATCTTTTTTATTCCTCAATCGTTCTGAAAGTAAGGTTTACTCTTGGAGTTTTTACTTTTGTGGTTGGCGGCAGTCTGTGCAGCCAGTTTTCCTGTGTTGTTCCTTTCATGATCAGAAGACTTCCGTTTTCAAGAAATATTTCAACCTTCTCTTTGGTTGTTTTATGCTTAAATAAAAACTTTCGTTCGGCCCCGAAAGTGAGAGAAGCAATAGCCCCATGTTTTTTAAGATCTTTTTCCCCGTCACTATGGTAGGCCATTCCTTCACTTCCATCGTGATAGAGATTAAGAAGGCAGGAATTGTAGGTTTCTCCGGAGACCTCTTCACATTTTTTCTTTAATTCCAATAGTTCTGGAGTCCAGAATTTCGCCAATTTTGTCCGTTTTGAATAGGTATATTCAAACGCTTTTTCTCCGAACCAGGCTACTTTTCTTTTCGTTAAAACTAATTTTCCAAAGATCACTGCTTCATCATTCTCCCATGGAATCTGATTCAATAGATAATCATAAAAAAAGTCGGATTTTTCTTTACTGAAAATCTTTCCATAATAGTGGACCGTTCCGTCATGCGAAAGAATATTCAAAGGATACTCTGCTATTTCTTCAAACAGGCTGTTCATGATTTTGAGTTTGTAAAAAGTATAATATATTAATGACTTTTAATTAGTTCTTTAACCACAAAAGTCGTAAAAGATTTTTAACACTCTGGAATATTTTAGTTTAAAAGCTTAAAAATAATTAAAGTTCATATAAGAAGAAAATCAAAGATTTTCATGAAACTTAAGTGTACTTACTATTCACAAAGCCGTTAACTTCAAATAACTTAAGTGTTAAAAAACTTTTGCGACTTTTGTGGTGGAATAATAAACTATCCCGTGTAAACCTGCGAGCTTTCCCACCCCACGATCAGCTGCTTTCTTCCGCTTCCCCATCGGTAACCCCCAATATTTCCGGTAGATTGTATCACACGGTGACACGGGATAAGAAATGCTACCGGATTACTGCCAATTGCAGTTCCGACAGCTCTGGAAGCATTCGGATTTCCTATTTTTTCAGCAAGGTTTCCATAAGTGGAAAGCTTTCCCATGGGAATAGAAAGTAAACTTTCCCAGACTTTAAGCTGAAAATCGGTACCTTTTAAATGTAATTTAATCGTGTTGAGCTTCGTCCAGTCTTTATCAAATATGGACAGGGCATTTTTCTGCAGGGCATCCTGTATTTCAAAAAAAGAAGCATTGGGAAATTTCAGTTTCAGATTTCCCAATGCTGTTTCTTTATCGTCTTCAAAAGCCATGTAGCAGATCCCTTTTTCCGTAGATGCTGCCATTACATATCCAAAAGGACTTTTGGAAAAACTGTAATTGATGTTCAGGCTTTTTCCGCCGTTTTTATATTCTGCCGGAGACATTCCTTCTATGTTCACAAACAGGTCATGAAGCCTACTTGTGCTGGAAAGTCCCGTCTCATATGCGGTATCAAATAAAGTCGCTTTCTCTTCCTTCAGTAAATTTTTAGCGTGTTCAAGACTGATAAACTGTAAAAATTTCTTAGGACTTGTTCCTGCCCATTCTGTAAATATTTTCTGAAAATGAGCCGGACTCAAGTGAATATTCTCTGCCACTTCCTCCAAACTTGGCTGAAGCCTGAAATTGCTCTGGATATATTCTATCGCTTTGGCAATTCTGTTATAATCTATCTGACTTTGTGCGGACATAATATTTCTTTTTTACCTCACAAATTTCCAAAGAATATAGGGCAGAAAAAATCTGATTCTTGCGGAATTTTAGTTGTTGTTATAAATATGGTTGTAAGCAAGCATTTTGTAATATAACTTAGCTGCAAGGAAAGCAGTTGGCTTAGCCATCGGAGAATCCATTAATTCTACAATATCGAAAGCTACTACATTACATTTTTCAAATACTTTTCTCAACAATTCCAACGTTGGGTACCACTGAAGTCCACCTGGTTCCGGAGTACCTGTAGAAGGAGCAATTGACGGATCAAAAGCATCAAGGTCGATCGTAATATATACATTTCCTGAAACTTTTTCTAAGACATCGTTGATCCAATTGTCATTGTTAGCAATCTCATGGGCAAAAAACACTCTTCCTTCCGGCAGATATTGAGCTTCTTCAGCATCCATGGAACGGATTCCCACCTGAACCAGGTTATGCTTCTGATTTGCTTCAAAAACCGCACATGCATGGTTAGAAGTAGATCCATGGAATTCAGGACGCAGGTCGGTATGAGCATCCAGCTGAAGGACTGTAAGATTTTCAAACTTCTCTCCTACCGCACGGATAGAACCTATGGAAACCGAGTGCTCCCCTCCGAAAAGAGTAAATACTTTTCCTTCGTTATTCAAAAGCTCTTTGGTTTTTTGGTAAACGGCTTCCGTCATGGCTTCCGGAGTCGAATTTTCAGAAATTTCTCCTGCCAGATATACCCCGTCAAGATAAGGTTCAGTTCCTGTTTCAATATCATAAAGCTCCATGTTTTCGGAAGCATCAAGAAATAGTTCTGGGCCTTTATCAGCTCCTTTACCCCACGTTGAAGTTCCATCGTAAGGAACGGTTACCAGCATTACTTTAGAGTTCTCTAACGTTGCATTTTCTTCAGGAATTCCTGCGTATGTTCTCATGTTTTATTTAAAAATTTAAATGATTTAAAGATTAAATTATTTCACAAAGATACAAAATAGTCGTTGAGTTATAAATCAAGAGTGGTGGGCTCGGAATTTTTTAATCCTAAAATCTTTTTAATGTTTAAATTTTAAAAGTTATTTTTGTAAAAAAACAAAATATGTCCTTAAAAGCTGTTCTTTTCGATATGGACGGGGTTATTGTAGATACGGAACCACTGCACAGAAAAGCTTATTTTGCCACCTTTGACGAACTGGAAATTGCTGTTTCCGAAGACCTGTACACCTCTTTTACAGGAGCCTCCACAAAAAGAGTCTGTGAGACACTGATCCAGAAATACAATTTAGCCCATACCCACGAAGCCATTGCCGGTATTAAAAGATCATACTTCAAAGATTATTTTGATAATGACGAAGAATTTGATCTGATTCCGGGAGTAAGAGAGCTGATCAAGCATTACCATGAAAATGGTATTAAGCTTATCCTTGCCTCTTCGGCTACAATGACGACCATCAATATGGTTTTTGAAAAATTCGGGCTTGAACAATATTTCAGCGGGAAAATAAGCGGCGCCGCGCTAAAGGAATCCAAACCTCATCCTGAGGTATTTCTTCTTGCAGCACAGATGGCAGAAGAATCAGCAGGGAACTGCATGGTGATTGAAGATTCGACTAACGGAATCCTTGCCGCCAACAGGGCGAAAATTTTCTGCGCTGCCTACAGAAGCCCGCATTCAAAAAATCAGGATTATACTCTAGCGGATATCGTAGTTACAGATTATGAAGAACTGGAGCTGGATAAGCTTACAAAATATTTTTAAAGGAAAAAGCTCTCAAATTTTGAGAGCTTTATTTTTTATGTTTTTCTAGGGGAAGTGTAGATTCTTAATAAAAGCCTTAATGATTTAAAATTGAAACGTTAATAAACAATTAAGTTGTTAAGATTATTAAGATGAGATTGCTTCGTCACTCCCGTTCCTCGCAATGACTAGTAACCCAGAATTTTCAGAATATCTTCAGGTTCCTGCTTTTCACGGAAAATTTCATACTGCAGCTCACCGTTCTCGTCTTTCTGAATCAGAACGTGTCTTGGCTGAGGCATCAGACAATGGTGAACTCCACCGTATCCTCCAATCGTCTCCTGGTATGCTCCTGTATGGAAGAATCCAATATAGAGAGGCTTTGTATCACTGAAAACCGGCAGGTAAATTGCGTTCGTATGCTGTTCAGAGTTATAATAATCATCTGAATCACAAGTTAATCCACCAAGGAATACTCTTTCATAGGTATCTTCCCATCTGTTTAATGGGAGCATGATAAAGTGTCTTGAAATGGCCCATGTATCAGGAAGCGTGGTCATAAATGAAGAATCTATCATATTCCACTTCTCTCTGTCATTCTGACGTTTCTGAGAAATGATTTTATAAAGATTAGCTCCACTTTCCCCTACGGTAAAGCTTCCGAATTCCGTATAAATATTAGGTTCTTCCACTCCTTCCTCTTCACAGAATTTTTTGATCTGAGAAACGATTTCCTCTACCATATACTGATAGTCGTACTCGAAGTTTAAAGAAGTTTTGATCGGGAAACCGCCACCAATATTCAAGGAATCCACTTCCGGAGCAATTTTCTTCAAACGTGCGTATACACGGAGACATTTGTACAATTCGTTCCAGTAATAGGCAGTATCCTTGATCCCCGTGTTAATGAAGAAGTGAAGCATTTTCAGCCTTGCATTCGGATGTTCAGCGATTTTCTGACTGTAATAAGGAATAATATCTCTATATCCTATCCCCAGTCTTGAGGTATAAAATTCGAATTTCGGTTCTTCTTCTGAAGCAATTCTGATCCCGATATCGAAAGTAGTATCGATACTTTCAGTAAGCTTATCCAGCTCACGGTAGTTATCCAGGATCGGGGTAATATTTTCAAAGCCGCTGTTGATCATTTCTGAAATTTTCACCAGATAATCATCAGTTTTGAATCCATTACAAATCACTTCAATATTTTTATCTACTTTTCCTTTCTCATAAAGAGATTTTACAATGTCCATATCATATGCTGAAGAAGTTTCGATAGAAATATCGTTCTTAAGAGCCTCTTCAAGCACAAAATTGAAATGACTGGATTTTGTACAGTAGCAGTAGGTATAATTCTTTTTATATTCGGCTTTCTCAAAAGCTTCCCTGAACCAGCTTTTCGCCTTCTGGATATTTTGAGAAATTCTTGGCAGGTAGCTAATTTTTAGCGGGGTGCCAAATTTTTCAACGACTTCCATTAAAGGAACATCGTGAAATAACAAATTGTTCTCAGAAACATTAAATTCCTCAGTAGGAAAATATAATGTCTGATCAATAAGTTCCGAGTACTTTATTTTCATTTCTTGACAAGTGAATTACGAAATGCAAAATTGCTAAAAAAGTTTGATTTTTAAGCGTTAAATTTATTATAAATTTAAAAACAGGATCAGGCAAAAACCTAAACAGATTATTGATTTGTAAACTTCTTAATATATTCTTCTCTCTTATCCGCCGAAATCCCCAACACCTGTTGAATATAAGTGTCGGTAGAGCCATATTTCTTATTGATTTCATCAAAAGCCGCATCAAGATAAGTGATTTCCACCCAACTCAGCTTTTCAAGAACCTTCACATCCATTTTGGGATATAAAAAATGTAAGTTATTAGCCAGATTCAGCCTTTTCCGGACTAATTTTTCTCTGTAATTATTGGATAAAAGATAATCATTGTAAATTGTCTCCTTATCAAACTTTAGAATAACCAGAATTAAAGCAGTTATGATTCCTGTTCTGTCCTTTCCGGCAGTACAGTGATAGAGGACCGGCTGTTCGGATTCCAGAATTTCAGTGATGATTCTTCTGATCACTTCGGGATTTTCCGTTACGTATTCCCTGTAAAATTCAATCATTCTTTTATCAGCATCGGGACCGTTTACTTTTCCTTTTAAAACAAGCTTTTTAGCCTGGGTCAGCTGATCTCCTTCATCATCAAAGGCTGAATATTTTTTATAAATGACACCATCGGGAAGTTGGTCGGGCTTATCAACTATTTCTTTTGAATTCCTGAGATCAATTACTTCGTGTATTTCCAGGCTTTGAATTTCTTTGAATGATCTTTTCTTCAGTTGGTGAAGATGACCGCTTCTGTAAAATTTTCCTGCTTTCAAAGTTCTGCCTTCAGAATTTTTAATATTACCGACCGTCCTGAAATTGTATACTTTTTTGATTTCAATAGGATTTATTGCTTCATTTTTTCCATATTCAGGTTGAATAAAATTCTGTGTTTTACAGGAGGAAACACAGAATGCCGCGATAAGCAGAACCGATATTTTTATGAATTGTTTCAATATATTCCGGGATATTCTATTTCATTAATTCCTGCAAAAAACAGCAGATCTCCGGATTGATACCGGATGGTAACCTCATCTTCAACCGCAAAATTTCTTGTTCCTATTCTTGAAGTGATGCTTAGCTTTCCATTGGTCAATGGCCAGTTTAATCCTGTTGTTGTTATATTTTCAACCGTAGGAAAAGGATACAATGAGATCATTCTGTTCTTAACCCCTTTTATGGTAAAATTTTCCGGGACAAAATAATATTCGGAAAAATCATCATAGAACTTTATTCTCAACCGGTCTTTAAATGCATAAGCAACGGTAAGGTTTCCTAAAAAATGGTCCTGCTCGCCGCCGCTTCCTCCAAATACATCTACAGAAAGACATCCTCTTTCTAAAATAATTTCCAAAGCTTTATGAAAATCTGTTTTATCCTGGTCCAGGGTAAGGATAAATTTTTCTTGATAAACGTCCTCATCTGCCCCTGAATGGGAATCGAAATCACCGGAAATAAAGTCCAGTTTGTCTAAGGGGAAACCTAATTGCTTCAAATAATGAAAAGCACCGTCCGTACACGCAATTAATCCATATTGGTCCGGATCCGGAAAAGTTTTTGGATGATCTCCGTTAATGAAAAGTAGTGCTTTATCTTTCATTCGGATTCCAGTATTCTTCCGGTTCGTTGTTTATTTTTGAAATATATCTTGCCAAAACAAAAAGATAATCAGAAAGCCTGTTCAAATATTTGATCAGCTCAGGACGTACTTCTTCGGACTCATTCAGGAAAACAAGAGAACGTTCTGCCCTTCTGCAAATGGTTCTTGCAGCATGTAAAAATGTTGCAGATTTTCCACCACCGGGAAGAATAAAGTATTGAAGCGGTTCCAGCTTTTCTTCAAAAGCATCCATCCACTGCTCCAGCTCTTCAATTTCAGTGTCTGAAATGATCAATGGCAGACGTGATTTTCCATTGGCCAGCATTAATTTATCAACCGGCGTTGCAGCTTCTGAACCTACCGTAAACAGATCAAACTGAATTTTCTTCAACTGCTTCAAAACTTCTTCATCCTCAATATGACTTTTGGAAATACCAATGAATGAATTAAGCTCGTCTATATTCCCGTAGCTGTCCACTCTTGCACTGGCTTTGGAAACTCTTGTGCCGCCATATAAAGCGGTCTGTCCTTTATCTCCTGTTTTAGTATAAATTTTCATAGTACTAAATTACTTTATTTTGTATAATCTAAAAAGTAAAATGTAGGAATGATTCGTAGTTTTATCTCTGCATAGTTATAACCCTATTATTGACTGAATGAGAGAATCCTTCGACTGCGCTCAGGATGATATAGCTAATAAAATCTGCTTTTATTACATGTTGTGATTTCACAAATTTCCACAGATGTAAATTTGGAGGATTTAGGTTTTGGCTAAAGCCGGATTGATGGTGATTTTTTTTAAACGGGCTAAAGCCCGTTCCTGTTGAATTTATTTAGATATAATCAACAAAAAATGACCGGAAAAATCCGGTCACTTACAAATTATTTATTTACCTCTACATATTGTATGACGGTCTGGTTTTTGGGGTTATAGATTATTGTACTGTTGTGGGGAAACCTTTTCAGCTTGTAATATTCTATATTTTTATCATTTTTAATATCTTCTAAAAAACTGGTATCAAAGGTATTTTCAGGAAGAAATTTTGAAACAAAACTTATTTTGTCAATGATGCTTTGCCCATCTATTTTACGGGCTGTTTTATCTGATTTGTTTTCGTCGGAAGAGGCCTGTTTTTCCAAAAAAGGAAGCAGTACTGCGATATCCGATTTATATTTGAAAATATAGCCTTCGGAACCGTTAGGAAATTTAAATTTCTTTCCGGTGTCTTCTGAGACTACAGGTTTTCCTCCATCGGGAAATACCTGGCTGAATTTTACATCCTGGGAATTCGTTAAAGAATTGATTGATTCACTGACGGTGTTCTTCACTGTTTCTTCAACAGCCTTCTGAGCTTTCTGCTGAACGGTTTCGGTGGTTTTCTGAATAGTCTGGTCAATTTTTTCCTCAATTTTATTACAGGATATTAATAAAAGAGCCGGAATAACAGGCAAAATATACTTCTTCATTGTAAAATTCTAATAGGGATCAATTTCTTTTTACCCATACACTTTCTCTCTAACGGAAAAACAGGTATAGATATTTCAGTAAAGAAATAAAATATTTTTTAATATCAAAAATCCTACTGACAAACTGTTGTCATAACCCTGTCATACCTTTGTATCAACAATAACAAAATAAACAATACAATTATGACAACTACAGCAACAGCCACAAAACAGTTCATGACATCCGAGCAATTATTAGAGCATTGGCAAGGACACAGAAATCTGACAAGAAGAGTAATCGAAGCTTTCCCTGAGAAAGAATTATTTGAATTTTCTGTAGGGGGCATGAGACCTTTCGCAAAACTGGCGGTAGAACTTATCAGCATCGGCGGACCTGCTTTAAAAGGAATAGTTGACAAAAACATGGAAGCCTACAATGAGGAAGGCTTCAACCCAAAAACCAAAGAAGAACTTCTGAAAAAATGGGATGAAGAAACAGAAGTAATCAACCGTTATTTCAGCCAGATTACTGAAGAGCGTTTCCAGGAAACTTTCAATTTATTCGGACAGTATGAATTCCCGGTATATCAGAATATTCTTTATTTCGTGGATAATGAAATCCATCACCGCGGACAGGGCTATACCTACCTGAGAGCATTAGGAATTGAACCTCCTTTTTTTTGGGAGAGATTTTAGGATCGTTAATGCCTTTGTTTAAACTGAAAATGATGATTCAAAACAGGCAGAAAAAGGAAATGGCAGAATCATAGAACAAATCATTCAAATTATCCATTTATTAAATACAGACACTCAGACTTTGTTGTTTTTATTTTGTCATTCAGTTTAAGCAAAGCTTTTTATTCAGATATCAATTTCTAAAATTCAGGCTTCACATTCGTGAAGCCTGAATTTATGTTTCTTATTCCACTCTTTTTGAAATAGTTGCCGCCAAATTCCTAAGCTTTGTTTTTAAAGATTCCGGTTCCAAAATAGTCGCATAATCTGCAAAAGTAATCAGCCACCTCGGAAAGCCTTCATCTATCCATTCCGTATCAAAGATCATTTCAATTCCCTGTTCTGTTTCCGTTTCTTCAATAAATCCATAATACTTCCTTGAATTAACGATATGTCCTATTATTTTTTTCTCAACTAAAAGCCTGACCCTGGTTTTCTCTCCGTTTGAATATCTCCTGTAATCATTGATCTGTCCATACTCCTGCGAGAAAGGGTTCTGGGTTTTTAAAATCTGCTGAATCCTGTCGACACGAAACTGCCTGAAATCTTTTCTCATGGTACAGAAAGCCATAATATACCAGTAATTGAATTCAAAGAAAATACCAACTGCCTCAATAGTCCTGTTTGTTACTCGGGAATCAACTGTTTTATATTCAATAATAAGCTGTGTTTTATCTGCAATACTTTCCAGAATAGTAGGAATCACATTTTTGATCGTATCATTGGTCTGTGGAAGATGGTTATAAACATCAATCTGCTTTTCAATATTCCGGATCAGGTTTTTATCTGAATTCCGAAGAACTGACCGTACTTTTTCCATGGCCATCTGGTAATGATTTCCAAGGCTCTGGTGAGAAAATTTCTGCATCAGTTTTTCCGCAGTGATAAAACTCAATACCTCCTCTTTTGTAAACATAATAGGTGGAAGCTTATAGCCATCCATCAGGGAATACCCGTTTCCAGCTTCTCCTATAATAGGAATGCCGGCATTTTCCAGCGTTTTGACATCCCGGTAGATCGTGCGGATGCTGACATCAAATTTTGCAGCAAGGTCCTGTGCCCTTACGGTCGGTTTTGACTGTAATTGTGTAAGAATAGCCGTTACCCTGTCGAGTTTTTTAAGATAGTGATCATTCATATTGATATGACAAATCTATCAATCTTTTTTGGTGTACAAAATATAAATGTAGATGCTTTTTTATTATATTTAGTTTCTTTATAAACGATATTTTAAATATGAATTCTCCCCGTTTCACCCAAACCATTGAAAGTATTATAAAACCGGAACAATCTGTAATGGAAGCTCTCACATCAAATTTAGAGACAAAAACTTACAGAAAAGGAGACTTTATTTTAAAAGCAGATGAAACCTGCAGGTATTTTTATTTCCTTGAAAAAGGTCTGGTAAAGCTGTTTTTTGATAATGGAGATAAAGATTTTATCATGACTTTTTTTGCAGAAAATTCTTTCTTCACAGAACTGAACGGTTTTCTGACCGGTAATGCTTCAAAATATATGATTGTCGCACTGGAACCATGTGAAGTTTTGCGCATACATAAAGATGTTATCGAGGGGCTATGCAAAAAATACCATACGGCAGAAACACTTTTCAGTAAACTGTATTCAAAAGCTCCGATCAATATGATGGGACGGATCAGCGAAATGCTTGAGGACGACGGTAAAAAACGGTACAATAATTTTCTGAAGCAGAAACCTGATCTCATCCAACGAATCAGTCTTGGGGACCTGGCAGATTATATTGGAATCACCCAGGTTTCTTTAAGCAGGATCAGAGCTCAGAAATAGTTTTTTATCATATGTAAAAAAATTCCGGAAAATTCCGATCTACATTTGTGTCATAATCAATCAAAAAACAAATTATTATGTCACAAAGAATCAATGTATTTGCAATGGGAAACAAAGCTGTAAACGCCCTCCATAATATGGGGTTTCAGGTACAGCACTCATCACTAGACAGCTCATTTCTGGAGCTTCTGTATTTCCGTGTTTCACAGATGAACGGGTGTGCTTTCTGCCTGGATATGCACTCGAAGGAATTAAGAGCCAAAGGCGAAACTGAACAACGAATTTTTCTGGTAAGCGCCTGGAGAGAATGCTCTTTTTATACGGATAGAGAAAAAGCCGGATTGCTTTGGGCGGAAAGCTTAACGTCTTTAAATGGCAGGGAAATCTCTGACGAAATTTATTCCGAAGTCAGCAGACATTTTTCTGAAACTGAAATGCTGGATCTTACCATGGCTGTGATTGCGATCAACAGTTACAATAGAATCAATATTGCTTTTGGAGCAGATGTAGGTGCTTATCAGGTTGCTGAAAAAGCAGAGTAACTTCATTTTTTTATCGCAAAGTTTTATCGTGAGTGCTTTAGATTGGACTTATGATAAAACTTTGCATTTAATGTGAAATTTTAAAATGATATTGTAATATATTCTCTCACAGGTTGAGCTGATTCGGCAGATTTATAAAAAAATTTAAGATTTGTGAAAGCTGTAGAATCTGTTGGAAATAAAAACCAGTTTCTTTCTTAAAAATCAATGTAAAAGATTATTAGTTATCTTTAAAAGTACTTACCAGCTTATCCAGATTCAAGCTTCGGGCAGATGCATCAAAAATCTCGCGGTATGTACCATTCATCTGAACCAATTCATCATGAGTACCACTCTCCACTACTCTTCCTTTCTTCATCACATAAATAGTGTCGGAATCCAGGATCTGCGACAGTGAGTGGGAAATAATAACCACCGTACGGCCTTCTTTGATGGCATCCAGTGAATTTTTGATCTGTTCAGTAGCAATAGCATCCAGGCTCGCAGTTGGCTCATCCAGGAAAATAATAGGTGGATCTTTCAGAAATAACCTCGCAATGGCAATCCTCTGCTGCTGGCCTCCTGAAAGCTGGGTAGCATCATGCTGATAGCCATCCGGAAGATCGAGGATCTGATCATGAAGATAGGCTTTTTTTGAAGCTTCCTGAATTTCCTCAAAACTGGCATTCATATTGCCATACCGGATATTGTCCTCAATGCTTCCCTGAAAAATATGGTTTTTCTGTAATACCAGGCCAAGGTCGTCTCTCAGGAAGGTATTATCAAAATTATTTAGATTGACCCCGTCCAGCAAAATTTCTCCGGAATCAGGAAGGTAAAATTTACAGAGAAGATTGATCACCGTTGATTTTCCGGCTCCACTCAACCCTACTAATGCAGTAGTTTTTCCGTTCTCTATCTTCATGGAGACATCGTTCAGGGCTTTTGTTCCGTTGGGATAGCTGAAATCTACATTTTTCAGTTCAAAATTACCTTTAATCTCCTTTTCAATAAAAGTTCCGTTCGGTTCTTTTTCATCATCTGCATTAAGGATTTCAAAATAACCTTCAGCATAGATCATAGCATCATTCATATCATCGTAGATTCTGTGCAGCTGGCGTATAGGAGCAGATATATTGTTGAACAGCATGATATGAAGCATGATCGCCCCAATGGTCATCTGCTGATCCAGCACCAGATAAACCGTCAGAAGAATAATTAAAACCACACCGAACTGCTCGATGAATGTTTTTAAACCATCGTAGATAAAATTCGTTTTTCTGGTGAACATCTGGCTTTCCATAAGCTCCATCTGCAGGTCATACTGCTTTTTGCCTTCAAATTTTTCCCGGACAAAGCTTTTGATCACCATAATAGAGTTGATCAGGTTTAAAAGTCCTGAAGTCTTTCTTTCCCTTTGGTTTCTGAGCTGGCGGCGTACTCCTCCAAGCTTTTTTGCCTGTAATGAACTTATATAAAAATAGATGGGAATAATGATGGTAGAAACCATTCCTACATATACATTCTGCATATACATGATGATCAGGGCAATAATAGCATTGGAAAAAAGCGGCAGTATATCGATGAAAAAATTCTGTACCAGCCTTGTTAAACTTTCTATTCCACGGTCTATCCTGATCTGTAATTTTCCGGATTCATGATTCTCATCATTGAAATAGGCCACCCGGTACATCAATATTTTATCAATAGCAGACTGTGCCAGAACAGAGCTTACGTTAATCCTTATTTTTTCACCGTAAAATTTCTGTCCGAAGTTGATAAAAATATTAAGCAGCTCTTTTCCCAGTAAAATAATGGAGATCACCACCAGAATATGAATGCCCTCAGACATCGGATGCGGAAGATGGGTAAGCTCTGTCACCTCATCTACCGTATATTTTAATACAATAGGATTGACCTGGGCTGCGAGAGCTCCTAAAAAAGTGAGAAAGAGCGTCCCGTAAATCATTAAACGGTAAGGTTTTATAAATGGAACGAGCTGTTTGTAGATCCCGAATAAAGTAACTGTTCTGTTAAAGGGTTTTGCCATAGGAGTTATTTTAACTAAAAAACGTACCGTTTCCGAGAGAAAAGGTACGTTTTATTCTATTTTTCAGCAAATACTTTTATAGCAGATGTAGTTTTATCCTTCATAAAAATAGGTTGTAAGGTAATGCAGCTCTGGCTTACTGGCAGCTTTTGATTCAGCCTGCGCCTGCTCCAGAGGATATTGTGAAGTCAGTTCTTTTCTTTGGAAAACAAACGAATTATTAGCATTTTTATCTACCACATCATTGAAGATATGCTCAATTTCAGAATTGGCAAGAGAAGCAAAGCTGATGTCTTCAAAACCGTACATCAGTCTCAGATCATCATACTGTCCGAAATTTTCATCTACAAATCCCTGCAGCTGCGCTTTCGAATCGAAGTTACCTGCCCAGATATTGTAAATATATTTTTTCTTTTTCGGTTTGTCTAAAATACTCTGGTACACAAAGTTTTCCCCAAGATAGGCCTCTCTTACCTGCGGATCGTTGGCAAGATCTTCGGGAAGCCCCTCTTTAAGGATTTTACCTTCAAACATGATGTATGTTTTATTGGTGATGGCTAAGGTCTGCTGTACGTTGTGATCCGTGATCAGGATTCCGATATTTTTATCTACCAGACTTCTTACAATTTTCTGGATATCTTCTACCGCAATGGGGTCTACTCCGGCAAAAGGCTCATCGAGAAGAATGAAGTTAGGGCTCGTGGCCAGACAGCGTGCAATTTCTGTTCTACGTCTTTCCCCTCCCGAAAGAAGGTCCCCTCTGTTTTTACGTACGTGCTGCAGTGAAAATTCTTCTATCAGCTCATCACATTTAATCTGCTGTTCACGTCTTGAAAGCTTTGTAAGCTGCAAAACGCCCATAATGTTTTCTTCTACGGACAGCTTTCTGAAAACGGAAGCTTCCTGTGCCAGATAACCGATTCCCTTTTGGGCACGGCGATACATGGCATCGGTAGTGATCTCCTGTTTATCCAGAAAAATTTTCCCTGAAGTAGGCTTAACCAGTCCTACGATCATGTAAAACGAAGTGGTTTTTCCTGCTCCGTTGGGACCAAGCAAACCAACAATTTCTCCCTGTTGAACCTGTACAGAAACGCCTTTTACTACTTTTTTAGGACCGTATTCTTTGATTAAGTTTTCTCCTCGTAAAATCATAGGAGCAAAGATAAAGTTTTTTTGAATTCAAATTTTAGATTATGAAATGTACTATCATTTTTTAAGAAGCCAGGAGTAATTTTTTGTTTTTTTTATAAGTGTGGCTTGCTAAAACTTCAACTCTACCGGTATGAAAGTTGTACAGAAAGTAGTTAATTAAACTGCTATTTTGTAACTCTCAGAGGTTTTATTCTACTTATAGAGAAATCATTTACTCATCACAAATAAATTAACAATGGAAAATTACGGTTATACAAAAACAGAAGGCACCCAGGATCAAAATCAGCAGAATAGTGTTCCCTACCGTTCGGAAAAGAAAATTCCGGCAGCAATACTAGGAATTCTCGTAGGCTGGCTAGCTTTGAACAAATTCTATCTGGGCTATACGAAAGAAGGTATCATTCAGCTTGTCCTTAATATTATCACTTTTGGAGCAGCTTCTATTATTCCTTTTATTGAAGGGATTTTATACCTGTTTATGAACGATAAGCAGTTTGATGACACTTATGTTTATGGAAGAAAGGGCTGGTTGTAAGAATTATTTTATTTCATAATTTTATATGACCAAACCAACAACTAAAATAATATGGAAACTAATCAAGACCTGACAGATCTTCTTGCTCTGGATCTGGGTATTAATATTGTCGACAGAAGGCCTTATGCCAAGGAAGTTTTCAAATGGCAGGATATGGATCTTCTTCCCCATTCATCCACAGATACACTGCTTTGTGAGATTTTCGAATGGAACGGGAGAAACTGGAGAACGACGGGAAACAACCTCATCGGATACCTATTTTCCGGAGATCTTCTTAATACGGTAAAGGAGCAGCTGATTAATACACCGAAGCATCCTGCACTGATTCCTGATTTTGAATTCACAAAAGAGAGCATGGTTGAATACGGTCTGTCGCTTCCTTCTTTGTTCAATATCGGGGTAAACGGAAATATTAAAAATGCTAAAAGTTTTTCAGTGAGGGTAAATGGCGTAACCAAATCCAGAATTACCAACATTGACTCTCCCGGAATTGAGATTCTGAAAAATTACTCATTATTTACACAAAGTAAATCTAAGACTTACAGAAAGAATATTAAGTTCAATTATCTGAGCACTTCTCTCTTTTATGCTGAAAGTGTAGAAATCTTCCTTGAAAAAGAGTCGGGAGTGGGGTTAGATGTGAGTTTTCAGACACAGAATGTAGAAGTGGATGCTAAAATAGATACGGACACCAAGAAACATTTTATTTTAAAATACTCCGGAAACCAGGCTCCTTTTGCCGCAAAATTCACGAAAGGAAAAGATTTCAACATCATGTGATAAATTTTTACTATTTTAGTTTTACTAACCTATAAAATATTTGTCATGAAAAAGTTAACGAAAAAGGAACTAAAGAACATCAGCGGAGGAAGTATCAGATTTCCTGATGCCAACGGTAATTGCCCTGCAGGATGGTACCTGTGTCCTACCAATGTTTGTGTAAATGATAATGGGGGCGAAAATCCTATCCAGCCGGGAGATCGTGATTATTACACATGCTTCGGACACAACTAAGAATATTTCTTATATAAAAATAAAGTCTGCCCCTAAAATTTATTTAGGGGCAGATTATTTTGAATAGTAATGACTTATTATTTGTTCAGAATCATCGCTGCTTCTTTCGCAAAATAAGTAAAAATCATATCTGCTCCGGCTCTTTTGAAACATGTCAGGCTTTCAATAATAGTTTTATCATTATCCAGCCAGCCATTCTGTGCAGCTGCTTTTACCATGGCATATTCTCCACTCACATTGTAAACTGCTATAGGAAGATCAATAGCTTCACGAACTTTAGAAACGATATCCAGATATGGAAGTCCCGGTTTGATCATGATAATATCGGCCCCTTCATCAATATCTTTGAAAACTTCGTTCAACGCTTCACGGGAATTGTGGAAATCCATCTGATAGGTCTTTTTATCTTTCGGAATTTCCATATTATCTTTCGGTGCGCTGTCCAGGGCACTTCTGAAAGGTCCGTAGAAAGAACTTGCATATTTTGCGGAATAGCTCAGGATTCCTACATCGGTAAATCCACTTTCCTCTAAAGCTTCACGAATTGCCAGCACTCTTCCGTCCATCATATCACTTGGCGCTACAATATCAGCTCCTGCCTCGGCATGGGATACGGACATTCTTGCCAGGGCATCATTGGTAGCATCATTCACAATCTTTCCATTTTCAATAATCCCGTCATGCCCGTAGATCGAATAAGGATCTAAAGCTACATCCGGCATTACAATCATTTCCGGAACTGCATTTTTGATCGCTTTGATCGTCTGTTGCATAAGCCCGTCCTTGTTCCAGGCTTCCTTTCCTGTATTGTCTTTCAAATGTTCTGACACTTTCATGTACAGATTGACAGATTTTACACCCAAAGAAAATAACTCCTTACATTCCTTTACCGTTAAATCTATACTCCTCCTGAAAATCCCCGGCATCGACGGTATCGCTTCCTGTTGGTTTTCGCCCTCCATTACGAAAATAGGCATTACAAAATCATCAGTTGTAAGATTATTCTCTCTTACTAAACTTCTGATAGATTCATTAACTCTAAGTCTTCTATTTCTTGAATGTATCATTTTGGAATACTTTTTGAATAAGTTTCTACAAATTTACTACAACTTATATAAAAAACTATTGTATAGAATTGTAGAATTGTTTATTTTTGTTTTAATACATTCGAGAAATTATAATTTGATGAAAAAACTTTTACTTTTATTCCTATTTACAGGCGCTTTCGTTGGGTTTTCCAACAATATGCAGGCACAGCTGAGAGAGCCGGGTTCCATCACACAGAAGTCTGATGACGGTGTATTGGTAGCTTACCCAAATCCTGCGAAGGATTTCCTTTTGATCAAAGCAAAAGATTCTGCATTAAAGATCAAGACTGTTACCTTCTATTCAATTTTAGGAACACAGGTAGCCAATTACTCTGTCAACATGAATTCCGGAGAAATCAATATTGAAAAACTGAAACCCGGAAAATATCTGATTCGCTATATTTTAAGCGATAATACCCAAAAGGTTACTCAAATCGTAAAACAATAAAATTAAATCCTGATAATCATCAGGATTTTTTCTTTTGCATCAGTTCTGCCTTAATATTTCCGTAACTTTAAGGACTTTTTTATACTCATTGTTAAAAACAATTTAATGCTTAAAGCTGAACATATCAGAAAGACCTATAGTGCCGGGAAGAAAGTAGCATTGGATGATTTCAGTATCCATGTACCACAAGGCAGTATTTATGGTCTTCTAGGCCCGAACGGAGCGGGAAAAACTTCCTTCATCCGTATTATCAATCAAATTACCCAGGCGGATTCCGGAGATGTATTCATTAATGGAAACAAGCTTAATCCCAGCCACATCAGAGATATCGGCTATATGCCTGAAGAAAGAGGTCTGTATAAAAATATGAGCGTGGGCGATCAGATCCTTTATTTCGGAGAACTGAAAGGAATGAGCAAGAATGATGCTCTGAACGAAGCCAAGAAGTGGTTTGAAAAACTGAACATCGACCAGTGGTGGAAAAAGAAGCTGTCCGAGCTCTCAAAAGGGATGGCGCAGAAGATCCAGTTTGTGGTTACGGTTCTTCACCGCCCGCATCTTCTGATCCTTGATGAGCCTTTTTCGGGTTTTGATCCGGTAAATGCCAATTTAATCAAAGATCAGATTATTGATCTTAAAAATAACGGAACTACGATCATTCTTTCTACACACAGAATGGAAAGTGTTGAGGAAATGTGTGATTATGTAGCACTGATCAACAATTCTAAAAAGATTATCGACGGAAGAGTTTTTGATGTAAGGGAAAAATTTAAGAAGAATATTTTTGGAGTTACACTTTCTGAAGTGGATGAAATAAAATTTGAGAGCTTCAAAAACAGCTATGATATTTTTAATTTCTCTAATGAAAACAATATGGTTTCTTTTGATCTGAAAAATGAAAGCGGGCAGAATGAGATTCTTCTCGATCTTGTCAATGTAGGAAAAG
Organism: Chryseobacterium sp. UF-81; assembly: GCF_058245105.1. Classification (NCBI taxonomy): domain Bacteria; kingdom Pseudomonadati; phylum Bacteroidota; class Flavobacteriia; order Flavobacteriales; family Weeksellaceae; genus Chryseobacterium; species Chryseobacterium sp. UF-81. The sequence goes on along the minus strand of NZ_JBSIBX010000001.1, from coordinate 66,017 downwards.
TGAGATCGTTCGACGAAAGAATTCCGAGCATGAATGAAGTGTTTATTAATGCTGTAAGTAACCATTCTTAATTTTTATGAACAATATTTTTTTAATTACAAAAAGGGAATTTCTTACGCAGGTGAAGAAAAAGTCCTTCATCATATTAACACTGCTGGCCCCTCTTTTATTGATTGGGTTTGGAGCAGTGATTGGGTTAATGTTTAAAGCCAACGAGTCCCACAGCATTATTGAGGTTGTAGATAAAAGTGGGCTTTTCAAAGATCAGCTGAAATCCAATGACAAGCTCAATTATGTATTTGTTTCTGCAGCGGATGAGAAGGCAAAGATCAATAACCTGAAAGATAATGAATCTCTGGATGGCATCCTGATCCTTCCCGAACTGAAAGATCATGACTATACCGGACTTGAAAACGGTACAAGGCTTATCGTAAATGTCAAAATGGGACTCGATACGAAACAGAAGATCGTTTCTGATATTACAGATGTAATCAAAAAGGAAAAAATAAAGCAGCTCGGTATTGAAGAAAGTCAGCTGAACAGTCTTGACAAAGGTTTTACTTTAAAAACGATTAATGTTTCTGATAATAATAAGGAAGACTCTGATCTTGCTTTTGGGGTAAAAAGCGGTTTAAGCATTCTTTTGATGTATGTAACGTTTATGTTTATCATTATTTATGGGGTAAGGGTCATGAGAAGCGTTCTTGAAGAGAAAAACAACCGTGTGGTAGAGATCATTATTTCATCTGTGAAGCCGTTTGAGCTGATGATGGGTAAGATATTAGGGGTAACACTGGTCGCTTTGACGCAGTTTCTGATCTGGATCTCCATGTCTGTTATAGGTGCATTGGTTTTAAATACCGGATTTTCTTCCTTCCAAAAAAATATTCCCGGGGGCAATGAGGAAATTGCCAGTAAGCTGGACGTTACCCGGATTGCAACACAGGTTTCACACAGTTTATTAGAACTGAACTTTCCGCTGATTATTTTTGTATTCATTGTATTTTTCCTTTTGGGATATATTTTTTACAGTTCCATCTATGCAGCTATTGGTTCTGCAGTAGATAATGAAACAGAGACCCAGCAGTTCACCTTATTTGCTATTTTACCGCTTACGCTGGGAATGTACGGCAGCTTTTCCCTGATGAACAATCCTGACGGCCCGTTGGGCTTCTGGCTGTCCATTATCCCTTTTACATCTCCGGTTGCCATGATTGCGAGAATACCTTTCGGCGTCCCTGCATGGCAGATTGCTTTGTCTATTGCCTTATTGCTGGGAACTACCATCCTCATGATATTCCTGGCCGGAAAGATCTATCGTGTAGGGATTTTGATGTATGGAAATAAAGCGACTTTAAAGGAGATCTGGAAGTGGATCAGAGGATAGGGAAATATTTATTTAATTATTTCGTCTGATTGTTCTTTTGTCTTGAAACACAATAAATCAAATTTCAAGGCAGGAAGCCTTTAGTGATAAAAAAACAAAATCCCGGAAATTAAAATTTCCGGGATTTTTATCGTTGAATAATTAATTATTCTATTTGAAAATATAGCTTAGGCTAAGGCTGATCACCTGTTCGGATTTTCTCTTATCAGTACCTCCTTTTTCTTTTGCAAGATCAGGATAAGTATCTGAAAGACCAAGGTCATATTTAAGAGCTAATTCCAGCTGTCTTTTATAGCTATAGCCAACTCCTAATCCTAAAGCAAAATTAAAGCTTGACGCTTTTCCGCTTACTGACGGATATAAAGGATCGGTAACATCCGGATCATAATATGGTCTGCCTATAGGAGCATTCTTAACATTCTGACTCATCAAAAAGTTAAATCTTGGTCCTATCATTCCAAAGAATTCTGATTCTGCTTCAGAAAAATATCCTTTAAAATAGATAGGTACGCTCAGATAATTGTTACCATATACTGCATCATAACCATCTTTTCCTTTAGCATCTTTATCTTTTCCGGTTTCTCCTGCACCGTAATACACGACCTCGGGCTGTATAAAGAACTGGTTAGCTTTTCCAACCGGGATAAGAGCTAAAGCTCCACCCTGGAACGCGAATCTTGGACCAGAAGGGTTATGGGCATTTCTTACTCTGGAGTAGTTACCTCCTGCCGTGACACCAAATCTTGTGTTTGCAAAATCGATCTGTGCAAACGACAGAGTTGAAAGGGCCAATGCTGAGGTTAATAAAAGTTTTTTCATATGTTTTGTTTTTGTATGTCTTATCCTAGAACTTTAGCAACTGTAACACCGATATCTGCAGGAGAATCTACAACATTGATTCCGTTTTCTCTCATGATCTCCATTTTTGCCTGAGCAGTATCTTCATCACCACCTACAATAGCACCGGCATGTCCCATCGTTCTTCCTTTAGGAGCAGTCTGTCCGGCAATAAATCCTACAACCGGTTTCGTAGATCCGCTGGCTTTATACCATCTTGCAGCTTCAGCTTCCAATCCACCACCAATCTCACCGATCATTACTACCGCTTCGGTTTCAGGATCGTTGATGAATAATTCCAAAGCTTCTCTTGTAGTAGTTCCAATGATTGGGTCACCACCGATTCCGATTGCTGTAGAAACACCGTAACCAGCTTTTACAACCTGATCAGCAGCTTCGTAAGTAAGAGTACCTGATTTTGAAACGATACCTACTTTACCTTTTTTGAAAACGAATCCTGGCATAATACCAATTTTAGCTTCTTCAGAAGTAATGATTCCCGGACAGTTCGGACCGATTAATCTGCAGTCTCTGTCAGCGATGTAAGATTTTACTTTCACCATATCCGCTACAGGAATACCTTCAGTAATACATACGATAACTTTGATACCTGCCTCAGCAGCCTCCATGATCGCATCAGCAGCGAATGCAGGTGGTACGAAAATGATACTTACATTGGCTCCAGCTTTTTGAACAGCATCAGCTACTGTATTGAATACAGGCTTTCCTAAGTGCTCAGATCCTCCTTTGCCCGGAGTAACCCCTCCTACTACGTTGGTTCCGTATTCAATCATCTGGCCCGCGTGGAAAGTACCTTCGTTCCCTGTAAATCCTTGTACAATTACTTTAGAATCTTTGTTTACTAAAATTGACATTTTATTGATGTTTTAATTTATTTAAATATTTTATTAATGCTCACAAATTTACTTATTTTTCTTTGATTTTGGACAAAACCAAGTGAATAGTTTATTTGAGATTTCTCAGCTTTACTTCTTTTTTCAAATAGCCTTTGAAATCTTCTGCAAACATCCCAATGTAGGTTCCTTTTTTAAGATCTCTGTTGACTCCTGTTTTACCAAGAATAACAGATCCGCTTTCAATTTTATTCCCGGAAGCGACACCTACCTGTCCCCAAAGTGTTACTTCATCTCCTATGACACAGCATCCTGCAATTCCCACCTGTGATGCAATGAGGCATTTCTTTCCGACAATGGTGTCATGCCCGATCTGAATTTGGTTATCCAAAACAGAGCCTTCCCCGATGACGGTGGAATCTGTAACGCCTCTGTCGATTGTACAGCCATTTCCAATTTCCACATTGTTTTCGATGACTACATTTCCAACCGAAATAAGACGGTCAAAATTTCCATTCAGCTTTCTGTAATAAAACGCATCACCCCCTAAAACCGTGTTTGACTGAATGATCACGTTATCACCAATTACTGTTCTGTCTCCAATAACGACATTTGGAAAAATTAAAGTATTTTTCCCGATTACAACATTATTTCCGATAACAGCCGTACGATGAATCTTTGTTCCCTCCCCGATTTCTACGTCGTGAAGTTCCTCAGTGAAATTGTATATTCTTGTAAAGTGGGTATTGATCTTATTGAAGTCCCTGAAAGGATCATCAGAAACCAGAAGTGCTTTTCCTTCCGGACATTCTACCTTTTTGTCGATCAGAATAATCGTAGCTGCAGAATTTAATGCTTTATCGTAATATTTCGGGTGGTTGACAAAAACAATGTCACCCGGCTTAACCATATGAATCTCATTAGTTCCCAAGACTTCAAAGTCTTCGGGGCCAACAAATTCTGAGCCTATTAAATCGGCAATAGTTTTGAGCTTTTGTGGAGAATGGAATCTCATAACAATTGGTTTTCTTATAAAAACAAAATTCGGACTGCTGGTGCAAACCGAATTTATGTAAATTTAATTATTATTTTACTCTTTCTAAGTAGCTGCCGTCTTCTGTACTTACTTTAATTTTGTCTCCCGGCTCTATGAATAAAGGAACCATTACTCTAGCTCCTGTTTCAACAATTGAGTTCTTAAGAGCATTGGTTGCTGTATTTCCTTTTACTCCCGGATCAGCTTCAACTACTTCCAGGTATACAGACTGAGGAAGTTCGGCAGAAAGCGGCGTTTCGTCAGCTTCTTTCAGGATGATCGTTACTTCTTCTCCTGCTTTCATGAACTGTGAGTTTTCAATCATTTCTTTATTTAAATATAATTGAGAGAAATCATCATTGTTCATAAAGTGGAATCCGTTCTCATCATCATAAAGATACTGGAACTTTCGGGTGATTACTTTTACTTCGTCAATTTTGTGTCCTGCAGAGAAAGTATTGTCGATCACTTTCCCGTTAGTTACTGACTTTAATTTTGTTCTTACGAAAGCAGGTCCTTTCCCCGGTTTTACGTGAAGAAATTCTATTACTTTAAAAATATCGTTACTGTACTCAATACAAAGTCCTTTTCTGATATCGTTGCTTGTTGCCATTAATTTATGTTATCTTTTTATTTTTAGTTTTTTACTTCAGGTAAAGCTACCTTTTGGCTTTTAATTGCTTTCCTTGGTTGTTCCGTATCCTTTTACAATACCTCTTGGTGAGTTTTGGATAAACTGAAGGATCTCATCTCTTTCAGCAGTTGGAAGCATTTCTTTTTCAATGTAAGTTACAGCCTGAGAAACGTTCATTTTCATTTGGAAAATTGTTCTGTAGATCTTTTGAATCTCAAAAATTTTCTCATTGGTAAATCCTCTTCTTCTCAAACCAACAGAGTTGATTCCTGCGTAAGACATCGGTTCTCTTGCCACTTTCACATAGGGCGGAATATCTTTTCTTACCAGAGTTCCTCCGGAAATCATTACATGTTTCCCAATTTTACCGAATTGATGCACAGCACTAAGACCTCCCATTACAGTATAGTCTCCGATCTCTACGTGCCCTGCAATACCACAACCGTTTACAATGATAACATGATCCCCGATAACACAATCGTGTGCAATATGGGAAGTTGCCATGATAAGGCAGTTTTTGCCGATTTTAGTAAAACCGAGAGCTTTTGTACCTCTGTTTACGGTAACACACTCTCTGATTGTTGTTTCATCACCAATAATTACCTGGGTATCTTCACCATCAAACTTTAAGTCCTGAGGGATTGCAGAAATTACCGTTCCCGGGAAAATTCTGCAGTTTTTACCTATTCTGGCTCCATCCATGATGGTTACATTAGGGCCAATCCAAGTTCCTTCTCCGATCTCCACGTCCCCTGCAATTGTAGTAAATGGTTCTACAATAACGTTTTTGCTGATTTTTGCACGTTTATCTACGGCGGCTAATTGATGAATCATTTAATCAACTTTATTTTTTGCAACTTGAGCCATTAACTCTGCTTCTACAGCCACTGTGTCTCCCACATATCCGTATCCCTGCATATGTACAATTCCCCTTCTGATAGGCTCTATCAATTCAATTTTGAAAATCATTGTATCTCCGGGAACTACTTTTCTCTTGAATTTTACTTTATCTATTTTAATAAAATAAGTAGAGTAATTTTCAGGATCCGGAACGCTGGCCAATACAAGGATACCTCCTGTCTGTGCCAAAGCTTCCACCTGAAGAACTCCAGGCATTACGGGCTCTTTAGGAAAATGTCCTACAAAGAAAGGCTCATTCATAGTAACATTTTTCAGGCCTACCACATGGGAATCTGAAAGTTCAAGAATTTTATCGATCAATAAGAACGGTGGTCTGTGCGGCATAAGACGCATGATGCCGTTGATATCAAAAACCGGCTCTTTGGTTAAATCAAAATCCGGAACATTTTTTTTCTTTTGCAATTTCCACTGTCGGTTCAGTTTTTTGGCAAACTGGGTGTTCACATAGTGTCCCGGTTTGTTCGCAATGACTTTACCTTTTATTTTTACACCAGCCAATGCCAGATCGCCAATTACATCAAGTAATTTGTGTCTTGCAGCTTCGTTTGGATAGTTTAATGTAAGATTATCAAGAATACCATTCGGTCTGATAGAAACATTATCTTTTCCGAATGCTTTTTTTAATTTTTCTGTGGTGTCAGGCGTAAGATCCTTATCCACATACACGATAGCGTTTGAGATATCTCCGCCTCTGATCAAACCATGATCTAAAAGCATTTCCAATTCATGCAAAAAGCTGAATGTTCTTGCAGAAGAGATCTCATCTTTAAATTCTGAAATATTTTTAAGGGTAGCATTTTGGGTTCCCAAAACTTTGGTTCCAAAATCCACCATAGTAGTCACTTCATAAGTATCCGAAGGAATAATGGTAATTTCTGATCCTGATGCGGGATCTGCATAGCTCAGCACTTCTTTGATTACCAGGTATTCTCTGGCAATACCCTGTTCTGCTATGCCTACACTTTCAATAGCTTCAACAAAGAATTTTGAAGATCCATCTAAAATTGGCGGCTCGGAAGCATCCATTTCAAGAATGGCATTATCAATATCACATCCTACCAATGCAGCTAAAAGGTGCTCGCAAGTAGTAATTTTTACGCCTAATTTCTCTAATGTTGTTCCTCTTTCTGTTGCTACTACATAATTAACATCAGCTTCTACCTGGGGATGTCCCTCCAGATCTGTTCTTACGAACACAAAACCTGTATTTTCTTTTGCGGGTTTAATGGTAAGTTTTACTTCTTTACCGGTATGAAGGCCAATTCCAGAAAGTGTTACTTCTTTCTGGAGTGTTTTTTGCATATCACTCATTAGTTTTATCTTTTGAGATATCCTCAAGATTATTTATTCTCTTTACAATTTCAGTGAAATTTCTGAAATGGACATAATTTCTAAGATAGTCATTGTAGCTTATCGCCGGGGATCCATACAATGTTTCTTTATCATTAACACTGGAATTCACGCCACTCTGAGCCTGAATTTTCACCTGATTCCCAATTTTAATATGGCCAACCACTCCTACTTGTCCACCGATCTGGTTCCAATCTCCAATGGTAGTAGATCCTGCAATTCCGGCCTGTGCCGCAATAACATTATTCTGCCCAATCTTCACATTATGTGCGATCTGGATCAGGTTATCGATCTTTGTTCCTTTGCCGATAATGGTAGAACCTATTGTAGCTCTATCAATGCTGCAGTTGGAACCGATCTCTACATCGTCTTCAATAATCACATTTCCTAGCTGAGGAATTTTTTTGAATCCTTCTGCAGTAGGCTGAAAGCCAAATCCGTCGCCGCCTACAACCGTATTGGAATGGATTACACAATTGTCTCCGATAATACAGTAGTCATAGATTCTGGCTCCGCTGTCGATTTTACAGTTTTTACCAATCTTCACACCTTTACCGATATAGACCTGCGGATAGATTTGCGAACCTTCTCCAATCTTAGCCTTTTCCGAAACATAAGTAAATGCTCCGATATAGGCTTTTTCCCCGATCACTGCAGTTTCATGAATAGAAGAACCGGTTTCGATTCCCTCTTTTCTTCCCTGCATTTCCTGGTACAGATTCATTAAAACCTGAAAAGAAAGGTAGGCATCCTTTACGACAATTAAGGTAGGATTATAATCAACTTTATCGATAAGTTTTTCCGAAACAATAATAACGGAGCATTTTGAGGTATTTAAAAAATGTGAAAATCGATCCTGTGCTATAAAAGAAAGATGTCCTGATTCACCATTCTCAATTGGTGAAACCCCTGTAATAACCGTACTTTCGTCGCCTATTATTTGTCCGTCAATAAAACTTGCAATTTGCGAAGCTGTAAATTCCATATTCTGCAAAGATAAGAAATTCTGTAATTCGCAAACATTTTTTGATTTTAGGAACGTGAATTTTAAGATTATTTAAGATATTATGTGGGAAATATCTCTTGGAAAGGTAAGAATATACCGGGCGGTCTTGTGTACCATAAGCCCAGACAATAACTGGTCCTGTGATTCTTCTAACCTGATCTTTTTACCATTTTTCTGAAGTAAATAAATCGGCTGCTTTTTGGTATCATAAGGCAGTAATTTTCTTTTAATCTCGTGTACAAGCTCTTTTCCATTATTGATTCCGAAAAATTGATTGGTATTTTTTATTTTTTCCTCAATAAATTTTCGCTTGAAAGGACGTGTTGAGATGACCGTTTTCGGAAGGTTTCTCTGGATCACACATCTGCACCAATAGGAAAGAATAAAATCTTCCGAATCCTGCCAGGATTTCATCGCATGAATTATATCATTGTCGTCAAGTTGCGTAAATCTATAAATATCTTCATCGGTGGCCGAACTTTTGCCACGGTTCAGAAAGTACTTCAGGTTTTCTCCTGCAGGCAGATCCATCCCTTCTGAAATCAGATATTTTGCTCTTTCCAGGATTTTAACTAAAAGAAACTCTGCCAATGCTGAAGTTTTATGATAGTATACCTGCCAGTACATAAACATTCTGGCTGTCAGAAAGTTTTCAATAGAATATACTCCTTTGGCATCGATAACCAATTCGCCCTCGCTGCAGACATTCATCATGGAAATGATTCTTTGTGTATTGATGTTCCCTTCAGAAACGCCTGTGAAAAAGCTGTCCCTGTTCAGATAATCAAGCCTGTCCACATCAAGCTGGGAAGAAATAAGCTGATTAAAAAACTTTTTATGATATTTTCCCTGAAACATTTCGATAGCTACAGAAAGCTGCCCATTAAATTCCTCATTCAACTTATTCATTAACAGCAGCGAGAGTTTCTCGTGATGCCAGTCGTCCATGAGCATATTTTCCAATGCGTGAGAGAAAGGCCCATGCCCGATATCATGCATCAGGATGGCAAGCATGGCTCCTTTTTCTTCCTCTTCCGTGATTTTAACTCCTTTCTGGCGCAAGGTTTCCAATGCCGTAAACATCAGATGCATCGCTCCCAAAGCGTGATGGAATCTTGTATGGGTAGCTCCCGGAAAGATCAGGTTCAGAAGTCCTGTCTGCCCAATTCTGCGCAGTCTCTGGAAATAAGGATGTTCTATAACGTCAAATAAAATTTCGTGTGGGATTCTGATGAAACCATGAACGGGGTCGTTGATGATCTTTAACTTATTCTGCATTGAAACTTTGGTATTAGTAAACAAAGTTAGGGATTTTAAATTTTAAGCATGATTAAATTGCGATTAAGAAATCAAGCTACCAAAAACACACTTTCATAAATCTGACTGTGAAATAATAATTGTGGCATATGTACTATTCCGACCACAAATTCCATTAATTTGAACTGATGTTACATCCTATTCTTATTTTAAAAAATATATCTTTGGTAGTATAAATAATCTATGCTATTTTTTGCTTAAAACATCTTTCTGATCTCAGGAATTATCCTAAACAGACCATTTCCACTTAAACAGGAGATTCTTCCGGGAAATCTATTTATTGTCAGTTTAATTCCTTGGAACGAATTATTTTTAGTAAATTTTAAGCTAGAAAAGCGAAAGAAAAGACGAGGTTCTACAAGAGCTTTAGATTATAAAAGGCCATCCATTGAACAAATTGGATATCAGTGTCAATGAACTGAATTTTCATTTAACTAATATTTAACTTTTGTTGTCTCTAATTTGTGAGAATTTAAAAGGAATTGGTCAACATTTTGATACTATACCATGTAAAAAATAAATTATGTCGGAAAAGATATTATGGATAGATGATGAAATAGATTTACTCAAACCCCATATCGTATTTTTAGAAAAAAAAGGTTACCAGGTAACCCCCGTTAACAACGTAAATGAGGCTCTGGAGCTTATGGATTCGGAGAAGTTTGCTTTAACACTTATTGATGAAAATATGCCCGGTATTTCGGGACTGGAAGCCATTCCTATGATCAAAGAGAAGGATAATTCTTTAAAGATCGTGATGGTAACAAAAAGTGAGGAGGAACATATTATGGAAGAAGCTATCGGATCTCAGATTGCTGACTACATCCTAAAGCCCGTCAACCCTAACCAGATTTTATTATCGTTAAAAAAGAATCTTCAGGAGGACAATCTTGTAGAGCAGAAAACAATTCTTCAGTACCAGCAGGAATTCAGAAACCTGTCTATGGAGCTTTCTTATATCAGAACTTACCAGGAATGGGCAGAATATTATAAAAAAATCCTGAGCTGGGAGATTAAATTTGATAAGGTTGAGGATAATGAGTTTTCTGATCTTCTGCAATCACAGAAAGAAGAAGCGAATATCCAGTTTGCCAAATTCATTGAAAAAAATTACGAAAGCTGGCTTACAGATTCTGATAAACCTTTAATGAGTCATACTCTTTTCAAGGAAAAAATCAAGCCTGAGGTAGAAAAAGAAAAAGTTCTTCTCCTTATGGTGGATAACCTCCGCTTTGATCAATGGAGAGTTATTGAGCCGTTATTCACGAAATACTATAATAAAATATCGGAAGATTATTATTACAGTATTCTTCCTACAGCCACGCAGTATGCTAGAAACTCATTTTTTGCAGGACTGATGCCTTCCGAGATCGAAAAACGTTTTCCGGAGAAATGGTTCAATGATAATGAGGAAGGAAATAAAAATGAATTTGAACGTGATTTTCTGGAAGACCAGATGAAAAGAATCGGTTTAGGATCTAAATCTATGAAATACCTTAAAGTCCTGAACGCGGATTTTGAGCGTAAGATTTATGATGATTTCAACCAGCATAAAAGCAATGATCTTCTGGTTATTGTTTACAACTTTATTGATATTCTTTCTCATGCAAAAACAGATAATCATATTGTAGACCAGCTGATCCGTGATGATAAAACGTTCAGATCCCTTACTTTTAACTGGTTTGAAAATTCATCATTACTGAAAATTATTAAAGCAGCTGCAGAAAACGGTTATAAACTTGTGATCACTACAGACCATGGAACGGTATACGTTAAAAAGCCAAGCAAAGTAGTAGGTGACCGCGAAACGTCAACCAACATCCGTTATAAAACAGGAAAGAGCTTAACGTATGACGACAGCGATGTATGGGCTGTTACCAACCCGGAAAAGCTGTTTCTGCCAAAAGGAAATTTAAGTTCCAAATATATTTTTGCAAAGAACAATATTTTCCTGGCCTATCCAAAGAATTACAATCACTTTGTGAATTACTATAAAGAGACTTACCAACACGGAGGAATTTCACTGGAAGAATGTATTATTCCCATAAGCATTTTAGAACCCAAGTAGTTTTTTTCATAGTTTATTTAAAATTTTGGGTTTAGGGCGGCAAAAATCGAATGATTTTTGCCGCCTCTTTTTTGCAATGCTTTTAATAATCTCAAAGAGTTCATATCTTAGCAAAAAAACAATGTTTATTATCTCACTGACCTACAAAACTTCCCTGGAAAATGTGGAACGCTTCATTCATTAACACAATCATTTTCTTGAACAACATTACAGCTCCGGAAACTTCATTGCCTCCGGAAGGAAACAACCGAGAACGGGAGGAATTATTGTTGCCAATGCCCGTTCTAAACATGAAATTGGAGATCATTAAAGACGATCCTTTTTATATTCATCAGGTAGCAGATTACGATATCACAGAATTTATCCCATCAAAATATAACGAACATTTTAAATTTTTTATTAAAAACTCATGAGGTTAATCACATATAACGTTAACGGAATCAGGGCTGCCTTTACTAAGGATTTTTTGGGATGGCTGAAGACTGCTGATCCGGATATTGTCTGTATTCAGGAAAGTAAAGCAGGAAACGACCAGATAGATATTGAAAGCCTCGAAAAAATCGGTTATCACAGCTATTGGCACTCTGCCGTAAGAAAAGGCTACAGCGGCGTCGGAATTGCATCTAAAATCAAACCTGATCATATTGAATATGGATGTGGTATTGAAAGCTATGATAATGAAGGCAGAATCATCCGTGCAGATTTTGACGGATACTCTGTAATTTCGGTGTATGTTCCGTCTGCCAGTAATATTGAAAGGCTGGATTTCAAAATGCAGTTCTGCCATGACTTCCTGGCTTATATAAAGGAGTTAAGAAAAACGATCCCTAACCTCATTATTTCCGGTGATTTCAATATATGCCACCAGGCCATCGATATTCATGATCCGGTCCGTTTAAAGAATGTTTCCGGCTTCTTACCGATGGAAAGAGAATGGATGACCAGTTTTATTGAAGAATGTGAATTGATCGACAGTTTCCGATTCTTTAATAATGAACCGGACAATTATACATGGTGGAGCTACAGACAGAATTCCCGGGCTAAAAATAAAGGCTGGAGACTGGATTATAATTTTGCCACCTATACTTTGAAAGATAAGCTTTCACGAGCCGTCATATTAAAGGAAGCCGTACATTCTGATCACTGTCCAGCTTTATTGGAGTTTAATGTGTAAAAAGATCAAAAATAAAAAGCCAGCTGATTCAGCTGGCTTTTATAAATTTAAATCATAAATTTAGTCGACAATTTCATATTCAACCGGAATGGTACCACGATTGGTATCTCCGATCTCATCGAACGCAGCTTTAGAAATATCTAATGCTCTTGATGCATGGAAAGGGCCTCTATCATTGATCTTCACTATCACCTGTTTTCCATTGTTCAGATTGGTAACTCTAATATTAGTCCCAAACGGAAGCGTTCTGTTTGCAGCGGTGAACTTTGAATTACTAAAGATCTCTCCGCTTGCTGTTTTTCTACCATTAAACTTATCGTGGTAGTACGATGCATAACTTGTTTTCTTCGCATCTAAGGTATTACCTGTAAAAGAATAAACACCTAAGGTTGAAATCATCATTATGATTACGAGAATGAATCTTTTCATCATCTTGAATTTTATTGGTTTTGACGGAGCAAAAGTATAAGGAATGTTGTAAAGTCCCTACTCCATATGTTAAAAACCGTTAACGAAAACAAAATTATATGTTAACAAGGGCTGTAAGTACCTATTATTAGGGATTTTAAGTAGCACTGTTAAAAAACGTTAAAAAAAGCACTTAAAAGTTAACATAATTAACTTTTCCTCGAAAAAACTCAAAATGTAAATTAAATAATATATTGATAATCAGTAATTTAAATATTTACTAAAATAAATTAATATATCATCTCTAGTTGTTTAAAAAACAAAAATTTTATGACCTTAAATGAAAAGAACTGTTTAATAGAAGTCAATAAGGCCATACTTTATATCACTCTATAATTATTTTAACAATGTTTTTTTTAAAGCAGAATGAAATTCTCATCAAACTCTATTAATTAAAATAGCACTGATTAGTCTTCTCTTCTTTAAACACTCTTCTTATATAACAAATTAAGTACCAACTAAGTTTATACTAAAGATCTTATAATAAGTTCATTGTTATAAAACAAAAAACCAATGATTGCTCATTGGTTTGAATATATAATAAATAAGTATTAATCTTATTTTAAGTATTCTATCACATAGTCATATGTTCCAGCAGGATATACTACTGACATACTTGGAGAACCTGTAATTGCATTTCCAGCAGTAGTTGCAATGGTATAAGAGTATAAGCTTCTGTCATATACAGTGTTTGTACCTGCTTTATAAATAGTAATACCATATAAAGCAGTCATACCTGTTGGAGATGGGATATTTACAGCGGTTGAACTTCCTGTTGCGGCAAATGTTCCTTTGATAGCATAAACCTGCTTGCTTGCTACTAATGTATTGGTAGCTGTTTCAGCACTGGTTACATCAAATTTAGCATTACCTCCTCCTAGTGGTCTCCATACTCCTGCAGTTACATTACCATTTGATGCACCATTTGGATTATAGAAATAATAGTATCCAGGTGTCACGGGTGTTGCAGTTGAAGATCTGTTACCTGTTGTAAGAGTATTTCCTGTAGCATTGTTATATACAAGCATACCATCAAAATAAGTAGGAAATGTAAATCCATCAGCAAGGCTTAGATCAAATTGAAAGTTAACCAAGTCTACACTTGGAATTACAATACCTTTACCAACATTAGGTCCGGCACCGGCTTCAGAACTAAACGATGTACTACCGTCAATCATTACATTTGAGTTGTTAACAGCAGGGTTAGCGGGAAAGTTTGTAAGTATTTGGGCATTTAAGGAAATTCCAGCAGCACCACTTAGTATAATTAAATAAAGTATTTTTTTCATCTTGGATATTAATTAATATTATACAATAAAATTATTTTGTTAGAGCATACCATGCAGTACCAGACCAAACAATAGGGAAACCTCTAAACTGAGTCATGGTAACAACTCCAGCTACGTTAGTAATAGCATTACCAACTGCTGCAGTATTATTATTAAATACATAAACTACTCTACCAGCATCAGCAGCTGTTAAATTAGGAAAGTTAACTGCTGTACCTCCGGCAGAATTAGTAACAATAAAAAAGTCATTAGCTCCAACAGTGTAAGAAGCTGCAGTTGTAGTCACAGTTGTACCTCTAATTACTTCATACCTCTGCGTTGGGGCAGCAGCACCTCCTCCTACAGCAACCCAAACAGAGTTTGGAGCGTCATAGTAATAGAATCCTGTTGCGGTCACATTAATTGTTTTACCAGCTGCAGAGCCATCCAGAGTATCAACAAATGTAAGGGCGCCATTCTGAGCAGTCGTATATGCTGCATCTTTAGCAGCTAACTGAGTTCTTGACAAACGAGGGACTAGTAAGGCATCAGGTCTGGCATTGTCAGTAGTATTAGCTACTACATCTAATGTTGCGGCTGGTGTGGTTGTGTTAATACCTACACGCCCCGTTGTCTGAGCCTTGGAAATGGCCGAAAGGCCAACGAGCATCGTCGCTGTTAATAAAAATTTTTTCATAAGTTTTTAAAGATTTTAAATTACATTATTTTTCATCAATATGTCCAAATGGGAGTGCATCCCAACTTGTGCCAATCATTATAGTTATTATTTAACATTATTAGATAGATAACTTATTGAAGCAATTGATTTTAAAACATTGCTTATTGCGCAAATTTAAGACATAATTTTCAAATTTATTCATTTTATATAAAAAAAATAAAAGAGTTTTATTAAGCAAAAAATTAAACAACTGATAATCAGGATAATCAATAATTTAACAGCTTCTTTAACTATGTTAAATTTTATTAATATTTTCAATTATCTTCGAAAATCATACAATATTATCATTGCAACAGGAATAGATTATTTAAACCAATTCTCCATACAGGTCAAATTCTTCTGCGGAAGTAATTTTCACTTCAGCAAATTCTCCTATAGAAATATAGGTTTCATCAGCTGACACCAAAACTGTATTATCTACATCAGGTGAATCAAATTCTGTTCTTCCGATGAAATAATTACCTTCTTTTCTATCAAATATACATCTGAATGTTTTTCCAATTTTCTCCTGATTCTTCTCCCAAGAAATTTGCGATTGCAGCTCCATGATCTCTTCTACTCTTGCTTCTTTTACTTCCTGGGGAATATCATCCTCCAATACGTAAGCGCCTGTATTTTCTTCATGAGAATAGGTAAAGCACCCCAACCTGTCGAATTTCTGCTCCCTTACCCAGTCTTTAAGTTCCTGGAATCTTTCTTCAGTTTCTCCAGGATAACCTACAATCAAGGTAGTTCTAACAGCCATGTCCGGAACTTTTTCTCTAAACTTGGCTAACAATGCATTCGTTTTTTCGTGAGTTGTCCCACGTTTCATTGATTTCAACAGATCAGAATTGATATGCTGAAGAGGAATGTCGATATAATTGCAAACTTTAGGTTCTTCACGGATGATATCAAGAACATCTTCCGGGAAACCACTTGGAAAAGCATAATGAAGACGAATCCATTCTATACCTTCAACTTTTAAAAGTTCTTTTAAAAGTTCTCCAAGCGCACGTTTTTTATAAAGATCCAGACCATAGTAAGTAAGGTCCTGCGCAATAAGAATGATCTCTTTTGTTCCTTTTTTTGCCAGCTTTTGAGTTTCCAAAACCAGTTTTTCGATAGGGGTAGATATGTGTCCCCCTCTCATCAAAGGGATAGCACAGAAAGAACATGGACGGTCACAACCCTCTGAGATCTTCAGATAAGCATAATGTTTGGGAGTGGTTGTCAGCCTCTCTCCTACCAATTCATGTTTGTAATCTGCACCAAGGTGTTTTAGCAGAATAGGGAGATCTCTTGTTCCGAAATACTGATCTACATCCGGAATTTCTTTAATGAGATCCGGCTTGTATCTTTCGGACAGACAACCTGTAACAAAAACCTTTTCGACTTCACCTCTGTTTTTTGCGTCTACATAATCAAGAATTGTATTGATTGATTCTTCTTTAGCATTATCAATAAATCCGCATGTATTGATCACTACAATATCTCCGCGGCCTTCGTGAACCACTTCTTTTCCATTTGCTTTCAGCTGGCTCATTAATACTTCAGAATCATATACATTCTTGGAGCATCCAAGTGTAACCACATTGATTTTCTTCTTCCCTACAGATTTTGTGCGCATCGTTTTGATTTTGAGTGTGCAAAGATACAAAATAATAAAAGAGTAGATGTGAAAAATAATAACCACTTTAGGAAAGTGGTTATCAATATATTATTTAAAAATTTTTCTCGGAAAATTTAGGAAGTATCTTATCTTTTTCAGAAAGTATGATTACTTCGTTTGAAAGTTTCCAATCAATATTTAAATCCGGATCGTTCCAGATCACACTTCCTTCAGAGTCTTTATTATAAAAATTATCGCATTTATACGAAAAAACAGCTGTTTCACTTAAAACTGAAAAGCCATGTCCGAAACCACGAGGAACATAAAGCTGAAGCTTATTCTCTGGAGTCAATTCGATACCGAACCATTTTCCAAATGTTGGTGAAGCTTCTCTAAGATCAACCGCAATGTCCCACACTTTTCCTTCCAAACATGAAACTAGTTTTGCCTGAGCATGTTGTCCTTTCTGTAAGTGAAGCCCTCTGAGAACACCATATGAGGATTTTGATATGTTGTCCTGAACAAAATGCCCATTCATACCTGTTAGCTCTTCAAATTTTTTTTCATTATACTTTTCAAAGAAGTATCCTCTATCATCTTCAAAGATTGTAGGTTCTATAATATAACAGTCTTTTAAGGATGTTTCTTTAATTTTCATTTTTGTATTTTTATAAATTATGTTCTTTTTTGAGTTTCCATTTAAGTCCCAGATAGAGTCCTCCTAAGGGAATAAATATAATTAAAATTATCAACCAAATTGGAAATTGTGAATACATTAAAAAATTATTAATTAATAATTGAAAAGCAGCATACACAGAACTTATTACTAAGTGTGAAACTTTTTTTTCATTGGCAAAAAGCTGATATAGATGTCTTCTATGGGCTTCAAAAATATTCTCTTTCAACAATATTCTTTCTATAATTGTAAGGACTACTTCCATTCCATAAACTGAAAGTAACAGAATATATTTATACTCTCCGGTTCTCATGATCAGGAGAGTGATAAGCCCTATCACCCAAAAACCGATTCCCATGCTTCCGACATCACCTGCAAAACATTTGGCTTTTTTTCTAAAATTAAAAAATAAAAAAACCAAACATGCTAAAATTGGATATATTATGAAATTTTCATCCGTAAACTGTATAATATCTTTATTGATATATGCTAATGATCCTAGCGTTACAAGACTATAGATTCCTGTCATTCCGTTAATTCCATCCATGAAATTATAGGCATTCAAAGTTCCTATTATCATAACAAATAAAATGGGCAAGACCCAGAAAGGCATCAGACTAAAAGCTCCTGTAAAATATAAAAGCAGAATTACCGAAATTAAATGAACCGAAAGTCTGATCTTGTTTGACAGAGTTTTGACATCATCAATAAAACTTATAATGCAGATAGCCAAAAGCCCTAATCCAAAAGACCAATAATTCTGTATGACTTCATTAAGGTTAAATAGACAAAAGACAATAAATGCCATGGGAAAGATAATTCCTCCACCTCTTAATGTGATTTGTGTGTGAGCACTTCTATGGTTGGGTTTATCAATAATATTGTACTTATCAGCAATTTTGAAATATATCAAAATGGAAATAAATAATACGATGGTGACAAGAATATATTCCATTATTTTGATTGAAAGCTTTTTATTGTCTTTGTTAATCCTTTTTCCGCTGAAACTGGAAGTTTATTGATTCTTAAAGCCTTTTTTATTTTTTTATTAGAAACCGAATAACTTTCCGTTAGCTTTTTTAATCTTTCAGAGTTTAAAGGCAACCTTATTTGATCTCCTATCCTTGCAGCAAAAACAATAAGTTTTACAGGAAGATGCCACAATCTGCTTTTTTTCCCAGAAATACTACTTATAATCCGAATCAGCTGATTTGTGGAAATAGAATCATCATCTGCAAAATTATAAATTCCTGACTGAATATTTTTATCTTTAAGTATTTGCAATATCAGAAAATTGAGATTATCAATACTTAGAAAGGAGCGTTCGTTCTCAAATGCTGCCAGCGGCCACGGAATCCCTTTCTCCACTACTTTATATAAAAGATTTAGGTTTCCCTTATTTCCAGGACCGTGAATCATACATGGCCGAATAATAAACAGCCTTTTATCTTCAGGCAGGTCTTTAGACAATAGATACTGTTCTGCTAAAAGTTTCGATTTTCCGTAAGGGGTTTTAGGATCCGAAGCATGTTCTTCATCCAGAATACCAACGACAGTATCTGCTGAAGCTTTTACACTGCTGAAATATATAAAATCCCTGATATCCGATCGCAGAAATTCATCAAAAAGTTTCTTCGTTAGTTCTGTGTTTACCCCAAAATATTCTTCATCAGCAGATGTATTTGAAGTATCATGAGCTTTCCCTGCAAGATGGATTATGACATCAGAATTTGCAATCAACTTCCAATTATTTCTTAAAGACAATCCCGTAATATTACAGTTATTTTCTTCTAAATATTTGGATAAATTTTGGCCCACAAAGCCGGAAACTCCAGTAATAGTTACATTCATGTTAATAGCCTAAATTTGTATGAATATGATCCCAAATTTTTGTTTCTTCAAAATGTTGTCTCACAAAACTCCTTCCATTATTTCCATGCAATTGTTTCATTTCAGAATTTTTAATATAAAATTCTATTTTTTCTATAATATCGGAAGGCTTGTTTTCTATAAAAAGCCCGGTTTGACCTTCAATAATTGATTCTTCACATCCTGTTGCTTTAGTAATTAAGACGGGCAACTTCATTGAAGAAGCTTCTAAGGATACTGTAGGAAAGCCTTCACGGTAAGTTGGTAACACGAAAATATCCATTATATTAAAATATGGAGCAGCATTCAAAACAAATCCTGTATTTATGATATTGGGGTCATTTTTTATAACTTTTTTTGATTCTTCGCTTATTGCATCCCTTTCTTCAATAGGTCCTATTAAGAGCAGTTTTATGTGCTGATGTTTTTCTTTTAATACCTTCCAAGCCTCAATGAGTTCATTAATTCCTTTATCTTTAACCAATCTTCCCACATATCCTATCACAAAATCTTCTTCATTAATTTTAAGGTCCCTACGAATATCGGCGATTAAAGCAGCATTTTGTTTTTCAGGGTTAAATTTATTTTCAGTATCAATGCCATTGCAGGTACCGAGGCCTAATATAATATTTTTAGAAGGAGAATTTAAATGATCATCTTCACTGATTTTTTTTACAGAATGACTTACACAAACAACTTTAGTAGCTAATGTTCCCGAAAGCCTATCAATATTTTTAAGAAGTAATCTTTTAAGCCCTCTACTAGTTTCATATATAATACCATGTCTGAAGTATACTCTATCATTAACCCCAGCAAGAGAAGCCGCAATCATTGTTACCATCCCACCTTTCGGAGTATGCCCAACAGCTGTTTCTATTTTATTCTTTTTTATGAATTTATAAATCTTATAAATAGCTACTAAATCTGTAATCGGACTTATATTTCTAGTTACGTTCACTGAAAAGGGAGTGTATTCTAAAGAATCAGACAACTGAAAAAATTCTTCTGAAGGAGTACATCCCAGATAATAATTATTATTTGTTTTTGTCCGCAAATATTTAAACTGCTTTCCAAAAAAGTGATTGATTACAAAAGATATAGTAATGACATGAAGAATTTTTTTATTTTGCATCAATAATACTATTTAATGTTTTTTCCCATTCATTCTTATTGGGAAGCTCTTTTGTATTTCTTCCTGCGATCAGTAGTTGATCTAGATGAATTTTTGAAAGAAGAGTTGCTGCCAGCATTTTCAGATTATTTACAATAATAAGTTTTTGTTTTAAAATGAAATGATTTTTCAAATATTCATTCTTTTTCAAGAGTTTATTTTTCTTATTTAGCCTACTTTTATAGGTTTTTAACTTAAATACCAAAGGGTCTCTATAAAATAAGAGCGGTTCCTTTAAAATGTCAAAATTACTAGATGGAAAACTTCTTATCCATAAATCGGCATCTTCAACTCCTGCAAGATCTTCTGAATACATAAATTTTTTAAAAAATTCTATTCTACCTGCAACAGTAGGATGATTGAATAATATCTTATTAAACAACTCTGTATATTCATTTAATAAAATGGCTTTTCGGTATCCTATTATATGATCTTCATCATCCAACACAACAATTGAAGTACCCACAGCATCTATTTTTTCATTATTTTCCAAAAACCCCACCTGTTTTTCAATACGATCAGGAAACATAATATCATCAGCATCCATCCTTATGAAGTACTTGCCTTGGGCTAAATTAATCTGTTGATTAAGCCTATAAGAGATACCTTTATTCATCCCATCTGCAATTACTTTAATTCTACCGTCATTGAAAGATTGTATTATTTCAAGCGTTGAATCTGTACTTCCATCATCAGTAATAATCAGTTCAAAATTTTGATATGTCTGATTTAATATTGACAGAATACTTTTAAAGATAAACTTTTCAGCGTTAAATACCGGAATTCCAATTGTTACTAAACTCATAAATTATTTTCAAATGCAAAATTAATTATTTTATTCATCACTTTCTTTAGATTGGGCTTATTGAATATCCCCCTTGTCAAGTCTAACTTTTATCATGAAATACAGATTTGATCGAAGATTCCAAGAATTTTATCCATCGTCTTTAATTATATTCTTAGCCATTGTTTGGGTATGAACTTTTCAGTAGTTTCATTAAGTTTTCCTTTGTACCATTTTTTTGGAGCAATTATTATTTTATTTGAATTTTTATTTAAATAAGCTGCCCACCAGCTAAAAGTACTGTTTGCAATGATCTGATTTTGGCATTTGCTCATTATAATCATATCCTCTATTCCTGAATTCCCCGTAACAAAATGAAACTGGTCCCCAATAAAATTTTCCTTTGCCCACTCTATATCCTGTGTAAATATAAAAAATCTTGGATTTGATATCTTTTTTCCAATATGATCCATTGCTTTCTTATAATAATCCATATCACAGATATTATATATTTTGGTATTGGCTAGGATCTTTATATAGTCATCTCTTCTGATATGTATGCCTACAGAATTTGAATTTTCAATTTCAATAATCAGATCATTAAGTTTATTACAAGATGCTTTTGATAATTCTATTTTAGATTTTAAAAGCTCTGAAATAGAATCCGGGTATATTGAATTTTGCCAGTACCCCTCATAATAACAGTTATCTTTAATATCTTCTACCGGCTCGTGGATATTAGGACTTTGTATTTTAATTTTTTTATTGATGAACGGAAAAAACTGTGTAAGTTTTCGTTCATATCTTGATAAACTCTTAAAATAAAAAATAGATTTTTCGTCAAACTCTTCTTTTATAAAATTGATGGGAAGATCAAATTTCTCTATGTCTAATTCACGCTGAGTAAAATTTTTATGTATCAGCTTAGTCTGTGCATGATATAAAACCTCAGTATTAAGCTTTTGTGCTGCATACTGACCAAATGCATACTGAAATAACTGATTTCCAAGCCCTCCGGAAATTTTCACTTTTATCATTTTGTGTGTTATAAGATATCTTTTAATTAAAAATTAAAATATTAAACATTTTGTTAGAAATTTTTTCTGTTTAATATTTTTTTCTGTTTATTATCTGTCCGTTCAGTTACAATATTCTGAATATTCAGCTTAATTTGTCTAGTATCGTTCTGGGAATCAATAAACTGGTTTTTATCTGATTTCCAATTTCCGTTTTTGATATTTATATTCCCAACAGGCTCATATTTCTTCTTCTCTTTGTTATTTAAAAAACCAAATGCATATGGTGAACTTTCATCAAGGTGGTTATCTATATTAATGGTTACATTTTTTTTATATTGAGGATCATCCGTAGATAATCCATAAAGAACAACATAGATTCCACCATTATTATTGAATGTAATAATATCTTTCAAATTAACGTTTTCAATTATATCTTTATACCAACTTGGTTCTATATCAATTCCAAACATAGGATTCGTACCAAAAGTATTGGTAACAAGAATATTTTCCAAGAAAATATTCTTGCCGGATGTAATGGCAATACCATTTCTTCTGGCATAATCAATTTGTGCATTTTTGATCGATATATTTTCACAAAACCCTCCATCTTCAGAACCAATAAAGATCCCTTCTCCCCAAGTATTTTTAATGTTTGCATTATATACTGCAATATTTTTAGAATTTCTAATACCAATGCCTGCTCCCCACTCTCCCTTTTCTCCCAGATGTTTCATTCTGTCACCTATAATTTTAGGATTATAAATAGTAACATTTTGAACTTTATATACTCTTATGATATCGTACCAGTCTTTTATGTTCTGGATATCATTTTTCGGTTTTTCATCAGGCTTAACAATAATTAAAGAATTAGGCTGAAAAAATAATTTTGAATTATCTTTTATAAAAAGACCTTTACTATTTATTAGTAAAGGAAAATCAGGGAACTTCACATTTTCCTTCTTCCTCAAAACTTCTTGTATAATATCTGTATAATCTACATTTCCTTTCTTAGAATAATTTTTAGGCAATGACAGTGTAAGATCATAATAAACAATTTTATCTGCTTCAATATTATCCGACTTCCTGCTTTCATATAAATTAAGCAATGATGTAGGCTCTTTTTTATATGTAAAAGGAGCTTGTTGACAATTAAAAAGACTTGTTATTAAAATATAAAAAGCTATGAATCGTAATCTTATATTCATCGGAATCATTATTTATTTGAAGAAATTAACCAAGACTATAAAACATTACTGATACTTCCAAATAAATGAATTGTAAACCCTCACTATTTTTTTCCTTAATCTAAGGAAATATGATGTTTTTGGTAGCTTATCAAAATATTTACCTGCATGTTTTATTTTATTCATAATAATTATTTTAGGCACAAGCGGAAGATCTGAATCTTCAGGATATCCATAAGAAGGATCCAAAATTAATACCTTCTCACCTTTATCATGAAAATACCTATTAATATGAGATTCATCATGATAGACAGCCATTATATTATTTTGAAGATCTTTATCAATGGCGTCTGAAAGACTTTGACTCAGTTCAATAAAACTGTCTGCCTTTCCTCCATTCACTCCTCCCATAAAATAATGATATATTTCTTCTTTTTCGAATTTTATGTAAGCATTTGATCTTTTATTTCTTTCGAAAGGAAAAGAGTTAGCATTTTTATTATAATAGCCCGGATGAAGAACTCCTATTAAATCTTGATCGTTTAAAGGGAGCATCTCTGAACTTATCTTTTGGACAAAAGACATATTGGAATTGAAAAAAAATAAATAATCAAATTCTTTCAATTTTTCCTGAACGGAAAGAAACATTTTAAATCTCAATAACGAATCCAAAGGAAACCCTTTTGGTTTTTCAAATTTTATATGTACGTTATCCTGAGATTTTATTTCTTTGTTATCTGTAAAAATAAAATAGTGTTTCTCTGTTCCCTCTAAAAAATTCTCTTCACATGTTTTATAGAAATTTTCCCAAAAAACCGAATATTTACCTGTACAAATATATAATATCCCTATTTTCATCTTAACTTATTTATCAAAAATAAAAAAATAATCTCTTACATACTTAGCAGAATCCATATAAAGATAAAGATAAAAACTACTGTAAGCTATAATGAGTAATTTTGGAATCCACCTAAATTCTTTTCTGAATAATTTCACAAAAATCGGAAGTAGGAATAATTCAACTATAATGAAGATATCTAAAAATCTCATACTTGCTGCAGGCAATTTAGCCAACACAACTACCATAAATAATCCAATACAGTATAATTTTAGATATAGATAAAACCCTTCATTATTATCTGCTAATTTTTTGCGAAAAATATAAAAGAGTGCAATAAAAATGATTTTAATAATAAAAACCGTACTCAGGACTTTCGTTTCAGTCTCATTATAATTATATGCTGTACTTTTTTCCTGAACATAAGTGACATTGAACACAGCAAAAATATTTTTAATATCAACTATGAAATATAAAAGATAAGCTAACGGTATCAAACTTACAAATATAAAAATCTTTTTATCGTCATTCTTAACAAAAAATATCAGCGGTATAAGAACTATAAATGAGTAATGGAAAAATACTGCAATAAGAAGAAACATAAAAGTCCTTTTCTTATCATCCTTTTGCCAAGGACTCAAAGCTAAAAGCATAAAACCACAGGCAACACCTGCACGAATGGCGTTCATCTCCTGAAGTATAAAAAAGGTTGAAAAATAAATCACCATACTCAGCCAAAAGTAATTGGAATATCTTTTCATTCCTACTAGTTTGAGCCAAACACCTAAAACCGCATAAAAAAGAAAAATAAGAACAGTACTTCCAAAATTATTATAAAAAAAGTCTGCAATCAACTTAAACGAAAATTCTGCAATCCGGCTGTAATTTTTAATGGTTATACTTTTAAAATATAACATATAATCATTATCCACATCATCACCTCTAAAGCCGACAAAAAAAGCAAAAAATATAAATAATATTGCAATTACAAATCTGCCCGGTTTTTTATCCCCTGCAAAAAATGCAATAACACATAATATTATAAATATAATTGTATATACCATTATTTTTTAAATTTTATAAAATGCAGCAATGATGCTCCTCAATAGTTTTGTTGTAAAACTTCTGTCTCCGTTGAAAATACTATTTACAGAATTATTCTTAAAAGCCTGTTTTACAAAAGGGAGTTTTTTAAAATATAAAAATGCTGACATTTTATTTTTATAACTTTTACCCCGTTTTAATTCGTTCATCAGCGAAACAATTACAGAGTTAATTACGGAATTATAGTAATTTATTTTATATCGGTCTAATATGTTATTAGCTATTAAAAACTGATAAACTTCATTCAAATAGTTTCCAACTAAGGGATAGGAATTATAAAAATAATTACCCGAAGTATTATTTACTTCTTCCAGATGATAATAAAAAACTTTATTTATCATTGAAACTTTGTCTGCAAAATAAAAGCTTTGGGTTAAAAAAATTAAATCCTCATAGGTACATTTTCTATTATCTACAAATCTGATATGATGTTTGTCTATAGATGACCTGCGATATATTTTATTCCACATGCCTCCATTTTGAGAAAAGAAATTCCATTCTTCTGAGTCTTTTTCTGTTCCTATTAAAAGTTTTAATATTGTTTCTTTTATATCTTTTTTAGCTATCTCAGGATATAGAATTTCTTTTTTTACATTGTCTATATCAATTCCAAAACCACTAACTACAATATCTGCGTCATCTTCTTTTGCAACCATATATAATTCTTCATACATGGTAAGAAGTCTGTAATCATCATGATCAGAAAAACCAATATATTCTCCTTTGGCATTTTCAATTCCTACATTCCTGCTCAGACCTATATGTAGATTTTTTTCATTTTCTATAACGACAATTCTATCATCATTTTTTGCATATTCCTTTACAATAATATCAGTTCCATCAGTAGGACAATCTAATACCAAAATAACCTCAATTTCTTTTAAGGTCTGATTTAGTATAGAATCTAAGCATTTTCGTATTGCATTTCCTGCATTATGTACCGGAACTATAATACTTATTTTCGGAATCCTCATCAATATTATTTTTTCAAAGCATTTAATTTATGGATTAAATCATCAACATTATCTTCGGTAAATGATCGATAGAATAGATCAATGTTTTCTTTTAGAATATCTTCAGAAAAATCGGCAAGCGAAATATCTTTTATTTTTTCAATAATATTCTCAGGAAGCCTAAATTTTATAAATTTGGCAGGATTTCCTCCCACAACAGAATAGGGACTTACATCTTTTGTCACTACACTTCCTGCCGCGATGATTGAGCTCTTACCAATTGTAACTCCCGAAAGAATAGTAACACCGTGCCCAATCCAGACTTCATCTTCAACAATAATAGGGCCTCTGCTTTCTGAATCTTTAAAGAATTGCTTATTAAAAAGTCTTGATTTAAGAGGGTAAGGTGTAATATGATCTATCTGATGGTTTCCTCCTAAAATAAAACAAACATCTGGAGCTATAGATACGTAATTCCCTATTTGTAATTTTTCACCGGCCTCTTTGGAAAAACTTTTAACATTAAGTTCTCCATAAGTATGTTTTCCTACAGTAACAAGATCAAAAGGAAAATCATTCATAATCTGAGTAGTATTATGAAGGTTTAAACTATGCCATACTTTTTTCCGTTTGTAAAATTGATAAATACTGAATCCAGGAATTCTCATTGTTACTTATTTTTTAAATCTAAATATGCTGTTAAAGGCCACTTCCATCCCTGATATAACAGATTTACAGTTAATGGAATAAGCATCATTGTCAATAATTCCAAACTCCAAATTTTAGAATATAAAAACAGTAATAATACGATAGCCAAGCCAGAAATCAATGAAGCTTTAAAGAAAGGAACATCATTTTTGGTAAGCAAAATAGTTCCCGACATACTAACATTAGTTTCTATTAATGAACAAATAAGGGCTATTATAAGAAGAAAAATCGGCATTAATGAGGTTTTACTTCCTATAAGATCTAGAAAAAAAGGAGCGATAAAACATAATCCAATTCCTCCAACACAATAAGTAAGCAACATTACCAGAATAGCTTTTTTATAAATTCTAAAAATCGCTTTATTGTTATGCTCAACTCTTAAATGGACAATTTTGGGTTGAAAAGTAGCAATATAAATACTTGCCAATCCTGCAATTACTGAAACAAGTTGCATTGAGATTCCATAAGATGCTATTTCGTTTAATGAAAGGTAAAGCGATCCTATGATTAGTGAAGATCTTGTTACCAAAATTCCTCCTAGAGAAGTCAAACCAATTTTAACAGCATTTGGATATATAATCTTAAGAATATCATTTTGAGATTTGCTTTCAGAATTTCCAAGTTTTTCTTTTATTTCTTTCGTAAAAAATATCCTGTATAATAAAAATCTCATTACGATCACAGAAACCGTCTGAGCTATAATGATTGATAGAATTCTATACCCTAAAAGTATAAGCGTTATTGAAATTGCAAGATATATTATCTGCCCTAAAATATTTACCTGTTTATCTTTCATTATCATACCCTTCCCTTGGATAAGAGAGTCATAATAAAGAGTGTACAAATTATAACATGTAATAATACTTAATAATATCCAGGATATATATATTTCTGTATGTGAACCTTTATATGTTTTAAGAATAGTCGAAACATAGAATGTTCCCAAAGTTAACAGAATAAACAAAGCAATTAAAGCCACTCTTCTGTAAAAATACCTCATAGAAGAAATAAGACCACCTAATAAACCATAATCTACAACAGGATTGACTTCTGAAAGCACTTCATAACCACTTGATTTAAGTGATTTTACTCCACTGAATATATAGGTTACATTTCTGGTAAAGGAAGGACTGAACCCAAAATCCATTAAAACTATAAACGATGAAATAGTAACAAAGATAGACCAAATACCCACCATTTCGGCAGGCATTTTTTTCAATATAAAAGGAAGTAAAATAGACGCATTGGCAATCTTTAAAAAAGTAGCCAGATAATTCCAGATTATGTCATTTCTTCCAATATTCATTCTCAGATATTAATTATTAACGTACCAGTCAAAAATTCTTTTAACACCTTCTTCAACACCTACTTTATGCCTCCAGCCAAGCTGATTAATCTTTGTTACATCAACTAGTTTTCTCATTGTACCGTTAGGCTTTGATGAATCAAAAAGAATCTCGCCTTTATACTGAACTTCTTTTGCAATAAGCCCTGAAAGATCTTTAATGGAAATATCTTTTCCTGTGCCAATATTGATATGGGTATTTCTGATTTCTTTTTTATCTGTTATAAGATCTGAAAAATTAATTTTTCCCATGATAAAAATACAGGCATCTGCCATTTCTTCACTCCATAAAAACTCTCTGAGAGGCTCTCCGGTTCCCCAAAGTTCAACTCTGTCAGGATGAATTCCGAATTTCGAAAGTGTATGTGTAATATCAAATTCACTGTCTTCTCCGGTTATTCCTAATACGTTTCTTTTATTTAAATCTTCACGTATAGCCTGCCAATTATTTTCCTGAAGACATTTTGAAAGATAGATCTTCCTGATCATAGCCGGAAGTACGTGACTTTTTTCCAGATCAAAGTTATCATTCGGACCGTATAAATTGGTCGGCATTACCGCAATATAATTGGTATTGTATTGAATATTAAAACTTTCGCATAGCTTTAATCCTGCAATTTTAGCAATTGCATAAGGCTCGTTGGTATATTCTAACGGAGCAGTTAATAATTCATCTTCCGAAATAGGCTGCTTAGCTTCTTTCGGATAGATACAGGTGCTTCCCAGAAATAATAATTTCTTAACATCATTATCAAATGAACAGCGTATTACATTTTGCTGAATCTGAATATTATTAAAAATGAAATCTGCTCTGTATGTATTATTTGCAACAATTCCTCCTACATAAGCCGCTGCGAGGAAAACATATTCTGGCTTTTCTGTTTCAAAAAATTTTTTTGTCTGCTCATAACTCATCAGATCCAGCTCTTTGGAAGTACGCCCGATTACATTGGTATAACCAGCTTCTAATAATTTTTTCCAAATTGCAGATCCTACAAGTCCTCTGTGTCCGGCAACATATATTTTGCTGTCTTTTTCCATTAGCTATGTAACTTTTTCACATATTCTATATCATGTTTTACCATAATATTCACCAATTCATCAAAGCTTGTTCTTGTAGGATTCCAACCCAATACATTTTTTGCTTTGCTCGGATCTCCTAAAAGCTGCTCTACTTCTGCAGGTCTAAAATATTTCGGATCAATTTCAATTAAAACTTTTTTAGTTTTTGCATCGTATCCTTTTTCATTCACGCCTTCTCCTTCCCATTCCAGATCAATTCCTGCCACTTTGAAGGCTTTTGTACAAAATTCTCTTACACTGTGCATTTCTCCGGTTGCAATTACAAAATCTTCCGGCACATCATGCTGTAGCATTAACCACATACATTCTACATAGTCTTTAGCGTAACCCCAGTCTCTTAAAGCATCAAGATTACCCATATATAGTTTTTCCTGATAACCGTTTACAATTCTACCAACTGCTAAAGTTATTTTTCTTGTAACAAATGTTTCTCCTCTTCTTTCACTTTCGTGGTTGAATAAGATCCCGTTTACGGCAAACATCCCGTAAGATTCACGGTAGTTTTTAGTGATCCAGAATCCGTATTGTTTAGCTACTCCGTAAGGACTTCTTGGATAGAAAGGTGTTGTTTCTTTTTGAGGCACTTCCTGTACTAATCCAAATAATTCTGATGTAGAAGCCTGATATATTTTGGTTTTTTTCTCCATTCCCAAAATCCTGATCGCTTCCAATAATCTAAGCGTTCCTACAGCATCACTTTCAGCTGTATATTCAGGAACATCAAAGCTTACTTTTACATGGCTTTGAGCAGCCAGGTTATAAATTTCGTCCGGCTGTGTAATCTGTATAATTCTTATTAAAGAACTGGAATCTGTCATATCTCCGTAATGAAGATTGATAGTTCTTTGTTTGTGCATATCTTTTACCCACTCATCGAAATAAAGATGGTCTATTCTTCCAGTATTAAATGAAGAAGATCTTCGTATAATACCATGAACTTCATAACCTTTTTCGATCAATAGTTCTGCTAAAAATGAACCGTCCTGTCCTGTAATACCAGTAATAAGTGCAATTTTTTTCATATTTGTTATAGCTACTAGCTTTTTAATTAATTATACGTAAATTTTTATTTTTTAATGTAAAAAAATTATATCAACGAAGAATTATTTTTATCTAATTCTTCATACACCTGCTTCACATCCTGAGAATTTTCTTTGTTCAAAATTAATATTACATCATTTGTATTTACCAATATTGAATTTTCCAATCCAATAAACTGTATATGTTTCTGATCATTGCCAATATACATATTCCCAGATTCATCAATCGGATGTCCTTTACTGACTAAATAATCATAAAGAGAATCAAAAGCACCCAGATCAGACCAGAAAAAATCAGATTTTACCATTTTTATCTTTTTGCTTTTTTCCATCACCGCATAATCTATGCTTCTGGACGGAATAGCTGCCATTGATTCTTCAGGTATGCTAAGATCTGCTTTTCTATTTTCCCATGCATTTTTTACGGTTAAAAAAATTTCGGGATCGTGATAAGAAAGCTCTTCCAACAATGTTTTTACTTTAAAGCAAAACATTCCGCTGTTCCACATAAATTTACCACTCTTTACAAACTCTATGGCTGTTTCTCTATTAGGCTTTTCTCTGAAACGCAACACATTATTGCCTTCATACTCAATGTAACCATACCCGGTTTCGGGTTTATTGGGTTTTAACCCAAAAGTTACGATATAACCTTCCTTTGCCAGTTCTATTGCTTCCTGTACCGCCTTTTCATAGGCTTCTTCATTATTTATGATATGATCTGAAGGTGTTACCAACAAAATATCTTCTTCATCGACAGCAAAACAAGCCAAAGAAATTGCAGCAGCTGTATTGCGTGGAAGTGATTCTGTAATTGATAAAACCGGTAAATCTAAATTTTCAAGCCACTTTTCGCCTACTTTGGAATTATTGAGGCTGGAAATTACGATTAACCCATCAACAAATTTTTTATTACGATTAATGGTAAGAGAAAATAAAGAATCACCCTGAAAAATCTCTAAATATTGCTTGGGTTTCGATTTTCTTGATAATGGCCATAATCTTGAACCAACCCCACCACTCAAAATGACATTCTTTATAGGCATCTTTTAAAGTTTAAATAGTTTTTTCCACCATGTTTTTTCTTCTGCATGATAACCATAACCATATTTATTTCCATAACCCAAATAATCCTGGCCAACATCATTCAATACAAATCCCACGTTTTTAACTTTTCCGGCATTTATATTATTTTTAGCAAAATCAATTAATGTTCTTTCCGTATAAAG
Source organism: Chryseobacterium sp. UF-81 (assembly GCF_058245105.1). Taxonomy (NCBI): domain Bacteria; kingdom Pseudomonadati; phylum Bacteroidota; class Flavobacteriia; order Flavobacteriales; family Weeksellaceae; genus Chryseobacterium; species Chryseobacterium sp. UF-81. The sequence continues at coordinate 34,364 of NZ_JBSIBX010000001.1, read as the reverse complement.
TGATCGTGTAACATATAGAGTAATATCTGCAACATCCGCAATAAGGAAACTATCTGTAACCAGCATTAATGGTGCTGTATCAAGAATGATATAATCATATTTATCTTTCAATTCTTCTAATAAAGTCTCGTAACGTCCGTTACTTAATAGTTCTGTAGGATTCGGAGGTATGCTTCCTGAATAAATAACATCTAAATATGGGTTAAATATAGAAACATGAATAATCTCATTTAATGGTGTATTAGGATTATATAAATATTCGGTAAGACCTAATAACCCTTTCCTTGCAGAGTTATACCTTTGTAATTGAGGGTTTCTGATATCAGATCCAATAATTATAACTTTTTTATTCGGACTGGCAAGAGTTAGAGCTAAATTAACTGATACAAATGTTTTTCCTTCTCCTTTTACCGTTGAAGTTAAGAATACAATTTTTGCATCTTTCTTTTTTGGCAACATAAAATTCATATTGGTAATCAATATTCTGAAAGCTTCTGCCATTGGAGAAAGATCATTAGTTTTAATAAGTTCATCTTGTCCTCTTTCTAAACTAGGGATCTCTCCAATTACCGGCTGACCATGAGAAAGAATTTCAAGATCGTGTTTAGATTTAACTTTATCATTCAATAACTCTTTAAAATAAATATATACAAATGGAATAGTCAATCCTGCTAATAAAGCTCCCAAAAGATAAATCATTTTTTTCGGAGCTACTGGTGCAGAAGATGCATAAGCATAATCTACTATTCTAGCTTTACTTGCCGTTACAGCTAAAGAAATTGCTGTTTCTTCTCTTTTTTGAAGTAATAATAAATATAAACTTTCTTTGATTTGCTGCTGTCTTTCAATACTCCTGAACATTTTTTCCTGGGCAGGAATCTTCGTAATTTTTGCACTAATCTTGCTCTGCTCTCCTTCATATTGATTTTTGGCTAGCTGAAGCCCTGTCCTGTTTTTAATAAGACTTTCCATAACAGATCCTTTTAAAGATGAAATCTGTTTATTAAGATCTATAATTAATGGGTTTTGAGGCGTTGCATTTTCTAATAGACGGTTTCTTTCCAGTACCAGCTGATTGTATGCGGAAATATTTGTTACAGCAGTAGTATTATTTAAACCAATATTGGTAGGTAGAACCTGACTATTATTTTGTCTGCCCATAAAATCAATCAATGCATTGGTCAGTTCAAGCTGAGATTCAAGATCAATTTGTTTTGCTCTTGCTTCAGCAGAAACTTCAAGATTAATTTTAGCTTCTGTTGCTAGGTCGGTAATCTGATTATTTGATTTGAACTTTTCTTTTTCATTTTCTACCTGTCCCAATTCATTCGAAATGATATTGATTCTATCATCTATAAAATCCTTTGTCTTTTTAGATTCTGAATTTTTATCAGAAATAGCTTCGTTATTATAAGCTTCTACAAGTTTGTTTAGTATATTTTTAGCTTTAGATACATTCGCATAATTCATATATAATCCAATTACTGTAGCATCCTTATTTACTAACGCTACATTTAATATTTTCTGTAGGTTATCTACAGTATCATCAACTGTCGAATATGTCATATAAATATCTCCCATTTCACCAGCTTCCAATTTATTAAACTGGGAGTTTTTCAATATAATTATATTAGCATAAGGAAGATTGATAATTTTATTAAACTGAGTTTTAATCTCAGGTAATTCATCACTAGCTAGTGTTATGTTATCTCCAGACGTTTTTATTAAAATGGGCTTTTGAGGTCCTTTTGTAAAGGGCTTTTCATTAACTACTTCAATGATAACAGGAGATGAACTTTTGTAAAGCTCTTTTTCTTTTAAACCATATTTAGTGTAGACAGAAGTTTGTAATCTTAATTGTTTTACAACTTCCCGCATTAATTTTTTAGACTTAAAAATTTCTATTTCATTCTCTATACTATTGGTTCCCATTCCTCCCAATACTGACAGATCCTCCAATACACCAAAATCTCCACCACCAGGAGGAGCTTTTTTAGCATCTTTAATAAGTACGGATGATTGGATACTAAATATCGGGGTAGTTAATTTTAAATAAAAATAACTGATAATTAAAGACACTATAGGAATAATAACAAACCATAACCAGTTTCTTAGATAGGGTTTGATTATTTCCTGAATATTAATTTTTTCTGATTCTTCAATAACTGGATTATCCATTATTTAGTTTTAAATTTTATAATTTGTTTATTTAAAAACAGATATAGATTAGTTTTTTTATTATTCTAAACTAGAGTCTTGCATCTACTAAGTTTCTATCAATACATGCTTTAGTATCAAAAATAATACTATTTTCTTTTTTTATTTTTTCAAAATCCAATGTAAGAAACTCTTGGTGGGAAACTGCAATGATAACAGAATCATATTTTTTATCTTCTGGAAGTTGATCCAAAATATCAACTCCATACTCACGTTTAACTTCCAATTTATCTGCCCATGGATCAAAAATATCTACTTCTATTCCATACTCCATCAATTCGTTATAGATATCAATTACTTTCGTATTTCTAATATCTGGACAGTTTTCTTTGAAAGTTACGCCTAAAATTAACGCTTGTGAGTTCTTAATAATATTACTTTTTGATATTAATAACTTTACAACTTTTGAAACTATAAACTTTGCAATTGAATCATTTACTCTCCGGCCAGATAAAATAATATCTGGGTAATATCCCAACTGCTCTGCTTTATGGGCCAAATAATATGGATCCACAGAGATGCAATGCCCTCCTACCAAGCCTGGTTTATATTTAAGGAAATTGTATTTGGTGCCCGCAGCTTCGAGAACATCATTAGTATCAATCCCCATTCTATCAAATATTAATGCCAACTCATTAACGAAAGAGATATTCACATCTCTTTGTGCGTTTTCAATAGCTTTAGATGCTTCTGCTACTTTAATGCTAGGTGCTTTATGCGTTCCTGCTATAATAATTTTTTTATATAAATTATCTACCTCATCAGCTATTTCTTCTGTAGATCCAGAAGTAACTTTTTTTACACTCGTCAAAGTATTCATTTTGTCACCCGGATTAATTCTTTCGGGAGAATATCCAACAAAAAAATCTTTGTTAAATTTCAATTTAGAATACTTTTCCAATACAGGGACACATTCTTCTTCTGTACAACCAGGAAAAACAGTGGATTCAAATATTACTATATCCCCCTTTTTTATAATTTTTCCAAGCATCCTTGAAGCAGAAATTAACAGGCTTAAATCTGGGGCATTATATTTATCAATAGGGGTTGGTACAGTGACTATAAAAATATTGCAATCTGAAATTTCATTTAATTCATTTGTACCTCTATAACCTATATCGCCATTCGTATCTGAATATTTTTTTAAACCTTCATTAAGTTTTTTGATATCCGCTTCAAGAGTTATATCAACACCATTATTAATTTGGTCAATTCTTTCTATATTAATATCGAATCCCAAAACAGGAAAATGGTTTGAAAACTCTAAGGATAAAGGTAGACCTACATATCCTTGTCCGATAACGGCTATTTTATATAATTTCATTTTTCATCATTCTATTAAAAGGCTTAATTACTTAAATATTAGATGACTTATTTTTTAAATAAGCCAACTACTACAGCAACTGCGGTAACCAATATAGATGCAGCAGTTAAATAAAGTGCTGTGTTTGGATTTTGTTTAGCCGCTAAATCCTTTGTTTTACTGGATGAAACTATAATTGCATCCCCTTGCTTTAAATTATAATAAGGCGAATTAATAAGATTAGCATCCTGTAAATTAACTTTTCCGTGAGTAATCACACCATTTTCTGTTCTTATAACTAAAACATCATCTCTTTTTCCATACATAGTAAGATCACCTGCCAGACCAAGTGCATTTAATATTGTAGCCTGACCGCTTGTTATAGTATAATCTCCCTGTCTATTTACTTCTCCCAACACTGTAACTTTGAAATTGGTTAGCCTTACGCTTATAGTAGGATTAATAATATACTCCGTCATCTTTTCCCGAAGTTCATTTTTAAATTCAACTAAAGATTTATCTGTAGTATTAATCTTACCTAAAATGGGAAAGTCAATATTTCCTTCCGCATCTACGATATATGTAGGCCCGGAAATTGTTGTCATTCCTTGGTTTGGAGTATTTCCTCCAGCCAATGAATTGGTTTGAACTAATTCAGAAGATGAATAATTCTGATTGAATGGCTTCACTACGTCCATATCTTTTGCTGTGATCAGAATAATCAACTGATCACCTGTCTGTATTGTCGGTTTAGAATTTTTTGCTGATGATTCGATAGCCACTTTTTCTATATTCTGCATATAGTTCAAGTCATTTGGTTTACTTTGATTAACCTTACAGGAAACCAGCATTAATGCCAAAAATATCACTAATATTTTTCCATTCATATCTTAAAAATTGTACAAATATACATTTATAATTTATTTATTTATCTAATTGTTCATACACAGAATTGTTACTCTTAAACTCCGGAACAATTGTTTTTAAAAGCTTCACTACATTTACTTTATCTTCCATTACAGACGCATCTGTAATCAAGTTGATAAGACTTTCTATTTCCAGGAATTCCATAGTTGGGTCTTTAGAAATCATGATCTTTTCATTATGCGTAGGAAGTGTTTTAGCGTTATCACTTAAGAGTTCTTCATACAGTTTTTCACCAGGTCTCAATCCTGTATAGATAATTTTTATGTCAATATTAGGTTCAAAACCTGATAACTTAATCATTCGTCTCGCAAGATCAAGTATTTTTACAGGTTCTCCCATATCAAATACAAATATTTCTCCCCCTTTCCCCATTGTTCCTGCATGAAGAACCAACTCACAGGCTTCCGGAATAGTCATAAAATATCTTACAATATCCGGATGTGTAATAGTTACCGGACCTCCGGATTCAATCTGTCTTTTAAAATGTGGAATCACTGAACCGTTCGATCCTAATACATTTCCAAATCTGGTAGTAATAAATTTTGTTGTATTCCCTTCAAGATGCTGTAACGACTGAACGAATAATTCAGCAGCTCTTTTGGAAGCTCCCATTACATTGGTGGGATTTACAGCTTTATCTGTAGAGATCATTACAAATCTGTTGACTTTATAACGGCTTGATAAAACAGCAATGTTTTTTGATCCTAAAACATTGACCCGAATAGCTTCATTAGGATTTTCTTCAACTAACGGAACATGCTTATACGCAGCAGCATGGTATACCATTGAAAAGTTATAGGTTTGAAATACAGGTTCAACCCTATGTATATTGGAAACATCTGCTAAAACAAATTTAAATCTGATATGAGGGAACTTTTCCTTCACCTCTAGCTCAATATCATATAATGGTGTTTCAGCCTGATCCAGAACCACAATTAGTGCAGGATTAAACTGGGCAACCTGTCTTACGATTTCGCTTCCGATAGATCCCGCACCACCTGTTACCAATATATTTTTATTAAAGTGTCTGCTTCTGACCTCTTCACTTTCAATTTTTATTGGTTTCCTGTTAAGTAAATCTTCAATCTGAAGGTTCCTGATTGCTCCTCCTAGGTCGCTGTCTCTTAATTTTTGTACAGACGGAGCTTTGAATATATTTAAATCCTTTTCTAAAAATAAATTAACCCATGAATTCATCTCATCTTTAGACATCATTTCCTTAACAATAATGACTCCATCGATAATAAGATCTTCTTTCGTAGCCTCTTCTATTCTTTTTTTCTCATAGATAGGCTTTCCTAATAAAGAAGCTCTTTTAGAGTCTGTTCTCTGTGTAAGAAAACCTACCACCTGATAAGGCAGGCTTGGATTATCTAAAATAGCACGGGCTATAGCAATGGACTGCTCATCAATACCCAATACTAAAATCCTCTTTTTCAAAGCACTTCTTCTATATTCTCTGACAATATGGAAAAATTCTTTCACATACAGTCTGAAAAGGAATAATCCCATGAAAGAAATGATAAAGTACAATATCAGAAATGGTGTCAGTATAAACTTTCCGCCTGTTGACCAAAAATAGATAAGATTGACTAATCCTACTACAGTCATAGTACAGAAGCAGGAAATCAGCAGTTTGAAAAGATCAATAAACGTAGAGTGTCTTATAATTCCTGCATAGGTTTTGAAAAAATACATAAAAATTGTATTTATCAAAATAATAAATGCAAAAACAATGCTTTTATCTTCATGATAAACAAACTCTTTTTGGGTAATTTTTTCGATAGTATAAGTAGAAAGAAATAAAGACATGACCAGAATAATAATATCTATTACAAGTATTATCCATCTGGGAAGATATCTTACGTCTGAGAGATTGACAACATTATCACCTCCGAATACTTTTTTTCTAAGAGAGCTGTACATTGTCTGAATTTGTGTTCATGTTTAATAGGTTAACCCCTGCTTTTTGTTAATATTAATTCTTAAGAATAGATACAAAAATAAAATAAAATCCTATCTATCCTTAAAGTTTCAACAAATTTAATGAATTTCATTGTCTAAAACTTCAGAAATTCTAGATCTGTAATCATTTGTTAAATTGGTCCCTGACGGCAGGCAAAGTCCTGTGTCAAAAAGTGTACCAGATAAATTATTTCCAAAAAATTTACTCTTTTTATATAGGGGCTGTAGGTGCATTGGTTTCCATAGATATCTGGTTTCTATGTCATTCTGCGAAAATATTTCTCTAAGCTTTTCTTTCGAAAGTTCATTTTTTAAAATAACAGTATTAAGCCAATAGTTTGAAAAAAAGTCATTATTGGGAGCAGAAAACAGCTCAATATTTTCATTATTTTTCACCAGTTCTTGATAAAAATCATGATTTTTTCTTTTTTGTCTGATTTTTTCATCCAGTGTTTCCAGCTGTCCTCTTCCTATCCCTGCTGCAATATTATCCATCCTGTAATTATAGCCTAATTCAGAATGGCTGTAAAATTCTGCTTTGTCTTTGGCTTGTGTGGCAAGAATAAGTGCTCTGTTTTTAAAATGTACATTTTTTGAGATCAAAATCCCACCACCACCGGTTGTAATAATTTTATTCCCGTTAAAGCTTATAATAGAAAGGTCTCCAAAGGTTCCGCAGGGCTGCCCTTTATATTTACTGCCTAGTGCTTCTGCACTGTCTTCAACAACAGGAATTTCATATTTTTTTGAGATCTGGAGTATTTCTTCCGCCATAAAAGGCATTCCATACAAGGATACTGCAATGATTGCTTTAGGCTTTTTCCCCTGCTGTATGCAGTACTTTACGGCATCTTCCAGAGCATTCGGACACATATTCCAGGTCTGGTTTTCGCTATCTACGAATACCGGGACGGCTTTCAGGTAAAGAATAGGATTGGCGGAGGCTACAAATGTAAAAGACTGGCAGATCACAAAATCTCCTTCTTCTACATTTAATAATCTTAGTGCCAGATGGATAGCTGCGGTACCGGAAGACAAAGCTGTGACATGCGAATCGTTGCCTAAATAATTTTCCAGGCTCTTTTCAAATTCATCTATATTGGAACCGTATTGGGAAATCCAGTTGGCATCAAATGCGTTCTGTATATATTCAAGCTCATTTCCTCCCATATGAGGAGGTGAGAGCCAAATTTTTTCTTTTTTCAATTAACGATTTATGTTTCGGCAAAAGTATCATTTATTTTTTCATATTCAAAGCCTCTATTCATTAAATATTTTAATGTTTTAGATTTTTTCTGATATTCCTGCATTCCTTTTTGCCTGGAATAATAATCTTCGGCGATTTTCCTGATCACTTTTTCATAATCATCTTCATCTATTTCATCAAAGCAGCTGTTGATTAGTTTTTCTGAGATCTGCTTCTGTTTAAGATGCATTCTGATCTTATTCCTGCCCCAATGCTTGATATAAAACTTTCCCCTGATATAGCTTCGTGTAAATCTTTCTTCATTAAGATAGTTCTCTTTCAGAAGGTAAAGGATAATTTCATCTTTTGCCTCATCAATCAGCAGAAATTCTCTCATTTTTTGTTCAACCTCCGCATGACACCGGTCCTGATAAACACAGTAATTTACCAGTTTTAGCTTTATTTCATCAAAGGTGAAAGATTTTTTTTCCATAACACAGATATGAAAAAGAATGGACAGATGCCCATTCTTTATTATAATGTTTTAAAATCAAATTAATAGTTGAACAGAGCTCTGCCTTCCATCAGTTCATTTACTTTCTTTCTTACCGATGCGATAACTTCTTCATTTTTGATATTGTCAACCACATCAGAGATTAATCCTGCAATGGTATCCATATCATTTTCTTTAAGACCTCTTGTGGTGATCGCTGCAGTTCCCAGTCTGATACCGGAAGTTGTGAACGGCGACTTGTCATCAAAAGGAACCATATTTTTGTTGCATGTAATATCTGCAAGTACTAATGCTTTTTCTGTTTCTTTCCCGTTTACATTCTTATTTCTGAGGTCTACCAGCATTAGGTGGTTGTCTGTGCCGCCGCTTACGATATCAAAACCTCTGTCGGTCATAGCTTTTGACAGTGCCTGTGCATTGGCTTTAACCTGCTTGGCATAGGTGTCGAACTGGCCGTCCAATGCTTCACCGAAAGCCACTGCCTTACCGGCAATAACATGTTCCAGCGGCCCGCCCTGAATTCCAGGGAAAACAGCTCCATCCAATACCTGGCTCATCATTTTGGTTTCTCCTTTCGGGGTTTTGTGGCCGTATGTATTTTCAAAGTCTTTACCCATCATGATCATCCCTCCTCTTGGACCTCTTAAAGTCTTGTGTGTAGTAGTGGTTACTACGTGACAATGCTCAAATGGAGAATTCAGCAGTCCTTTTGCCACTAAACCAGCCGGGTGAGCAATATCTGCCCAGAGTGTTGCTCCGATCTCATCCGCAACCTCTCTGAATTTAGCATAATCAAGATCTCTTGAATAGGCTGAGAAACCCGCGATAAGCATTTTCGGTCTTTCTCTCAAAGCAACCTCTCTCATCTGATCATAATCAATAAGTCCTGTTTCTTTCTGAACACCATAAGAAACTACCTGATATTGAATTCCTGAGAAATTAACTCCTGAACCATGAGTAAGGTGTCCTCCCATTGAAAGATCCATTCCCATAATTTTATCTCCTGCTTTCAAAACTGCAAGATAAACGGCAGCATTAGCCTGAGATCCTGAATGCGGCTGTACGTTAACATAGTCAACGCCAAAAAGTTCTTTTGCTCTGTTGATGGCTAATGTTTCAACCTCATCTACTACTTCACAGCCTCCATAATATCTTTTTCCGGGATATCCTTCAGCATATTTGTTGGTGAGTACACTTCCCATTGCTTTCATCACGTTCTCAGAAACAAAGTTTTCTGATGCAATAAGCTCTAATCCATGGGATTGTCTTTGTCTCTCTTTTTCAATCAGGTCGAAAATAATGTCCATTTTACTTTTAGTTTTTGAAATTTTTCACTTCAAATGTACGGAATTTCCTGTAAGATTTTGACATCAGAAAGTATGTTTTTAGACCTGTTATTTTGCAAATCTTTTCTTTTTAGTATGTATTACAGGTTTTCTTCTGCAAACTGCCGGCAGTAACTTTTAATCAGATCTCTTGTATTTATAAAATTCTGTTTTACTTCTTCTTCAGTTCCGGAAATTTTTGAAGGATCGGGGAAATTATGATGAAAAACTTTTGCTTGAGTAATAAAATATGGACAATTCTCTTTAGCATGGTCGCATACTGTAATCACAAAGTCAAATTCTATATTTTTATATTCATCCACAAAGTTGGAGGTGTGCAGGGAAATATCAATCCTGTCTTCTTTCATTACCTGGACAGCATTCTTATTGAGCCCATGGGTTTCGATACCTGCGCTGTAAATTTCTGCTTTATCTCCTGCAAAATATTTTAAATAGCCTTCTGCTATCTGGCTTCTGCAGCTATTTCCTGTACAGAGAACAAGAACTTTTTTCTTCATTATCATTATAAAGATTAAATATTAGCAGCATCCTGATCCCGGGGCGCAAGATCCGGCTGAGCTGCTGTTCAATTGTTTTGCAGGTTCTATTCCGCAGGCATCAACAGCTAAACAGGCCGTCAGTTTATTTTTTAAGATAAAGTTTTTACCGTTAAATTCCAGATCATATTTTCCGATGGTCTGATCCTGATATTCCACTTCTATTTCAAAATCTCCAATTCCAAGCTTTTCTTCTGAGAGGTTGATGATATGCAGCAATTTTCCGGATTTAAGACGGTGCTCATAGTCATCTGCATTCCAGAGCTGAAAATTTACACGTTCTTCTTTTCTGATGGTTCCTCCGCAGTCGATAAAATTTTTGGTAACTATCCCTACTTCTGTAACATGGAAATGTTCCGGTACCCATCTTCCGTCTTCCAGCTGGAATTCTACATTTTCCAATGTCGGTAAAATGTTTTTAATGTCTGATAATTTCATAATTCAATATTTTAATTGTTATAATGCAATATTACGATGATTCAATTCAAAAAAATTTTAGCAGCAATTCTGCTTTTTAACAGTTGAAATAATATCTGAAAAGAAAGCAGTTAAAATTTCAAACGCTTTTTCATCGATACAGTAGCATACAGAATTGCCCTCAATATTTCCTTTGATCAGGCCCGCATTCTTTAATTCTTTCAGATGTTGCGAAACGGTAGGTTGTGCCAGGGGCAACTCATTAACGATATCTCCGCAGATGCATTCATTAACTTTCAGAAGATATTCAATGATCGCAATTCTCGCCGGATGGCCCAAAGCTTTAGCAATGACTGCAATCTTATTCTGCTCATCTGTAAAAAAATCTGTTTTTGTAGCTCCCATGAAATTAATTATATCGCAATATTACGATAATATATTCTTGCGGCAAAATTTAAGTAAAAAAAATCCCTGCAGAAATTTCTGCAGGGACAGCACCAATATAATATATAATTAAAAACTTTCATCTGCAAGTTCTTTATTGACAATAGCTCCCGTTAAATTTCCCTGGGCAACAGCACTGGCAACAGACCTCATCATGGTGACATTATCACCGCAAGCAAAAACACCGGAAACATTGGTTTTATGCATAGAGTCAATTTGGATAAATCCGTGTTCCGTCAGTTCACAGCCAAGGTCTCCGGAAGCGTTGATATTTTGTTCAAAAGGTATTTTAGCGTACAGTGCTTTCAAGGAGATTTCTTTTCCGCTTTTAAAGATTATTTTTCCGATGTTTCTGTTTTCGTGCTCTATTTTTTCAATTTCATCTTCAACGAGGCTGATATTATTCTGGGACAATTTGCTTTTCTGGTCTTCTGAAAGATCCGACACGCCATTACTGAATATAAAAAGATCCTTAGTTAAATTATACACCAGCTTTGAAAATTCATAGGCCATATCACCATCTGAAAGAATTCCGGTTACCTCATTTCTCACTTCATAGCCATGGCAGTAAGGACAATGCAGGACTGAAATTCCCCAGCATTCTGCAAATCCGGGAATACCCGGCATAATGTCTTTCACTCCTGATGCCAGGATCAGCTTTTTAGCATAAAATTTTTCGCCGGCAGAGGTTTCTGTTTCAAATCCGGCATCAGTTTTTCTCAATTTTATCACGGAGCTTTCATGAAACTTCACTGTATCGTATGTTTCTACCTGTTTCCGGGCAAGATCAGAAATTTCTTTTGGTGCTTTTCCGTCATGGGTAATAAAATTATGTGAATGGGGAGTCTGCCTGTTACAAGGCTTTCCACTGTCGATGATCAGGATATTTCTTAATGATCTTCCCAAAGACATTCCTGCTGATAATCCGGCATAGCTACCGCCTATAATAATAACCTCGAAATTTTCCATTTTGCTAAATAATATTGGCTGTTAGTCTGTTTTTGATTTTAGCTGTTCGCTTTTCATTACAAAGTTAAAATAAAATCTCATTAATGCAATTATGTTGCGTTAATATTTTGCCAGATTATATATTTATTGTCACTGATCTGCGAATCAACAAATCAGAAGATGTTTCACGCTCAGATATTAGATCATAATGAATCGAGTATTAGTCTCTGTGCTTCACTTCATTAATTTCATCCCTGATTTTTGCGCGGATATCAATTTTCGCTCCTTTAAAACTAAAGATCGTGGTTCCTTTTTCACGGGCAAATTTATTAACAATGGAATCTGCGGCTTTGGAGCTTTCGAAATAAGGGCCTGTTTCTTTTAATTCATCATCTTCTTTTGAAAATTCTTTTACCCGGATCAGGTTATCATATTTTTTACTGAGATCGAACCAATTGATATAATCCGCATTGAAGGAGACCGCCCGTACTCCCTTTTTGGAATAGTAATTAATGGCTCCTGCCTGTCCATAATTATCACAAAGAACCAAAGTCCTGCCACTTTCTGAAAGCTGAGAATATTCTTCATCAACTTTTTGGGCTAGCTCTTTCCAACCCTGCATATCTGCAAAATCCTGGGGCAGTGCATGATCTTTACCGTCTTCCCAACGAAGCAGTCCCATTTTTTTATATTTTTCAGGATGGCTGGTGATATATTCCGGACTTTTATTGGGAAAAGCAATATTGTATAAGGGGAGAAACAGCAGTACAGGAATCAGGATAAAGACAGACTTCAAAAACTTCTTCCAGCCTTTTTCAAAAGTATGGGCCAGAAAAACAGACCCGAATGCTATAAAAACGGGATAGAGCCCAACGGCATAATAATCTTTGGCCCTGAAAAACAAAAATAAGGCAATGGTGATTACATACATCCAAAAGAATGACCTGAACTTATCAAACGGTTTATAAAAAAGCAGGGCATAAAATCCTGCAATAATCACCAATAGGGAGCCTATAAAGAAAAGGATCTGTGATGTGAAAAAATCAAGCCTGTTGACATGTACCAATTGACTCTCAGCAAGTTCTTTCATATGGTGAACAACAGGAAAATTATAATGGTACTGCCACAAGAGATTAGGAAATACAATCAGTAAAGCCAGCAGTCCCGCCCCGTAAAGATGAGGCTGGGCAAAGACCTTCCTTTGTCTGGTGAGCAGAATGGCGGGAATAATTCCCAATACGGAAAAAACAATATTATATTTATTCAGAACGCCTAGTGCAAAGATCACGGCAGCAAGGTAGAGCCATTTTATTTTTTCGGAATTAAAATACAGGATCAGAACATAATAGATAAGGGTCCATAGCAATACCTCCAGTGAAGTAGGCTGAAAAAGCATGTTGATCCGGAGAAGTACTGAAAGCAGAATACCTGTTGAAGCCAGAATTTTGGCATATAAACTGCCCTGAAGCTCTTCAATAATTTTCCAGACAACAACGATGGTCATTGCTCCGAAGAATGCCGGAAAAAATTTCACCCAAAATACGGATCCTCCGAGTGTTTTAACAAGCCAGGCCAGCCATGAATTTACCGGGGGAACGGAAAGATAGCCCCAGGCTAAGTGGTTGCCCTGGTCCAGATGCAGATATTCGTCTCTGTGTAGCTCATATTCAGGGCTGACCAGGGAATACTGCAGGATGAATTTTGCGGCTATAAAGAAAAAGAGAATAAGGTAGCTTTTCTTCATGGTGTATGGGATGATATGGTTATTATTTCTTTTAAGACAATTTATTAAAAGTATCCGTTACATCAGTAAACAATTAAAATAAAAAAATCCTGAGAAATAATTCCCAGGATCTTACAGTTTAAATATGATAGTGATTGTTTAAGATTTTTTCTTTTCTTTAAGTTCTTCTTTATCCTTATCGGAAGGGTTCCATACTTTCACCTCAGAGTCTTTGGTGATTCCTGAAAGGATCTGTACATTGATCCCGTCGCTGGCCCCTAATTTCACATATACTTTTTTGAATTTTCCATCCGGCTGTTTCACTTCTACAAAAGGAGTGTCTTTTCCGTTTTTCTTTTCGTACTGGATAAGTGATTCATCCAACAGTAAAGCATTTTTTTCCGATTTCAGAACGATTTCACCGTTGGCAGAGAATCCTGCTCTGATGTATTCGTTGTTAGGATTGTTTACATCCCCTTCTACCGGGAATTTTATGGTTCCCAAATTATCTTTTCCTTTAGGAGCAATCATAGTCAGTTTTCCCGGGAACGTTTTGTTCTGAAGGGCACCTATCACGATTTTCATATCCATTCCCTGCTTCAGTTTCCCTGCCTGAGCTTCATCTATTTCTCCCTGGAAGATCAAAGAATTAAGGTCCGCAATGGAACAGATGGTTGTCCCTGCATTGAATGAGTTGGCCTCGATTACCTGACTTCCTACTTTTACAGGAACTTCAAGAACAGTACCTGCTGCTTTGGATCGGATCTGCGTTGTTGCCAGACCCTGAAGTTCCGGAGTAGCTCCCGTTTTTACAATCTGTAATCTTTTTTGAGCTGTAGCCAGCTGCTGGTTGGCATTTCTAAGAGCCTGCTGTTGTGAAAACAGCTGTTGCTGTGAGTTCAGGTACTCCTGCTTGGAAATAACGCCCTGCTTGTACAGCTTTTCCTGCATAGAATATTGCTTCTGCATATTATCCACATTCATTTTAGCATTGCTGATCTGCAGCTGAGAGTTCACCACTTCCTGCTGTGCATTGTTTACATCAGCAATATTAGGAATGATTCTCACGGTAGCAATCAGCTGTCCTGCGGTTACTTTATCACCTTCATCTACCAGAATTTTATCAATGATACCTGCAATATTCGGTTTGATCTCGATCTCTTCTTTTGGGATGATCTTCCCTGTCGCCATCACCTTGTCTTCCATGTCCTGGTATTTTGGTTTTCTGGTCAGGAAAGCTTCACTTTCTTTAGAATTGGATTTCACGAGATACCCGATCCCGGAGAACAATGCCACTGCAAATAAAAGCCCCAGTACAATATAAATGGCTTTTTTCCAAGTGAATTTCTTTTTCATATATCTAGTTTATTTTTACTATTAAAAAGGTTATTAGTTTATTTAAATATTTAATGATTAAAAAATTTAAACATTAAAATCAATTTCAAATAAGCACATCATCATATCACCGCATCATCACATGACTATTCTGATCTCAGGGCTTCGATCGGCCGGATCTTTACCGCACGCTGCGCCGGGATCATCCCGATAATCAGGCCAAGAATTACCATTACCGCCATGGCACCAAATACGTTCCCATAATTGACAGTCGGGTTGTAGAACGGAAACTCATCCTGGTTCTGGGTCACCATATTTAAAATAATCAGTACAAATATCCCGCACATGAACCCGAGAATCCCCGAAGAGAGCGTAATAACAACACTTTCCAGAAGGATCTGGTTTCTTACTTCAGCCGGCTTTGCCCCTAAAGCTCTTCGTATTCCAATTTCTTTTGTTCTTTCTTTTACCGTGATCAGAAGGATATTCGAGATGGCAATAACTCCAGCAAGGATAGTGAGTGTTCCTACGATAATGGTTAAAAGCTGCATTCCTGTAAGGAAACCGGTCAGCTTTTTAAATTCTTTGCCCAGGTTGAAACTTCCGAAGGCATTGGTATCTTCGGGGGACACTTTATTTTTAGTTTTCAGTACAAGTTTTACATCTTCTTCTACTCCATTAACGTTAGCATTGGGCTTGCTTACAATGGCAAACATGTCAATCTGCTCTCCGGCATTATACATTTTCGTATAGGTTGAAAGCGGGATAAAAGCAGTCCGGTCATTTTCAAAACCACCCCCTTTTTTCACTCTGAAAACACCAATCACATTAAAGAACAGACCTTTTATATTAACCTGTTTCCCAACCGGATTTTCTTTTTTCTTGGCATCAAAGAAATTTTTATAAATCTCTTCTCCAATCACCACTACATTTTTATTTCCGACAACGTCAGCATCGTTAAGGTAACGTCCGAAAATAAGTTTTTTCTCAGAAATTTTATTTCCTACCGCGTAATCTCCCGTAAGAGAATAGGTTCCGCTTTTGCCATTTCTCGACATAGACTCACCAGGTGTTCCTGTAAAGCTTCCCCTGGCGTTCTGCGGGGAAATATAATCTATGGCAGTAACTTTCCTTTTCAGCATATCCATATCAGATAACTGGAGGTGAACCTCCCTGCCTTTCGGAAATCCCTCGTACGGAATAGAGGTTTTCTGAGCCCAGAGAAAAATAGAGTTAGTCGCAAATCCGGAGAATAGCTTATCGAAACCATTTTCCATTCCTTTTGCCGCTCCAAGAAGACTCACATACAAAAACATCCCCCAACCCACTCCAATCATGGTAAGGAACGTGCGGAGCTTATTATTCCTCAGTGAATAATAAATTTCCTGCCAAGTATCTTTTTTAAATAAAATGTTCACTTCTTTGAGTTATAAGTTTAAAATAATATATGAATAATGATTGCTAACTGATCAACGAATACTGTCGTAAGAGATCATCCGATTACAGCATCACTATTCGGTTCTTAGCGCTTCTATAGGCTTGATCCTTGAAGCTCTGTACGCCGGAACAAATCCTGCAATAAGCCCTGAACACACCAAAGCAATAAATGCCATGAAGATGGTTCCCCATCCTACACTCGGGCTTTTAATGAAATATTCTTCGAGACTGTCCCCTATTAAGCTAAGCGCCAATACTCCCACTGCAACGCCAACAATTCCTGAAACTACCGTTATTACGACACTTTCCTGTACAATAAGAGCTACAATACTTCTTGGTTTGGCTCCAATAGCTTTACGGACACCAATTTCCTTGGTTCTTTCTTTTACGATATACACCATGATATTACTGATCCCGATAATTCCTGCCAGCAAGGTTCCCAGTCCAATAAAACCTACAATCAGGGTAAGCACTGCCATAAACTGGAAGGTTTCGTTCATATTCTGGGCATTATTCCAGACACGGACTCCGTTTTCATCGTCAGGAGCAACATTCTTTCTGGCTTTCAGGCGGTCTTTAAGCTCATCACCATATTTAATGGCTTCCTGAGGTGTGAGTTTTTCGTTATAGGCAATATATGCGGTGGATACTGTATCGGAACCCTTTTTCATCTGCTGAAGGGTCGTAATGGGAACGGTAATATGTCTTTCATCCCAGTCTCCGCCGTCATCGGAAAATACGCCTACTACTTTGAACATGGTTCCGTTGATATTCAGGTCTTTTCCTACCGGGCTCCCGTTCTTGATCAGGTCACGCTGAACCATTCTTCCTATTACCGCTACATTCTGCTTTCTTGCAAGGTCCATAGGCGAAAGATAGCGCCCGTCCAGCATTTTCCTGTTCTCAATGGTTTTTTCTCCCGGTTCCGCTCCGTTGATCTGGTATGTACCGCTTTCTTTCCCGTATTTTACCATTAAACTTGCAGTATATCTGGGACTGGCATCACCTACTTTTTCTTTATCTGTATTGATCAGGAAATCATAATCTTCATTATCCATGGTGACCGTTCTGTCAGACTGAAGTCCTTTATAAGCCAGTGTGGTTTTGCCTGTATAGATCGTAATAAGATTCTGTGCATCTCTTGCAAACCCCTCGGTAAAGGCATTCTGAAGTCCTTTACCTATTCCGAAAAGAACAACAAAAATAAAAAGCCCCAAAGCCACGGTAAAGCCCGAAAGCACCGTCCGCAATACATTACTGCGAATAGAACTGAATATTTCCTGCCAACGATCTAGGTCAAACATAGTTTTTATTTTTTACTTTGTAAAAGTCAATTAACTGCGTTGTGAATTTTCTCCGAAGTCAATTAACCCTGTTGTCAATGGTAAAGTTGTTCTTAAAGTAGATTCTTTACAAATTTTAATTCACTATTCACTATTCACTATTGACAATTCACAACTACTTTTTTATCCTTTTTTCAACATTCCGCTTAATAAGATAAATGTTGTTTTTATTAAATTTTCAATTTTTACTAATTCTTCTTTTTTGATATAATTACAATCTATAACTATGTCAAAACATGAATCTAATTCTATAACCGAGCCTCTGGCTATTTCAAAATATCTTTTCCTTTCAATTTCCGATCTTCTGGAACATCCTTCCGTTATATTTAAAACTACCGAAGTTGAAGCTCTGCGTATCTGATCTGTCAGATTAAATCTTTCACTATCCGGAATCACAGATAAAATTTTATAACATTCAATTCTTAACTGTCTGGCCGATTGATAAACATCAAGTTTATAGTGGTTCAGATTTAAAAACATGATTATTTTTTTTCATTTGTATTGGTGTGTTTTGATAACTTAATTTCTAATTAAAACTGATTGTTCAACATTCACAATTCACTTGCGAAGCAAAATTCTCCATTCACTCTTCACCATTCACCATCACTTACAAAACAATCTGCTTGATAAACTCATCACTTTCTATAATACCATCCTTCAGTATTACATTTCTTTTGGTCTGTGCGGCTACGTCCGGTTCGTGGGTGACAACGATGATGGTTCTTCCTTCATTATTAATGTCCTGAAGAAGCTTCATAATATCATGCGTCGTTTTTGAATCTAATGCTCCGGTAGGCTCATCGGCCAGAACTACTTTAGGATCTGTGATCAGCGCTCTTGCAATGGCTACCCTCTGTTTCTGTCCTCCGGAAAGCTCATTAGGAAGGTGACCTGCCCATTGTGCAAGGCCTACTTTCTCGAGGTATTCCAATGCTTTCTGATTACGTTCTTTTCTCGGAACATTTTGGTAGTATAAAGGTAGCGCTACATTTTCCAGAGCTGTTTTATAGCTGATCAGGTTGAAAGACTGAAAAATAAAGCCCAGAAATTTACTTCTGTACTCCGCTGCTTTCACTTCAGACAGATGCTCAATCGGAACGCTATCCAGCTCATATGTTCCCGAATCTTTTTCATCCAGAATACCAATGATATTAAGAAGCGTAGATTTCCCGGAACCGGAACTTCCCATAATAGAAACAAACTCGCCCTCGGAAATATTAAGATTAATCCCCTTGAGAACGTGCAGCTTGCTTTTCCCCGTATCGTATGATTTATGTAAATCCTGAATTACTAACATGAAGTGATGCTTGTTTTATACCCAATAAGTAGATGTTATTTTCAATTTGTTACAAGAACCACAATTTATTCGAAAATTTCACTGTTTAACACATTAAACATTCATTTACAGTAAATTACATTAAAGTGTTTAACTGTAACTTTGATTTTTTATTTATTTTTTACTCATACCCCCGTCTAAGCCATTATCCGTGGTGGTTTCATGTAAATGTGGAAAACTTTTACAGTTAAAACTCAGCCAATTAGTATTTACCCCTTTCAAAATCAGTTCTTTTTTTCGAACTTTGTCATTAGTTCTTTACAAGAAACCTACACTTATAAATGTGAATATGTTTCTCATGTAAATACCAAACATACAAGAAGTTAAGCATTACTTCAACGTTATCCACAGTGATGCAGATTATTTAATTTTAAAGCTATTTTTAATATGGGAATTTTCGATAAAAGAGTAAGTTACAAGCCATTTGAATACCCTGAGGTTCTTCAGTTTGTAGAGGCGATCAACAAATCGTTCTGGGTGCATTCGGAAGTGGATTTTACTGCAGATGTTCAGGATTTTCATTCGCAGTTAGAGCCGCACGAAAAACATGCTGTGAAAAATGCACTTTTAGCCATTGCACAGATCGAGGTGTCTGTAAAGACATTCTGGGGAAACCTATACAATCACTTACCAAAACCTGAATTCAACGGTCTTGGAGCTACTTTTGCAGAATGTGAATTCCGTCATTCTGAAGCCTATTCCCGATTGGTAGAGGTATTGGGATATAACGAAGAATTTTCCAATGTTATAGAAATTCCTGCCGTGAAAAAAAGAATTGACTTCCTGTCCAATGTTCTGAAACACGCCAATTCTACAACACCGAAAGAATATGTATCTTCTCTTTTATTATTCAGCATTCTGATCGAAAACGTATCACTATTCTCACAATTTGCCATCATCCTTTCTTTCACAAGATTCAAAGGATATATGAAGAACGTGTCCAATATCATTGCCTGGACATCCGTTGACGAGCAGATTCACGCCAATGCAGGAATCTACCTGATCAACAAGATCCGTGAAGAACAGCCTGATCTGTTAACAGATTCAGATATCGAGGACATTTATACCTTGGTAGATCAATCCATTGAGCTGGAAAGTGAAATCCTGGACTGGATTTTTGAACTGGGAGAATTAAGCGTTTTCTCAAAGGAAGATCTTCTGAACTTCATGAAGTACCGTGTAGACGACAGCTTGAAGAAAATTGATATGGAAACCCGATACAACGTTTCTCCTGAACAATACCGTCCAATGAAGTGGTTTGAAGAAGAGGTTTTCGCGAATTCTATGGATGATTTCTTTGCAAAAAGACCGGTAGATTATACGAAGCACGATAAGAGTATTACGGCGAACGATTTGTTTTAATATCAAGAAATAGTGGCGCGAGCGAAGCGAGCGTCAAAACAAATAGTATTAGCAGTATTATATTAAGCATATCAAATAAAGTGTCTTCATTCTTCGGAGTGACAAAAAATTCAAAGTACAACAATGATCAATGTAATCGTAACCTACACCGTAAAGCCTGAATACGTTTCAGAAAACAAAACCCATATTCAAAAGTTTCTGGATGATTTCAAAAATCTGGATCAGGAGACATTTGAATATAAGGTGTATGTAAAAGAAGACGGTGTTACCTTTTTACATTATTCGAACTATATCAATGAAGAAGTTCAGCATGAGGTTTTGAATACCCCATCTTTTAAAGAATTTCAGAGATTAAGGGATGAAAGCGGACTGAACGGTACGCACAAAGTGGACATATTACAAGCAATATAAAAAGCAACAAAATTCCGGAGCATAAACACTGCACCGGAATTCGAAAATATAACATCTATGGAAGAACAAAATTCAAATATATGGTGGCTCAATGAAGAGTCTGAGCAGATGCTGAACAGAGGATATCTGTTAAAAGGGGAAACTGTGGACGGAGCCATTGACAGAATTACTACTGCAGCTGCAAAAAAATTATACAAGCCGGAATTACAACCCGCTTTCAAAGAAATGATCACCAAAGGATGGATCAGCTTCTCATCTCCTGTCTGGGCAAATATGGGAACACAGAGAGGTCTTCCTATCTCTTGTTTCAATGTTCACATTCCGGACAGCATCGAAGGGATTACCCACAAAATGGGGGAAGTGATCATGCAGACGAAAATCGGAGGCGGAACTTCAGGCTACTTCGGAGAGCTTAGAAACAGAGGTACTGCCGTAACGGATAACGGAAAATCTTCAGGAGCAGTTTCGTTCATGAAGTTATTTGATACTGCAATGGATGTAGTTTCTCAGGGAGGCGTAAGAAGAGGTGCTTTTGCTGCTTACCTGGATATTGACCATGGTGATATTGAAGAATTCTTATCAATCAAAGATATCGGAAGCCCGATCCAGAATTTATTTACAGGAATCTGCGTTCCTGATTACTGGATGCAGGATATGATTGACGGAGATATGGACAAGCGTAAAATCTGGGCAAGAGTTCTTGAAAGCCGTCAGCAGAAAGGTCTTCCGTATATTTTCTTCACGGATAATGTTAACAGAAACAAACCTCAGGTTTATAAGGATCTGGGAATGCCTGTCAATGCAAGTAACCTTTGCTCTGAGATCATGCTTCCTTCTACCAGAGAAGAATCTTTCATCTGCTGTCTGTCTTCCATGAACCTGGAATTGTATGATGAGTGGAAAGATACGGATGCAGTAAAACTGGCTGTTTATTTCCTGGATGCAGTTTTAACTGAATTCATCGAAAAAACAGAAGGAAACTACTACCTTCAGGGAGCCAGAAACTTTGCAATGCGCCACAGAGCGCTTGGATTGGGAGTTTTAGGGTACCATTCTTATTTACAGAAAAATATGATCCCGTTTGAAAGTTTTGAGGCGACTCAGTTCAATGCGAGAGCTTTCAAACATATCAAAGAGCAGGCAGAAACTGCTTCAAGAGAATTAGCCAACATCTACGGTGAACCTGAATTATTGAAAGGTTACGGATTGAGAAATACCACTACAATGGCTATTGCTCCTACCACTTCAAGTTCTGCCATTTTAGGACAGACTTCTCCGGGAATTGAGCCGTTTGCATCCAACTATTATAAAGCTGGTCTTGCCAAAGGAAACTTTATGCGTAAGAACAAATATTTAGCAAAATTACTGGAAGAAAAAGGACTTGACAACGAGGAAACCTGGAGAACGATCATGCTGAACCACGGTTCTGTACAGCATTTGAAAGAGCTTACCGATGAGGAGAAAGCAGTATTCAAAACGTTCAAAGAAATTTCTCCAATGGAGATTATTTCTCAGGCTGCTCAAAGACAGCAATATATTGACCAGGCACAGTCCCTGAACTTACAGATTCCATCTACAATGCCTGTAAAAGATGTCAATTACCTTTATATCGAGGCATGGAAAAAAGGAGTAAAAACGCTTTATTATCAAAGAAGCTCTTCTGTTTCTAAAGAAATGATGGTCAATTTTGTTACGTGTTCCGCTTGTGAAGCATAACAATTTGTAATCAACATCATATTAAGCACACTTTTTAGTGTGCTTTTTGTTTTCGTTAAAATTTTAACAAATTTTAACATTCCATTTGTAAAAACAAAAATTCTCAGTAATCCTTCATTAATACTGAAAATATTCACTCTATGTTCTCCAAAGGGTGAATCAAATGTCTATTGGTTCAATTCTCATTTATTATTTCTAATAATTTTACCTTACATTTGTTGAAAATTTACTAAAAACACAGATTCTAAATTAAAAAATTTAATATTAAGTCAGCAAGAAAAACGAATTGTTTGAATGTTATTAAAATGTATAAAGCAGACATGTTCTGAATAAGCATCACATAACTTAATATTAAACATTTATAATCAAAACAGTAATAATTGCAATAATTCATTTTAGATTAAAAAGAGAAATGAGGTATTCATAAAAACTATAAAAAAACACAAAATAGCTGGGCAAATGATGAATTTAAATTCAATAAAAATTTAAATTTAAAATTATCCATAAACAAATTTTATTTATAGCATAAAATAACCAAATTTTAATTAACAAGAAATTTACTATTGGCAAGAAATTTGTTAATAGTACAAAACACAAAAAAAAATTATTTCGAAAATGCACAAGATTATTACGTTAATTTTGGTAATGGCTTTCTGTACCATTACTGCTCAAGTGGGTATTAATACATCTACCCCTGATCCAAGCTCAGTTTTAGATATTACAAGCACTTCTAAAGGGCTTCTTTTACCAAGAATCAGCAATCTCGCAACAGTTACCAATCCAGCAACAGGCCTCGTTATTTTTGATACCAACAAAAAATGTATCAGTCAAAATGTAGGAACTCCTGCCACTCCGGACTGGGTATGTCTTTCTCCGTATGTAGCCAAGTTCTTCTACATGCCAAGTGTAGTTTTTGACACCACTACCCCTGCAACAGGACAGACAAAAGATTTGTATACTTTATATAAAAGCCAGTTTTCGAATATCCCGGCAAATGCAAGAAGTACATCTGCTCCGGCTTCTATTCCGTTTTTTCCAAACGCAACAGATCTGCACTATTATGTAACGGGCTATGATACTTCTGTTTTCAAAATAAACAGCATCAGCAGCACGGGCGTATTAAACTATGATGTCTTATCCAATGCTACTTCAGCATCTTTCATCAACATCGTATTTGTTGTAAAATAAGCAGCCATGAAAAAGAATTTTAAAGGGCTGTCTTGGATGAGCCTGCTTTTCGTTCTGCTTGCCAACTTCGCGTATGCGCAGACAGATAGTACTGAGGTAGCAAGTATTTATGGGTTTTATTCCTATTCAAGTTCGTTAATGAATGCTTCTTCGGCATCAGAACTTTCGATACAGGGAAGCGCCTCCCATACTTCTACAGGAGTACAGCTTACTCCCGCCAGCTCAAGCCAGTTCGGGGGATTGTTTATCAACGGAAGAACTTTTACTTCGGTAAACGGACTTCACGTGGAATTCGAATATGATATGAAAAACGGAACACCACTAAGCGGCACGTATGGAGATGGGCTATCTTTCTTTCTTTATGACGGATCTGTAACAAGTCCCACCATTGGAGCGCCAGGTGCCGGACTCGGGTATTCTTATAACAGAGCAAAAGATACTTATTCAACTCTGAGAAAGGCCGGTTTATCAGGAGCTTATCTGGGGATTGCTCTGGATGAATTCGGAAATTTCAAGTCCAAACGTTTTCAGGGAGATGCCAGAGTAAATGGTATTGCAGGGGTAACCTGGAGCCAGGCGACAAGCCATGTCACTTTAAGAGGGGCAATGGGGGCCGCAATCAATGCAAACGGATTAGGATTAGGATATACAGGATATCCCGTATTGGTTACCCGTTCTACCTTAAGCAACTCAGGTACGGTAGGCAGAATCCTGCAAACAGACAGAAGCTATCTTGCGACTTCCAATTCACTTACTTCTGTATTTGACCTTAGAAACAACGCCGGAGAATTCAGGAAGGTATATCTGGACCTGATTCCCCATTTTACAACTCCGACCACAACAGACGGGTTTGATATAAAAGTGGATATCCAGACTACACAAAACGGGACTCCTGTGAATGTTATCAATTATTACCACTACAAAACGTCAGTACCTTATACCGAGAATGCCAATCCTCAGACAACCGATTTTAATACTTCGGATGTTGAAGGAGCTGCTACCCCTCAAACTCTGAATGCAACCGTTCCTTCTGTTTTGAAGTTGGGCTTTGCAGCAGCTACGGGAGCAGCTTATCAACAGCATATTATCAGAAATGTAAAGCTTACTCTTCCTTATGCCGCTGTTGCCAATGACGATGTAGCTTCCACATGTAAGTTCCAACCGGTTAACATTCCGGTCCTGACTAATGATATAGCTTACAAAGGTGCCATCAGTATTACGACTCCACCAACCGGCAGCAGTTCTAATATTGACTATTCAACATTCAGCTTTACGAAAAACAATGATACAGATCTTACATTGTACCGTAAAAAAGTGACTCCGCAGGGAACATGGACTTATAATAAAACAACAGGTATTGTTACCTTTAATCCTTCAAGTGGATTTACAGGAACGGCAACGATGACTTATACGATAAAAGGAAGGACTTTAAAAGATTCAAACGGTAAGATCGTTGAACCTTATGGTGATACTGCTTACCGGTCTACTCCGGCTACGATCACTGTCAATTTAAAAACTACCGGATGTATCTATTCTGTTATTTCAAACAGAATGGTAACACAGGGGGTAAAATAAGACAATACTATTCAATGATAAAAGGCAATACAAAACCATAGAAATTTCTATGGTTTTTGTTTTATATTTGTTATACTCGTTTAATCTTAAAAATATAGATATGAAATTCGGCCAGGTAGAAGACCCGTCAACAATAGATTTTACACTTCCTAAAGATCATTCCCGAACCAAGGAAATTCTAAATCAAAATAAAAAAGGACTGGAAAATATTTCCATCGGATGTGCAAAATGGAACAAGACCGATCTCAAGGGATTTTATCCTAAAGGAACTAAGGACGAATTGACGTACTACGCCAAGCAGTTTAATTCTATAGAACTGAATGCTACTTTTTACGGAATGCCTACTCCGGAGCAAGTTGCGGTATGGAAAGAGAAAACACCTGAAAATTTTAAATTTTTCCCAAAGATCACCAACACGGTTTCCCATTTCAGAAGGCTGATTGACGTTACTGAGCCGGTAACCAGCTTTGCATCGGCCATCATGAATTTTGATCAGAAACTGGGAATGGCTTTTTTACAGCTTCATGATAATTTTAAACCTAAAGATTATGACAGGCTGGAAAAGTTTGTAAAAGACTGGCCCAAGGAAGTTCCTCTTGCCATTGAACTCCGCAATACGGAATGGTTCTCCGATGAAGAAATTTTCAATACAACCTGTGAGCTTTTTGAAGCCAACAACATTACCAATATTATTGTGGATACTGCCGGGAGAAGAGATATGCTCCATATGCGCCTCACTACTCCCAACGCTTTTATAAGATATGTGGGCGCCAATGCCGAAAGCGACTATGAAAGGCTGGACGACTGGATGAAACGTCTGACAAAATGGAAAAAGGAGGGTCTGCAAAATGTATATTTCTTTGTCCATCAGAATATTGAAAAAGCTTCTCCGCTGCTTTCCGCCTATTTTATTAAAAAGATGAATGAGGAGTGGAAAACAGATCTTCATATCCCGCAAATGGCTACTGATAATAACGGCACTCTGTTCTAATTACATTAACCAGATCAGTTTTTAATTATTGCATTTTTCAGCCAGATCCATAAAAAGACATCAAAAAGCTGTTTTGTTGAAAAAAAACAGTAAATTAGGGTATACTGATATTCATTATGAAGTACAGTATGTTAAAAACAAATGTCATGGAAAAAGAAATTTGCACAATCAGTATTGCTAGTACGTGGCTTGGTGATGAATATACGTTTTACGAAGACCACAAAATAAAAAGAGTTTACGATAACCATAGTCTGAGTTCCAACCGGACTGAATGGCTGGAAGCCCACCAGATCAGTAAACACAACAAAGACAAGCTGATTAAAAACTGTCCTGAAGAATTTAAGGAACAGGTCATGCAGATTCTTGACTATCCGTAATATAATGAGTAATGAGCCATAAGTAATGGGTAATATTTTAATTACCCATTACTTATGGCTTATTTTTTCTTAACAAAAGCACAAGGTTCAGGAAGAGAAGCAGGAGATCTAAGGATACCCAGATTCCCAGTTTTGCATTTTCATAGTTATAGGTTTCCACCTGTTTTTTTGCTGCTTCCGAAAGTTTTACACTTTGGTTGATATAGTTCTGGACTTCTACAATCTGGTCAATATTTTTGTTAGGGACAGCATGTTGGGAGAAATAGACCATATTCTTTTTACCCAAATATCCTATGATCCAGTATTCATCGGATTTGTCCATTTTAAGATATTCTATCCTGTAATATTCCGGACGTATTTTCCCTATATGTTTAGGTTCCAGATTTTGGATTTTGGCAGTATCCACATTGATCAGATAAAAATCCAGTGTCTGCGGAAGCTTATTGACCACCTGCAGTCCTACAGAATTATCTACAAAGCCTACCGCACTTTTTTTAATGAACCAGTAGGTAAACGTTGAGATTGAAAAAACCAGTGTAAGGATACGGAACAGCTTTACCCATTTTGCCAGCCTTCCCGATTTTACTTTAAATAAAATCAAAGAAAGAACACAAGCCCAAAAGATAACAAAAATGATAAATACCATACTGCAAAGATACTGATTTAAGATTTTTCAGAGGAATGTTAATCTACATTCCATTCCTTGTAGAACTGATCCAGGAATCCCAGCATATAATCATGTCTTTGCTGAGCGATCTCCTTCCCTTTTTCAGTATTCATCAGGTCTTTTAAAAGCAGAAGCTTTTCGTAGAAATGATTGATCGTTGTACCGTTGGATTTTTTATATTCATCTTTAGACATATTCAGGCTTGGCTGAATTTCCGGATCATACATCGGATTGTTTTTAAAGCCTCCGAAGTTGAATGTCCTTCCGATTCCGATAGCACCTATCGCATCTATACGGTCTGCATCCTGTACAATCTTAAGCTCAATCGGCAGTTCAGCCGGAACTTCGCTCCTGTTTTTAAACGAAATATTTTTAATGATAAATAAAACTTTTTCTATCACCTCTTCGGAAACCTGCTGCCCTTCCAAAAACTCTCTTGCTATTTTTGGAGCAATGGTTTCGTCTCCGTTATGAAATTTTGGATCTGCAATATCATGCAGCAATGCAGAAAGTTCCACAACTTCCTGATTACAGTCTTCTGATGCGGCTATTTTTTTCGACAGCTTCCATACTCTTTCAATGTGATACCAGTCGTGCCCGGCTTCAGCTCCTTTCAATTTTTCTTTTACAAATTCTACTGTGTTTTCGATCGTACTTTTCATTTATCTGCCAATTCGTTTAAAATAATATTCCAGAGTTTTTTGTTATAACTTCTAAAAAAATTGACGTGCCCGATCTCGTTTTTGTCAGATTCAGACGTTCTTATTAGCCTGTAGGTAGGTCTAAGATTGGGATATGTATTGTTTAAAAGGCTCAATACTCCTTTTTCAGTCAGCCATACATCGTCTTCTGCACGGATCACAAACACTTTTTGCGTCAATTTTTTAGAATAGTCATCAATTTTCTCCAACAGTCTGTTGGTTGATTTCCTGTTTAAAATTAAGGTTCTCCAGTCATATGCACAATTTTTTGGAAGACTTTCTCCGAGTCCAAACCAGTTTGCAGGGAAATAACCTAATAATCCGGTGGTTATGGGCTGAACAATACCAAAGCCAAGATAAGCCTCTACTTTTGTCCTGAGCTTCAGGTTTCCGACAAATGCATTCTGGGTTCCCACAAAAATGAATTCATCAAACATCTGGGAATCTTCATTCATGCCGAGAATCAAAGCCCCCACAGAATGTCCCAGACAGTATTTTTTATATTCCGGAAATTCTGTTTTAATATATTGGGTCAGTGTTTTATAATCTTTTGAACCCCAGATTCTCATGGAAGCTTTAAATCCTTTCATATTTTCCGGTTTTGACAGTCCTATCCCTCTGTAATCATAGGCAATGACCGTAAATCCATGTTCTGAAAAGAAATGGGCAAATGAGAAGTACACCTGCTGCTTCACACCTGTTGCAGAATTGATCAGAAGCAGTTTCCCGTTACTTTTCACAGGTCTGAAAAGATGAACTGCCAGAGGTATATGATCTTTTGTAATGAGCTCAAGTTTCTCCATACTATTAAAAAGAAAAAATCCACTATAAAAGTGGAGATTTTACTTATATTTTTATGTTAAGTTTACAACTTTCGATATGTGGCAAATAGCTTTAGGAAAGGAAATCCGACATTCTGGGAAGTCCCGTCTGTGAACCTTTCCCTCCGGAAACCCTTGAAGAAACTTCATTACCGAATTTCACGCAATCCTCGATAGAATTTCCGTGGCACAGTGCTACAGCAAATCCTGAAGTAAAGGCATCTCCCATTCCCATTTTGTAAACGGTCTCGTCTTTATCATTTCTATAGTACTTCATTTCTGTACCGTCAAAATAGATCGTTGAATTGGTATCGTCTCTTACGAAAACCTTGTTGAAATATTTCTTAAGGATCTCTTCTCTTTTATCTTCACCGAAAACAGTATGCAGTTCACTGCTTTTTGTCACAATAAAATCTACATTTTCTATAATTCCTTCACTGATTCTCATCGCCGGCGAGGCATAAAGGCCTACTTTTTTTCCATATTTTTTAGCTTTTCTGATCGCATATTCTACTACTTCCATAGCCACTTCAAGCTGAACAAGGACAAGATCCACACTGTTAAAGTAACGGTCTGCATCTTCCACATGCTGAATGCTGAGGCGCTTATTAGCGGCAGGAACCACTACAATAGCTGCATTTCCATGGCTGGTAGTTACATATGCTGTTCCCGTAGATTCCATATCGGTTTCATGGACAAAGCCTACATTTACACCTTCACCTACAAGATTTCTCATAATCTGCTGGCCAAGAGGATCCATCCCTACACATCCTATAAAATAGACACTGGCTCCCAGCCTTGCGGTTCCCACCGCCTGATTGGCTCCTTTTCCGCCAAAATAACTATCTGATTTGAGAGCCAAAACAGTTTCATTGGACTGAGGAATTTTTTCAGTTTCTAAAACGAGATCAATTGATGAGCTGCCTACTACAATAATTTTGGGTTGTTCTGATGAGAATTTCATTGGTGTTTTTATCTGAGTTTAATATAATGCTTTCAGAAAACTAGGTTTCAAAAATAACTAATTTAATTAACTTATCTCAATAAATTCTGTAATTATCTTCACAGGTTTTTGATCCTTATCGTAAGCAATATAGCTGGCATAAAAACCTTCGCCATATCCTGTTTCAAAGGCAAAAATTGTTCCGGGGTGCTCATCAGCAGGCTTCAGAAATGCATACTGATCTATAGCTCCTTTCTCATCGAAGAAATAGTCATGGAAAAATTCTTCATAGATCCCCATAAAATCTGCCCCTTTGCTGTGATACAACCTTTTTTCAAGTTCGTTAAGGCTCTGCTGGGTATCTACATCCATCAGGCATCCCATTCCACTTTCTACAGGGTACCCGAAAACTTCCTCTTCAGCAAGATCTTTAATATCCTGGCCTTCGGTGACAGCCATTTTCCAGTCTGTAATTTCTGAATTACTGAAAACTACTTCTGCATATGCAACACAGTTGCTTTCTCTTTCTTTATGCAGTAAAACAGAGAAATTTCCTTTTGGAAACTCTGTTGTAAAAGGCAGCATATCATTCGTGATCAAAGGATCACAGGCAACGAGCTTCCCACTGGAAAGGTAAAGTTTCCCTACTTCGAAGCTTTCCAGTAAAGGACTTTCAACGAAGTTTCTTGAGAATAGTTTTTTTATGTTGTCTATGTGTGTCATTTTAATTTTTGTTGTTTATACTTTCAGGCTGAGCGGAGTCGAAGCCTTTTTGATCTTGCTCCAAATTATCCGAATGACTTTTGTTTTTACAAACAGATAATTCTTTTAACTGTTCCCAGTTATCATTTATAATCGCTTCTTTTTTCTTTCGGCTCCATCCTTTCACTTGTTTTTCAAATAAAACAGCCTGCATACTGTCATTAAATTCACAAAAGAAGACCAATTCTACAGGTCTTCTTTTGTGTGTATAGCTTTCAGGAAATTTTCCAGACTGATGCTGATCCAATCTGACTTCAATATCATTGGTAACTCCTGTATAATAAGAGCCGTCGGAACATTTTAAAATATATACAAAATATTGTTTTATTTTAAGATATCAGGCTTCGACTCCGCTCAGCCTGACATTCCGACAAACTTACTGTCTATCTTTTAAATTTACAAGCTTTTCAGCTTCTCTTCTAAAATAGCAATTTTATCCTGAGCATCTTTCTGTTTCTGGCGTTCTATCTCTACAATTTCAGGCTTGGCATTGGCTACAAACTTTTCATTGGAAAGTTTCTTGTCCACAGAGATCAGGAATCCCTTTAAATAGGCTACTTCTTCTTCTGTCTTCTTTTTTTCCTCACCTAAATCTAAATTTTCGCTCAGAGGAATAGAAACTTCTGTTGCACTAACAAGGAATGTAAAGCTAGGCTTA
This sequence comes from Chryseobacterium sp. UF-81, assembly GCF_058245105.1. Taxonomy (NCBI): domain Bacteria; kingdom Pseudomonadati; phylum Bacteroidota; class Flavobacteriia; order Flavobacteriales; family Weeksellaceae; genus Chryseobacterium; species Chryseobacterium sp. UF-81. Next base: position 3,215 of record NZ_JBSIBX010000001.1, on the reverse strand, counting down.
TCTGTTTTCGTCCCGAAATGAATTTCAGTAACATTGGCCAGTTTTCTGATCACCGCTTCATTTTCAAACTTTGAGGCACTTGTATAAACCTCAACAGCTTCTTTAGGTGAAATTCCTTTAGTCTGACGGTAGTTTCTTATTCCGGAAATGATTTCTTCAGCAGTTTCGAAGTTTTTGATGATTTCTTCATTAAATGCCCCGGCTTTTTTCTGCTGAGCAACAATTAAAGCTTCTTCTATGCTTCTCTCTGAAATAAGCTGCCAGATTTCTTCAGACTGGAATGGCATAAATGGATGAAGAAGTTTCATCAGCTCTTCAAAGTAACCGATTGTTTTCTGGTACACATCTTCAGAAATTCCTTCACCGTAATTGGGCTTCACTGCTTCCAGATACCATCCGCAGAAATCGTCCCAGATCAGTTTATAGATAAGATGCAGGGCATCAGAAATTCTGAACTTTTCAAACTGCTGCTCAATCTCTCCGATTGTTTTATTTAATTTATGCTCAAACCATTCGATTGCATTTTTATCTGAATCATTCAATGGTTTATTTTCTTTGTTCCATCCCTGAGTTAAACGGAATGCACTCCAGATTTTCGTCATAAAGTTTCTTCCCTGAAGCATCAGATCTTCGTCAAAAAGAAGGTCATTTCCTGCTGCTGAACTCAATAAGATTCCTACACGCACTCCATCTGCACCATATTTATCCATCAATTCAAGCGGGTCCGGAGAATTTCCTAAAGATTTTGACATCTTTCTTCTCTGTTTATCTCTTACAATTCCTGTAAAATAAACATTTTTGAACGGAACTTCTTTTCTGTATTCCAGTCCGGCCATGATCATTCTGGCTACCCAGAAGAAAATAATATCCGGTCCTGTAACCAGGTCAGAGGTAGGATAATAATAGTTGATATCCTTATTTTCAGAATCAAGCAGACCGTCAAATACAGACATCGGCCATAACCATGATGAGAACCAGGTATCAAGAGCGTCTTCGTCCTGTTTTAAGCTGTCAGCTGTCAGCTGTGCATTCCCTGTTTTTTGCTTTGCAATTTCTAAAGCCTCTTCTTGAGTTTCTGCAACAACAAAGTCATTTTCCCCATCTCCATAATAGAATGCCGGAATCTGCTGTCCCCACCAAAGCTGACGGGAAATATTCCAGTCGCGGATGTTCTCCATCCAGTGCTTATAGGTATTTTTGAACTTTTCCGGGTAGAACTTCACCTCATCATCCATTACTACATCCAGGGCAGGCTTGGCAATTTCAGACATTTTTAAGAACCACTGAACAGAAACCTTAGGCTCAATAACTGCGCCTGTTCTTTCTGAAGTTCCTACTTTATTTACATAATCTTCTGCTTTCAGTAAGAGATCTTTTTCCTGTAATTCTTTTGCAATCTGCTTTCTTACATCAAATCTGTTTTTCCCTGCATAATGTAAACCGTGCTCGTTAAGATTTCCGTCATCATCCAAAGCATCGATCATTTTCAGCTGATGCTTCTGCCCGATCTCATAGTCATTCGTATCATGGGCAGGCGTAATTTTCAACGCTCCGGTTCCGAATTCAATGTCTACATATTCGTCTTCGATGATAGGAATTACCCTGTCAACGATCGGTACGATTACATTCTTACCTTTCAGATGAGCATATCTTTCATCATTAGGGTTGATGCATACGGCAGTATCCCCGAAAATAGTTTCAGGACGTGTTGTAGCAACGGAAAGAAATTCTTCCGACCCTTCGATTTTATATTTAAGAAAATATAATTTCCCGTTCTGTTCTTTAAATATTACTTCTTCATCAGAAATATTGGTCTTTGCTTCCGGATCCCAGTTAACCATTCTGTAACCTCTGTAGATGAGTCCTTTATTGTATAGGTCTACAAAGCTTTTAATCACCTGTTGGGAAAGTTTTTCTTCCATGGTGAAACGGGTTCTGTCCCAGTCACATGAACATCCCAGCTTTTTCAGCTGCTCAAGGATTGTTCCTCCATATTTGTCGGTCCATTCCCAGGCATGTTTTAAGAATTCTTCACGGGTAATATCTGATTTACTGACCCCTTCAGACTTCAGTTTGGCAACAACTTTGGCTTCAGTGGCAATTGAAGCGTGATCTGTGCCCGGAATCCAGCAGGCATTAAAGCCCTGCATTCTTGCACGGCGGACGAGAACATCTTGAATGGTATTGTTCAGCATATGTCCCATGTGTAATATCCCCGTTACGTTTGGCGGAGGAATTACCACAGTATATGGTGGTTTCTCATTAGGTTCTGAATGGAAATATTTATTTTCCATCCAGAAGTTGTACCATTTCTGTTCAGTTTCCTGTGGATTGTACTTTTCTGAAATCTGCATAAAATTCTATTTCTTTTGCTTACAATTTGCAAAAATAGTCTAAAGAAAAAAAATTTTAAGTATGAATTAAAATAATTTTTAACTTTGTTTCTCGAAATTTATCTAACAAACATATTAACATTCAAGAATATGAAAAAATTAATTGCAGGAATTGCATTATTCGGAACATTTGCATTGGCATCTGCACAGACGATTACGTTTGACAAAACTACTTTTGACTATGGTACTATCAAGCCAAGTGCTGACGGTACAAGATTTTTCACAGTAACAAACACTGGTGACAAGCCTTTGATCCTTTCCAACGTAAAGCCTTCTTGCGGATGTACTACACCTGAGTTCAGCCAGGATCCAATCATGCCAGGAAAGTCTGCTAAGATTAAAGTAGGATACAACACTACTCTTAACGGACCTTTCAATAAAATGATTGAAGTTTTCTCTAATGACCCTGCTAACAGCAGAAGCGTAATCTACATCAAAGGAAATGTAGATGCTAATGCTCCTGAACCTAAGCCTTTAACAGCTGAAGAGCAGAAAGCAGCAGCAAAAGCTGAAAAGAAAGCAGCTAAACTTGCTAAAAAAGCAGCAGCAAAGTAATCTTTACTAAAAATAAAAAAACCGTCTTCATTTGGAGACGGTTTTTTTATTACATTTATGTCTAGTCCTGAAATATCGATACACAAAAAAAGAATCGTTATGGAAGAACATTTAGAACCCCGTTATGTCAAGCGTACTCAGAGAGATTACAATTTGAGTTTGAAGCTTCAAATTGTAAGAGAAATAGAAGCGGGAAAATCAGGAATTACCGACTGTCGGAAAAAATACGGTATACAAGCACGCTCTACAATTGTGAGTTGGCTTAGA